>CACWWZ010000011.1 GCA_902764705.1 uncultured Prevotellaceae bacterium | reverse complement strand
CATCGTCTCCTGACCAGCCAGATCGTGGGGAACGAACTCGTGGAGAGGAGGATCGAGCAGACGGATGTTCACGGGCAGACCGTCCATAGCCTCGAGGATACCCTTGAAGTCAGCCTTCTGGTAAGGCAGCAGCTTAGCAAGAGCCTTCTCACGACCAGAAACACTGTCAGCGAGAATCATCTCACGCATAGCAACGATCTTCTGATCTTCGAAGAACATGTGCTCGGTACGTGTCAGACCGATACCCTTAGCACCGAAAGCGCGAGCAACCTGTGCATCGTGAGGAGTATCAGCATTGGTACGAACCTGCAGCTTGGTGTACTTGTCGCAGAGGTCCATCAGCTCCTTGAAGTCGCCAGACAGTTCAGCAGCCTTGGTGGGAACCTCGCCAGCGTAAACCTGACCAGTAGTACCGTTCAGAGAGATGTAGTCACCCTCCTTGTATACCGTACCATCAATCTCGACAGTCTTGTCCTTGTATACGCAGCACTTACCCATACCACGAGCCACAACGGCAGCGTGAGAGGTCATACCACCACGAGCGGTCAGGATACCCTCGGCAGCAGCCATACCAGCGAGATCCTCAGGAGAAGTCTCGATACGTACGAGCACTACCTTGTGACCATTCTCGTGCCACTCCTTAGCGTCGTCAGCGTGGAATACAATCTGACCGCAGGCTGCACCAGGAGAAGCAGGCAGACCCTGAGCAATAACCTTAGCGGCAGACAGAGCCTTCTTATCGAATATGGGGTGCAGCAGCTCGTCGAGCTTCTGAGGCTCGCAGCGCATGATGGCGGTCTTCTCGTCAATCATACCCTCGTGCAGCAGGTCGATGGCAATCTTTACCATAGCGGCACCAGTACGCTTACCGTTACGTGTCTGGAGGAACCAAAGCTTGCCCTCCTGAACGGTGAACTCCATATCCTGCATATCGTGATAGTGGTGCTCCAGTTTGTCCTGGATACCATTCAGCTCAGCATAGATCTCAGGCATAGCTTCCTCCATAGAAGGATACTTGGCTACGCGCTCCTCCTCAGAGATGCCAGCACGCTCAGCCCAGCGCTGAGAGCCAATCTTCGTGATCTGCTGTGGAGTACGGATACCAGCCACAACGTCCTCACCCTGAGCGTTAACCAGATACTCACCGTTGAACAGGTTCTCACCGTTAGCGGCATCACGGCTGAAGCATACACCAGTAGCAGAGGTGTCACCCATGTTACCGAATACCATAGCCATTACTGATACGGCTGTACCCCACTCGTCGGGGATTCCTTCCATCTTACGATAGAGGATAGCACGCTCGTTCATCCAAGAACGGAACACAGCACAAATAGCACCCCAGAGCTGCTCAATAGGATCGTTGGGGAATTCCTTACCAGTACGCTCTTTGATGGCAGCTTTGAACAACTTAACCAACTTCTTCAAGTCGTCAACAGAGAGGTCTTTGTCGAGAACTACACCGCTCTCCTTCTTTACACCCTCGATAATCTCCTCGAACGGATCGATATCGGTCTTGTTCACAGGCTTCATCTCGAGCACCACGTCGCCATACATTTGAACGAAACGACGATATGAGTCGTAAACGAAGTGAGGATTGTTGGTCTTCTTAACCATACCCTCGGCAACCTCATCGTTCAGACCGAGGTTCAGGATGGTATCCATCATACCAGGCATAGAAGCACGGGCACCAGAACGTACAGAAACAAGCAGCGGATTCTCCTTGTCACCGAATTTAGAGTTCATCAGCACCTCAATGTGCTTCACAGCAGCCATCACGTCATCGTTCAGCAGCTCCATAATCTTCTGCTGACCAACCTGATAGTACTCATTACAACAATCGGTTGTGATTGTGAAACCTGGAGGAACGGGAACACCAATCAGGTTCATCTCAGCAAGGTTTGCACCCTTACCACCAAGTTCCTCACGCATTTTTGCATTACCTTCGGCCTTACCATTTCCGAAGAGGTAAACTCTTTTTTGGCTCATAAATGATACTTTTTTCTTATTGATAAATAATAAACTGTCTTTATTTCTCGCAGTAATGACTGCAAAGATACAAAAAAATTCGAAAACCCGCAAAGATTTTGCATTTTTTAAAAAAGAAAAAGAACCACAAACGCCTTGTGGCAATCAGTTGAAGGCTATTTCCAATACTTCGGTGGTCCTTTCGGTCACGGCTACACGCTGGTCAGTACGCAATCCTACAGCCCAGACAATAATTCCTTGAGCATCCACAACGACTAACTGGCGTCGCTTCTCGAACAGCGTCATCTTCAGGTCGGTCATCAGATTGCTCAACAATTTGCTACCTTTCAAGCCAAAAGGAATCATCCGATCACCCACTTCCACTCTTCTTACTGTGAGCGGAAAATGCACCTGAGCAGAATCGAAGGTAGCCACATGGCTTTTCTTTGATATATATGGAGTACAATAGCGGACCTTGATAGAATTATCACCTATTATATACTTACCTGTTTCAGGAATCACCATATTTTTCATCGGTTTCATCGATGGTTCCACGATAAGACGCCGACGATCTACCAAAAGGTCATTACCTGTTGGCGAAGTAAAGATACTACCTGTTTCTGCATTCATTATCTGGCCTATCTGATTCCCGTTAAAACCGTAGTATTTTAGCCACTCAAAAATGATATATTCACTTGAACTATATTTAGTTAGTTCGTTTAAATCTAATAACTTACGGTTTTTATAGAGCTCCGTTATTCCATCCAAAACTCTTTGCGCCTCAGTCAGATGCTCAGCGGTATGTTGAATATTCTCAGAAACAGCAGGATTAAGTTCACGAAGTATAGGAAGGATGTTCAGACGGATCTTGTTTCGCATCACATCATCCACCAAATTGGTTCTGTCAGTTACGTACTTCTGACCTTTTGCCGCCAAATAAGCCTCGATATCCTCTCTTGAAACATCTAGCAGTGGACGCAGAACAAAGCCATTACGAGGTTGGATGCCACACAATCCACGCAATCCCGTCCCCCTTACAAGATTCATCAGTACCGTTTCCACAGAATCGTCACGATGATGAGCTACGCAGATTCCTGCAGCTCCGATGTCTGCACGAAGCTGTTCAAACCACTTGTAGCGTAATTCACGGGCAGCCATTTCAATACTAACCTTATGTAGTTCGGCATAGGTACGCGTATCAAAATGTACACGGTGCAACTCGATGCCAAGCCTCTCGCACAACGACACACAAAATGCTTCGTCACGATCAGACTCATCACCGCGAAGATGAAAGTTACAATGAGCCGCATGAACACGATAGCCATTCTCACGCAACATTACCAACAGGGCGACACTGTCTGCACCTCCGCTTAAAGCTACAAGATATAATTCTCTGAAATCAAGGAGCTTATATTTTCGAATATAACTATCTACCTTACTCCACATAGAGCACCAGTCCTTTCAGATATTCACCTTCAGGATGATAGATATTGATGGGATGATCGGCAGGCTGATGCAACTGATGAAGAATGCGCACCTTACGCTTGGCCAGAGCAGCTGCCGTAAATACAGCATTACGGAAATGGTCCTTTGTAACCACCTGAGAACAAGAGAACGTAAACAATATGCCACCCTTTTCTATTTTCTCGAAGGCCTTCTGATTCAAACGTGTATAACCTTTCAGCGCATTGTGCAAAGCCCCACGGTGCTTGGCAAAGGCAGGCGGGTCAAGAATAATGAGATTGTAGCTGGCTGTTGGCTGTTGACTATTGGATATTGGCTTTCCAATACTCTCCAAGAATCTGAAGGCATCTTCGCAAAACGCCTCGTGACGTGGGTCGTCAGGGAAATTGAGTTCCACGTTCTGCTTGGTCAGTTCAATAGCCTTAGCCGAACTGTCCACGCTATGCACCAGCTCAGCACCGCCTCGCATAGCATAGAACGAGAAGCCACCCGTATAGCAGAACATGTTTAGCACACGCTTGTACTTTGCAAATTTCTCCAGCAACGAACGATTTTCGCGTTGGTCAACAAAGAAACCTGTCTTCTGACCTTTCAACCAATCGACACGAAATTTTAAGCCGTTTTCTGTTGCGATATTATCCTCAGAGCCACCAACAAGAAAACCATTCATATCGTCGGCAGTCATAAAGGGAAGCGTCGTCTCACTCTTATAATAAATATGTGAAATGCGCGATTCCATCACAATTACTATTGCTTGAGCAATAGCTTTGCGGCAAATATGCATACCTACGGAATGAGCCTGCATAACTACCGTCTGACCATATACATCAATTATCAATCCAGGCAAATGGTCGCCTTCTCCATGAACTAAACGATAAGTATTGTTTTGAGTATTATCAGCAACACCGATTGCTTGACGCATATGGAGAGCAGAACGCAAACGGGAATACCAAAAATCTGCATCTATAGTGACATCAGAGAACGATAGTACTCGAACAGCAATAGAACCTTCTTGATAATGTCCAATGGCTATGAAATCGCCAGAATGGGTTATAACACGTACCACATCACCCTCGGAGATTCCCTCTTCGATGCTGGCAATAGCACCAGAGAATACCCATGGATGAAATCTTTTTAAACTCTCATCCTTACCCCGTTTAAGCCTGATTACTTTGTACATCATCTATCACTTTTATCAGTTCATATTCACCAGTATGTTCCAGCCGCATCAGTTCTTCGTAAAGCATGATGCATGACCATGCATCGGTTGCGGCATACAGTTTTTGCTTGTCATTCAAGACATCAGCCTCCCAATTAGTTAGCTGTTCCCTTTTCGATATGCGCTGTGCAAAAAAATTAGCATACAGCTTCTGCAGACTCATATCCTCGACACCGATTTCTCGAACATGATCTTGCAAGTCCACAAAACTTCCTGCGGTGAAATCGCCTAATTTATGAAGCGAATTCAGGTCATCGCGTAACGACAATCCTATCTTGGGTACCGTTGTATCCTCTAGCAGTTGCTTGACTGACGGAGAGAGTCTTAGCTGATTCAGACGGAACAGAAAACAGACATCGTGTGAAGACACTTGCAGAAGAGCCACCTGGTGCATTTGTCCTTTCTTGAAAGATGGACGTGTTTCTGTATCAACACCCAGAATCGGTTGCGACAACAAATAACTGACAGCTTTTTGAGCATCACGCTCCGTCAGAATCACCACGATACGACCCTCGAAAAGTGCACGAGGAAGCTGTGCAATTCTCGTTTTATCGTATTTGCTATATAATGTTTTCATCATTCGGGGTGCAAAGGTACGAATAAGTGAGAGAAAAACCAAATAAAATTAAAAAAACTGCCATTTTATGATGACATCTAAGAATTTATTCGTAATTTTGCAAATTGTAATTATTGAAATAACAATATGGCAAAGAAAAAATCCAACAAAACCTCAGAGAAGAAGACCTCGTCTTTTGCTGAGGCATTAGGCTTTAACAATATATTCCACAACGAGCGTATCAATTTTGTGTTAGGTTTCCTGCTGCTCTTCATTGCAGGTTATCTGATATGGGCATTTGTATCGTACTTCGTAACTGGCTCGGCAGATCAGAGTCTCATAGAAACGCCAAAAGAAGGTGAGATTCTTAACGAACACCATGAGTTCCAGAACGCCTGTGGAAGTATTGGTGCCTATGCTTCATGGTTCTTCATCAAACGCTGTTTCGGATTTGCTGCATTTCTGATTCCAACATTCCTGCTGTTGCTGGCCGTTAATATGATGCGAGCCTATAAGATAAACCTGCCAAAGTGGTTTATGTGTCTGACTATCATCATGATATGGGCATCTGTCACGATGGCTAAGTTTCTGGCTCCTTTTTTTGAGAATGCCTGCTACAATCCAGGAGGAGACCACGGGTTGGCCATTTGTCAGCAGATAGAAGGGTTCATCGGCACACCCGGTCTGACGGCAATTCTCGCTCTGACAGCTATTGCCTTTTTAGTTTACCTTAGCATGGAAACCGTCATCATCCTCCGCAAGATGATGAATCCCTTTCATTATCTAAAGAGCATTCCAATGACTATCAATATCGGTGGAGGCGACAGCGAACAAAGTACGACGGATAACATTGTGGAGGATCCCACCGTATTCGACAATCCCGAGACGCAAACGGTAGAGTTTGACGATATTGATTCCCCAGGTGTTACTGAATTATCTGGTCTTACCGAGAAATCCGAAGACAATGAATACACCGAGCAAGCAAAAGAGACCGACTCTGAGGACTTAGAAATGACTGTTGAAACGGGCGAGAAGGAAGAAAAAGCCGCAGGAAAGACCCTATCCGATAACTATGGCGACCTTTCGACGCCTTATGACCCCAAGCGCGACTTGGAAAACTACCACTATCCCACCCTCGACCTGTTACAGAAATACGAAAGCGACGGCAAGCCCTATATCGATATGGAGGAGCAGACGCGTAACAAAAACCGCATAGTCGAGGTATTACGCAACTTTGGTGTTGAGATCAGCAGCATCAAGGCTACCGTAGGTCCGACCATAACGCTTTACGAGATTACCCCTGCCCCTGGTGTCCGCATTTCAAGAATTCGTAATCTGGAGGATGATATTGCACTGAGCCTTTCGGCACTGGGTATCCGTATAATAGCTCCGATTCCCGGTAAGGGAACCATTGGTATTGAGGTTCCAAATGCCAAACCCGCCACCGTTTCTATGGAATCCATCTTAAATTCGAAGAAGTTCCAAGAAACAACAATGGAATTACCTTGTGCCGTTGGTAAAACCATTACCAACGAGGTCTTTATGTTCGATTTGGCCAAGGCGCCTCACTTACTCGTGGCAGGTGCTACCGGACAAGGTAAGTCGGTCGGGCTGAACGCCATCATCACCTCCTTGTTATACAAGAAGCACCCCGCCGAATTGAAGATTGTACTCGTCGATCCGAAGAAAGTGGAGTTCAGTGTCTACGCTTCTATTGAGAAGCACTTCCTTGCCAAGATTCCAGATGATGACTCTGAACCTATCATTACTGACGTTACAAAGGTGATTCATACATTGAACTCGCTTTGTAAGGAGATGGATACACGCTACGACCTGCTAAAGATGGCACAAGCTCGTAACATTAAGGAGTATAACAAGAAATTCATTGACCGTCAACTGAATCCGGAGCATGGTCACAAGTTTATGCCCTATATCGTAGTGGTTATCGATGAGTTTGGTGACCTGATTATGACGGCCGGCAAGGAAGTTGAGTTGCCAATTGCACGTATTGCCCAGTTAGCACGTGCCGTGGGCATCCACATGATCATTGCCACTCAGCGTCCAACAACAAACATCATTACGGGTACCATCAAGGCCAACTTCCCCAGCCGTATTGCTTTCCGCGTGGGTGCCATGATCGACTCGCGTACTATATTGGATCGTCCCGGTGCCCAACAATTGGTAGGTCGTGGTGATATGCTCTATCTGAATGGCGGAGAACCCGTTCGCGTACAGTGTGCATTTGTCGATACACCTGAGGTGGAGCGCATCAACAAGTTCATATCCGATCAGCAAGGTTATCTGTCGGCCTTCGAACTGCCCGAACCGGATACTGATGATGGCGAAGGTAGCGAGAGTCGTGACGTTGATATGCAGCATCTTGATCCTATGTTCGAGGATGCCGCCCGTCTCATCGTTCGCGAACAGAGCGGAAGCACCAGTTTGATTCAACGGAAATTCGCTATTGGCTATAACCGTGCAGGTCGCTTGATGGATCAGCTGGAAAAGGCAGGTATTGTCGGAGCTGCCCATGGCTCAAAACCCCGCGAAGTATTAATCACCGACGAAAATAGTCTCGAGAATTTATTATCATTATGGAGAGGTTAAGGATAATTATTTTGGCACTGCTAATAGCAGTAGCATCGTATGGCCAGACGGCCAAAGAAGTATTGGACAAGGCTGCTGCAGCTGTTTCCAACAAGTCAGGTATAACGGCTTCGTTTACCCTCAAGGGAGGGCAGATGAACGACAAGGGTACCATCAACATCAAAGGAAAGAAGTTTCAGATTATGACTCCAGATGTCATCATTTGGTTTGATGGGAAGACACAATGGTCATATATCAGGAAAAACGACGAAGTGAACATGTCAAACCCTAACGAATCACAATTGCAGGCGCTGAATCCCTATAATTTTATATATATGTATAAGAAGGGATATAATAGCACTTTGGCAAAGAAGGGCAACAACTACGAAGTACACTTGACAGCGACAGATAAGAAAAGGTCTGTGCAGGAGATGTATATTACCGTTAATCCAAAAACCTACATTCCAACGGAAATCCGCATCAAACATCCGAAAGGTTGGAACACCATTGAGGTTTCAAACCTCAAAAAGGCCAATCTGTCCGATGGAATCTTCCATTTTAACTCTAAAGACTTTCCCACAGCAGAAGTAATCGACCTCCGATGAACAAGATTAGACTCTTTTTCCTGTTGCGCAAGAACACCAAGCTCAGTGCAAAGCGCAACCCGATGTTTGAAGCGAACCAGTACAGCAAGTTGTTCGGCTACATCATGGCCAGCATCTTAGCCATTGAATTCATAGCACTTGGAACCTTTTTTGGCTGGTTAGCAGCAAAGGAAGACACCCCCGAGATGCTGTTATACATCATGCCGTTCCTACTGATTCTTGATTTCGGCATGCGTTTTATGACCCAACAGACACCAATGATGTTGGTCAAACCATACCTACTAACCCCTATCAGTAAATATACGGCCATCGAATGTTTCCTCGTCAATCAGGTATTAGACCTCGGAAATCTGTTTTGGATGGTTATTTTCCTGCCTTATATTTTCATTGTATGGTGTGGCGGAGTGACATTCTGGGCAGCCATTGGCATGCTGCTGTTGCTCCATCTGATGGTGGTCGTCAACAGTCAATGGTATCTGCTTGTACGCACACTCATCAACCAAAACATGTTCTGGTGGGCATTGCCTGCAGCATTCTACGGACTCCTAATTGGACCGTTCTTCCTGTTACCCGACCATCTTCTTGACAAATATACCGATTTCATCGAGAGCATCGTTGACCAAATGAATTCACTATGGTGGCTTTTCCTGCTCTTTGCCGTCCTGTTTGTCATACTCTTTGTCGTTAACCGGTATCTACAGATGCACCTAGTCTACGATGAAATCTCAACGAAAGAGAAGTCTAAGCTCAAGCATGTGTCACAGTTTACCGCCCTCGACCGCTTCGGACAAATCGGCGAATACTTGAAGCTTGAAATCAAGAGCGTCCTTCGTAACAAGGCTATCCGAACGCGTTTCCTACAGGCCGTCATACTTCCTACGATATTCTCATTGTGCATAGCCTTTTTAGACATCTATAAGACTTCTTTCGAGCGGAACTTCTTCTGCCTTTATGCCTTCATCTTTTTCGGATCGGCCAATCTTGTTAAGATTATGTGTCCCGAGGGCAATTATATCGACCTATTGATGGTTCACAAGGAGAACATCTTGACATTGCTTCGCGCCAAATACTATTTCTACTGTGTTGTGCTGCTGTTGCCCATGATTATCACACTTATTCCCGTATTCACAGGAAAGTTCACCATACTCATGATACTGGCCTATCTACTGACGGCTACAGGGCCCGTCTATTTCATGCTGTTCCAACTGGCTATATGGAACAAACAGACGCTACCACTCAACGACAAAATTACTGGCAAGAACCAGATGGAAAACAAATGGCAGGGTATTGCGTCGATGGTGGCGATGTTCGTCCCCGTCATCTTGGTATTGCTGCTACAAGCCATCTTCAGTGAGAATATGGCTTATATCACCCTCATTATCATCGGTGCAGCCTTTACACTCACCGAGAGTTGGTGGCTTCGCAACATCTACCGCCGCATGATGAAACGCCGCTATGTCAACCTCGAAGGGTTCCATTCTACAAGGTAAGAGGTGAAATGGACAATGTAAGAAATGAAAACCGTATTGATTCAAGTTGGGAAGACCACGAACAAGCACTTTATTGTTGGCATCAATGACTATGTAGAACGCATTAATCACTACATGCCTTTCGACGTATTGACCATTCCCGAGTTGAAAAATACCAAGAATCTGAGCGAGGAACAGCAGAAGCAATCCGAAGGTGAGCTCATCATCAAACAGTTACAACCCTCCGATGTAGTCGTACTTCTCGACGAACATGGTAAAGAGTATCGAAGCATAGATTTTGCCCGTTGGCTGGAACAGAAGCAAATTACTGCCCGTCGGTTGGTTTTCGTCATCGGTGGTCCTTACGGTTTCTCAAAGGATGTCTATGCACGTGCCAACGAGCAAGTATCGCTTTCTAAAATGACATTCTCCCACCAGATGATTCGTCTTACTTTCACCGAACAGATTTACCGTGCTTGCACTATCATCAAAGGAGAACCCTACCATCACGAATGACAGTAGGGCTCTATCTAACCTCTTAATTCTTACTTCTTCTCCGGAATCTGCTTCAGCACGTCAATCAGGTGATCCCACACCATCTGTACGGTTGGAATATGCAGGCGCTCGTCGGGTGTATGCACGAAACGCAACGTAGGACCGAACGAAACCATGTCGAGGTTGGGATAACGCTCCGAGAACAGTCCGCACTCAAGTCCTGCGTGAATACCGCGTACTATGGGCTCTTTGCCAAACAGTTTTACGTATGATTCCTTGACTATACGTTGCAAATCACTATTCGAGCGCATCTTCCAGGCAGGATAGCCGTCTGAATACTTCACCTCTGCGCCTGCCAAACGGAAGCAGGCACCAATGGTGGCACACATATTATCGAGGTTCGACATCACATTGCTTCGTTGTGATGAAACAATCTTTATTTCTGTGTCGGAAGTCTCGATACTGGCAATATTACTCGATGTCTCCACCATCCCGTTCAATGCAGGATCCTGGCAGATAGCGTAGATACCATTGTCCACAGCCTGCAGGGCAAAAATAAAGTTACGCGCTACCCCACTCTCAATGACAGGCTCAGCCTCTGTCGACTCCATCGTCCACACCATCTGTGTATCTGTCACGCAGAATTCTTCCTCCACCTGAGAGGCAAAAATGTTCCAGTCGGCCTTCACATTTTCCTTCAATTCGTTGGGAACAGCAATCACAAACATACCATCACGAGGAATGGCATTATGCATCTTACCGCTATTGAACTGAGCCAGTCGAACGCCTTCATATTTATTGATGGTCTGATACAGGAAACGACCCAACTGTTTGATGGCGTTGGCACGCTGCTTGTTGATGTCGTCACCAGAATGGCCACCCACTAAACCTTTCAACTGCGCACGGAGAAAGAACAAACCGGCAGGTGCAACCACTTTCTTAAACGAGAAACGGGCTGTTGTATTACGTCCGCCGGCACACGAAACAAAAATCTCACCTTCATCCTCTGAGTCGAGATTGATCAGATAGTCACCCTTCATAAAACCAGCCTTCATGCCTTCGGCACCCGTCAGACCTGTTTCTTCGTCACGGGTAAACACACATTCAATAGGACCATGCTCAATGTCATCTGATGCTAACAATGCCAGCTCCATCGCACAGCCGATACCGTCGTCGGCACCCAGCGTCGTACCCTCGGCTGTCAGCCATTCTCCATCGATATAGGTTTTGATGGGATCATTATCAAAGTCAATCTCATAGTCAACCAGTTTATCGCATACCATATCCATGTGGCTCTGCAGAATCACCGTCTTACGGTTTTCCATGCCTGGTGTGGCACCCTTGCGAATAATGACATTACCCGTTTCGTCTACTTTCGTATCCAATCCATGGCTTACACCCCACTCTTTCAGATACGCAATCATCTTCTCTTCGCGCTTCGAAGGACGCGGAATTTGGTTAATCTTCGCAAATTGCTCGAAGACAACAGCAGGTTTTAACTCACTTTTATTCATAATTAATAATTATTTTGTTGTTTCATATCTCGTGTTTAATCTTTATTTTGTACCTTTGCAGGCGAATTTGCACGCAAAGTTAATCATTTATGACGAAAATACTGCTATCAAGTGCGTTAATAATTGCTATTGGCATGGCTTTTTTGCTTGTGAAAGTGCTTTTTCGCAAAAATGGCACCTTCTCATCGCAGCATATCCACGACAGTCAGGCCATGAAAGAACGCGGCATACACTGCGTCATGGACCAGGACCGCGAAATGCGCACCAAGAGCAGATTTGCCGTCAATGAGAAATCGGAATAACGAAAACTCGAAATTTTGAAATAACGAAAAATAAAAAGAACAGAAACAATGAACAAGTACATGATGATGGCTGCAGGTGCCGTATTGGCACTGGCCTCTTGCAACAATGCAAGCCCCAAGATGGATGAACAACCCGCAGCTGCTGACAACAGTGCAGCAGGTGGTGTGAAGATTGCTTATGTTGAGGTTGACTCGTTGATGACGCAGTATGAATTCTGCAAAGAGTTCACCCTGACCCTTCAGAAGAAGAGCAACAACGCCCGTAACACGCTGAACCAGAAAGGTCAGCAGTTGCAGAATGCTGCAGCCAATTTCCAGCAGAAGCTGCAGAACAATGGTTTCACCTCTCGTGAGCAGGCTGAGAGCCAGCAGGCTGCCATCCAACGCCAGCAGCAAAGTCTGCAAGAGTTGCAAGGCCGTTTGGAAAACGAACTTGCCCAAGAGACCCAAAAGTACAACGAGGCCCTACGTGACTCTCTAATGAATTTCCTCGCTGCTTACAACGAAGACAAGAAGTTTGACCTCATTCTGACCAAACAGGGCGACAATATTCTATATGCTGCCAAGCGTTTTGACATCACCAATGATGTCATCAACGGTTTGAACAAGCGCTACAAGAAAACTCCTGCCAAGAAAGAAGAAAAGAAGGACGAAAAGAAGTAAGCGGTCTGATGTAAGATGTGAGGAATGGACATCCAGAAGATTCTGACAAAACTCCGCATCGTTGAACTTAACGAGATGCAGCAACACGCCGCCGAAGCCATCACTGGCACCGACGGTGATGTCGTTTTGTTGTCACCAACCGGATCCGGCAAGACGCTGGCCTACCTCCTGCCAATGATGCAACTCATCGATGTTTCTGTGGACGACGTCCAAGCATTGGTCGTCACTCCGGGCCGCGAACTGGCTCTCCAGTCGCACCAGGTACTGCATAGTATGGGATGTGGCATTCGTTCTTCCGCATGCTATGGCGGACGTGCGGCTATGGATGAACACCGCGTCATCAATGATGTCCGTCCACAGATAGTCTTTGGAACTCCAGGACGTCTGAACGACCACCTCGACAAGGAGAATATCTCACGCTACAACATTCGCTACCTCATCATCGACGAATTCGACAAATGCCTTGAGATGGGCTTCCAGACCGAGATGCAGCGCCTCATAAAGAATCTGCCAGGTCTTCAGCGTCGTATTCTGCTTTCGGCCACCAATGCCGAACAGATTCCTCAGTTTGTCAACATGTCGAAGAAGGGCACGCTGATAGATTTTCTCCCTGAGGAGGAACAAGCCCCTGAGCGCATCACTCTCTACGAGGTTCACAGTCCCCATAAAGACAAACTGGAAACACTACGGCAACTTCTGTTAAGCTTTGGCGATGACAGCAGCATCGTGTTCCTTAACTATCGTGAATCCGTGGAACGCGTCAACAGTTATCTCGTCGAACAAGGTTTCACCACCAGCTGTTTTCATGGTGGACTTGAACAGTGTCAGCGCGAGGATCAGCTCTACCGTTTCAGCAACGGATCGGCCACCGTTCTCGTGGCTACCGACTTAGCATCACGTGGTCTCGATATTCCCAACATTCAGAACATCATTCACTATCACCTGCCTGAAAGCGAACAAGGTTACATTCACCGCGTAGGTCGTACAGCCCGCTGGGACGCTACAGGACGCACGTTCTTCATTCTCAGCAACCAGGAGCATATCCCCGACTTTGTTGAGGGCGACGTCGTTCCATATACTACGATTCCATCGCAGTTTACCGAGGCTCCCTTGCCTCGCATGAGAACCCTATACATCGGTAAAGGAAAGAAGGACAAGTTGTCGAAGGGCGACATTGTGGGATTCCTCTGCAAGAAAGGCGAACTGACTGCCGATGAAATCGGTCGTATCGATGTAAAAGACCGCTACACCTACGCTGCTGTCAAGCGTGAAAAAATGCAGCAGGTGCTTCGTCTGACACGGGGTGAAAAAATTAAAGGCATCAAAACCATCATAGAAGAAGTACACTAATGGCCGGGGATTTTGCCAAGCCGAGTTGACAAAAAGCAAGCAAAATGACATAATTTGCTTAATTCTTGCTTAATTATTTGGCCAAATGAAATAAAAAGTGTAACTTCGCGCCACATTTTAGAAACAATTTCAAACATTTAATAAAAAAAACAATCAAATGAAGAAGTACAACTTTAATGCCGGTCCTTCGATGCTTCCTCGCGAAGTTATCGAGAAGACCGCTCAACAGTGTCTTGATTTCAACGGCTCAGGTCTCTCTCTAATGGAGATCAGCCACCGTGCAAAGGATTTCCAGCCTGTCGTTGACGAGGCTGTAGCTCTCGTGAAGGAGCTCCTCGACATCCCCGAGGGCTACTCCGTTATCTTCCTCGGCGGTGGTGCAAGCCTCGAGTTCTGCATGATTCCCTACAACTTCCTGATTAAGAAGGCTGCCTATCTGAACACTGGTGTTTGGGCAAAGAAGGCCATGAAGGAAGCTAAGTTTTTCGGTGAGGTAGTTGAGGTGGCTTCTTCAGCTGATGCCAACTACACTTTCATTCCTAAGGACTGGACTGTTCCCGCTGATGCCGACTATCTGCACATCACTACGAACAACACCATCTACGGTACCGAAATCCGTAAAGACCTCGATGTCAATGTGCCTCTGATTGCCGATATGTCATCAGACATCTTCAGCCGTCCTATCGATGTGAAGAAGTACGACGCCATCTATGCTGGTGCTCAGAAGAATCTGGCTATGGCTGGTGTCACCATTGTCATCGTGAAGGATGAAAAGCTGGGCAAGGCTCCGCGTGAGATTCCTACCATGCTCGACTATCGCACTCACGTCGACAAGGGGTCTATGTTCAATACGCCTCCTGTAGTACCCATCTACAGCGCTCTTGAGACCCTCCGCTGGATTAAGAAGAATGGTGGTGTCGAGGCTATGGACAAGTTGGCCAAACAGCGTGCAGAGATTGTCTATGGCGAGATCGACCGCAACAAGATGTTCCAGGGTACCGCCAAGGCTGAGGATCGTTCACTGATGAACCTCTGCTTCGTAATGGCTCCTGAGTATCAGGAACTCGAGAAGGACTTCCTCGACTTCGCCGTATCGAAGGGTATGGTTGGTGTCAAGGGGCACCGTTCTGTTGGTGGTTTCCGCGCTTCTTGCTACAACGCTCAGACCATCGAAGGCTGCAACGCCCTCGTAGCTTGCATGAAGGAATTCGAGGCACAGCACTAATTAAGAATTAATAGTTAAGAATTAAGAAAACATGAAAATTCTTGTAGCTACAGAGAAGCCATTTGCAGCAGCTGCTGTCAATGGTATCAAGGCAGAAGTAGAGGCAGCCGGTAATGAGCTCGCGCTGCTCGAGAAATATACTGAGAAGGCTCAGTTGCTGGACGCAGTGAAGGATGCCGACGCACTCATCATCCGTTCGGATAAGGTAGATGCTGAGGTCCTCGACGCTGCCAAGCAGTTGAAGATTGTAGTTCGTGCCGGTGCCGGATACGATAACATCGACCTCGCCGCTGCCACCGCCCATAACGTCGTTGCCGAGAACACACCTGGTCAGAACGCTAACGCAGTAGCTGAGTTGGTATTCGGTTTGCTGGTGATGGCCGTTCGTGGTTTCTACAACGGCAAGAGTGGTTCTGAGCTGTTGGGTAAGAAGCTGGGTATCCTCGCTTTCGGTAATGTTGGCCGCAACGTGGCCCGCATCGCCAAGGGCTTCGGTATGGACGTTTATGCATACGATGCTTTCTGCCCCGCAGAGGTTATCGAGGCTGCTGGTGTTCATGCCGTTTGCTGTCAGGATAAGCTCTTCGAGACCTGCGACGTCGTTTCATTGCATATCCCCGCTACTCCTGAGACCAAGCAGAGCATCAACTACGCTTTGGTAGGTAAGATGAAGAAGGGTGGCATTCTCGTGAACACCGCTCGCAAGGAGGTGATTGACGAGGCAGGTCTCATCAAGTTGATGGCTGAGCGTGAGGACCTGAAGTTCGTCACCGACATCATGCCCGATACCAACGATGAATTCCAGAAATTCGAAGGCCGTTACTTCTCAACTCCTAAGAAGATGGGTGCTCAGACAGCCGAGGCTAACATCAATGCCGGTATCGCTGCCGCCAAGCAGATTAACGCCTTCTTTAAGGATGGTGATACTAAATTTCAGGTGAACAAGTAATCCGTCAGTAAAAGGATATTTCAAGAAAGTCCGAGCAGTTATGTCCGGACTTTTTTTGTGTTTACAGCCTGCACGTCAGTCCTATCTTGGTCTCAAAGGTGTTCGCATGTACCTTAGGATGAGATTTATAGAAGGTACGGCGCGAATAGTAGGAAGCCGACAATGAGATAGACCACTGCTTGGAGAAGTGTCGCTCCAGAACGGGATTGATAACCAGCAGGGCAGCATTGCCGTGGTCGCCCTGTACGTTCAGGTAGTGCAAGTCCTTGGTTCCGTCAATAAAGGGTTGCAGATCGATGTCCTCATAACCTTTCCAAGTATAGATGCGGAAATATTTGGCGTTGAGCATAATGCGTCCGAAACGTCCGAATTCAATTTGTGTCTTCGACTTGATGCTGAATCCGCTACCCATATTATAGTCACGTTCAATGACGTTAAAATAGTCGCTCTTAGTACCGCCCAGCAAAATGCCGCTGATGAACAATCTCTGCTCTAACTTCGACATAGCACCGGCTCTAGGTAGTGCGAGAATAAAGCCGGGGCCAAAACCTGCAGCCTCGCTGAAACGGTATGGCGTTAGCTCGGAACCGTCTTCGATGGGCTTCGAATCGTAGTAGTTGAAGTGCTGATAGATACCAAACTCACCAGCCATGCCTTTCTTGTCAAGAATAGGCGTACTCCACAAACGTCCAACAATCATAAGCTGGTTGATGGGAGGCTGTCCACCTCCGAAAGCCATGTTCATCTCGATGTCGAAGAAATCGTAGGGTGTTGTATGGCGCTCACCGTCTACGGGTATGCCATACATCAAGGTCAGATTGACTGTCGGGGCATGAATGCCACGGAACAAAGCACCGTCATCAGCCAGATAGCGCCATCCCAGCGACACCGATCCTTCGATGGGTATTCTACTGTAATCATGATAACGATAATGGTCGCGACGTACTCGCCAAGCATCGCCACTGATGATACGGTGCAGTCCCTGAATGGGGTTGACGATAGCGGCAGCAGCCTCACGCAGGAAACGGGAGAATCCACGTTCACGATCGTCGAGCAAGGTGAGACTCAGTCGGTGAGTCATTTCACCGATGGCCATACCGCCACAACTGGTGGCAAAAATGTCATTAATAGCAGGTGGTTCCGTCTCACCAAACAACTCCCACATCAGCGAACCTCCCAAGGCATAGGGAGCTGACTCCCAGAACGTGAGCCCGTTGGTGCGTGCAGCATTGAAGTATAGGTTGCCATGATAGGGATGCAGGAACAGATTAGTGATGAAGAAGTCATTGTCCCACACAAAACCCGTCTCGAAGTTATGCCAGATGCTGTTCAATGTAGTCTGGGCAAACTCCGACTTGGCGACGTAGCGGTCGAATAGCTGTACACCCACGTTGATGCCCGTCACTTCGGCAGCAGCCTGCCAATAGTGCTTCTTCACGAGCAGAGCCATTGTAGAGTCTGTGGCTATGTATGACTTCCGTTTATCCTCCCATACACCATTCCAACTACTTTCCTGATTGCGCTGAGCCCGATAAGTCAGACCCAATTCAAACAAAGGTCGGTTACGATAGGTCTCGTTGCGGTCGTAGTACCGCGTAAGTCCCCAACCTACTGAGGCAAAGGCACCGAGTTTCTTATTGATGCGGTAGTCTGCGTTGATGCGGGCTTGAAGGGAGTACAAACGCTCAGGTCCTTCATCGCTATTCTTATGAAAGGTTTCCACATGATAGTATCCTATGTCACCGCTCAAACTCCATTTAGGCGACAGATCAAAGTATTGGCCAAGACGATAGAACAAGGCTCCCGAAAACTTCGAATCGAGTCCCATGAAATGCGTTCCAACACCAAAAATATTGTAAGTACTTTTGTTGCGCCAACGCATGGCAATATTTCCCTTGGTTGACGAACCGCCATACATCATTAAGTCGACTTTGGTCATCGGACTGACATTCACCAAACCAATCTTATGGCCGATGCTGTCGAACGACACATTGAACAGTCCTATCTGCCAGCCGCGGGGATGCTTGCGGGCCGCATTAATCAAGCCAATCTGCACACCGTTCAGCGAGTCGGCATAGTTGATGGCGCCCAACTGCCAGCCACGCATCATGCCCGACGAGACGTTCAGAATACCTGATAACTGCAAGCCTTTGTCCATGCCGCTGGTAATATTGCTGACACTACTCAGCTGCAAGCCGTTAAAAACGTGTGCCGACGCATTTGAAACACCCGACAACTGCAGGCCTTGACCGCCATCGACTGCTACAGACGATATCAAACCCAACTGAAACCCCTTTACCGAGTCCTGTGCACTAACGATACCCACAGGACTCTTCTGCGCCATTGCTGTAAAAGGTAAAAAGGTAAAAAGGCAAAAGAGTAAAAACCATTTCACCTCCTTTTTTACCAGTCCACCTCTATTGTTTATCATCATACCATTTTACTTTTTTACCTTTATACTTTTCTTATATGCTCAACTCGTCGAGCACCGTAATCAGTCGTTTATCGAATCGTTTGTCCGTACGGATACACTCCGAGAAGGGCACATAGACGATGTCGTTGTTACGCACGCCAATCATGACGTTGCGCTGACCCTGCATGATGGCCTCGATGGCTCCAACACCCGTACAGCTGGCCAGAATGCGGTCGCGGGCAGAAGGAGTGCCGCCACGCTGCAGGTGACCAAGGATGGATACGCGAACGTCGAAATTCGGGAACTCCTTCTTCACACGGTCGGCGTAATAAAGAGCGCCACACTTGGGACTCTCAGAGACAATGACGATGCACGACTTCTTCGACTTACGGATGCCGCGACCCATGAATGCTGCCAGTTGGTCTACGTCAGTCGACTCCTCAGGCACGATGGCAGCCTCCGCACCACAGGCTATGGCACAGTTCTGTGCCAGGAATCCGGCATCACGGCCCATCACCTCGACGAAGAAGATACGCTCGTGAGAATTGGCGGTGTCACGGATTCTGTCCACACACTCCATGATGGTGTTCATCGTTGTGTCGTAACCGATGGTAGCATCCGTTCCATACAGGTCGTTATCAATTGTTCCTGGCAGACCGATACAGGTGAAATCATACTCCATGGCGAAGTCGCGGGCACCCGTCAGCGAGCCGTTACCGCCGATGACCACCAGAGCGTCGATTTCCTCCTTCTGGCAAGTCTCGTAAGCCTTCTGCCGGCCTTCTCGAGTCATGAACTCCATGCTTCGGGCAGTTTTCAGGATAGTACCACCCCTGGTGATGATGCCGCTGACATCCTCAGTGGTAAATTCCTTCACCTCACCATTGATGAGTCCGTCGTAACCACGATAGATGCCTTTGATTCTAAAACAATTGTAAATTCCCGCACGTGTCACGGCACGGATGGCAGCATTCATGCCTGGTGCATCACCACCCGACGTAAGAATGCCAATAGTCTTTATCTTACTCATAATTAAGCTTTTATGTGTAAATTCTTAAATAATCCGTTTACTTCGTACCGCCGCCAAGGGCAATGTAAAGTGTGATGACGGCCTTGGCAGCATCATACATGTTCATAGCCTCACTAAGCTGGGCGTTGAGCAGGCTTTCCTGAGCGGTGAGCACTTCGAGGTAGCTGGCCTTACCATTATCCATCAGCTCGTGGGTGCCAGTGTAGGCATCATAGAGCACTTCCACTTGGCGATGGAAGTAGCCGTGTTTCTCACGGGCTGTCTGGCAGTCAGCGATAGCTTCGTTCACCTGATTGCCGGCATTGATGACCGTCTGCACGTATTTCTTCTGCAAATCCTCCTCGGAGAGCGTGGCTATCTTCTTGTTGGCAATCAGCTTGCCACGGGCAAAGATGGGCTGTGTGAGCTGGCCGACCGCATTCCACAGCAGCTTGCCTGGGTCGACGATGTAACTGCCGGCAGAGTTGGTCCATCCGGCACTACCACTGAGCGTGATGCTGGGATAGAAGGCTGAGCGTGCAGCTGCCGTGTTGTAGAAAGCCTCCTCCATGGCGTGGTTGGCCATACGGATGTCAGGGCGGTTCTCGAGCATCATGGCTGGCACGCCAAGATGCAGGTACTTGTTGTCAAACATCTTCTGATCAGCGTCGCCCTGTGCCTCTGCATGATGCAGGATGGAACTACCCCACTTCTGGCGATTGATATGCTGCGGAGTGACTGCCAGCAGCTGACAGATGGCGTTCTCGACGGAACGGATGTTACGGCGAACGTCGACAATCTGCGTCTTTACGTTCAGGTAGGATGCCTCCATCTGGTTGACGGCAGTGCTATAGGCCTTGCCGTTTTCCCAGAGTGCTTTCTCAGTCTCAAGTGATTCGTTCCACAGGCTGTCTGTCTGTATCAGGATTTCCAACTGGCGGTCGAGCACCTGTAGCAGGAAGTACTGCTGGGCCGTAGTTGAGACGAGGTTGGCACGTATGGCCTCCTCCTGCATCTGAGCCTGTAGGAGCACTGCCTTGGCGGCACGTTTCTTGTTGGTGATGGAGCCGAACACGTCGATGTCCATCGACAGTTGCAGTGGCAGATTATAGGTCTTCGAGACCGGACTGTTGTCGAAGCTCGCCAGCGTGCCCTGCGGTGCGAGAGCAAGCGACGGCAGGTATGCCAACTTAGCGGCCTTCAACGAAGCCTCACTCTTCTCCACGGCGATGCGGGCGGAGTTCAGGTCGGTATTATTGGCCAGCACCTGCTCGATGAGCTGCTGCAACACGGGGTCGGTAAAGAACTCGCGCCACGACATCTGTGCCAGCGACTCACCACTGGAGAGTGTCTGAACGTCCTGCGAAGAGCCAAACAAATCGGCAGGCGACTCCGTCTTCTGCTCATACTTATTATATATGCCGCAGCCCGTGAGCGTCATGCCCACGACTGCGACTGCGATGATTTTCTTGATTTTCATAATTTCTTTTCGATAATTCGACATTTCGATATTCCGACATTCCGTTATTCGGTTATAACGACATCGTTACTCTCACTCTCAACTTTCACTGGTTGTCCCTGGAACTTCTCGTGCAGCTTCTGGAACACGATGAAGAAGGCGGGCACGACGAACAACAGGGCGATGGTGCCGACGGACATACCGCCGATGACACCAAGGGCGAGGGCGCGGTTACCATTGGCACCGGCTCCACCTTCGATGACAAGCGGTACCATACCGATGATCATCGTAGCCACCGTCATAAGGATGGGGCGCAGACGCTCCTTACAAGCCTCGAAGGCTGCATCGCTAATGGTCATGCCCTGCGCACGGCGCTCAGTGGCGAACTCGGTAATCAGGATGGCCGTCTTCGACAACAGACCAATCAACATGATGACACCCGTCTGCAGGTAGATGTTGTTGTCCATGCCAGGCAGGCCCAACATATTACCGAAGTAGGCAAAGATGAAGGCACCCATCAGTCCGAAAGGCACGCTGAACAGCACGGCCAACGGTGTGAACCACGAGTTGTACAGAGATGCCAGGATGAGGTAAATCAAGATGGCGCAAATGACGTAGATGAGGGACGTGGCATTAGAGCCTGCAGCCTCTTCCAACTCGCGCGACATGCCGCTATACTCGTAGGTAGCCGTTGAAGGCATCTCCTGCTTGAACACCTCGGCAATGGCTTTGTGGGCATCGCCTTCGGTGTAGCCACTACCAGTGGTAATGTAACAGGATAAGCTCTGGAACAGGTTGAAGTGCTCGATGCTTGGCGGACCGACAATCTCCTTCAGTGTGACGAACTCAGAGATGGGCGCCATTTTGCCGCCCTTCACCTGCACGAAGATGTTGTTCAGCGACGACGGGTCAAGACGGTATTCGGGCGAGGCGGCTGCCATGATGCGGTAAACCTTACCAAACTGGTTGAAGTTACCGATGTAGGCACCACCGCAGAAGGTTCCAAGCGTATTGAGTACGTCAGCGGGAGCTACGCCGGCACGGTCGCACTGGGCAGGATCGACATCGACCTGATATTTCGGGAAACGCTCAGAATACGTCGACATGGCGGAAGCAATCTCCGGACGCTCAGACAATTTGGTCAGGAAGTGCTCAGTCTGCTTGGCAAACTCCGACAGGTTTCCATCGGTGGGGTCTTCCACCACCAGACTCACACTGTTACTAGTACCATAGCCGGGAATCTGAGGCAGCTCGAAGGGCATCACCTGCACGTCCTTGATATCCTGGCAGTCAAAGTAGAAACGATACATGACCAGCGTCAGCAGGTGGTTCATGCCCGGACGCTCTTCCCAGTTCTTCAGACGGACAATAAGGGTAGCGAAGTTGGAACCTGCACCCGAGAACATACCGTAGCCGCAGCATACGGCAAAACTCTCCAGTTCAGGAATCTTCTTCACCTTCGCCTCCACTTGTTTCACCATCTCACGGGTCTGCTTCAGCGTGGTACCTTCAGGTGCACGCAACTCAGCCAAGAACACACCCTGGTCCTCCTGGGGTACAAGACCCGATGGCAGGCTCTTCATGAAGAACACCAGCAGCACGGCGGCCACAGCCAACACACTCCATGCTATGATGGGGCGCTTGATGAACTTCTTGACGGCTTTGCTGTATTTGTTGTAGATAGCATTATAACTGACGGTATAGGCCTTCCTCGTGTAATAAGTCAGGCCCTTGCCTTCCTGCTTGCCTTCTTTGATGCGCATCATGATAGCGCAGAGAGCAGGACAGAGCGTCAGGGCTGATACACACGACAGACCGACGGACGAGGCAATGGTCACACCGAACTGGGTGAAGAACGTGCCTGAGGTTCCTGGCATGAAGGTCACGGGGATGAACACCGCCATGAATACCAAAGTACACGATACCACGGCTACCGACACCTCACTCATGGCCTGGCGCGTAGCTTCACGGGCATCGCTGATGCCGCTCTCCATCTTCGCCATGACGGCCTCGACCACAACAATGGCGTCATCCACCACCGTACCGATGGCCAGCACCAGTGCAAACAGCGTCAGGATGTTCAGCGAGAAGCCTGCCAGCGAGACGATGGCAAAGGTACCCAACAATGATACGATAATAGATATAGAGGGGATAATCGTTGCCTTGAAGTTCTGCAGGAAGAAGAACACCACCAAAATAACGAGGATGATGGCGATGACGAGTGTCTCGACCACGTTGTGGATGGCCGCGAAAAGGAAGTCGTCACTGGTCATCAAGGTCACCACCTCCAGTCCGGCAGGCATCGTAGACTTCGCCTCCTCAAAGGCCTTCTTGATGCGGGCGTTCACCTGAGTGGCATTGGCACCCGGCGCCGCGAACACCATGAACATAGCACCCGGCTTATCCTGGATGTTCGATGTGAAGTTGTAACTCATGGCACCAATCTTCACCTCGGCCACATCGCTCAGGTGCAGCATGCCGCCGCCGCTGGTACGCAATACAATGTCGTTGAACTCCTCGACAGTCTTCAGCGTACCCTTGTACTGCATCGAGTACTGGTAAGAGTTTTCCGACTGCTCACCCAGCGAACCCACGGCCGACACGAAACTCTGTCCGCCGATGGCTGCGAAGATCTCATTAGGCGTCAGACCATACTGTGCCATCACGTCGGGCTTCAGCCAGATGCGCAAAGCATAGGTGTTACCCAGGCTCTGCACGTTACCGACACCGGTGATACGCATCAGTCGAGGCTTGATGTTGATGTCGACGTAGTTCGACACGAAGTCCTCGTCGTACTTGCCATCGGCACTCTTCACGGCGAAGATCTGCAGAATGTTGTTCTGACGTTTCTCTACCTTCACACCCACCTTGATGACGTCGGCAGGCAGCAGTGCCTGTGCTGAGGTCACACGGTTCTGCACATTGACCGTTGCCATGTCGGGATCAGTGCCCTGCTTAAAATAGACAGTAATATCAGCACTACCGTCAGAGGCAGCCTTTGACGTCATGTAGGTCATGTCGGGCACACCGTTGATAGCCTCTTCCAGAGGCTGGATGACCGACTTCATCACCGTGTTCTCGTCAGCACCGGAATAGGCGGTGTTGACACTCACCGTAGGCGGTGCGATATCCGGATATTGCTCGACTGCCAGCGTGCTCATCGAGATATAGCCCACCAGCGCTATCACAATCGAGATGGCACACGCCATCACGTATTTATTAATGAAAATATTGTTTTTCATATTACAAAATTACGATATAACGTTATGACGATATAACGACATTATTCTTCACTCTTCACTTCAGGAAACAAAACCTTCTGTCCTTCCGTCACGTTGTTGGCTCCGACGGTCACGATCTTGTCGCCGGCATTCAAGCCACTGAGAATGACAAAGTCCTTACCGTTGCCGGCATCTTCTGTTGTCACCTCAACAGCGGTGGCCGTACTGTCGGCCTGAACCTTGTAAACCTGCGACTTGTCCTGAAGACGTACCACAGCATTCTGGGGAACGACTATCACATCCTTCTCGGCGAAGTTCATCACCACCGTACCCTGTATGCCGGAGTACAGATGGCCGTCGGGGTTGGGGAACGACACCTTTGCCGTCAGCGAGCCCGTAGCGGCATTCACGACACCCGTCAAGCTGGTAACACGTCCCTGATGGGGATACTCCGTACCGTTTTTCATGACAAACGTTGCCGGGGGCAGGTTAGAAATATATTTCTCTACATCGGCAGCTTTCATGCTGTTCTGCACCATTGCCTCGACAATGGACTCCGTAACCGAAAACTCGGCATACATCGTTGTGTTGCCGCTCAGAATGGTCAGCTGGATCGCTGGCGACACCTGGTCACCGGTGCGTACAGGAATTTCGCCGATAACGCCCGATACATTAGCCGTAATGGTGCAGAAACCCAGGTTCACCTTCGCACGGTTCACGGCAGCACGTGCCTGAGCTACCGATGCCTGCGCCTGCTTATACGAGTTCTCGGAGTTGTTCAGCATATAGCTGCTCACGATTTTCTTGTCAAACAGGTTCTTGTTCGACTCGTACTCCAGCTTAGCTGAGTTCTCCTGGGCCAAGGCAGCCTGCAGATTAGCCTGAGCAGCCTCCAGTTCCAGCTGGGCATTACGGGAGTCGATGACGAACAGCGTCTGTCCCTTCTTCACCTGCTGACCTTCAGCCACACAAATCTTCATCAACTGGCCACTAACCTGTGGTGTAACCGTTACGTCGTTCTGACCTTTCATCCTGGCACTGAACTTATAAGGCAGCTCAATGTCTGATTTCTTCACTGTCATCGTTTCAAACGATGAGTCTGTCTGCTGAGGCATGTCAATATTACACGCCGTCAAGCCGCTGACCACCGTAGTTATTGCTACAGCCCATGTCAATACGCTTTTCTTTTTCATACTGTTCTTTTTGGTTTTTATGTTTATTTAATGATTTTATCATTCAGTTGGCCATTTAGCCTTAAAAATCGTGCAAATATACAAAGAAAATAATAAACAGCAAAAGAAAATGGGGGAAAAGTTCCAAACTCCCCCTAATCTTGCAATACTAACCTGTTATTTCCCGGTAACAGGCTCTTATTTCCAGATACTAAGCTGTTATTGCCGGACCTACGAGAGCAGGATTTTGATGCATTCTGTGCCTTTGCCGTAGATGTTGACATTTAAGGTCGTTGGGACCTTTTTTCCGGCGCATAGATGGCAAGAAGAACTAAAAGTTCGGGGTGTGGAACAAAGAAAAATGGCGATTCGTTTGGATTTCTGCGAAAAAATGTTTATTTTTGCAGAAAATTAATGATAATGACACGAAAGAAAAAGCCGCTTCCCATATTAGAGCATATAGAAATCACGGACTTTGCCGCCGAGGGTAAATCGTTGGCGAGGGTCAATGACATGGTTGTTTTTGTACCATGGGCAGTTCCCGGCGACGTAGTCGACTTGCAGGTTCGGCGCAAGAAACACTCGTTCATGGAGGCAGAGGTAATCCGCTACCACGAATATAGTAAGGTACGCACGGAACCCTTCTGCCAACATTTCGGTGTGTGCGGCGGTTGCAAGTGGCAACAGCTGCCCTACGACGCCCAGCTGAAGATGAAGCAGCAGCAGGTGTACGACCAGCTGACGCGCATCGGCAAGGTGGAACTGCCCGAATTCCGTCCCATTCTGGGCAGCGTGAAGACCCGAGAGTACAGAAACAAGCTGGACTTCGGCTGCGCGAACAAGCGTTGGCTGACCAGTTTAGAACTGAAAGATGATAGTTTAGAGAAAAATGTGCCCGCCATCGGATTCCACATTACGGGGGCGTTCGACAAGATTCTTCCGATAGAGAAATGCTGGCTGATGGACGATTTGCACAACGAGATCCGCAACGAGGTGTATCGCTACGCCATCGAGCACAACCTGTCGTTCTTCGACCTGCGCCAGCAGGTGGGTTTGCTGCGCGACGTCATCATTCGCAACAGCGCCAGCGGTGAGTGGATGCTGGTATTCCAATTCCATCTTTACATTCCGGAAGATCCAGATAATCAGAAAAACCGCTGGCAAAACGAAGACGGCCAGCAGGCGCTTGCACTGATGCAGCACATTGCCGACAAGTTCCCGCAGATCACCTCGCTGATGTATCTGGACAACCAGAAGTGTAACGACACCATCGGCGACCAGGATATTCTGGTGTTCAAAGGCCATGACCACATCTTCGAACTGATGGAGAACCTGAAGTTCAAGGTGGGCCCGAAGAGTTTCTATCAGACCAACACCGAGCAGGCATACCACCTGTACTCAGTAGCAAGGGAGTTTGCGTTTGCAGACCTTAACGACCTTAAGGACCCTAAGGACTTTAAAGACCTTAAAGACAATAAGCCGCTGGTTTACGACCTGTATACCGGCACGGGGACCATCGCCAACTTCGTGGCACGACAGGCACGGAAGGTCATCGGCATCGAGTATGTGCCCGAAGCCATCGAGGACGCCAAGATCAACTCCCAGATCAACGGCATTGAGAACACACTGTTCTTTGCCGGCGACATAAAAGACATCCTGACGGACGAGTTTATCGCCGAGCACGGACGTCCGGACGTCATTATCACCGACCCGCCACGGGCCGGCATGCACCCTGACGTCATCAAGACCATTCTGAGGGCCCAGCCCCAGCGTATCGTCTATGTGTCGTGCAACCCTGCCACCCAGGCCCGCGACCTGCAACTGCTGGACGAGCAGTACCGCGTAGAGGAGGTACAGCCCGTCGACATGTTCCCCCATACTCCACACGTAGAAAATGTTGTACTACTAACAAAAAAATAACAACACGTATGAAAAAGCTTATGACACTGGCCCTCTTCGCAATGGGCTTCGCATTGACCGCCAATGCACAAGAGAAAAAGACAACGATTGAGGTTCCTCAATGGGTAAAGAACATTAAGTTCAGCGGCTACGGCATGCTGCAGTATCAAGGTATGGACCCCTACAAACAAGGAAAAGACGCAAACGGGAATCCTGTTCTTGAAAAAAACTCTTCAAACACGTTTAACCTCCGTCTGGCCCGTTTCATTCTGGACGGCAAGATCGGTGACTTCGACTGGCGCGCACAGATTCAGGGCACTAATGCCACTGGTCCCGGACAGCCGACCGTACAGCTGGTAGACCTCTACGCTGAGTGGAGAAAATTCCCAGAGTTTAAGATTCGTGCAGGACAGTTCAAGCGCTGCTTCACCTTCGAGAACCCCACCCACCCCATCACGCAGGGTTGGCGCGGATATGCCGATGTTATCAACAAGCTCTCGGCCTTCGGCGACCGTACCGGTGAGAAGAGCTCAGGTGGACGTGATATCGGTATCCAGTTCTCGGGCGACCTCTTCCCTAATGCCAACGGACGCCGTCTGTTCCACTATCAGGTGGGTGTCTACAACGGTGAGGGTGTCAACCAGAAGGATATGGATAACCGTAAGGACTTCATCGGCGGTGTGTGGGTGATGCCCATCAAGGGCGTGCGCATCGGTGCCTTCGGATGGACCGGCAGCCGCGGTGGCATGCTGGATCCGCTGACAGGTGAGAAACGCAGCATTGAGAAGAACCGCTACGCATTCTCTGCCGAGTACGACAAGGACGAGTACACCTTCCGTGCGGAGTATATTCACAGCCAGGGTTGGGGTGCCGCCTCGCCTGGTAACAACGTACGTGAGATAGACTACAGCAAGGGCGACAAGGCCGACGGCTGGTACGTCTTCGGCATTGTACCCATCATCAAGGGTAAGCTGCACGCCAAGGCCCGTTATCAGACCTATCGTAACCAGAAGGACTGGGCGACATCAGTGAACCAGATAGAATGCGGTCTAAACTACTTCTTCACGAAGAACCTGGAAATGCACCTGGAGTATTCTCGCGTGAACGACCGTAGTATTGAGATTGCCAACGAAAAGAAGCACAACTACAACCTGGTGGACGTAGAGCTGGACTTCAGATTCTAAGCCTGCTCCCCGGATTTCGAGATGCGGAATCTGCGCTTCAGCGATTCCCACAGATGCGTCTTCTGTCGCAGGATGTGAATAGAATAAGCCGTGCTGACAAGTGTCAGTGCGGCTTCTGTTATCCAATAGGGCCATCCCTCAGCACACAGCGTCACAGCATAGGCCAGCAAGCCAACGAGCGCCTGAACAGCTGCATAGCGATATACCTGCGGCGTAGAACGATAGCCAAAATAGACGTGTGCATAGCCGACGACAAGGACGGTTTCAAATGCGTGGGCAATAACGATGGCCAGTCCCGTTCCCCACAGGCCCCACTGACGGAAACCCAACACTACCGCCAACACCAGGATGACGAAATAAGACGTCTCGAGCAGCAAGTAGGACAGTGAACGGCTACGAGCCAGCGTGATATAGGCCACAGGCATGGTGAGTACCTTAAAATACATAGCCAGCACGGCCACCTGAGCCATCTCCACTACGGACAGAAACTCACGGCTGAACAGCATGGGGATGAGCACAGGCAGCAACATGATCAGCGCCACCAGCATGGGCGACAGCAATAGCAGCGACACCTCCATCTGCTTGTTCACTGTCTCGTTGGTCTTCGGAATGTCCTTGCTCACGGCAGAAAGCCGGGGGAAATAGTCAGTTTCCATGGCCGAGAATACCATGCCGGCATAAGTAATGGTAATCATAAAACCAACGTTGTAGAGTCCGACATCGCCCAAACCGCCCTCGACATTAAGGAAGGCCCGTATCAGCATCTCGGCAGCACTACCGAGGGCTGCTGCCAACACAAAAGCCACACCCAGGCGGATCATATCGGCACCCTGCTTCAGCTGGTTGCGGTTGTAATGAATTCTAAAAGGATAGAGCCGCCACGAATAAGCTACCGTCGCCAGCATTCCCGCACCAGCGATCAGTACGATAGCCGGAACGACACCCGAATGACCATAGAAATAATACAAGGGAATGGAAAGTAGTACGGAAGCCAGTGCCGTGTATACCTGAATCTTCGCTAGCGAGCCCAGTCGGCGTGTGGCTTTCAGAATGGCCGTCTCGCCACCGGTAATAGCTATCATAGCCACAGAAATGCCCAACATCGCATAGTGCAGCGTGTGGTTACCCCAGGTAAACGACAGGTCGTTAATGAGCGGACTGACGATGATGCAAAACAGACACCCCAACACGGCGGCTATCAGACTCCACAGGCGTATGACCTGAATGTAATAGTCCAACAGCTGCTGGTGGTCGTGTTCGTAGTATTCCGACAGTCGCGGAACAGCACCGAACGAGATACCTAGATTGGTACATTGCGAGGCGAAATTCTGTGCAGCAGTCAACAAGGCATTGAAGCCCATACCGCCAGCACCCAGCAGCACAGCCATAAACTTATTGCGCACAAGACCGATCAGAATGACCAGACCCTGTACGCCACCAAAAACACTTGTGTATTTCAGTATATGCTTATAGCTGCCTTCGCTCTGTTCTTTCATGCTTTTTGAAAAAAACCGGCTGCAAAGGTACGAAAAAAAGAGGAAAAAGCAAAATATTTTTGGCTTTTTGCTCACTTATTCGTACCTTTGCAAACATGAAACTATCCGTCATCATACCCGTTTACCGTGTAGAAGACACCCTCGACCGCTGCGTGGAGAGTGTTCTCTGCCAAAGTGTGGACGAGATGGAAGTGATTCTTGTCGACGACGGCTCACCGGACCAGTGTCCTGCCAAGTGTGACCTCTGGGCAGAGAAAGACGCCCGCATTCGGGTCATCCACAAGGAGAATGGCGGCCTCAGCGACGCCCGAAATGCCGGTATTGACATTGCACAGGGTGATTTTATTACCTTCGTCGATTCCGATGACTATCTGGAGGCTAACACATACAAGTCGCTACTGCAGCAATTGGAAGATGCAGATATCTTGGAATACTCCATTTACAACAGACTTCCATTGACAGACAGCACCTATACCGACATGGACGATTACTGGCTGACGGGACAGGCCTACAAGCACACCTATGCCTGGAACAAGATATATCGAAGGAAGCTGTTCGAGACGGTGCGCTTCCCCAAGGGAAAGGTCTTTGAGGATGCCTACACACTTCCGCAGTTGCTTAAGGAAGTCCGGAAGTTAAAGACTACCTCCTGCGGATTCTACCATTATTGCGACAATCCGCAAGGCATCACTGCCACTGCTACAGGCCTACAACTGCGTCAACTTCTGGAAGCTCACCTAACGAATGGAATGCCTGTGGATGATACCTATTACATACATCTGCTGAACATACAAATCGACGTCTGTGAACAAACGGGCGACGAGCCTACACTCACTCCGAGGAGAATAGACACGACTCGTTTCGGCGATTCAAAAAAGCTTAAAGCAATAGCAAACAACATATTGGGAATCAAACAACTATGCAAAATAACCCGCTTCATACATCTATTCAAGAAGCCCAGCCGCTTGTAACGTTCATCGTGACTTTCTACAACCTGCCTGTGCAGATGTTGTGCGAGTGTATCAACAGCATCATGGCGCTGTCGTTGAAACCCGAAGAGCGGGAAATTCTGATTATCGACGACGGCTCTGACGTCAGTCCCATGAACAGTCTGATGCAATATGGCGACGAGATCATCTACGTACGACAGCCGAATGGCGGACTCAGTGCCGCCCGTAACAAAGGCATCGAGACGGCTACGGGAAAATATCTGCAATTTGTAGATGCCGACGACCACCTTGTTGCTGCCTCCTACGAGCACTGTCTGGATATGATCCGCACGAACCCGGACATCGACATGGTGATGTTCGACTTCACCACCGACAGCAGCACCAGCCAGTCGTCGTTCAGCGACAAGCCTATAGTCAGCGGAACGGAATACATGCTGAAAAACAACATTCACGGAATGGCTTGCGGCTATATCTTCAAGCAAACCATGCTGAGCGACCTGCGATTCACCCCCAATATCTGGCACGAGGACGAGGAGTTTACGCCCCAGCTGCTGATTCGGGCGGAACGGCTCTACGTGACCGACGCCAAAGCATACTATTATTACAAGCATACCGGCAGCATTACCACACATACCGACGACGACAGCAAGGACAAACGGCTTAACGACATCAAAGGAGTCATCAAGAGACTCCACACGCTCTGCGACCGTATTCCCAGGAACGACCGTCTAGCCATGCAGCGCCGCATCGCCCAACTGACAATGGACTACATCTACCAGAACATCGTCCAGAAACGTTCCAGCCAGGCACTCGAACAATGTATTGCGGAACTGCGCGACGAAGGACTTTTTCCCCTACCCAACCGCAACTACTCGAAGAAATACCTATGGTTCCGGCAGATGAGCAGCAACCGTCTCGGACGTGCCGTACTGCTACGCACACTACCCTTCTTAAAACGCGAGAGATGAAGATACTACTCATAGGCGAATACAGTAACGTGCATGCCACTCTGGCAGAGGGACTGCGTGCGATAGGACACCAAGTGACGGTGGTCTCTAACGGCGATTTTTGGAAGAACTACCCGCGCGACATCGATGTGTCAAGGACTGCGGGCAAACTAGGCGGTATACGGCTGATGTCCAAGCTATACGCCCTGTTGCCCAGACTTCGCGGATACGACGTGGTACAGCTGATCAACCCCATGTTCTTTGAACTGAAGGCAGAGCGGATGTTCTTCTTCTATAACTACCTGCGCAAACATAACAAGAAAGTGTTCCTGGGCGCCTACGGTATGGACTACTACTGGGTGCACGAATGCATCGAGCGGAAACCCCTACGATATAGCGACTTCAACTTCGGCGACAAGCTACGCAGCGACGAGGCTGCCATCAGAGAACATCGCGACTGGCTGGGAACCGCAAAAGAACGGTTGAACAAACGGATCGCCAAGGACTGCGACGGCATTATTACCGGGCTTTACGAGTATCAGGTGTGCTATGAGCCTAACTTCCCTGACAAGACACGGTTCATTCCCTTTCCCGTCAAGATTCCGGAAAACAGCCCTGCCACCGAAGGGCACGACAAGCTGAACCTGTTTATCGGAATCAGCAAGGAACGCAGTGCCTACAAGGGAACAGATATCATGCAGAAGGCTGCCGAAACCATAGCGGCAAAGTATCCGCAACTGGTAGCCCTGAAGGTGGCTAACGGCATTCCCTTTGCACAATACGAGCGGATGCTTGATTCCAGCGACGCCATTCTCGACCAGCTATACAGCTACACCCCAGCCATGAATGCCCTGTTGGCCATGTCGAAGGGAATTGTCGTCGTAGGGGGTGGTGAACCCGAGAATTACGAGATATTGGGAGAGAAGGAGCTACGTCCGATTGTCAACGTAGCACCAGACTATGACAGCGTCTACCGGGAACTGGAACAGCTGGTGCTGCACCCTGAGCGCATTCCGGAACTGAAACGCCAGAGCATCGTATATATCCGTAAACACCACGACTATATCAAGGTAGCCAAAGAATACGAAGCATTTTACAACGAAAAAAGCCAGAAAGCATAACACTTTCTGACTTTTATTCGTTTCAAGTCGACTTGTTGCTTACTCAGCAGCAGGAGCCTCAGCGGGAGCTTCAGCAGGAGCAGCCTCCTCAGCGGGAGCCTCAGCAGCAGCAGCCTTTGCAGCCTCTTCCTCTGCCTTGGAAGCAGCCTCGGCAGCTTTCTTCTCAGCGACCTTCTTAGCCTGTTCCTCATTCTGAGCCTTCTCAGCCTTCAACTGAGCAGCAGCAGCGTCCTTCTTAGCCTTAGCTTCAGCCTCAGCGATCTTGTTCAGACCGTTCTGCTTGTCAGCCTTCCATGCCTCGAACTTCTTCTGTGCTGTAGCCTCATCGAAAGCGCCCTTCTTTACGCCACCCTTCAGGTGCTTCATCAGGTAAACGCCCTCACGGCTGAGGATGTTACGTACAGTGTCTGTAGGCTGAGCACCAGTCTCTACCCAATACAGTGCACGCTCGAAATTCAGGTCTACTGTGGCAGGATTGGTGTTAGGGTTGTAAGTACCAATCTTTTCAGTGAAACGACCATCACGTGGTGCACGAGCGTCGGCGATAACGATGCGGTAGAAAGCATAACTCTTGCGTCCGCCACGCTGCAATCTGATTTTTGTTGCCATTGTTTTAAAATGTAATTTTGTTGTTAAATAATTGAATTTCGTGCTCTTATCTCGTAAAAGCGGCTGCAAAGGTACGAACTTTTCTCGGAATTACCAAACATTTGCCTTACTTTTTTAGAAACTGATAAAAAGTGTGCTGGGGTTTGGTCAGCTCAATTTTTATTCGTACCTTTGCAGCCGCTAATAATAAATAAGGTAAAAAAGAGATGATAACAGTTACAAACTTAGCAATTCAGTTTGGAAAGAAAACGCTGTACAAAGACGTTAATTTAAAGTTCACAAGTGGTAACATCTACGGCATTATCGGTGCGAACGGTGCCGGTAAGTCAACCCTGCTCCGCGCCATCAGTGGTGACCTGGAGCCAAACAAGGGAACTATTGAGATGCAGCCTGGCGAACGCCTGAGTGTGTTGGAACAGGACCACTTCAAATATGATGAGTTCACTGTGATGGATACAGTGCTGATGGGACATCAGCCCCTATGGAAGAACATGAAGGAGCGCGAGGCCTTGTACGCTAAAGAAGAGATGACCGAGGAGGATGGAGTCCGTGCTGCCGACCTGGAGATGGCCTTTGCCGAGATGAACGGCTGGGAGGCTGAGAGTGAGGCAGCACAGTTGTTGCAGAACTTGGGTGTAACAGAAGCCCAGCACTACAAGCAGATGTCAGAAATCTCAAACAACGAGAAGGTCCGCGTGATGCTGGCCAAGGCACTGTTCGGGCATCCTGACAACCTGTTGCTCGACGAGCCTACCAACGACCTCGACCTTGACACCGTACAGTGGTTGGAGGAATACCTGTCGAATCTGGAGCAGTGCGTGCTGGTGGTCAGTCACGACCGTCACTTCCTCGACGCCGTATCTACACAGACCGTCGACATCGACTTCGGCAAGGTGACCCTGTTCTCGGGTAACTACTCGTTCTGGTATGAATCCAGTCAGCTGGCCCTTCGTCAGCAGCAGAACCAGAAAATGAAGGCTGAGGAAAAACGCAAGCAGCTGGAAGAATTCATCCGCCGCTTCTCTGCCAATGTGGCCAAGTCGAAGCAGACCACCTCTCGAAAAAAGATGCTGGAGAAACTGAACGTAGAGGAAATCACACCGTCAACACGTAAATATCCCGGCATTATCTTCTCGATGGAACGTGAGCCTGGCACACAGATTCTCGAAGTAGAAGGTCTGAAAGCAGTAGATGCTGACGGCACCGTGCTATTCGACAATGTATCATTCACTATCGAGAAGGGACAGAAGACCGTCTTCTTGTCGCATAACCCCAAAGCAATGACTGCTTTGTTTGAGATTATCAACGGAAATCGCGAGGCTGATGCAGGCACCTATAAGTGGGGCGTCACCATCACCACCGCCTATCTCCCACTCGACAACACTGAGTTCTTCAAGTCAGAGATGAATCTCGTCGACTGGTTGTCGCAATATGGCACTGGCAATGAGGTCATGATGAAGTCGTTCCTGGGTCGCATGCTGTTCAAGGACGAGGACATCCAGAAAAAGGTCTGCGTACTCTCCGGAGGTGAGAAGATGCGCTGTATGATTGCCCGTATGCAGCTGAAGAATGCCAACTGCCTGATTCTCGACACACCTACCAACCACTTGGATCTGGAGTCGATTCAGGCCTTTAACAACAACCTCATATCGTTCAAGGGCAACATCCTGTTTGCATCTCACGACCATGAGTTCATCAACACCGTGGCAGACCGCATCATCGAGCTGACCCCCAAGGGAACGATTGACAAACTGACCACCTACGACGATTACATCTACGACGAAAGCATCAAGGCCAAGAAAGCAGAGATGTATGCTTAATGCGCCAAGTGGTGAATAGTGATAGAGTTGGCACGGAATTTGCATGCAGGTTCCAAAAATAATAATGTACAACTATGACAGAAGAAGAAAAAATAAACATGGAAGAGGAAGAAATCCTCGATAACCAAGAGACTTCCGAAAATTCTGAGAACTCAGAGGATTCCGAAAACACCGATAATACAGAAAACGCAGCACCTGCTGAGGAAAAGGACCCGCTGGAGGCTGCCCAAGAAGAAATTGAGCAGCTGAAGACGCAGATTCTCTACAAGACTGCCGAGTTCGACAACTACCGCAAGCGCACCTTGAAGGAGAAAGCCGAGCTGATTCTAAACGGCGGCGAGAAAGCCGTCGGAGCCATTCTGCCCGTCATTGACGACATGGAACGTGCCTTGGCTAATGGCGAAAAGACTGACGACCCTGCCGTTCTCCGCGAAGGCATGGAACTCATCTACAACAAGATGATGAAGGCGATGGAGAGTCTGGGCGTCAAGAAGATTGACACAGAAGACGCAGACTTTGACACGGACCTGCACGAGGCCGTCGCTATGGTTCCCGGAATGGGTGACGACAAGAAAGGCAAGGTGATTGACTGTCTGCAGACTGGCTATCAGCTGAACGACAAAGTCATCCGTCATGCCAAAGTGGCAGTAGGTCAATAGAATTGAAAATTGAGAGTTGAGAGATTAGAGATTAGCGTTAGAAATAATCAATGGCACAGAAAAGAGACTATTATGAGGTGCTTGGCGTAGACAAGAACGCAACCGAAGACCAGATCAAAAAGGCGTACCGCACCATCGCCATCAAATATCACCCTGACCGCAACCCCGGCAACAAGGAAGCCGAGGAGAAGTTCAAGGAGGCTGCCGAGGCTTATGACGTATTGCACGACCCCCAGAAGCGCCAGCAGTATGACACCTTTGGTTTCAATGGTCCTGGAGGAGGCGGCGGTTTCAACCCCTTCGGTGGAACCTCGATGAATATGGACGACATCTTCTCGATGTTCGGCGACATCTTCGGTGGTCACGCTGGTTTCGGCGGTTTTGGGGGTGGAAAACGCGGACCACAGGTACACCGTGGTAGCGACCTACGTTTGAAGGTTCGTCTGTCGCTGCAGGAGATTGCCCACGGCGTCACCAAGAAATTCAAGGTACGCAAGGACGTTGCCTGCTCACATTGTCACGGTACCGGTTCTGAGGACGGCTCTGCTACGGAGAAATGTCCTACGTGTCACGGTTCCGGTGTCATCACACATACCACCCAGAGCATCTTCGGTATGATGCAGACGCAAGGTGTCTGCCCGACCTGCGACGGTGCCGGTACGGTGATCAAGAACAAGTGTCACCACTGTCACGGAACAGGTATAGAGAAAGGCGAGGAAGTCGTTGAGATCAAGATTCCCGCCGGTGTTGCAGAAGGCATGATTGTCAACGTGCCTGGCAAGGGAAATGCCGGAATGCGTAACGGAGTCAACGGCGACATTCAAGTCTTTGTTGAAGAAGAACCGAACGACACCTTTATTCGCGACGACAACAACCTGATATACAATCTGCTGCTCGATTTCCCGACAGCAGCACTTGGAGGCGACGTGGAGATTCCCACCATCGAGGGAACACGTCTAAAGGTAAAGATGGAACCGGGCACACAACCCGGCAAGACATTACGTCTGCGCGGCAAGGGACTCCCTGCCGTACAAGGTTACGGACGCGGCAACGGCGACCTGGTAGTCAACGTCAGCGTGTATGTTCCAAAAACGCTGACGAGCGACGAGAAGCGAGCCATCGAGCAGTTCCGCCAGAGCGACAACTTCAAGGGCGACGCAGCCACCAAGCAAAGCATCTTCCAGAAGTTCAAGAATTATTTTAATTAAGGAGTTGAAGAGTAAGGAGAGAAAGATATGACTTATCAGGAAACCTGCGATTACCTTTACAGCCAGATGCCCATGTTCGAACGACAGGGGGCATCGGGTTATAAGGAAGGGCTCAGCAACACTCAAGCACTCGACGAGCATTTCGGACATCTCCACCAGTCGTTTGCCACCATCCACGTGGCAGGCACCAATGGCAAGGGCAGTGTGTCCCACATGCTGGCGTCCGTGCTTCAGGAGTGTGGTTATATCGTAGGTCTCTACACCTCTCCACACCTGGTTGACTTCCGCGAGCGCATCCGCATCAACGGACGTCCTATCAGCGAGGAATATGTGGTTGACTTCGTGGAACGCGAACGTGCTTTCTTCGAACCCCTCCACCCCTCCTTTTTCGAGGTGACTACCGCTCTGGCATTCAAGTATTTCAGCGACAAGCACGTTGATATTGCTATCGTCGAAGTAGGACTCGGCGGACGCCTGGACTGTACCAACATCATCAATCCCATCGTCTCGGTTATTACCAACATCAGTTTCGACCATCAGCAATTCCTGGGCGAGACACTCGACAAGATTGCAAGTGAAAAAGCGGGTATTATTAAAAGAGGTACACCCGTGATAATCGGTGAGAACCATCCGCAGACACGTCCCGTCTTCGAGGCTAAGGCCAAGGAGATGGGCGCTCCCATCATTTTTGCCGAGGACGAACCCGAGGTCATCAGTGCCCAACCTACCCCAGATGGTGGCATGCATTACGAAACGAAACATGTCGGCGTTTTCGACGGCGATCTGGGAGGCATATACCAGCAGAAGAATCTGAACACCGTGCTCTATACGCTTAAAATGGTCGAGAAACTCGGCTATCTATGTTTTCCCGGACTCAACTGCATTGAATTGCACAACGGTGTCGGCAAGGTGTGCAGCAACACCGGACTCATGGGTCGCTGGCAAACCATCCAACAGCATCCGCATGTGGTTTGCGACACCGGACACAATGTCGGCGGATGGCAGTATCTGAGCCGTCAGCTGGCGATGGTGAAGTGCGAAAAAATGCACATCGTTTTCGGAATGGTGAACGATAAAGACATCGATAGTGTGCTCGAACTGCTTCCCAAGCAGGCAATTTACTATTTTACGAAGGCAAACACGAAAAGAGCCCTTAACGAGCAATCCGTACGCCTTCTCGCTGTCAATCACGGAATCTCCGGAAGTTGCTATCCGTCTGTAGATGAAGCATATAGCGCTGCAATGGAACAGGCCGGCGACAACGATTTCGTCTTCATTGGAGGCTCAAGTTACGTGGTCGGCGACTTCCTCAAAAATTGCATTTAGAAGTTTTTAACACTCTCGTAAACGTTTTTTACGCGATTTCATTTGCCATTCTCGTTTATTTTCTGTTACTTTGCATGTTAGAATCAAGTAACTTAAAACATTAACGATATGGCAAACACAACAGAAACAGCGAATTTGTGCGGTCTGAACCGCAAAGATTTCCAGACAACAATCAATGGTAAGAAGACGGATCTTTACATTCTGAAGAACCGTAAGGGTTATGAAGTAGCTATCTCCAACTATGGTGGAGCCATCTGCGCCATCATGGTTCCCGACAAGGATGGCAACGTGGCAAACGTCATTCAGGGACACGCCAACATTGAGCAGCTCACCAGCGGACAGGAGCCCTACCTGTCTACACTTATCGGTCGTTGGGGCAACCGCATCTGCAAGGGTCAGTTCACGCTGAACGGCAAGGAGTACCAGCTGGCACTCAACGATGGTCCCAACCACCTGCACGGCGGTAAGAAGGGTTTCAACTGCAAGGTTTGGGATGCCCGTCAGATGGGTCCCCGCTCATTAGCCCTGCACCGCGTATCTTCCTATGGAGAAGAAGGTTATACTGGCGAGCTTGACGTAACGGTTGAATTCACTTTCACCGACCAGAACGAGCTGGTGATTGAGTATCTGGCTACCACCAACAAGAAGACCATCGTAAATCTGACACACCATGCCTTCTTCTCACTGGCTGGCATCGCCAACCCCACTCCCACTATCGAGGATCAGATTTGCGAGATCAATGCCGACTTCTATCTGCCCACCGACGACACCGCTATTCCTACGGGTGAAATCCTGAAGGTAGCCGGCACTCCTTTCGACTTCCGCACACCGAAGGCTTTCGGCAAGGATATCGAAGCTGATGACGAGCAGATCAAGTTCGGTCATGGTTTCGACCACAACTACGTATTGAATAAGAAGGAAGAGGGCGAGCTTAGTTTTGCTGCCCGAATTACCGAGCCCAAGAGCGGCCGTACCCTCGAGTGCTACACCACCGAGCCCGGCATGCAGCTCTACACCGCTAACTTCGCCACTGGCTACAAGGGTGTTCATGGTGCTACGTTCCCCCGCCGCAGCGCAGTCTGCCTCGAGACTCAGCACTTCCCCGACACGCCAAACCGCCCGTACTTCCCCTCGGTGATTCTGAATCCCGGTCAGCAGTACAAGCATAAGACCATTTATCGCTTCGGCGTTGTCGAGTAATAAGCCATTGACAACTAATTAGACTTCATTACAATATGAGTAATCAACAGAAAAACGGAAGCATCATAGCCATTGTGACTATGATGTTTCTTTACGCCATGATTTCGTTCGTTACGAACCTTGGCGCACCCATTGGTGTGATTTGGAAGAACCAGCCTGAAATCGGCGGCTCCAACGTATTGGGTATCATGGGTAACTTCATGAACTTCTTTGCTTACCTGTTCATGGGTATTCCCGCAGGTAAGATGCTAACTAAGGTCGGCTACAAGAAGACCGCACTCATCGGTATTGCCGTAGGTTTCATCGGTGTGCTCATCCAGTTCCTTTCCGGATTCTCTGGAGGCATCCCCGGATTCTGCATCTATCTGTTCGGCGCCTTCGTGTCGGGTTTCTCCGTTTGTATTCTTAACACCGTCGTCAATCCCATGCTCAACCTGCTGGGTGGCGGTGGTAACCGCGGTAACCAGCTAAACATGATCGGCGGCACGCTGAACTCGCTGTCGGGCACTATGACACCCATGCTCGTCGGTGCACTCATCGGCACCGTGACGGCATCGACGCAAATGGCCGACGTCAATCTGGTGATGTATATCGCCATGACCGTCTTTGCTGCAGCCTTCATTATCCTTACATTCATCCCCATTCAGGATCCGGAGTTGGGCAAGGTCACTGCCGAGACTAAGTTCGAGCACTCACCATGGTCATTCCGCCACTGTCTGTTGGGCGTCATTGCCATCTTCGTCTATGTAGGCGTCGAGGTCGGTATCCCTGGCGGTCTGAACTTCTATCTGTCCGACACAACGGCTAACGGCGCCTGGGTGAATCCCGAGGCTGTGCTTAACGCCGCCACCATCGGTGGTGCCGTGGCTGCCATGTACTGGTTGCTGATGCTTGTAGGTCGTATGATTGGCAGCGCCGTCGGCGGCAAGATTTCTTCTCGCCAGATGATGCTATTCTGCACTTTTGTGGGTATGGTGCTCATCATCGCTGCCATTTTCACTCCGAAGAGCGTAACGGCTACCATGCCATTGGTGAAGATCCTCGAAGGTTCCGTTGAGATGACAACCGTACCACTGAGTGCCATTCTGCTCGTGCTCTGCGGACTCTGCACATCGGTCATGTGGGCATCCATCTTCAACCTCGCTACCGAGGGACTGGGCAAATACACCGCACAGGCTTCCGGTATCTTCATGATGATGGTTGTTGGTGGTGGCGTGCTCCCCGTCGTACAGAATTTCTTTGCCGATATCATGGGCTACATGCCGAGCTACTTCATCTATCTGCTCGCCATGGCCTACATGTTCTATTACGCCCTCCTTGGCTGCAAGAACGTCAACAAGGATATCCCCGTGGAATAAGTTGAAAGTTTAAAGTTGAAAGTTTAAAGTTTAAAGATTATAGACCTTATGATGGAAATTGATTTTGTAAGAAGCCGTTTCATCAAGCACTTTGATGGAAAGACCGGCAATGTATATGCATCTCCCGGACGTATCAACCTCATTGGCGAGCACACTGACTACAACGGTGGTTTCGTGTTCCCCGGCGCAGTCGATAAAGGCATCATGGCCGAAATGCGCGCCAACGGCACGGAAGACACCGTGATGGCCTATGCCATCGACCTGAAGGACCGTGTGGACTTCCACCTCAACGACCCCGCCGGTCCCCGTGCGTCGTGGGCTCGCTACATCTATGGTATCGCCCTCGAGATGAAGAAACTCGGTGTACCCGTCAAGGGTTTCAACATCGCCTTCGCCGGCGACGTGCCCCTCGGTGCAGGCATGTCCAGCAGCGCCGCCATGGAGAGCTGCTTCGCCTGCGGTCTGAACGACATCTTTGGCGACAACAAGGTCAGCCAGTGGGATATGGCTCTTGCCGGACAGGCCACTGAGCACAACTACTGCGGTGTCAACTGCGGCATCATGGACCAGTTCGCCTCCGTCTTCGGCAAGGCTGGTTGCCTCATGCGCCTCGACTGCCGTAGCCGCGAGTTCGAATACTTCCCCTTCAAGCCCGACGGCTATCGCCTCGTATTGCTCGACAGCGTTGTCAAGCACCAGTTGGCAGGTTCGCCCTACAACGACCGCCGCAACTCCTGCGAGAACGTAGTGAAGCACATTCAGGCCAAGCATCCCGAGGGCAAGTTCGAAACCCTGCGCGACTGCACATGGGAACAGCTTGACGAAGTGCGTACTGAAGTTGGCGAGGAAGACTACAAGCGCGCCCGCTTCGTGCTCGGTGAGAAAGACCGTGTGCTGGCTGTCTGCGACGCCTTGAACGAAGGCGACTACGAGAAGGTCGGTGAACTGATGTATCAGACCCACGAAGGCCTGTCGAAGGACTACGAGGTCAGCTGCGAAGAGCTCGACTTCCTTAACGACATTGCCAAAGAGTGCGGTGTTACCGGTTCGCGCATCATGGGCGGCGGCTTCGGCGGCTGCACCATCAACCTCGTTCGCAACGACCTCTACCGCCAGTTCATTGCAACGGCGAAGGAGAAGTTCAATGCCAAGTACGGCCACGAGCCCAAGGTCTATGACGTCGTCATCGGCGACGGCTCCCGCAAGCTCTGCTAACCGAAACGACATCAGTCAACACAACAAAAAAGATGTTTCCTCTGCTGGGAAACATCTTTTTATTGTATTATGGCGATAATCTTTTACCTCAGCCCGACAAAATCAAGCCTACGCGCATAAAATCGCTATTTATTTTTCTTCTCAACTCGTTTGGTGACACCGATAGCACCTGTCGGACAGACGAGGCGACAGAGGTGACAGCCGACGCACTTGGTGCCTACCAGACGCGGGCGGCGGGTTTCATGGTCGAAGACGATGGCCTGATGACCGCCGTCGCTGCACGACACCTCACAGCGGCCACAGCCGATACACTGCTCCTTGTCGAACTTCGGGTAAATGATGGTGTCGCGGTCCAGATGGTCCGGATTCAGGAATTTCTCCAACCGCTCGCCCACCAGTGCCTTCAACTCAGAGACACCGCGCTTGGCCATATAGCGCTGCAGACCCAGTATCAGGTCGTCAATGATTCGATAGCCGTACTGCATGACGGAGGTACACACCTGCACGTTGCTGCAACCCAGCTGGATGAATTCCAGGGCGTCGCGCCATGTCTCTATGCCGCCGATGCCGCTCAATTCCGTCTTTAAACTTGAATCCTGAATCTTGAAACCATCTCTCATCTGTGCCAATTCCAGAATATGGCGCAGGGCGATGGGCTTGACGGCACGGCCCGAATAACCGGAGATGGTGCGCTGTCCTGACACCTCCGAGTCGAAGGACATCGTCACCGACTTAATGGTATTGATGGCCGAAATGGCGTCGGCACCGGCCTCCACGCAGGCGGCGGCTGGTTCCGCGATATGCGTGATATTTGGTGTCATCTTTGGAATGACGGGAATCTTCACGCTCTGTTTCACGCAGGCCGTATAGGTTTTCACCAGCTCAGGGCTCTGACCCACGTCGCTGCCCATGCCCTTGTGTTTCATCTGCGGACACGAGAAGTTCAGTTCCACGGCATCGCAGCCCGCCTCTTCAGCCATCTTCGCCAGCCGCATCCACTCTTCCTCGGTCTGTCCCATGATCGAGGCAACAACCACCTTCGTGGGATAGTTCTGTTTCAGTTGGTGAAGAATCTTGAAGTCCTCCTCCACAGGGTTTTCGCTCAACTGCTCCATGTTACGGAAACCATAGAAGTCGCCGTGCGTGGCATTGTTGTGCATGGCGTCGAAACGCGGCGACACCTCCTGGATCTCCTGCAGACAGATGGTCTTGTAGAACACACCTGCCCACCCTGCCTCAAAGGCACGCGCCACCATCTCGTAGTTCGTACACACTGCCGACGACGCCAGGAAGAACGGATTCTCACAACGTATGCCGCAGAAGTCGATATCGAGCGAAGGTCCCTTCACCTTCAACTCCTCACCCTTCTCCGTGCCCCATTCAAGGTCCACATCGTCCTTACTGATGCTGCACAGCATCTCCTTGATGCGGATAGGCCAGTTGTAGTGGATACAGGCCTCTTCTGCCCGTTCCAGGTCAGCATCGGTGCAGTCCTTCACCCAGCGCAGGGCGGGTTTGTGGTTGTCAAACCTGATGGCACGGATGGCACGAGCAGGGTCGCCCGTCTTACAAGCCTTGGTGCACGGCGCATCCTGGCACAGCAAACAGCGGCTGGCCTCCTCGTATATGTTCACCCTGCGCAGCCTCACATCTTTCAGCTTAATCTGGTTGTTCTCCAACGACTCGACAATGGCCAGCGACTCGATGTGCACCACACCGGCATCCACCAGGACCTTGCGACCGCCTTGGAACTCTTTCTCTATGAGGAATCCCATGCCCACCAACTCTGCACCGGCCTGCCGGCAAAGATCCAAAATAGCCAGGCCCGTGTTGCCATACGCCAGGAAATCGTCTATGAACAGTACGCGGTCGTCAGACCTCAAGTGTTCGCGGCTGATGATGAGCGGGCAGTCCACGTCCTTGGTAAACGAGTGTACCGTTGCAACCAGAGAATTGCCCATCGTCGATGGCTTCTGCTTCTTGGCAAACACTACCGGAAGTTCCATCATATATCCCAGCATCACTGCCGGTGCAATGCCCGAAGCCTCGACGGTCACTATCTTTGTCGGTTCAAAATGGCCAAAGCGTGAAAAAAACTCTACCGCCACCTGTTTCATCAGGTAGGGGTCCATCTGGTGGTTGATAAAACGGTCCACTTTCAGTATGCCGCCGTCCAGACAGTGGCCGTCCTGCAATATGCGATTAATCAATGTTTTCATAAGCCATCATCTTGTTAGTTTATTCAAATCAGTCGCGTTTTTAGTCTAAATCAGTCGTCTGCAACCCGTTCTCGCAGTGTTACACTGCAAAAATACAAAAAATCTCGCAGACAGAGACCATCTGCGAGAAAGATTTAGCATTATTTGGGAATATTCCCGTCCTTCGTCTTCCATCAGTATGTTTTGCAAATCCACATTTCCAGGAATTTGTCAGCGACGCTATATACCTTTGTACGTTCCGCATTAGTGTATGTCAGGAGTTGTTTTTCCAGCAGGGCACCAATGGCATACTGCACGGAACTGGGGGATTTTAACGCATGCCGCTTCACAAAGACGATAGAGGTAACACCGCTGGCTTTGCCTTCTTTGGCAATAGCAATCAGCGATTCTTTCTGCTGGTAATTGAGCTGGTTCATCACCGAGGCAAATGAACGGCCTTTCTCCTCTAGGATGTCACCAAGTATCTTGTAAATGTCGGATTCATCTATGGCCTTGTCGGGGGCTATATAGGCGAATGCGTTGTGGAGCACATTGTGAACGTAGTAGGTGTGCCCTTCGAAAAGATCGTAGGCAAGAGCTGCTGCTTCAGGCGTTATTTTTCGGTTGGCATTCATAAACTGTTCTTCTGCGAAACCCGTATAGACATCCTTGGAGATGCTGTCCAGATAAATCTGCTCTGCGCTGTTGTAGAAGGGTTGGGCTGCAGAGTTGAACATATTCTCAAGAACATGCCGATTACTGCCGGCATAGATGAACAGGCAGTTGTTCAACTTCTGAATATGGGTGCGAAGCAAGGCCTCTACGTTTTTCTCAGGATAATTCGCTATTTGTTGGAATTCATCTATGGCAAAGATACAAGGCTTATCGGCCTGCTCCAGATAGTTAAAAATCTCTTCCAGCGTCAACTCTGGAGCGTGGATATCGCCTAATTTGATATTAAAGGTAGGCGTATTGGATACCGGATCATAGCCGAAACTTCCAGCCAAGGAATGAAGTCCCGCCAGAAATTTGTTCAACACACTCTTCCCTTTAGGAACCAATACAGAGTAAATCTCCTTACTAAGGAACAACACAAGCTCGTGCAGGCTGGTTGTTGCATAAATATCCGAATAGAAGGTATAGTAATTATCTTTGATAGACGGCTGCTCGAAAACATGGCGTATCAATTGCGTCTTGCCCATTCTTCGGGGCGAGGTAAGCAGGATGTGTGCCTTGTTTCCAAGTGTACGCATAATCCACTGTGTTTCTTTCTCCCTGTCACAGAAATAGGGTTCCGGGATGATACCGGTGATATAGAACGGATTCTCCATAATACTACTTTTGGGTGCAAAAGTAAGCAAAAAAAATCAATTATACAAATTCTATAATAGAAATTCTATAAAAGAACAAAGAATGTATTTAATGACCTTAGCCATCTACCCTCTTCCATCATACATCAGACATCAGTATGTCAGGTACCAGTCCCCTGCCATCTCAGGAAAAATAGCGGTCGTTATCGCAACGGCCGCTAGTCATGCAAAATAATGGTAAAAACAATGAAAAACACGAGTATGGAAAACACTAATTTATTTACATCATTGTTGCGGCGCCAGCTCCTGACAGGGCGGCCACGATGATGTAAACAATGAAAAAAAGGTGGCACTCTACGAAAGGAATGCCACCTCTTTTTGTGACAGTTGGTCTGATGGGTGCACTTGCGGGCTATGGTAGGACAATGGTCCTAAACCAATCGCGGAGGAGGCCTTTATACTGGTTTTGCGAGTCGGCAACGAGGAGGAGAACCTGGCGGCCATCGGCCAAGCGGGGACCGGCACAGAGGCCTTCGTAGTTAGCGAAGTTGCGCCGTGTGAGGTTGACGGCAGTGCGGAAGTCGGCAAGCAGTTGTTTGGGGAGTTCCGCACCGGGCTGATGGTCGGCGGGCGAGACCAGATAAAGACGGACACGGACGTGGGAGCCGATGCCGGTAGAGGTTTTATGTACCAGACGTTCAAGGACGACGATACGCCCGTCGTCAAGGGCTGCCAAGCCACTGACACCGAGCGTACACTTACCCTCAGAACTATCGGCAGTAAGGGTGTCGGTGACGTACCAATACTGATAGAGCGGTTGCAGATTGTCGCCGAAGCTCTGCAGTCGTAGGCGGTTGGTAATGGCGCGGCGGATGTTGGGCTTCTGACCGTCGCACTTCAGTGAATTCTCGGTAGTGGTCCAAAACTGACGGGTGACGGCATTGTAGGTGAGTGCCTCGAAGCCACGGTTACTGTAGATGTCGGCAAAAACTTCGGGTATGTTGAGCCGGCGCCCGGTGAGCTGTCCGTCGAGGGTGTATTCAATGATTTGTCCGTCGCTCTCGCTACTGACAAGCACGGTGTTGGTGTGCGGAACGTAGCAGATGCCCTCCTCGTCGCGGTTAGGCTGATGGCTGGTGATAAAACTGTCGGCACGCACGGAAAGGATGTCGCCCGTCAGGGAGTCTATCTGTATGGTTAACGGACGGAAGCCAGCCGTAGGCGACTTGTCGTCGACAACAGCATAGCGATTGCCACCGAGCCAGCAGATGCCGCTATAGTTGCCTGCCGGAACGGTCTTACGGAAGTGGTGCTGACGATTGACCACCACCTGCTGGGCTGAAACGCCAAGCACCACCACGAGCAACAGAACGGTGAACAGTCTGCGAAGCATGTGGAACACGTGGAACGTAAATGAAGCAGCGACTTAAGCGTGGAGCTCGAGGACGAAGCGCGTGCCTTTGGTGAAGGCAGGGTCGACATCGAGATCGCCATTCATGTGGAGTGCCATCTGTTTGCAGATAGGCAGTCCGAGGCCGTCGCCAGTAGTCAGGTCACGAATCTGGAGGAAGGGCTTGAAGAGGTCTTCGCGCTGCTCCTCAGGGATGCCGGCACCAGTGTCAGAGACGAGGAACTGGTGGCTGTGCTGTCCGCGCTTCTTGTATTCGAGTGTAATCTTCCCTTCGGCCGGTGTGTACTCTGCGGCATTGGCCAGCAGGTGGGAAAGAATGTGGGACACGTAGTCGCGATTCAAGGGAACATTCATTTTCGGGGCGTTGACAGTCAGCGTGACGTCGGGCTTCACCTGGTCGCGGATCTGATCCATCAGCTCCTCGCAGAACTGCTGCACCTGGACGTCCTCGAGTTCGACGGGCTCTGAAGAGTTCTCCAGTTCGGAGAGTGTCTGAATATGCTCCGAGAAGTCGAGCAGGGCTTGAACTTCGGGTTGGCGACTGTCGAGTTTGCGGAAGGTGGGTTCGAGCTGAGCAGAGATGTTGCTGATGAACTTCGCCTTCAGGGCGTTACTCTCGTTAGCCAGCTGGATGTTCTTCTTCTGACGGCGGGTAAGCAGGATGAAGCGCATCAAGATGACGGCTCCTACTACCAACGCTGCAGCCAGGACACCAGCCAGGATAAGCAGGCCTACAATGAAAACCCAGCGCGTGGTCAGCGAACTGTCTTTATCGGCGATAGAGGCCTCGTTGTCGGCAATCTGCTGCTTCAGGGCCTTAATCTCATCCGCGTGCTTCAGGGCATTGGTAGAGTCCTTCCATGCCATGTAGTTGCTGTACGACTGGGCTACCATGCTGGCACTACCCGACTTGCGGCCGTTGGCAATGAGCGTCTGATAAACCTCATCAACCTTGTCATACTCCTTGCTGGCGGTAAGTTTGTCGGCCATTTCCTTGAAAACGGCATTACCCTGGGCATTCATGCCGAAGGTGTAGTAATAGATAGCCTTGGTATAGAGCAAGTCGTTAGTGGTATCGTCGTTGGAAGCCAGAGCAGCGTGGTTCTCCAAAATCTTCAGCTGTTCCTTGGCACTCTCCACGCGGCGCATCTTGATATACATCTGCAAGCGCTCCTTGGTGGTAAAGTAGTGGGCTGCTGCCTGCTGGGCTGACGAAAGGCTACTGGCTGAAGTAACCTGGTCGGCACGGCGCAACAGGTCGAAAGCCTCCTGATAGTAGTTCTCCTTGTAGTAAAGCGCTGCGGCTTTGGCGGCACACTGGGCGCCAAGCAGAATCTGGCCCTTGTTGGCATAGTCGTTGAAGGCATGGATGTAGGTAGAGCGCGCCAAGACGATGTTCTCCTGAGGATCAATAGCTTCTGCACGCTTCTGCAGTTCACTTTTCTCCTGTGCAAAAGCGACCGTACAGCAGAAAAGCAGATTCACGAATAAGATTACTAATTTTCTATTCATATCTGATGTTCATTTTTTGTTTCGCACTGCAAAAGTAAGCATTTTTTTAATAAAACAAGCAGAATGGGCAAAAAAATATCTCCCGCCCTGCAAAAAGCAAGACGGGAGACATTGAGATTACCTCGCTTAATAGAACTTAAAATAGTTCTTGGCGTTGTTGTAGGAGATGTCCTCAACCATGCGGCTCAGCAGTTCGCGGTCGTCAGGCAGCAAGCCCTTCTCCACATCATTACCCAGCAGATTGCAGAGAATGCGACGGAAGTACTCGTGACGCGGATAGCTGAGGAACGAACGGCTGTCGGTGAGCATACCCACGAAACGTGAGAGCAGACCGAGTACCGAGAGGGCATTCATCTGACGGATCATGCCGTCCATCTGGTCGTTGAACCACCAGCCTGAACCGAACTGGATCTTGCCGGGTTCGCCACCCTGGAAGTTGCCAAGCATGGTGGCAATGACCTCGTTGGCACAGGGATTCAGCGTATATAAAATGGTACGCGTGAGCTTACCCTCCATGTTGAGCTTATTGAGGAACTTCGACATGGCCTTGGCGGTGTTGAACTCACCGATGGAGTCGAAACCGGTGTCGGGGCCAAGCTGGTTGTACATGGCGGTATTATTGTCGCGGATGGCACCATAGTGGAACTGCTGGGTCCAACCGGCATCGGCATCCATTTCAGCCATCACGGTGAGGAAGCAGTTCTTGTACTGGCGGATCTCGAGATTTGAGAGCTGCTGGCCACGCATGGCCTTCTCGAAGATGGTCTCAATCTGCGAATCGGTGTACTCCTCGTCGTAGAACTCCTCGATACCGTGGTCAGAGAGCTTGGAGCCCTGGGCCTCGAAGAACTCGTGGCGCTTCTTCAGAGCATCGATCATGTCGGCAAACTTAGTAATAGTGACACCGCTCACCTGCTCCAGCTGGTTAACATAGGCGCTGAACTCGGGTTTCTCGATGTTCATGGCCTTGTCAGGACGCCAGGCGGGAATCATGATGGGGTCGTCGGCAGCCTTGTTACGGGCATACTCGATGTGGTTGTGCAGGTCGTCGACAGGATCGTCGGTGGTGCAGACACACTCTACGTTGTAGTGCTTCATCAGACCACGGGCACTGAACTCGGGCTGCTTCAGCTTCTCGTTACACTCGTCGAAAATCTCGCGGGCAGTCTTAGGACTCAACAATTTCTCGATACCGAAAGCCGTCTTCAGTTCCAGATGGGTCCAGTGGTACAGCGGGTTACGCAGGGTATAGGGCACAGTCTCGGCCCACTTCTCGAACTTCTCCCAATCAGTGGTATCCTTACCCGTGCAGTAGCGCTCGTCAACACCGTTGGTACGCATAGCACGCCACTTGTAGTGGTCACCACCAAGCCACAACTCAGTGATGCTCTTGAACTTGTGGTCGTTGGCCACCATCTCGGGAATCAGGTGACAATGATAGTCGATGATGGGCATCTTAGCCGCATGGTTGTGATACAAGTCCTGGGCAACCTCAGTCTCCAGCACGAAGTTTTTGTCGTTAAAAGCTTTCATTTTCTTTATGTATTTGTTTTAAGTGTTTGTCGAATTGTCTGCAAAGTTATCGAAAAGAATCCATTTCTACGAATAATTCTTTGTTTTTTGAAGAAAAATTAACGTAAACGTTGTCGTAGTTTCTTTGCAGTTTCGAGATTTTTGTTTACCTTTGCCGCCAAATAAGTTAAGAATTAAGAGTTAAGAGTTAAGAATTAAGAGTTAAGAATTAAGAAAATAAGTTAATAATGAATTATAACGAATGTTTACGCAGGTTGCTGCTGGCAGGAATCATCCTGTTGGCAAGCAATGTATGCGCCCAGGAACTGCAGGTGAAAATCAACATCAACAGCCAGCAGATTGAGGGTACGGACAAGAGCGTGTTCGAGAATCTGCAGCAGACGCTGGAGCAGTGGATGAACGACCGCCAATGGACGGAGCTGCAATTTCAGAAGAACGAGCGCATCGTCTGCAACTTCAACCTGACGGTAACAAAGTACGACCGGTCGGAGAACCGCTTCTCGTGTACGGCGATGATCCAGGCCAACCGTCCTGTATATAACTCGGCTTACACCACTACCCTCTATAATAATAAAGATGCCGACTTCAATTTCGACTTCGTGCAGTTCGACCAGCTGAACTTTAACGACGAGGTCGTAGACAACCAGCTGACGGCGTTGATGGCGTACTATGCCTACCTCATCATCGGACTGGACCTCGACTCGTTCTCACCCTTGGGAGGAACGGATGTGCTGCAACGATGCATGCAACTGACCAACAACGCGCAGGACCTGGGATTTACGGGCTGGAAGGCCTTTGAGACCAGCCGCAACCGTTTTGCCATTATCAATGACTATCTGGACGAGGCCATGAAACCGTTCCGTCAGTTGCAGTACGACTACTACCGCACGGGACTCGATGAGATGGCACAAAATGCCGAGCGCGGAAGGACTAATGTGACCACCGCCCTGGAACTGCTGAAGAAGGCCCACGAAGAGAAGCCGCTGTCGTTGCTGCCCCAGATTTGGACTGACTACAAGCGCGACGAACTGGCCAACATCTACAAAGGCAAAGGTACCCAGAAAGAGAAAGAGGCCGTCTACGACCTATTGTTCAACATTAACGCCTCACAGAATGACGCGTGGGAAAAGATAAAGCAGTAACCTTTGAACATTGATCTTTGAACATTGAACTTTATGATATGCTAAAGCACTTATATATCAAGAATTTTACGCTGATCGATGAGTTGGACATTGAACTGCATCAGGGTTTCTCGGTGATAACGGGGGAGACCGGTGCTGGTAAGAGTATCATCCTCGGAGCCATCGGACTATTGCTGGGTCAGCGTGCAGACTCGAAGGCCATCAAAAGCGGAGCCGACAAGTGTGTGATAGAAGCTCACTTCGACCTATCGAACTATGCGATGGAAGCATTCTTCGACGAGAACGAGATTGAGTTCGACGCAGCGGATACCATCATCCGCAGAGAGTTGACAGCTGCAGGAAAGAGCCGCTCATTCATCAACGATACACCAGTGAGTCTCAGTATGTTAAAAGAATTTGGCGAACAATTAGTAGACGTACATTCTCAGCACCAGAACCTGCTGTTACAGAAACAGGACTTCCAGCTGAATGTGGTGGACATCATCGCCCAGGATGCACAGCAACTAGACACCTACCAGCAGACCTACAGCCAATTACTAACGGCTAAAAAACAACTGCAAGAACTGAAGGACGACATCGAGCGGAACCGGCAGAATTTGGACTTTCTGCAGTTCCAATACGAAGAGTTGGAGAATGCAAAACTCGCAGTTGACGAACAGGAGGAACTGGAGCAGCAAAGTGAGACTATGGAGCACGCCGAGGATATCAAGACCGCCCTATACGAAGCCGACAATGCACTTGCTGCCGACGAGACAGGAGCTGTCAGTCTGGTACGCGATGCGTTTCACTCACTTAAGGGTATCAGCCAAGTCATGCCCAATTCAGCAGAACTCTCCGAACGTCTGGATAGCTGTTACATCGAACTGAAGGACATTGCCGACGAGGTGAATAGCATGCTTGAAAAAACAGATTTCGACCCCAGCGAACTAGACCGGATCAATGCCCGACTCGACAGGATATACGAGCTGGAAAAGAAATATCACGTTGATACTGTCGATGAACTCATCAACCGGCGTGACGAACTGAAACAGCAATTGGCAGGCATTGAAAACAGCGATGAAGCACTTGCTGAACTTACAGCCCAATGCCAACAGCTAACCCTCAAAAGCAAGCAACAGGCCAACGAGCTGACTAAGTTGCGCCAGCAGGCCGCAACCCAGATAGAAGCCCAACTCCGACAGCGACTGGTTCCCCTAGGAATGCCCAACGTGCGTTTCGAAGTGAACATCCAACAAGGCGAGCTGAACAAGAACGGACAGGACTCGGTATCATTCCTCTTCTCAGCCAATACGTCTACCCCACTCCAACCCGTGGCACAGGTTGCTTCAGGCGGTGAGATAGCCCGTGTGATGCTGTCGCTGAAAGCAATGATCAGCGGAGCTGTGAAGTTGCCCACCATCATCTTCGACGAAATTGATACAGGTGTCAGCGGAAAGATTGCCGAGAAGATGGCCGAGATGATGCAGGAGATGGGACGCATGGAACGTCAGGTTGTCTCAATCACTCACCTGCCCCAGATAGCGGCGCTGGGCAGTCACCACTACCGTGTTTCAAAGAAGGAAACACCGCAAGGTACCATCAGCCGCATGGAGGAACTAACAGAACAACAACGCATCAGCGAAATCGCCCAGATGCTTAGCGGCAGTGACGTGACAGACGCTGCTATACAAAATGCCAAGGAATTATTACGCTTATGAAGAAAACAACAATACTCTTAATGTTGCTCTTAATGGCAGCAACACTATCGGCCCAGAATCCATCGTGGGCCAAGAAAGCGGCTAATGCCGTATTTACCCTGAAAACATTCGATGCCAACGGACAGCTGCTGGCCAGTGCCAATGGTTTTTTCATCAGTGAAAACGGCGAGGCCGTCAGTTCGTTTGCACCGTTCAAGAACGCCCAGCGTGCGGTAGTCATCGACAACCAAGGCAAGGAATGGCCTGTGGAGAGTATCATTGAAGCCAACGACATGTACGACGTGGCGAAATTTCAGGTATCTGCCAAAAAGCCTACAGCGCTGACAATTGCACAGACTGCTGCCACAGCGGGAACAACACTGTGGATGCTTCCCTATGCCGTAAAGAAAGTGCCTACCTGCGGACAAGGCACTGTCACACAGGCGGAACAGTGTCAGGAAACATACACCTATTATACCATTCAGATGAAAGCCGACGACCAGTATATCGGCTGTCCCGTTATGAACGAAGCAGGCGAGGTCGTTGGAATGATTCAGCCAACTACTGGAGGGAAAGAACAATCGGCTTATGCCATCTGTGCCAGTTTCGTGGCTGACATGAAAGCAACGGGCCTGGGCTTCAACAATATGGCGCTGCGCTCCACACAAATTGCCAAAGCACTTCCAAACAACTATGAGGATGCTGTGCTGTCGCTCTACGTAGCTGCCTCGTTTATGAATGTAGATGAATATAAGGACTTCATCAACCGCTTCATCTCGAAGTTCCCCAATGAAACTGACGGCTATATATATAGAGCCCGAATGTCAGCCGCTGAAGGGAAATACGACAGTGCCGATGCAGACATGAAACAAGCTATCAAGGTGGCAGACAAGAAAGACGATGCTCACTACCAGTACGCACAGATAATGTTTCAAAAAGCCATTACACCAGACAACCAGCCCTACGAGGCTTGGAACCTGGAACATGCTTTGCAGGAGTCAAAGGAAGCCTATGCCGCCAACCCCCTGTCCGTCTATCGTCAGCAACAAGCACAGATTCTATATGCTCAACAAAAATATGACGAAGCATGTAACATCTATCTAGAACTGACGAAGAGCGATCTTCAGACTGCAGAGATGTACTATGCAGCCTCGCAGTGTAAGGTACAAGCTAACGACAAGAAAGCAGCCGCACTGCTGCTCGACAGCGCCGTTAACCAGTTTACCAAACCATACATCAAGACTGCTGCTCCTTACCTGAGAGCTCGCGCGCAACTGTCAATGGAAATCAGACGTTTCCAACTGGCCATCAACGACATGAACGACCTTGTTGCACTGGTGCCCGGCAATCCGGAACTGTGGGCCGAGAAAGCAAGCTATGAGTTGCGCGTGAACCTCATCGACCAAGCTTTGGAAAGTGCCACAGAATGTCTGCGCCTTGACCCGGAGGGCAGCGATGGCTATCTGATGACAGGTATTGCCCAGTGCCAGAAGGGTAACAAGGAAGAAGGAATGAAGAACTTGCAGAAAGCGAAAGAGCTTGGCAATGACCAAGCTCAGACTTTTATCGACAAATTTTCGAAATAAGGGCTAGAATTTCCTAGGATTGCCTAGAATGGTACTTCTCCGTCTTGAGAACCATAATCAAATGGCGACTCACTGCTTCCGGGCTGTTGGTCGCCATTGACTTTACTGCCCAGGATTTCGCCGTCAGGACTGGCATTATTGCCACTCTTGCGAGAGAGACGGCCATCCTCGGGATTCTCGAAACGTGTAAATTCGCCACGGAAGGTGAGCAGCACATCGCCCGTAGCACCCTTACGGTGCTTGGCAATGATAATCTGTGCCATACCATGAAGGTCACGACCGCTGTCATCCTGATAAATATGATAGTATTCCGGTCGGTGAACAAACAACACCATATCGGCATCCTGCTCAATAGCTCCAGACTCACGCAGATCGGAGAGTTGGGGACGCTTGCCTTCAAGGCCCTCACGCGACTCCACGCCACGATTCAACTGGGACAAGGCGAGGATAGGAATGTCCAATTCCTTGGCCAACCCCTTCAGCGAGCGCGAAATGGTAGAAACCTCTTCCTGACGAGAAGAGAACCGCATGCCATTGGCATTCATCAGCTGCAGGTAGTCGATCATGATAATCTTCACACCATGCTCACGAACCAAACGACGGGCCTTGGTACGCAATTCGAAAACGGACAGTCCCGGGGTATCGTCGATATACAACGGTGCACCCAACAACGTATTCACGCGCTTATCCAAACGGTCCCACTCATCAGGATGCAACTGGCCATTCAGGATTTTCGAACCTTGAATCTCGCAGGCATTGGATATAAGACGGTTTACCAATTGAACGTTCGACATTTCAAGCGAGAAGAAAGCCATCGGTACATTATAATCTGCAGCAATGTTCTTAGCCATCGACAAAGCAAACGACGTCTTACCCATGGCAGGGCGACCGGCAATAATCACCAAATCGGAAGCCTGCCAGCCTGACGTGATGTCGTCAAGCTTGTGATAACCGGTAGGCACACCCGTCAAGCCGTCCTTGTTGGCGGCGGCTTTCTGAATAACTTCCAAGGCATTCTTAATGACTGGGTCTATCTGGGTGTAGTCTTTCTTCATGTTGCGCTGACCCAATTCGAAGAGCGAACCCTCCGCCTCCTGCATCAAATCATCTACATCGATTGTCTCGTCGAAAGCCTTCGTCTGGATATTGCTCGAGAAAGAAATCAACTGGCGTGCCAGCGACTTCTGGGCAATGATACGGGCATGGTATTCGATATTGGCTGACGATGCTACACGAGAGGATAATTCCGTCACATAACCGGGGCCACCGACATCTTCCAAATCGCCCTGCTTGGCCAACTGCTCAGTCACCGTCCACACATCAACAGGCAACTCGTGCATTGACAAATCACGAATAGCCATATAAACCTTCTGGTTGCGTGGCTCGTAGAAACTCTCCGGATAGAGCATCTCGCACACAACGGCATAGGCATCCTTGTCGATCATCAGCGCTCCCAGCACAGCGCGTTCAATCTCGGTTGCTTGCGGCTGTACATGGGCATAAGTATTGTCCACCGGCTGTTGCCTGCGCTTGCGGGGACTACTTGTAATGTTATTCTGTTCAGGCATAGTCTTGTCGTTTGGGCTGGCAAAGATAGCAATTTAAAACGAAAAGACCAAAGAATTATTTGAGATTTTTTGAAGAAAGAAGTTGATCGATGGTCATATCCTTATGCACTGTCATCAGGTGATTGACAGTATCAACATGTGTACCCTTGAATATTCTACGTTTCATCACGTGGTTTACAACCCATTGAATCTTTCCCATATACAGGTCACGACCATCTTGTGTCAAGGCAAGGTCACGAGGAATCGGATAGAGACTCAGAATGTAGAACGCCAAACAGTCGGGTACAATCATCTGTCGTACCATCATGCTACGCTGCTGCTCGGTGTAATTCTGTTGATAGAAAGGATAGTCAGCACCTAAATATTTATCAAGGCTGATACCCAGAGAATGGTTATCTACAACGACGCTCTGGTCGAAAGAACCAACCTGCGTATAGACATCGGGCATCTCCATGCCAGGCAGTTCCTCCTTCAAATTAGCAAAAGCATTGGTGAGCTCTTCGCTGATATCGTCCATTTCGGCATACTGATCTTGCACATCAGCCAACATTGTCTGAAGAGTGGAATCCTGAAAGAAGCGCAAGAATTTAACGTTGATCTCCGGATCGTCCACCTTGCCAATGCGCAACATATCCTCAATCAACATCCGCGTCTGTCGGGGATATGTGGTATTCATCTGCTGAAGAGCAGCAAAGTCACCAGTAGACAGATACTGGCTCTCTATCCTGTCGTAGCGGTCAATAGTAATTGTTTCGTCTTCGACTTCAGTAGTATTAGGCTTCAGCTGCCACTCGCAACCGATGCAAACAAACATGATACTGAATAATATGCCGTAGACTTTTTTCACTATAAAATACACATAAATGTTAAATTTCGAGGCAAAATTACTAAAAAATATTGTAAAAACCAAATTTTAACCTAAAAAAGATAAAAAAAAGTGCATAACTGCCTTCATTTTCGTTTATTTGTGTGAAATTTGCATGGACTAAACTACTAAAATGTTGATTATGAAACAAACAATAGCTCTTTTTCTGCTGTCGATGATGACCACAACGGTCTCAGCCAGCCGGACAATCACCGTAAGTGTTAGCAATCCAATGAACATCTTACGCGCGGACGTACCTATTATTATACAGTTAGCACCCTATGGCGAAGTGCACTCAGCATTGGTCACCTTAAACGGTCAGGAGATACCATGTCAGTTGGATGACCTTGACAAAGACGACACATTTGACGAGCTTTGTTTTCTGGCCAATCTCGATAAGAAGGAGAAACAGCAATACACTGTAACGCTCTTTGACGAAGGTGAACCGCGACAGTATTCTGCCCGCGTCTACGCTGAAATGGTATTGAGCAACACGAAGGACAAGACACTTAAGAAAAATCAGCAGAACAATTACATCGAATCGCTCACAGCCCGTGGTGATGCAGCCTACACTTATAACGTCCAGCACCATCACGGAGTCGATTTCGAGAGCGAGTTGAACGGTATCCGAATCTACTTTGATGCCCGACAGACACTGGATCTCTATGGTAAATTCAACAAACAGCTGGAGTTGAAGGAGACGCAGTTCTATACGGATGACGAGCAAAAGAAGCGAGGCTATGGCGACGATGTGCTGTGGGTAGGTCAGACGTTTGGACTAGGAGCTTTCCGCGGATGGGACGGTCATCAGCCTACACTCGTGGAACCCGTTGCCACACGCACGCAGCGTATTATCTCGTACGGTCCGCTGCGCACCATCGTCGAGGTCATTGACAAGGGGTGGAAGGCTGATGCGCAAAAAGTCCCTGTCAACATGACTCTACGCTATACGCAGTATGCCGGCCACCGGGACACGGATGTCGATGTGCTGTTCAACAAAGATGTCAGCGACTACCGTTTCTCGACAGGTATCATCAATGTCAAGGGCTCTGAGGAGTTCAGCAATAAGAAGGGACTGCGCGCCTGTTGGGGAACCGACTATCCTTCTACCGACACCGTCAAATGGAATCGTGAGACAGTGGGGCTGGCTGTGCTCATACCACAGCAGAATATCGTCAGCGAGGAGCCTGCCAACAAAGACAACTACGCCTTTGTGCTGAAAGTTAACGGCCGCCAGATGTCTTATAAGGTGACTTACACGTCGGCCAACGAGACATTCGGCTACCACACAGCCAAGGAGTGGTTCGACTACCTGAAGGCGTGGTGCAAGGAAGTCGAGAAACCCGTCAAAGTTGAAATAAAGAATTAAGAATTACTACGGGAGGTCGCTATAGTGTTTGCGACCTTTCGCATAATACTGCCAGAGCAATGAGAAACGGCGTTGCTCTGGTATTTCTTTTGCTACGCGCGAGGCCTGTATCTGCTGACGATTCTCCGCAAAGTCTTTCTTCCAACGTTTAAAGGCGCGACGGGCCTTGTAGATAGCCTTGAAGTCACCCCAGTTTCTGTTTACCAGCAGTGTTTCCCAAGCAGCCAGATAGTCCAGGAACCAACGCCAACGCATTACATGCTGCAGTTCATCGTCAGGCAGACACTTGTAAAGCATCGTCAGGTTATTGCGGAAATTCAAGAAGGTCTTCATGGGATTCGATTTGGGCAGTGTTCCTCCCCCCACGTGGTAAACGTACGATTCAGGTAGACAATATAGTTTGCGACCACGGATACGCAGTCGCCAGCATAGGTCAATCTCCTCGTTATGGGCAAAGAAGCGTCCGTCCAGTCCGCCGCAGTCCCAATAGTCCTTCGCACGAATCATCAGCGCAGCACCCGTGGCCCACAGAATCTCCGTCGCATAGTCATATTGACCGTTATCCTCCTCAATGGTATCAAAGATGCGCCCACGACAGAAGGGATAGCCATAACGGTCTAGATATCCCCCACTCGCCCCCGCATACTCGAACATATCCTTATTATAGAGAGAGAGCAGTTTGGGCTGACAGGCGGCCACCTCCGGATGCACGTCCATAAACTCGACCATTGGCGTCAGCCAATGGTGCGTCACCTCGATATCCGAGTTCAGCAGCAGGTAGTATTCTGCCTCAATCTGAGCCAATGCCTTGTTATAGCCCTCTGCAAAGCCCCAGTTCTTGTCGAGCACAATAACCTTGCATTCCGAGAACTCTTTCTTCAGCAGTTCCAACGAATCGTCCGTCGAGGCATTGTCGGCCACATACACCGTTGCCTCGTTGCGAGAGTAGTTTAGCACCGAAGGCAGATACTGTCTGAGCATCTTCACCCCGTTCCAGTTCAGTATGACAATTGCGACCTTATCCATCTTTCAATGTTGCTTTTAATGCAGTCTTATCATGATTAAAATCTCCTAGAACCACTGCCTTCAGCTGATTGTCATATTCTGCTTTCGCGTCGGCAGGCGACAGCTCAACACGGATATAGTTCTTCGTGAATCCGTGCATGGCCCGTCCACGCGTTGCTTTCTCGAACAATACTTCAGCCTCCTGCCCTATATGGCGTTCATAGAAGGCATGAGTCTTCTGGTCAGAAAGATCTAATAGCCTACGACTGCGTTCCTTCTTGTCTTTCTCACTGACCACATAGGGAATGCTCAGCGCCGATGTGCCAGGACGCTCGGAATACGGGAACACATGCAGCTGGGTCACATCGAGCCCGTTCAGGAATTCGTAAGTCTCCTCGAAACACTCGGGTGTCTCGCCCCTACAGCCCACCATCACGTCGACACCGATAAAAGCATCCGGCATCACCGCCTTGATACGGTGTATCTTGTCGGCAAACAGCTGGCGGTCATAATGGCGGTGCATCAGCTTCAACACCGTATCGCTGCCGCTCTGCAACGGAATGTGGTAGTGAGGCATGAAGGCACGGCTCTGCGCACAATAGTCTATTAGCTCGTCGCTCAGCAGGTCGGGTTCCAGCGAACTGATACGGTAGCGCTGAACACCCTCGACGTCGTCTAACGCCTTCACCAGATCTAGAAACTTCTCGCCTGTTGTCTTGCCGAAGTCGCCAATGTTCACACCCGTCAGCACAATCTCCTTACCGCCCTCAGCAGCTGCCTCCTTGGCCTGCGCCACCAACGACGCTATGGTCGGATTGCGACTGAATCCGCGGGCGTATGGTATTGTACAATAGGTGCAGAAATAGTCACAGCCGTCCTGAACCTTCAGGAAGTATCGCGTTCTATTACCCCTCGAACAGCTCGGTGCAAACGACTTGATGTCCTTCGTCTTCACGGTTTTGTATGTCGCTCCTACCTTGTATGCCCCGTATGTCGCAATTGGTTTGTCTGTCCCATATGTCGAGAAATTATCGCGACTCACAAATCCTTCTGATAGAAACTGGACGAGGTTCGCTTTCTCATTCGAACCCAATACCAAGTCCACGCCATCAATCTTACTGATCTTCTCAGGCTCCAGCTGCGCATAACAGCCTGTCACCACGACAAAAGCTCCTGGATTCTCGCGCACCAGACGGTGGATAGCCTGCCGGCACTTATGGTCGGCCACATCCGTCACCGAACAGGTATTGATCAGACAGATATCGGCCTGCTCGTCCTTACGGGCCGTCACCACACCCATCTCACCCAGCAACTTGCCGAATGTCGATGTCTCCGAGAAGTTCAATTTACATCCCAGCGTGAAATATTTCGCTTTTTTGCCCTGAAAGGCGGAAGAATCTATCATATATATATTAGGTGTTTCCTTTTACGCCTACAAAGTTAATGTAAACCGAGCGAAATGCAAAATAAATTTTGATTTATTTTCATTTACGAGGTACAGCCTAACTTGACCAAGGGTCAAAGTTAATGCAAAGAAACATAAAAAACACCATTTTTACCCATTTTTTAGCATTTATTCAGTTAAGGGTAAAATTTACACGAAATTTAACATTTCGTAAACCGCTGATTTACAATTACTTGCAAAAATGTTACAAAAATGCCCTAAAAAAAAAACAAAAAAAACAAATGATTGTTTTACAGATTTAAAAGCATTAGAAAAATGAAGAAATTAGTATTTATGTTCGTAGCTGTTGCAGCTATCTCTTTCGCTTCTTGTGGTAACAAGACCGCTCAGGCTGAGGCTGTTGATTCTGATTCTATCGCAGTTGTTGATAGCGCTGACACTGTTGCTGCTGACACTGTAGCTGCTGACACTGTAGCTGCTGATAGCGTTAAGTAATTAGCTCGAACTAAAACGAGAAGATGACCGCCGGATGTGAATCCAGCGGTTTTTTTTGCGTTAGTGTTGACTCGTATTTCTAGGATGTCTAGTATTACTAGTAGGTCTAGGAAACTAAATAGAATAAAAAATCCCGGGTGTCATGCGACACTCGGGATTCTGCGTATAATAACTATGATTTGCTTTACAGCTGTTATTATTCTTCAGTAGCAGGAGCTTCCTCCTCGGCAGGAGCCTCAACGGGAGCCTCTTCTTCTGCTTCTGCAGCGGCTGCAGCCTCGGCAGCAGCTTTCTTAGCGTCAGCAGCAGCCTTAATGGCAGCCTCTTCTTCAGCAGCAGCCTTCAGCTCAGCTGCGTTTTCAGCAACAACCTTTACAGGAACCTCAACAGTTACCTCCTTGTGGAAGTGTACCAAAGCAACGAAGTCACCAATAGTCTTGGCATCCTTCATGGTGATGATCTTGCGATCAACGTCCTTGCCCAGTTTCTTCAACTCTTCAGCAACTTGGTTGACACCTACAGAACCATAGAGTTGACCTGTTGTGCTAACCTTGGCGGCAATCTCGAGAGCAACGCCGTTCAGAGTCTCTGCCTTCTTCTCAGCCTCAGCCTTGATAGCGGCCAACTTATGAGCCTGCTGTTTCAGGTTCTCAGCGAGAATCTTCTTGGCCATAGGAGAGGCGATAACACCCTTTCCCTGAGGAATCAGGTAGTTACGGCCATAACCAGACTTTACGTTTACGATATCGTTCTTGTATCCCAGTCCGATAATATCTTCTTTCAGTATAATTTCCATATCTTCTGTCCTCCTTATTTTACTTCATCATGTCAGTTACGTAGGGCAGCAGAGCAATCTGGCGGGCACGCTTAACGGCCTGAGCCACACGGCGCTGATACTTCAGAGAGGTACCGGTGATACGACGGGGCAGAATTTTACCCTGCTCGTTCAGGAACTTCTTTAGGAACTCGGGATCCTTGTAGTCGATGTACTTGATACCGCTCTTCTTGAAACGGCAGTACTTCTTCCTCTTCGTGTCGATAGAGGGAGCGTTCAAATAACGGATTTCAGTGTCTTGCTGTGCCATAGTTTAAGCCTCCTCTTTTTTACCAAATTTGTTACGACGCTTTTCAGCATACTCAATGGCATACTTGTCAAGCTTTACTGTCTGGAAACGAATAACTTTCTCGTCACGACGAAAAGCGGTGTCCAGACTCTTAATCACTGATGGCTCAGCCTTGAACTCTACCAGGAAATAGAAACCTGTAGATTTCTTCTGGATAGCATAAGCCATCTTCTTCAGTCCCCAGGCCTCTTCGTTCAGAATCTCAGCACCTTTATCTCAGACAAAACGGGAGTCAAAATGAAAACGGTTTCGTATTGATTCATACTACTTTTAATTAATAAATAAATGTTATTTTTGCAAAATGCGGGTGCAAAGGTACAAAAAAAACATTAAACATTAAACATTAAACATTAATTTTTTGTATATTTGCAGCAAATTTAACGATTTTATGAAGAAAAAACCACGTTTTTCGGGTATATTCCTAATTATAATAGGTACATTGGTGCTATTACTGACGCGTTTTCATAGTCTTTCCAGTCACAATTGGTTGCTACTGACAGGACTATGTTGCATTGTTGCAGGCATCGTCCAGCACATCCGTTCCATCAAACGCGAGAGCCAGTACTAATATTACGATTTCTTCTTCTTTTTCAATTGCAACTTAGGAATCTTAATGACCTGACCTTCCTTGATTTTGGGATTTCGGGGCAGATCATTGAACACTTCCACATAACACTCCATATCAGGTCCCAGGTGGGCTTTGCATATACTATAGAACGTCTGACCAGCCAGTACCTTTACCTCATGACTGAGTCCGACGATGCGATAGGCACCCAGACGAACACGCTCGTCTTTCTGGGCATACTTGTCAGCAGCTTCCTCAGCGGGTTTCTTCGGCTCGACCTGAGGTTGTGGAACTGTTTTCTCAACAGGTTGCTCAGCCGGTTGACTGACAGGCTCTTCGACTGCCTGTTGCTGAACTTCAGCGATGGTATCAATTGGGGCTACGGTAACAGTATCGTGAACCACGACAGTATCCACCTTTGCCAAAACAGTCTGTGAGTCGTGCGAACCATAATAATAGCCTCCATAGGCAGAAAGAGCCATCAGTGCCAGTACTCCAAAAGCACACAGCAACCAACGTCCCCATGAATGGGACTCCTCTTCGTCGAAGACGAACTCTTCTACCGGTTCCGATTCTTCTTCGACAAGCTGTTCTGCTTCCTGTTCTATGGGCTGATCAGTTTCCTGCTCGACGGGTTGCTCGACGGGTTGCTCGACGGGCTGCTCGGCGGGTTGGTCAACTAGCTGTACAACAGGTTGACCTGCGCTTTGTTCTGCAGGCTGTTCTGGCTCCGTTGCGACGGATTCTCCCTCCTGTTCGTCCCTGAGCTCGTCGTCCACCTCTTCCTCTTGTTCCTTGAGGTCGGAGAACTCGACGCCCTCGTTGAGAACGACGGTTTCGAACTGCGAGAAGGGCCGATTGACGAGTTCCTTCATCGTAGCATCAGGAGTGAACGCCACCTTGGCGTGTCCACTGATAACGACACGTTCACCAGTACGCACGCTGATACTCTCGCGGGCCTCGACATCAATCATCTTGAAGGTTCCCAATCCCTTTATCTTGACTATGCCGTCAGATTCCAGACGTTCCTGAATAATCTGGAACATCGTGGTAACAAACGAGTTAGACTCACGTTTGTCGAATCCGTTCTTTTGTTGCAAGACTGCAGCAATTTCTTGTATCGTCAACTTTCCCATAGCTACTTACTGCCTCCTTTCAGTTTGTCTTTCCACGTCTGATTCGGTTTGAAGTTAAGTACCAATTTGGGAGGAACGAGCATACGCTGCTGGGTGGCAGGATTAACGATGATTCGCTCCATCTTTTTTTTCGCCTCGAAGATGCCAAAGTTTGGTACCAACACGGCATTATCTTCCTGAAAGGCGTCCCCCATCGCATTGACGATTTCGTTCACCAGATGTTGAGTATCCCTTGCGGGATATCCCATGCGTTCTGACAGTTCAGCTATAAATTCCTTGTTATTCATATTTCGTTGTCGCGTATAAGTCAAATTCTTCAGCATCGGTGATGCGAGCGTAATAGAAACGGCCTATAGTTAACCGTTCATTAGCAGGAATAAGCACCTCGGGGTCTACCTCTGGCGAGCAGAATTCCGTGCGTCCTATATACCAGTCACCTTCCATGCGGTCGATGATGACGCGCAGGGTCTGCCCCACCTTTTCGGCCTCCAATTCCGCACTAATTTGCTGTTGGACACGCATCAGACGGTCCAAACGTTTTTGTTTTACTTCGGCAGGCACATCGTCCTCATAATGATCTGCGCTGTAGGTACCGTCCTCTTCTGAATAGGCAAAAGCACCCATGCGTTCAAAGCGGGCCCACTTGGTGAACTCGATGAGTTCCTGATAATCGTCGTCCGTTTCGCCAGGGAAACCAACCATCAGCGTCGTACGGATATGTATGCCGGGAACCTCTTCGCGCATACGGCGAATCAGTTCGTAGGTCTGCTCCTTGGTCACATGGCGCTGCATGCGGTCAAGCATGTGATCGCTGATGTGCTGCAATGCGATGTCCAAATAGTTGCAGACGTTCTTTTTTTCGCGCATCACACGCAACAGGTCCCATGGGAAATGGGCCGGATAGGCATAATGCAGGCGAATCCACTCGACACCTTCTATGTCTGCCATCTGCTCTATCAGTTCAGCAATGTGCTGCTTGCCGTCGATGTCAACCCCGTAGTAGGTCAGTTCCTGCGCAATGACCTGGAATTCGCACGTACCCTGACTGACCAACCAGCGTACCTCGTCAAGGATCTCCTGCATGGGACGACTCTGGTGACGGCCCGTAATGAGCGGAATGGCGCAATAGGCACAATGGCGGTCACAGCCCTCCGAAATCTTCAGGTATGCATAATGGCGAGGAGTCGTGATGTGGCGGTGAACACATTTTTGACAGTTAAGATTGTCTAGTTTTTCTAGATTCTCTAGTTTATCTAGATCGACAAGAAGCTCCTTGTAGTTGAACTTCCCATACCAGCCGTCGACCTCAGGAATTTCAGCCTCGAGGTCGGCCAAGTAACGTTCAGACAGACAACCCATTACATAGATACGCTTGATTCGACCTTCGGTCTTAGCCTGTGCAAACTCCAGGATGGTATCAATGCTTTCCTGCTTGGCATCCTCGATAAAGCCACAGGTGTTTATGACGGCAATCTCGCCCTGAGGATCATCCGAATCGTGGGTTACATGATAGCCATGGGCCTCGAAGAGTCCCATCAAAGTCTCGGAATCAACCAGATTCTTCGAACACCCTAACGTGATGATATCAATGGCTGGCTTATTCATTCTTAAACAATGAATCCACAAACTGACGCTTATTGAAAAGTTGCAGATCCTGCATACCTTCGCCTAGTCCGATATACTTCACAGGTACCTTCAACTGGTCACTGATGCCTATAACTACCCCACCCTTGGCGGTACCGTCGAGTTTGGTGATGGCCAGCGAAGTGATCTGAGTAACGGCAGAGAACTGCTTGGCCTGTTCGAAGGCATTCTGTCCAGTAGAACCGTCAAGTACGAGCAGTACCTCGTCAGGAGCATCGGGCAGCACCTTCTTCATCACTTCCTTGATTTTCTTCAACTCGTTCATCAGTCCCACCTTATTATGCAGACGTCCTGCCGTGTCAATCAGCACCACATCGGCACCGTTGGCCTTGGCACTCTGCAATGTGTCGAATGCCACTGATGCGGGATCGGAACCCATCTGCTGCTTCACCACCGGCACGCCCACACGTTCACCCCAGATGCAGAGCTGTTCGACAGCTGCTGCACGGAACGTATCGGCAGCACCCAGCCAAACTTGTTTGCCTTCCTGTTTGAACTGCCAGGCCAGTTTACCAATAGTGGTGGTCTTGCCTACCCCATTGACACCCACAACAAGGATGACATATGGACGATGGTCGCTGGGCAGGTCCCAGTTATCATTATCATCGCTGTTATTCTCTGCCAACAGCGAGGCTATCTCGTCGCGAAGAATGGCGTTGAGTTCTGATGTTGACACATACTTGTCGCGAGCTACGCGTTCTTCTATGCGTTCAATGATTTTCAGCGTCGTCTCTACACCCACATCGGAGGTAATGAGCACCTCCTCCAGATTGTCGAGTACGTCGTCATCTACTTTAGACTTACCAGCCACTGCACGGGCCAGTTTATCAAATACACTGGTCTTGGTCTTCTCTAGGCCTTTATCCAGCGTTTCCTTCTTTTCCTTATTAAAAAAACCGAATATACCCATATTGCAATATAAATTCTGTGCAAAGATAATAAATTTTGGCGAGATAGCAAAAAAAAGAGGTCGCAAATCATATTGCAACCTCTCTTTTTATCTTTCTTGTAACAATTAGTTCTTGAAGAAGTCCTTAACGGCCTCGTTAGGAACCATCTGCTCGTCAAAGATGTAAGCACCCGTCTTGGGGCTCTTTACCATCTTGATAACCTTTGTGTAAGCGCGACCATCCTTCGAGCCTTCATGGAGGGTAGCGACGGTTTTCTTTGCCATGCTTTAAATCGGATTATTTAATTTCCTTGTGCACAGTCATGCGCTTCAGGATGGGGTTATACTTCTTGAGTTCCATTCTCTCAGGGGTATTCTTGCGGTTCTTCACCGTCACGTAACGGCTTGTTCCGGGCAGTCCACTTTCCTTCATCTCAGTGCACTCCAGAATCACCTGAACACGATTACCCTTAGCTTTCTTGCTTGCCATATCGTTTAGTCTCCTATCACTTTAATGTCCTTCCAATCAACATAACCCTTGGCAACAGCCTGCTTCAGGGCAGCGTCCAGACCTACCTTGTTAATCATACGCAGACCAGCGGCGCTGATCTTCAACTGAATCCAGCAATCCTCCTCTACATAGAAGAACTTCTTGCTGAACAGGTTCACATCAAAGACGCGCTTTGTGCGGTGCTTTGAGTGCGACACATTATTACCACGCTGTGCCGTCTTTCCTGTAATCTGACAAATCTTCGACATTTCTATCTACTTTTTCTAATTGCTAAATACTAATTTACTCCAAACAGGGTGCAAAGGTACACATTTTTAATGAGAAATGAGAAATGAGAAATAAGAAATAGCTAACTCTTAATATTTTTTAACTATCTCTATCCTCCTTACCCTTGATTTTCTTCTGTTTCGTTCTCCGATTTCAGGAAATCGAGGAACAATTGCATTGCTTTATTAGTAGCAATAGCGAGATTGATGTCGCGTCCGTGGTCCTCTTGCACCTTGAGCGTCACCTGCTTCTCGGGAGTGCCGCAAGCCAGCCAGATGGTACCTACAGGAATATCCTTCGTACCTCCTGTTGGACCAGCAAAACCCGTAGCTGAAATGGCAAAATCGGTATTCAGCGTCTTGCAGGCTCCGCAGACCATCGCCATAGCAACTTCCTCACAGACGGCGGTTTTCTCCTGCAACACCTCACGACTCACACCCAGCAACGATTCCTTCACTTCGTCGACATACGAGATGACGCCACCCTTGAAATACTTCGACGCACCAGGTACAGCAATAATAGCCTCGGCAATACGTCCACCCGTGCAACTTTCTGCCGTACTGAGAGTCTTCTCCATTTCCCACAGCAGTTGGCTTACCTCTCTGCTGATAATCTTGCTTTCAAAATCCATATTACATTATTATTTGAACTTTGAGCTTTGAACTTTATGATTACTACCATGCGGTAGCAAATTCTTCATTCTTCACTCTTCACTATTCACTTAAACGTTACTTTCGAAAAGGCGGGAGCATCAATCGGACAGAACTCCTTGTCCAGATACTTGTAATATCCCACAATGCCTATCATGGCGGCATTATCCGTCGTGTAGCTGAACTTGGGTATGTAGATGGTCCATCCGTAGCGCTTGGCATGATCGTGGAAGGCATTGCGCAGTCCGTTGTTGGCGCTGACGCCACCAGCCACAGCCACATGCTTGATGCCTGTCTGCTTCACTGCCAGCTTCAGTTTCTTCATCAGAATGTCGACAATCGTCCATTCCAACGAGGCAGCGATGTCCTCCTTATGGTGCTCAACGAAGTCAGGATCGTCCTCCACCCACTTGCGCAGATTATAGAGGAACGACGTCTTCAGACCTGAGAAACTGTAGTCGAGACCAGAGATGTGCGGCTCAGAGAACTGATAGGCCTTAGGGTTACCCCGACGAGCAAGTTTATCGATGATAGGACCACCAGGATAACCCAAGCCCATCACCTTCGAACACTTGTCGATAGCCTCACCAGCCGCATCATCGATGGTCTGTCCCAGCACCTCCATATCGTTGTAGGCATTCACCTTGACAATCTGCGAGTTGCCACCACTGACCAACAGGCAAAGAAACGGCAATGGGGGAATATTTGAGCATTCTCTCACCTCTCCATCCTCGCCTCTCACCTCTTCTTTTATGAAGTGCGCCATGACGTGTCCCTGCAAGTGGTTCACGTCAATCAGGGGAATACCCAGCGAACGGGCAAAACCCTTGGCAAAGTTGACACCCACCAACAGTGAACCCATCAAGCCGGGGCCACGTGTAAAGGCCACTGCAGAAAGCTGCTCTTTCTGGATGCCGGCACGCTTGATGGCCTCGTGTACCACAGGCACCACGTTTTGCTGGTGAGCACGCGACGCCAGTTCAGGCACCACACCGCCATACGACTCATGCACGGCCTGCGATGCCGTCACGTTCGACAGCAGCACGCCGTTGCGCAACACCGCTGCAGAAGTATCGTCACACGAGCTCTCTATACCTATTATATATATATCCTGATTCATTTTGCCTGCAAAATTACAAATAAAAAACGAGCCCACCAAACGATAGGCCCTGTTTTATATTATTTAGCATAGTCTTATGTTACTTCGGATACTGCGACAAGGGCTTCTGTCGGTTCATTTTGAGCCAGCGGTTCCAGCCAGTGAGCTTGTCAAAGTTCATCTGTGCATAAGTGTCGTCACCCGTGAGTTCAGCTTACTCTTCATCATTCCGTCTTTCGCTTTACGGGCGGCATCAGCCAATGCTGTCGAAGGCACGTTGACCATCAGGCTGTCGAAATAGGCACAAAGGTCATAGAGCGGATATTCCGTTTCGTTGGCGAGAGCCTTGGCACTTACAGCATCTATCTTCTGTGCCAACTGCGGGTCGCTATAGTCTTGTGTCAACTGGTCGATGAACGCCTTGAGGGCAGGAGCAGCACTCCGTAATTGGTCACTGCTGATGGCATTGATGTCGCTCGCTTTGTAGTCGCCTGGGTTGATACCGGCCTCCTCGCAGCGCAGCCAGTAGTCGGCCACGTCGTCACAATAGCCTGCCAGTGCCTGTTCATAGTTCGCGCTGGTGGCAAGTCGCTTGACCAGATATGAGTATTCTCCACCCACATCGGGGGTATAATATGTCGCGCTGACTATGTACGGCGTCACCTCGTTCAATTCATAAAGTGCCTCAACACAGTTCATCAGACACGCATCGAGGTACACGGCGTCGAGAGTCACACCCGAGCGCTCTATGGCAGTACGCAGGGCACGGGTGGAGAGACATAGGCCATTGTAGCCGTCGTCGTAGAGAATGCCCGCCGTAGATATTGTCTGACGTGAACTGAAGCTGAGGGTTGTCGGCCTGACTTTTGTCCACAACAAACCTGTATGCTGTGGCTTTATGGAAATCAAAGCCTTGCTCATTGAGTTTTTCCACCATGTCAGGGTTGGGATTGAATGAGTTCTTGAAGAACACCACAGCCTCCATGTTGCTATTGTCACGAAGCCCGCGGTATAGCTGACGAAGGTTTTCGTATATGTCGGCATCAAGGTTTCTGCCCCCAACACCGTAGAAAATGATGGTACACTCGGACAACGCCGGTTACTCATGACCTGAATTGTCATTATCGTCGCTGCATGACATCAGCAATATGTTGCCGCAAATGAGGGTTGCAGACATCACCCATGACAACACTTTCTTCATCATATAATCAGACTTTTCTTAATATGACAGGATCTCGACACCGTGCTCAGTCATCAGCAACGTGTACTCCCACTGTGCGCTGGGCTTCTCGTCCTCCGAAATGACTTCCCAGCCCCACGGGTCGTCGGCATCGATAAACACCTTCCACGTGCCCATGTTTATCATCGGCTCGATGGTAAACACCATACCAGGCACCAGTAACATGCCGTTACCTTTCTGAATGAAATGGCACACCTCAGGCTCTTCGTGAAAGGCATTCCCTACCCCATGACCACACAAGTCGCGCACCACGCCGTAGTGATATTTGTTGGCATGTTTCTGAATCGCCTTGCCGATGTCGTTCACAAAGCCCCAGGGCTTGGCGGCTTCCATACCGATTTCCAGGCATTCTTTGGCCACACGCACCAGCTGTTCTTTCTCGGGCGACGTCCTACCTATTATATACATACGCGAGGCGTCGGCATAGTAACCATCCAAAATTGTGGTGAAGTCGACGTTGATGATGTCGCCCTCTTCCAGAATGTCGTCGGCCTTAGGCACACCATGACACACCACCTCATTGATGCTCGTACACACACTCATGGGGAACGGAGGGGTTTCCTCGTCGCCACCATAGTTCAGACAGGCGGGTATCGCGTTATGCTTCGCACAGTAGTCGCGACAAATCTGGTCAATCTCCAGCGTCGACATACCTGCACAAATTTCCTTTCCCACAGCATCCAACACACCCGTATTGACTACACCCGCACGGCGGATGCCCTCTATCTGCTCAGGGGTTTTAATCAAGTCCGGCGTAGGAACCAGCACCCCTTTATTCTCCAAATACATGATGCGCTTGTCCAGTTCTGTAGGCTGTTGCCCTGGTTTGCAGCGCCATCTTCTTTTTACCATAGCTTCTATTTTGGGTGCAAAGTTAGTGCAAACCGAACGAAAAACCAAATTTATTTGAGTTTTTCTGAGGTGCAGCCTAACTTCACCAAGGGTGAAAGTTACTGCAATTTGAATGAAATACCAAATTTATACAAATAAAACTCGTTTTTTCTTGAGAAAAACACCGACCCACTGCGCCATCTTTCCAATAACCCGCCCTTATTGCACTTCACTTTGCCACGGGCGGGGCAAATTAGTTACATGCCGTATCCATCCCTGCTACATCCCGTCTAAATCCCTGTTTCCTCGGGGTTCTTCCCCCTTCTACTCCTAGTATATAATCACAGAGCCTAACTAACCCACGTTTTTGTGCTTATGCCATCTGAAATGCGTGTTTGTTTTTGTCGGTCGTTCAATGCACCTATATTATGGTGCAATGCACGAATCACGGAAATCCACTTACAGACAAACTTGTCCCCTTTAATTACAAAACTCGCCCAGGAAAATAAGTCTTAAAAGTTTGGAAAATACAAAAAAACTTCATATCTTTGCACAAACATTTAGGTATTTAATAAATAAAAAAACAAATGAGAAAAGGCTGTTTGCGATTGCTATTCACCATGCTGGTAAGTATGATTGGCGTGAATGTTTGCGCCTATCGCATCGAAGTACCAAATGCTGACGGCGTAACGATATATTACAACTACATCAATAACAATACGGAGTTGGAGGTTACATATCGTGCAAAGGGTAGCCAATCTTATAGTGGAACAGTAGTCATTCCTGAAGAGGTAACAGATAATGGTAAAACACTAAAAGTGACAAGCATCGGATTAGAGGCATTTAGCAGTTGTACTAATCTGACCTCAGTCACCATTCCTAACAATGTCACGAACATCAGAGAAAGAGCATTCGCGTATTGCTATGGACTTAAGTCGTTCACTATTCCAAACAATGTGAAGACCATAGGTAATAATGCGTTCCTATATTGTAATAAACTGACATCTGTCACTATTCCCAATAGTGTGACGAGCATTGGAAAGAGTGCGTTTCAGGACTGCTCTGGCCTGACTTCAGTCACCCTGTCCGATAATATGTCGAGCATCAATGAATGCACATTCAAAAAATGTACTAGTCTGACCTCGATGACCATTCCTAGCAGTGTGACAGATATTGGAGTTGAGGCGTTCTCAGGTTGCACACATCTGAGCGATATCACCATTCCAAATAGCGTGACAAACGTAGGTCTCTCTGCGTTTATAGAAACTGCCTGGCTTGAATCTCAACCTGATGGAGTCGTTTATGCCGGATCTGCTCTGTACATCTATAAAGGAGCAATGCCTGACAACACATCTGTTGCCATCAAGGAAGGAACAAAGACCATAAGTGATGCAGCATTCAAAAGATGTTATGGGCTAACCTCGGTTTCCTTTCCGAATAGTTTGACAGACATAGGAGCTGAGGCATTCTCTGGCTGCACTGCTTTGGCCTCGGTCTCCATACCAGACAATGTAACAAACATCGGAGCAGAGGCGTTTAGGTCTTGCGCTGAGCTTCCTTCTATCACCATTCCAATCAGTGTGACAACAATCGGCAGAAATGCTTTCATGAATTGCACTGGTCTGACAGCAGTTCATATCAACGATTTAGCAGCATGGTGCAGAATTCATTTTGATAGTGACACATATTGCAATCCGCTTTATTATGCCCATCATTTGTATCTTAGTGGAGAAGAAATCAAGGACTTAGTGATTCCTGATGGTGTAACAAGTCTGGTTAATTCGTTCACTGCCTGCTATGGTCTGACTACAGTTACTGTACCAAGCAGCGTGACGAGCATTGAAGAATATACATTCTATGGTTGTAAGAACATAACCAAGGTTATATTGAACAGCAATGCGATAGCCTCAAGACAATACAGTGACCACCCCTCGCTGAGTTATCTTTTTGGCAGTCAGGTGACGGAATATATTTTAGGCGAAGATGTGTCGACCATTGGCGACAAAGCCTTCAAGGACTGTAGCAACCTCATCTCAATCACTATCCCCAACAGCTTGACAAACATCGGAAAAGCTGCATTCTCCGGTTGTACGGGTCTCACCTCGCTTATCATCCCAGAGGGCGTAAAAATCATCGAAAATGAGACCTTTTACGGTTGTACCGGCCTAACTTCGGTATCTATTCCTAATAGTATGACTAACATCAAAGGGAATGCATTTTATGGCTGCTCCAGCCTTACCTTCGTCATCATTCCCAGCCATGTTGAGCGCATAGGAGACTATACTTTCCAGAACTGCAACGCCCTAGCCAACATATACTGCTATGCTGAAAATCCGCCCCAGTGTGGTCTTTCTTTCTACCACAGCGACTATAGTGCTACGCTTCACGTTCCAGCAGCGTCCATTCCACTCTATCAGATTTCCTCAATATGGTGTGACTTCAAGAACATCGTCGCATTGACTGATGATGACCCCAAGCCTACTGGAGTAAAGACAGTATGGGTTAAGACAGACGACAACATCGGTGTTGTCTACGACCTGCATGGCCATAAGAGGGTTCAGCCTCAAAAAGGACTGAATATCATCAACGGTAAAAAGGTCGTGATAAAGTAACACAAAAGGAACAGTTATTTTTGTGTAAAAGTTATCCCTCGCAATTCATAACGATTTGCGAGGGATTATCTATTTAATCATCTGATTAAAAACCTTTGTCGTCGTCCATTTCCTGTCCTGCCTGATCAATGCGGGCATTCATCTCTTCGATGTTGTCAGGTCCGACAAGAGGCATCCCTGGCCAGTTGTCGATATCGTAACCTAAGGCAGACACATCACTTCGAACGGCAGCGCTAACGGGTTCTGCAGCCATCCCTGCGCTTTCGTTTTCGTCGCGGCGAGAATTATTATCTATATCCTTCATAACGTCAATGTTTCTTTGGCTGCAAAGATAGGGATTTTTCTTGTAACATCCAAAAGATTAAAGGAGAAATCTATATCCAAATCCAGAAATAGCACCATAAAAGGATGATTTAATATGTTATATTCCTTTTGGCACGATATTTGCAGATACCTCGGCAAACGAATATAAATAAATAATAAGGTATATGCAAAAAGGTAACATCGGGGTTACAACTGAGAACATTTTCCCCGTCATCAAAAAGTTTCTCTATTCAGACCATGAGATTTTCCTGCGCGAGATGGTGTCGAACGCTGTAGACGCCACGCAGAAGCTGAAGACGCTGGCCCAGCAGGGCGAGTTCAAGGGTAAACTGGGCGACCTGACCGTTCACATTTCACTGGACAAGGACAAGGGTACCATCACCATCTCAGACCGCGGTATCGGTATGACCGAGGAGGAAATCGACAAGTACATCAATCAGATTGCTTTCTCGGGTGTGAACGACTTCCTGGAGAAGTATAAGGACAACGCCAACAACATCATCGGCCACTTCGGACTGGGCTTCTACTCATCGTTCATGGTGTCGAAGAAGGTGGAGATTGTCACCCGTTCGTACAAGGACGACGCCAAGGCCGTGAAATGGTCGTGCGACGGCAGTCCTGCCTACGAGATTGACGATGCTGAGAAGGAGGATCGCGGTTCGGACATCATCCTGTATCTGGACGACGACTGCAAGGAATTCCTGGAGAAGGAGAAGATTCAGCAGCTGTTGACGAAGTACTGCAAATTCATGGCCGTACCCGTAGCCTTCGGCAAGAAGCAGGAGTGGTCGAGCGAGAAGAAGGAGATGGTTGACACCCAAGAGGACAACATCATCAACGATTCTGAGCCCCTGTGGACCAAGGCTCCCTCAACGCTGAAGGACGAGGACTATACGAAGTTCTATCGCACATTGTACCCGATGTCAGACGAACCCATGTTCTGGATTCACCTGAATGTCGACTATCCGTTCAACCTGACGGGTATTCTCTACTTCCCCCGCATCAAGTCGAACATCGACCTGCAGCGCAACAAGATTCAATTGTACTGCAACCAGGTATTCGTAACCGACCAAGTAGAGGGCATCGTGCCTGAGTTCCTGACGTTGCTGCATGGTGTGATTGACTCGCCGGATATTCCTCTGAACGTGAGCCGTTCGTACCTGCAGAGCGACCGCGAGGTGAAGAAGATTTCTACCTATATCACGAAGAAAGTCGCCGACCGCCTGCAGGCTATCTTCAAGGAGGACCGCAAGCAGTACGAAGAGAAGTGGGACGACCTGAAGCTGTTCATCAACTACGGCATGTTGAGCGAGGAGTCGTTCTACGATCGCGCCAAAGAGTTCGCCCTGTTCAAAGATACAGAGGGAAAGTACTTCACTTTCGACGAGTATAAGACACTGATTGAGAGTGCCCAGAAAGACAAGGACGGCAACCTCATCTACCTCTACGCTACAGACAAGGAGGAACAGTACAGCTATATCCAGGGTGCTAAGGACAAGGGCTACAGCGTATTGTTGCTCGACGGACAGCTCGACGTGCCTGCCATCCAGATGCTGGAGCAGAAGTTCGAGAAGAGCCGCTTCACCCGTGTCGACAGCGACATCATCGACCGCCTCATCGTGAAGGACGACGCTCCGAAGTCGAACCTGACGGAGGACGAGTCTGCCAATTTGTCACAGGTATTCCGTTCGCAGATGCCTAAGATGGAGAAGACGGAGTTTATGGTTGAGGTGCAGAGCCTGGGTGAGAACCAGCGTCCTGTCGTCATCACACAGAACGAGTGGATGCGCCGTATGAAGGAGATGAGCCGTTTCCAGCAGGGCATGAACTTCTACGCTCAGATGCCAGACTCGCTGAATCTTGTGCTCAACAGCGACCATCCTTTGGTCAAGCGCGTGCTCGACGATTGCAAGACCAATACCGAAGAGGCGCTGAAGCCCATCGAGAGCGAGCTGAAGGGCCAAGAGGCTCGTCTCGCTGCCATCCGTCAGCAACAAGACAAGAAGAAGCCCGAGGAACTGACACAGGACGACAAGGACATGAAGGCCGAGTGCGAAAAGGCCGTCCAGGAGCAGAAGGACAAGAAGCAGGAAGTGCTGAACGGTTTTGCTGCTAAGAACGACATCGTCCACCAGCTTATCGACCTGGCCCTGCTCCAGAATGGTATGCTGAAGGGCGAAGCGTTGGATAAATTCCTAAAGCGTTCAGTAGACTTAATCAAGTAACAAGAGTCAAAGAAGCAAGAAGATATTCAAAAGAAGATAGCCGCTGGTTGGGCGGCTATCTCTTTTTATACCTTATTATATTATACTATACCAGCGAGAAGGCCACATCCATCATCTTCGTGAAGGTGTTCTGGCGCTCCTCAGCAGTAGTCACCTCACCAGTCAACAGATGGTCGCTGATGGTCAGAATACCCAGCGCACGCTTGCCGGCATGGGCAGCATTCATGTAGAGGGCGGCAATCTCCATCTCGACAGCCAGCACACCCATGCTCATCCACTTGTCGTTGTGGGGGTTCTCGTGGTAGAACACATCAGAAGTAACAACATTACCCACCTTGTAGTGATAGCCTAGCTTTTCACAAGTGTCGACAGCACCACGCACCAGTTCAAAGGTAGCAATAGGTGCAAACATACCAGGCAATTCATACTGCTTGTAATAGTTGGAATTGGTGCAGCAACCCATCGCAATGACAAGGTCGCCCACATGCAGGTCGTTGTTGATAGATCCGGCAGAGCCCACACGGATGATGGTATTCACGCCATAGAAATTGTACAACTCGTAGGTGTAGATACCAACAGATGCCATTCCCATACCATGTCCCATCACACTAAGCGGCTTACCTTTATACGTTCCCGTATAACCCAGCATACCACGGACATTGTTAAACAGCACGGGATTCTCGAGGAAGTTCTCGGCCATGAATTCCGCACGCAGCGGATCGCCCGCCATGATTACGGTCTCAGCAATGTCGCCAAACTTTGCCGCATTGTGAGGAGTCGGAGTGTTTGTGTTACTCATATTCTTTTAAGTTTAAAGTTATTTTCGTGGCAAATTTACGAAAAAATGAGAATAAAACAAAGAAAATAGTGCTTTTTCTTTCGCAAAAGTTCGCAAAGCGGCCTTTGCGCATTTTTGCAAACCATTTTTCTTGCAGGTAACGCAATTTATTACTATCTTTGCAGTGACAAAATCGAGAACTAATAATTGTAAATCGTAAATCGTCAAATAGAAAATAATTATGGTACTGACCGACCGCGAGCTTTTTCTGTTCATCATCTGCACTGTGTTCTACATCACCTTATTTATAGTGGTGTTACAGAGCAACCGCCGCAAAATACAATTGCTGCAAAGTCGTATTGACAACATCCACGCCATGCAGAAGATGGCTGTCATGGAACCTAATCGACAGGATGTCAGCACATTGTTTATTTCACCCGTCTACCTGCGCATTAAAGAATATCTGAACGACGGGCGGAGCATGAACCAAGGCGACTGGCGCGAACTGACAGAAGCTGTAGACGGGGTCTATTCAGGTTTCAGCGAGAAACTGTTCAGCCTCTATCGCATGAGCGAACAAGACTATCACGTCAGTCTGCTGATCAAAATTCGCATCCAGCCCAAGGACATTGCCACCCTGACAGCCCACTCGAAGGAAAGCGTCGCTTCGACACGCAGCAGGCTATACCACAAGGTGTTTGGCAAAAAGGGCAGCACCAAGGACTGGGACGACTTCATCCTCTCGATTTAACAACAATGTAACAATTAAAAACAATGTAATAATTTAAAGTAATCATTAAATAATAAGAGCGTATGATTGAGTACTTTTTAGCAAACATGTGGCAGATCTGGGCCGTCATAGCTATTGTCTGCCTGATTCTGGAGCTTTCATCGGGTGACTTCTTCATCATCTGCTTCTCCATTGGTGCTGTCTTTGCCATCATATCGGCAATCTGCGGCTTGAGCATTTACTGGCAGATTTTCATCTTTGCCATCTTCTCGTTGCTGAGCGTCCTGTTCATCAGGCCTGTGGCCCTGCGTTACCTGCATAAGAACGAGCCCAACAAACCCAGTAACGCTGACGCCCTGTTGGGACGTACCGGTCGCGTAACGGAAGTAATCCCCGTTGGCAACAATGGTTATGTGCAGATTGACGGCGACTTGTGGAAGGCTGTCAGCAATAGTGATAAAGAAATCGCTGTTGGCACCACAGTTCGTGTAATAGGTCGCGAGAGCACTATCATTACGGTAGAAACGCTGTGATAAAAGGTAAAAAAGTAAAAAGGTAAAAAAGTAAAATAATATCATTAAACAAATTTTCTCTAAACACTAAACGTTAAACTCTAAACTTTATAATTATGGAATTTATGTCTTATGTACTGATTGCCATCGTCATTCTGGTGGTTATCTTCGCCAAGATGGCACTTGTGATTATCCCTCAGTCGGAAACCAAGATTATTGAGCGTTTGGGCCGTTACTACGCCACGCTGAATCCGGGTATCAACATCATCATCCCGTTCATCGACCGCGCCAAGGACATCGTCGTACTGAATCGCGGACGCTATGCCTACTCCAACAGCATTGACCTTCGTGAACAGGTCTACGACTTCCCCTCACAGAACGTGATTACCAAGGATAACATCCAGATGGAAATCAACGCCCTACTCTACTTCCAGATTGTAGACCCCTTCAAGGCTGTGTATGAGATTTCGAACCTGCCCAACGCTATCGAGAAGCTGACACAGACCACGCTGCGTAACATCATCGGTGAACTGGAACTCGACGAGACGCTGACCTCGCGCGACACCATCAATACCAAGCTGCGCGCTGTGCTCGACGATGCTACCGACAAATGGGGTGTCAAGGTAAACCGCGTAGAGCTACAGGACATCATTCCTCCCTCAACCGTACTGAATGCGATGGAGAAGCAGATGCAGGCAGAGCGTAACAAGCGTGCACAGATTCTGACCTCCGAGGGTGAGAAGGCTGCAGAGATTCTGGCTTCTGAAGGTGAAAAGACTGCTATCATCAACCGTGCTGACGCCCAGAAGCAACAAGCCATCCTGCATGCTGAAGGTGAGGCTCAGGCTCGCATCCGTAAAGCAGAAGCCGAAGCAAAGGCTATCGAACTAATTACCGAGGCTGTCGGCAAGAGCACCAATCCTGCTAACTACCTGCTCGCTCAGAAGTACATACAGATGATGCAAGAGCTGGCTCAGGGCGATAAGACCAAGACCGTCTACCTGCCTTACGAAGCTACCAACCTCATGGGAAGTATCGGAGGTATCAAGGACCTGTTCAAGAGCGAATAGACAAGGACTTCCTAGGTTTTCCTAGGATTTCCTAAAATCCCTAGAACATATAAAAAAAGAGGCTCAGGCCTCTTTTTTTATGCTTCTTCTTTCTTCAGCGGAATAGTGAAACTGAACGTTGACCCTTCGCCTTCTACTGATTCCACATAAGCGTCACCTCCATTTTTTCGGGCAAAGTCCTGACAAAGCTGAAGACCCAGACCAGAACCTTCCTCACCACCTGTACCATAGGTTGTCTCACCTTTGTGGAAAATGGTATCGATACGATCAGCAGCAATACCCACACCATGGTCCTGCACGCAGATTCGAGCAAAATCACCCTCGCGTTTGTAGTAAACCTCAATACCCTTACCCTCGGGAGTAAACTTAATGGCATTGGAAATCAGATTGCGGATGACAGTCTTAATCATGTCGTTGTCAGCATGAACGGTCAGTTTCTCTTCAGCAGGCAGATACTGTAACTTGATTTTCTTCATCTCGGCAATCATCTTGAAGATATCCACCACACCAGGTACTACGTCGTCAATATCGACATCCTGATAAACCACATTCAAACGACCCGTCTGGCTCTTCGTCCACTTCAGCAAGTTATCCAACAGGTCGTGCGTTTCCTCCGACTCGCGGTTAGCCTTGTCCAACAGACCGAAGATTTCCTCTCCCACTACATCGGGCGACACCACGTTGACAGCCAAGTTGAGCACCATACGGATGCTGGCCATAGGTGACCGCAGGTCGTGAGCAATGACGGAATACATCTTATCGCGATTCGAGATGGTACGCTTCAGCTCTTCGTTCTGTCTGACAATGATACGCTTGGCAGCCACCAGCTGAATCTGGTGCATCACACGCATCACCAGCTCTTCCTTGTTGAACGGCTTCGTCAGGAAGTCGTTGGCGCCCACCTGGAAACCTTTCACCAAGTCACTGGGATTATTCAGTGCCGTCAGGAAGATGATGGGGATATCCATCGTCTCTGGATCTTTCTTGAGGATGACTGCTGTGTCAAAACCGCTGATATCGGGCATCATCACATCCAACAGAATCAAGTCTGGCTTCTCAGCCTTGGCCTGCTCGATGCACGCATTACCACAGTTTGCGGTACAAACCTGGAATTTTTCGTTGGTTAGTAATATCTTCAATAGCAGCACGTTACTGACCACATCGTCGACTATCAGTATTTTATAGTCGCTACGGTTTATCCGTGATTCAAAACTTTCGTTCAGTTCCATTAGCTAATGGTTTTCGTTATTTCTGCTTGCAAAAATAGCAAATATTTAGCATTCCGCCAAATATTTGCTACTATTTTTTACATTTCGTGCCTTTTTTAGGCCGAAAAACACTAGAAATCCTTGGTCATTTCCTTCACTTCAGCATTGATATGGTCAATGAATTCCTGGATGGTCATCACCGTCTGCTCACCACCGCCCTGAGGACGAACGGCTACAGTACCGTCGGCAGCTTCCTTCTCGCCGACGATGACCATATAAGGAATGCGCTTCAACTCGTTGTCGCGAATCTTTCGACCCAGTTTCTCGTTGCGCAGGTCGATGGTAGGACGCACACCACCCAAATCGAACTTCTTGGCAACCTCCTTGGCGTAGTCGTTGTACTTCTCCGACAGCGGCAGGATAGCTACTTGGTCGGGCGTCAGCCACAAGGGGAAGTGACCGCTGGTGTGCTCGATGAGCACAGCGCAGAAACGCTCCAAAGAGCCGAACGGCGCACGGTGAATCATCACAGGCGTCTTCTTCGTGTTGTCCTCGTCGGTGTACTCCAACTGGAAACGCTTCGGCAGGTTGTAGTCCACCTGGATGGTACCCAGCTGCCAACGACGACCGATGGCATCCTTGATCATGAAGTCGAGCTTAGGACCATAGAAGGCAGCCTCGCCGTATTCAACCTTAGCGGGCAGACCCTTCTCCTGACAAGCCTCAACGATAGCCTTCTCGGCCAGTGCCCAGTCTTCGTCAGTACCTACATATTTATCGTGGTCGTTAGGATCGCGCAAAGAGATCTGTGCCTCAAAGTTGAAACCGAAGGCCGTCAGCACGATACCAATGATATCCATCACATTCAGGAACTCCTGCTTCACCTGGTCGGGACGACAGAACAAGTGGGCATCATCCTGCGTGAACGAACGCACACGCGTCAGGCCGTGCAACTCACCACTCTGCTCGTAGCGGTATACCGTACCAAACTCAGCAATACGCAGAGGCAGGTCGCGATATGAACGGGGCTTCCAAGCGAAGATTTCGCAGTGGTGAGGACAGTTCATGGGCTTCAGCATGTACTCCTCGTCCTCCTCAGGGGTATGGATAGGCTGGAAGGAATCCTTGCCGTAGTGGGCATAGTGACCAGAGGTAACATAGAGGTTCTTGGAACCGATGTGCGGTGTGATAACCTCCTGATAACCAAAGCGTTTCTGCACCTTACGCAGGTGATCCTGCAAGCGCAGGCGGAGCTCGGTACCCTTCGGCAACCAGATGGGCAGACCCTTACCAACCTTATCGGAGAACATGAACAGCTCCATCTCTTTACCAATCTTACGGTGGTCGCGCTTCTTAGCCTCCTCCAGCATCTCGAGATACTCGTCGAGCATCTTCTTCTTGGGGAACGAGATACCATACAGACGCTGCATCTGCTCACGATTGGCATCGCCACGCCAGAAGGCACCAGCCACAGAGGTCAGCTTCACAGCCTTGATCTCGCCCGTATCCACAAGGTGCGGACCGCGACAGAGGTCGGTGAAGTTACCCTGCGTATAGGTCGTGATGGAACCGTCTTCCAAGTCCTGCTCGATGTGCTCGCACTTGTAGGTCTGTCCGTTCTTGCCAGCCAGTTCCTTCATCTTAGCCTCAATCTTGGGGAAGTCACTCTCTTTGATCATCTCGCCGTCCTTCAGCAAGACATCATAGAAGAAACCATTCTCGACAGCAGGTCCGAAACCGAACTGGATGCCGGGATACAATTCCTGCAGGGCCTCTGCCAACAGGTGGGCTGAGGTGTGCCAGAAGGTGTGCTTACCCTGCTCGTCATCGAACTTGTAGAGCTCAATCGTTGCGTCCTCATTGATAGGACGGTTCAGCTCTACGGTCTCACCGTTTACTCCACAGCTTACAACGCTGCGCGCGAGAGCCGGAGAGATGCTCTCTGCAATCTGAAAGCCAGTCACGCCCTGCTCATACGAGCGAACAGATCCGTCTGGAAAAGTAATGTTAATCATATCTACAATATATGTTTGAATTTAAATCGGCCGCAAAGGTACGAATAAGTGAGTAAAAAACCAAATTTATTTGGATTTTTTCGAGCATGAGATTGCAACGCCACACTTTTCACCTTTAGGTAAAAGAACTTTCGAGCGAAGCTCAAAGTTACAAAAAATCAAGCGAAACACAAAGAAAAAAACTGTTTTTCTTTTATTTATCTCCACCGTCCTCACCATGCAACCCTAAGTAAAACGGCTTCTCGCTGGTAGAGAAACGGCCTGCCTTTCTTTCATCGTAAAGTGCCGTTTCTTTCCCACCAAAACAAGTTGTTTTGTCCTGACTCCTAACCATAGCTTTTCATGTCTTCAAGGGCATGGCTGTAAATCATATATCAGGGGGTACGTCCCCCTGATATACTGGAAAGCCGAGGACGCTCTCCGCGTGGTGGCCGGGAACATCTATGCTTCCGACCTCATGAAGCGTTACGTCGAGGAGATGATGAAGAAAGAGCGTGAGAAGTGGCAGCTGTCAGAGGTAGACAAGGCGATGATGACAGGTGGCGACAAGGCCTGCGCGTATATCGAGAAGAATGCCGACGGCCATCTCTCCCGACTGGTTTCGCGCATGGAGTGGTTCCCCGTCAAGTACCATCTGTTGGACAAGGTGGCGCTGGTCGTTTTCACCGTCCTCGGCTATTACACTGGGAAGCACCACTTGGACGACAATCTGGTCTTCCTCTGGTTGCTGGCAGGCATGCCCGTTCTCATAGTATCTGTGATTTGGGGCATCAATGAACTGATGGCTTGGATGAACGGGAAATAGCAGAATAGTGCCAAATTAGGCAAGGAAAAAGAAAAAGTGTCGCCAAAGTTGTTAAAAATCACAAACTTTGGCGATACTTTGAGATTATTTTTCTAACTTTGCGGAAAAATTCATCACATGGATAAAATAATAGGAAGAGACAGTCAGTTTGCCAAACTCAAGAACTATGAGGGTAGCGGCAAAAGTGAATTCATCGCCTTGTATGGTCGTAGGCGTGTCGGTAAGACTTCCCTGATTAGATATTATTTCAAGGATAAGTTCGACTTCTTTGTGAGTGGTGTGTTGGAAGGGGAACGCGAAGACCAAAAGACTGCTTTCCGGACTGCATTACAGAAATATGGCTACAAAGGCCCGGCACCTCAAAACTGGCATGAAGCCTTTGCTGCACTGGGGACAATCGTTAGCCGATGCAAGAGGAAAAAGCGCTGTGTTATCTTCATTGATGAAATATCGTGCTTTGATATCGAATACTCCAGGTTCGTGAAGGAACTTGGCATCTTTTGGAACAACATTGCCTCATGGCAGGATAATGTCTTTCTTGTCATCTGCGGTTCGGCTACCTCGTGGATGATTCGCAATGTGATAGACAACCGTGGCGGTCTGCACCGTCGTGTGACCCATGAAATGCACCTAAGACCTTTCACTCTCTATCAGTCAGAGGTGTATTTCAAGGCCAAGCACTTCAAATGGGATCGCATGACCATCCTACAGTTGTATATGGCCTTGGGCGGTGTGCCTTACTACTTCTCTTTGCTCGACCCGTCAAAGAGTGCGGCAGAGAACATCGACAAGCTCTATTTCGCTACAGACCCAGAGTTGAAGGATGAGTTTCGCAGGCTATACAAGTCGCTGTTCAGTAATCCAGAGAAATACATGGATGTGATACGCCTTCTCTCGAAGAGTCGGCAGGGCATGACGCGTAAAGAGATTTCTGAGAAGCTGCGTATATCATCGGGTGAAGACCTCTCAAAGATGCTGGCAGACCTTGTCTATTGCGATTTAATCTCGCATCACAGCAATGGTGGGAAAATCAATTCGGGCATATACCGCTTGACGGACTTCTTCACCATCTTTTATCTCACGTTCTGTAACGGCACCGTAACTGACCGTGCCTTTTGGCGACATACCATCAACACGCCCGTTCAGAATACATGGTACGGACTGGCATTCGAGCGTGTCTGTATGTGCCATATATGGGAAATTATTCAGTCGCTCAGACTGGACACCATTCTCACAAAATACTATTCGTGGCGAAGTAAAAAGTCAGAACCCGGCGCTCAGATTGACATGCTGATTGAACGGGCTGACGGCATCATTGATGTCTGTGAAATGAAATACTCTCGCTATGAATATCGTCAGGATAAGGATGACAGTAGGAATCTTGCCAACAAAATTGCGGATTTCGAAGAGGAGACCAACACCAGGTACAACATACAAACGGTGTTGATAACGACATGGGGCATGAAGGAAAACCTGCACAGTGATGAATTCCAGAAAGTATTGACAATGAATGATTTATTCGTTGAGAATACCGAGGATTCTTAAGCCAGAATCACAAATTTCATAAAACTTTGGCGGAACATTTTATAAAGCCGAATGTAGAGGCCAAGTTTACTTGGACTATACTGAGGCAAGGAAAAGGTCGGATGAAATCCAATATTTACATTAACATTCAGACAAATGAGAAAGGCAACGAAAAACGATATGCGACAGAAACTGCACCATATTATATTTATAGTTATAGCAACCCTGCTGATCATGGGCTGCACGGGAAAAGGCAGTCAGAGCTTGAGTGACATTCCCGATGATATTGTACAAACCCATGGCGACAGCATTGCGCTGGCTGCCAGGTTTACCGG
>CACWWZ010000010.1 GCA_902764705.1 uncultured Prevotellaceae bacterium | reverse complement strand
GCTTTCTGCAGTTATTGATGCCAATCCTAAGTTCCATAAACTCTATCAAATGTATAAATTAGTCGCTTGATGAATGAATATTCACTTGCGAAAGTTCAGATTCATTATAATAAGAACAGCAAATAAAGGCGACATAAAGCGTATAATGAGCAGGAACTTGAAGTCCTGCTCAGCAATCAGAGTAAGCCTGTTTTTGTAAATGAAGACGATGACAGAGATTATTTCGCCTCACCGTCGCCGTAGATGAAGGCGAAGGCGCCGCTGGTGTAGTCGAAGATTTCTTCATCGCGGAAGAAACGCTTCAGCTCTATCGCAGCATTCGACGTTGAATCGCTGGCGTGAACGATATTCTGCTGGTTACTCATAGAGTAGTCGCCACGGATAGTTCCTGGCGCAGCCTCACGTCCATTAGTAGAACCAGTCATGGTGCGTACCACCTGCACGGCATCCACTCCTTCAAGGGCGAGGGCCACTACCGGAGAAGTCTGCATAGAGGCTGCCAAGGACGGGAAAAATGGACGGTCTACCAGATGTGCATAGTGCTCTCTCAGGATTTCGTCAGAGAGTTGCATCATCTTCATACCTGCCACACGCAGTCCACGACGCTCAAAACGATTCACAATCTCACCAATCAGCTGACGTTGTACGCAGCTGGGTTTCAGTAAAACTAAAGTTTTTTCCATAAGATTATAATTAAGAAATTAGTTATTAGATAATAATGCTGACAAAGCTATTTCCTTTGTCGTTTAATAATGCTGTAGGCGGTGTAGAGACCAAGCTCGCCAGCCTTGGAGAGGTCGCTGATGGCCAATTCCTGATGTTTTAGGGCCATGTGAGCCAAGCCTCGGTTGTAGTAGGCCTCGGCCAGATTAGCATCAAGCTGAATAGCTCGCGTATAGTCGTCGATGGCCTTCTGGTAATCGAGACATTGCACATAGGCATTGCCGCGATCATAATACAGATAGGCATTCTGAGGTGCCAACTCAATGGCCTGCGAGAGGTTCTCGAGCAGGTTGGCGGTCATGAGCGGCATGTCGGACTTTTCCTGTTCTGCCTGACTCATAGTACGCAACCAACAAGCAACTGCCGATGTGGAGTCGCGCTCGAGATAGGGAGCAAGATTATGGATGTTGGTCTGGCCGCAAATAATATACAGTTGCCGGGCATCAGGCAACACGCGGTTCAGCGAGTCAACCTGGCGGTCGTATGCCACATAATGCTTCACGGTGCTCTGGTGACGCTCGGTAGAGAGCACATACATGGGCATATAGTCCATAGGCACACGACGGTCCTGAACGCGTCCGCGATAGTCGCTCTGGTATTCGGGCTGTATCTCCTGTTCGTCGGCGACAGCCAACTGGTTGTATTTCTCAATGTCCTCGTCGCTACGCTTACGCATCTGCTTGGGCGACAGGCGGGGCTGCTTGCCCATTCGCTTGTCGAGTTGTGCCTTCAGAATACGGAATTCGTCCTGCTCGGCCTGTTTCGTCATACCCAGTTTCCGATAGCATTGGGCACGCTGGTGCAGACCCGTCCAGAAATTGGGATACTGATCAATGACCTTCGTATAGTCGCGGATGGCAGCTTTGGGATTACCCGTCTGTTCAAGCAGCAAGGCGCGGTTGTAGAGTGCCATTAAGTTGTCAGGCTCAAGTTTAAGAACGAAATCGAAGTCGTTAATAGCACGGTTATCGTCGCCCACCTGTGCACGCAGCAATCCGCGGTTGTAATGTCCAAGGAAGTTGTTGGGTTCGAAGTCGAGAGCGGTGTCGTAGTCGGCCATAGCGCCACGCAGGTTGGTCTGATTAAAGCGCGCCAAGGCACGGTTGATATACAGGTCGGCTTCTTTAGGCAACAGATGAATGGCTTTGTCGAGATAATCCTCGCCTTCCTTCCATTCGCTACGGGCCAGACTGATGATGGCGCGCTGTGCCCACACATGACCGTTGTAGGCATCAAGTTCAATACTATGCTCCAGTGCCGCGATGGCTGCTGTGGTATCTTTCTGCATGATGTAGGCCTCAGCCTTCATGGCAGGAATTCGGGCATTACGGCTCCACCGCTGGCTCATGGTGTCGAGTTCGGCCAACGCACGATCGTAGTCTTTCTGCTGAATGCGACACAGGGCACGATTGTGCCACAGGTTGATGCCCTCAGGATCGTGATGTAAAGCGGCATTATAGTCGCTAATAGCACCTTCGAAATTCTTCTGCTGAATACGGCAAAGACCGCGCAATTCATAGATGCCTACCACATAGGGATTGCGACTGATTGCCTCTGTACAATCGCTCTCCGCACCAGCATAGTCGTCGAGATAGTATTTCGCCACAGCCCTGTAATACCAAGGCTCATAAAGATAGGGCTTGGCAGATATGGCCTGATTGAAATACTGGATAGACAGCACATAGTCCTCGAAATAAAGTGCCGAGCGACCAATCGTGATCAGACGATCGGTATTGAACTGGGCATGCAAAGGTAAAAAGGTAAAGAGGTAAAAAAGTAAAAGACCTATCAGCCTCTTACCTTCCAGTTTACAATAGCAATTCCTCGTAGACATCTTTTTACCCTTTTACCTTTTTACCTTTTTACAGGTTTTGTTTTGTAACCGCAACGGTAGCGGCCCTGGGTCAGTGCCTTCAGCTTACTCTTGATAAGTTGTTTGCGGAGTGGAGAAATATGGTCAACAAACATCTTGCCATCCAGATGGTCGAATTCATGCTGCATGACACGTGCCAGATAACCTTCAATCCACTCGTCGTGGTGCTGGAACAGCTCATCGTCCCACTCTACATGGATGCGTGTTGGACGGACCACCTTCTCGTGGATGGCAGGCAACGACAAACAGCCCTCTTCGCTAGTATCGGTTTTAGAATCATCGACCTCGATGATATGCGGATTAATAAAAACCTGACGGAAGCCCTTATACTCGGGAAAATCCTCACTGATGACATCGAGGTCGATTACCGACAGGCGGATGGCACGTCCAATCTGGGGTGCAGCCAGTCCGATACCCTCACTCTCGGCCAGCGTTTCCCACATATCGACTATCAGCTTCTTCAGGTCGGGATAATCAGGGGTAATATCATCCGCTACCTTTCGTAATACCGGCTGGCCAAAAATATAAATAGGTAATACCATTTCGAATTAAGAGTTAAAAGTTAAGAATTAAGAGTTAAGAATTGAGAGTTATTTGCGACTGCGAAGATAATCCTCCAGAATAATCGTGGCGGAGATTTCGTCTACCAAAGCCTTGTCCTGACGGGTTTTCTTCTTCAGCCCAGCATCTAGCATGGCCTGATGAGCCAGCACCGACGTAAAACGTTCATCGTAAAATTCGATAGGAATGTCAGGACGCTGTTTACGCCAGCGATTCACAAATTGCTGCACACGTGTCATATTCTCGCTAGGCTGGCCGTTGGGTTGGCGTGGTTCGCCAATAACGATACGCTCTACAGCCTCACGCGACACATACTGCGTCAAGTAGTCGAATAACTCAGAAGTGGAGACAGTCGCCAATCCGCCCGCAATAATCTGGAGCGAATCGGTGACTGCCAGTCCAGTACGTTTCTTTCCGTAGTCTATTGATAGTATCCTTGCCACGGCTTACTTAGCATACAGCAGCCATGCTCCAGGATACTTCACCTGCAGGTCGTTACGGCTTGCAGCAGCCTCGGCTTTGGTATCGAAAGTGGCAGCAACCACACGATACATAGGAGGCTGAACGGCAGAGTTGAGCACCACCTGGGCATCATAACCTACAGAACGCAGAGTCTGCTGAAGGCCCTCGGCATTAGCACGCAGAGAGAAAGAACCAACAACGACGCTGAAATTTTTCAAGCCAGCACCACTGATGACAGTAACATTCTCCTGACGAACCGATACGTTATCGGCATTGTCAAGCACCTGAGTGTTGTTGCCAGCGCGCTCCTGCAAGGGAGCAACAACGTTCTGATTTGCAGGCTCCTGCTGGGCAGGAGTCTGAACCTCTTCCTGGGCCTTAGCCTTCAAATAAGCCTGCTTGTAGGCACTCTCACTTGACTTACAGCTTGTAAAAGCCATTGCTGCGCAAAGACCTGCGCACAATACGATGTACTTCTTCATAATTTTCTGCTATTCTAATGAAATTAAACTAATTTATTCGATTTATTGCCGCAAAATTACAAAATAATGAGCAATATTCACGAAAAATACTGCGTAAAGTTTGTTAATTTCGAAAACTTTCCGTATATTTGCCCTCGAAACAGACGTTTAACACTATAAAAATATTACAACTATGAAAAGTTTAGGTTATTTAGGTGCATTTTTCGGCGGAGCTCTCGCCGGAGCAGTTATTGGTCTTCTGTTGGCCCCCGAGAAGGGCGAAGACACCCGTGGTAAGATTACAGATGCCGTGGACGACTTCATGAAGAAACACAACATCAAGCTGAGTCGCAAGGAAGTCAGCGACCTGGTTGATGACATTGCCGACGCAGCACCGGAAGTTGAAGCTTGATGATGTTGGAAGGCTGATGTCTGATGTAAGATGTAAGAAGAAAGATGTTGTCTAGTGACAAAAATGTAGAGTCCATCGCCCAACTGGTGGAATCTCTCAAGAATTACGTTGGACTTCAGGGCGAGTACTTGAAGTTCAACGCAGTTGAAAAGGTTGTGCGTCTGACCACAGCCCTGACGTTGACCATCATATTCATCATCATAGGAGTAGCCATACTCTTCTACCTCTCTTTTGCACTCATCTATGCGATGGAGCCACTGACAGGTATGGCGTTGGCTTTTCTCATCATGGCATTGTTGTTTCTGCTCCTGCTAGTCATTGTGTTTATCAAGCGGAAGTCATGGATTGAGCGACCACTAGTGCGTTTCCTTTCCGATATTTTATTAAATTAGTCGCCTTATGCCCAAACCCACCTACCGTACACTTGAAGAGATTCAGATTCGCAAAGAGAAACTTCAGTCTGACATCAAACAGGAGAACGACCAGATCGGCATTCTCTGGCGCACCTTGTCTGCTCCCCAAAAAGCAAACAGCAAGGGAGAACTGGTGGCAAACCTGATAGCCAACAGCATTACCGCTATTGATGGATTTCTTTTAGTGCGCAAACTCATGAAAACCTATGGTTACATTTTCTCACGCAAGAAGAAAAAGTAACAGCCATAAGATCTAATATTCCTTTGACCACCTACTTCTCGAAGTGCTGGTAGTCCTTTACTGAGCGCCAGTCCCCACCCCAACGGAAACCGTGCTGGATAAAGAGCCGATAGCATAGGTCCCGACGGGTAATCTTATATTTGAATAACTTGTTGCGGTCAGCATAGGGTTTGCCCGTCGAGGGTTGGATAAGTAATGAGCCATCCTTCTTCCTGCGAACACAAGGATTATAAAGGGGATTCACATCAATGGCAAGACCTCGCGCATGTTTCGACAGTCGCGTCGTACCAGCTATAGGTCGATAGCAATAGCACGAGGTATTGTTGGCTTGCATCGAGCGTTCATCATCGTCATCATAATCTGAGATAGGACGGATTCGTTCTATAGGATAACGCTGGCGATAGAGTTCTGCGAAAATATCGCGCAGATCAGCCGCTATCACATAATTACATATGAGGATACCTTGTTGAGAACGTCCCTCGAAATCGATATATTGCACACGGAGGGTGTCAAGACGGACTCCGGCGGGCTGGGCAGTAGCACCAGTAAACACCGACAAGAGTAGTAGAAGAAAGAAGTGACGGACCATTATTTTCGAACTCTCTTTTTCAGTTTATCGATAGCGTATTCAAGACTCTCGGTAGGCTCAATGATATTATAATCGGCCCAAAAATCGGGATCATCGAAATACTCCACCTTATCATAGAAACGCTCGTTGTGGCCAAAGGACGATCGCCCATGTGGACGCTTAGCCTGTCGGCCGAGAGCCAAACGGTCGGTAACGACCATCTCGCAGACAGTGGTATATGGCGATGCAAAAAGCCGTCGGCGCCAGTCGCAGTTAAAACGCATTTCGTTACGCACATAGCTCATGTGGGTAATACCGGCAGCATCGGTCTCGTAAACGACAGTGACACTTAGTTCACGAGGCCGGAAGCGCAAACCCAGTGGCTTTCGGACAAGCATATATTCAGAGGCTTTGCGCCAGTCGCTGACATCAAGCTGAAGCTCGGCACGTGTGATGGCTAGCGATTCATGATTGATATAGAGCAGACCGCCCATCAAGGGGAACGGGGTAACTACCTTAGGAGTCATACTGATGACATAATGCAAGCAGTCATCAATCATTGTAGGCAACTCCATGTGATACTTATAATAAGGCAGCATCTCGGGATTGAGGATGTACTCGGAATTCTTGGCCACATCGACCATCAAGGGCATAACAGGACCACCCTGAACCTTAACGCCAAGCGTATCACTAGCCTTCATGCTCATCAGACGGCGGCCCTTCTGAATGGCCACGGCATCGAATTCCGGACCACGCGAGTAGCTCGACTTATACATATCGGTAACTGCCTCTGCAACACTAATGAATCGTGATCCACGGCGAGCCGTCTCACGGTAGAAACATCTCACGAGTTCAGGTTCACTGGCATAGTTAGACTCGATACGGCTCATGGCGGCTTTAACGATGGCCAAAGGGTCGTCGGCAGAGATAATGACCTCGCTAAGCTGGACTGTGGTACTAAGCATAAGGATGGTGAGATTATCGATAGGACCAGAGCCAAGCGGCATTTGTCTCGTCTTATAGCCGATGTGGCTAAGTTGAATATAGCGTGGACTCTGAGCTACCTTCAGCGTAAAATATCCGTCATCGTTTGTGACGGTATGTACATCTGTACCCTCAGCAGAGACACTTACATGACTAAGGGCGTTGCCTGTCTGGCGGTCTTTCACTACTCCACTGACCACCTGTTGCGCCTGTACAGCAAGGGTTGCCAGCATCAGCAGCATTGTTATCCATAGTCTAGTCATATTGATAAAAGTGTTAGTTATAATATCTCACCGCAAAGATAGCAAAAAAAGTGACTCATTCCAAATATTTGGACGAGAATTAGCTATTTTTATAAATCAAGTATGTCTAGGGGATGCTCCACAAAGGTGGTTGCTCCATTGGCAAGTAGGAATTCGCGGTCACGAAAGCCCCAGAGGACGCTGATGCAAGGCAGAGCGGCATTACGAGCTGTCGCAAGGTCAACATCGCTGTCGCCAACGTAGACGGCAAGCCTCTCCCCTTCCCTCGTCGTGGGGAGAGGGTAACCTAACTGTCGCAAAGCGGCAAAGACAGTATCCGGTGCGGGTTTCTTTCGGATGCCCTCGGCTTCATGCTCGCCTATGGCTACATGAATATCTGGAAAGAAATGTCGTACGAGTTCCTGTGTGGCAGCCATCATCTTGTTGCTAACAACGGCCATATGACATCCTCGAGCGTGGAGTTCGTGGATAAGTTCAGGAATACCATCGTAGGGACGGGTGGTATCGAGCGAGTGTTGCATATAGTGCTGTCGGAAAGTGTCGAAAGCAACATCGAACATTGGATTACTAGCACCACCAGGCACGGCACGCTCCATGAGCAGACGTACACCGTTGCCCACAAAATGACGCACGTCATCCATTGAGTGTTCAGGCATGTGATGCTGACGCAAGGCATAATTGACACTAGCAGCTAAATCCTGTAGAGTATCAAGCAACGTGCCATCGAGATCGAAAATATAGGTATTGTAGGTCATTATAATATTTGCCGTTCCTCAAGACGACGCTGGGCCATCAGCTCGTACTTTGTGCCAGGCTGGCCGTAGTTGGCATAAGGATAGATACTAATGCCACCACGTGGGGTAAAGAGACCGACTACTTCAATGTACTTAGGCTGCATCAGCTTCACAAGGTCTTTCATGATGATATTGACGCAGTCTTCGTGGAAGTCGCCATGATTGCGGAACGAGAAGAGGTAGAGTTTCAGACTCTTCGACTCGACCATGCGTTCAGCTGGGATGTAGGCAATCTTTATCTCCGCAAAATCAGGCTGTCCAGTGATAGGGCAAAGCGACGTAAACTCAGGACAGTTGAACTGCACCCAATAGTCGTTGCCTGGGTGTTTGTTCTCAAAGGTTTCCAACACTTCCGGCGCATAATCCTGCCGGTATTCCGTCTTGCGGCCCAACTGTTGTAGGCCATCATTTTCTCTTGCCATAATATCTATTCTTTCGTTATGACGTTATTACGTTATGCCGATATAACGAATTATATTTTCAATATATTAAAGATGTTGTAATTGATATCGTGGTCGAACACATCCTCGTGGTCGTGCTTCTTGGTGAATTCGACAACACGGATAGTCACAGGTAGTACAACAATCTCATAGAGTGTCTTCAGCGTTACCTGAGAAATCATGAGCGAAGGCATTTCCTCCCAAGGGATAACGCCACCAAGAGCTAATGGGAAGAAAATGACAGAATCGGTCGCCTCACCGAATATAGTACTCAATATGGCACGAGCAGAGAAATTAGAGCCACCAGACTTCAGTTTCATGCGCGACATGACATAAGCGTTAATGAACGAACCTGCGATGAACGCAATGAATGACGCCAAGGCAATACGCGGTGCGAGTCCGAAAATAACATGGAAGCCCTCGTCGCCGTGCCAGTACGGCGCGCCAGGAATCCAGTCGGCAATAGCGCCCATAATAACAAAAAAGAAGTTCATGGCGAACCCCATCCAGATAAGCATGCGCGTACGCTGATAGCCCCACACCTCGCACACCACATCATTGATGATATACGACACGGGGAATACAATGATTCCTGCCGTCAGGTTCACGGGTCCGAATGATAACTGCTTTGTTTCCAATACGTTTGCCGTAATCAGACAAACGCAAAACAGAGTGCCGAAAAGCATAAACAGCACGCTGACTTTACTGCGTTCTTTTTCCATTTTTCTTGTTTTGATAAAGGGGGTCCGGCCATCGCTTGGCTTTCGCAAGTACCCCTGATTGAAATCGCCTGCAAAGGTACGAAGAAAAATCGGACTAACCAAAAGTTAATCAGAATTTCTTTAATCTTGGCTTAAATCGTGAACTATCTTACGGTACATGTTGTACATACGCTTGCGCGAAATATAGCCCTTCAGATGGTTGTTATCATCAAGCACAGGGAACCAGTCGGCCTGAGTACGCTCGAAGGTACGCATCACCTCAGTCATGGGTGTTGAATCACTGAGCGTAGCGTCGGGCTTTGACATGAGTTGAGAGGCACGGAAATGGTGATAGAGTTCAGTGCGGAATACAACGTGGCGGATTTTGACAATATTAATCTCGCCCAGCAAAACACCTGCAGCATCAGTAACAGGCAACACACGATGGCGAGAACGAGAAATGTAGTGGACCATTTGTCCCAACTCCATATCAGGGTCAACAGCCTGGAAGTCTCTATCGATAACCGAATCAAGGCTCATCAACGTCAGCACAGCATGGTCAGTATGATGTGTCTTAAGCTTACCCTGTTTGGCGAGGCGCATACCATAGATACTGTGTTTCTCGAAAATATTGATGGTAAGATAGCTCGACACAGCAACAATCATCAGTGGCATAAAGAGGTCATAGCCACTGGTAATCTCAGCAATGAGGAAGATGCCCGTCAGTGGAGCATGCATAACACCCGACATGACTCCCGCCATACCCAATAGCGAAAAATTCTTCTCGGGCACATAGACACCAATCTGATGCATGTTCCAAAGTCGCGAGAACAGGAAGCCCGTGAAGCAGCCAATGAACAGTGAGGGGGCAAACGTACCGCCACAACCTCCACCACCATTCGTAGCCGAAGTGGCAAAGACCTTGGTGAGCAGCACAAGACCTATATATAATATAAGGTATTCAGAATGGCCATAAAACAGCGACCCCTCGAGTATTTGGTCCCAGTCAGCCACCGTCTTACCATTCAACAAGAGATTGATACTGTGATAGCCCTCACCATAAAGCGACGGGAAGAGGAAGATTAACGAACTCAAGATGGCACCACCAATAATCAGTTTAACGTAAGGTCTGTCTTTGAATCGGGCAAACATATCCTCACAGACAGTCATGGTGCGGATGAAGTAGAGCGACACGAGTCCACAGGTGATGCCAAGTAGAATACAAGCTGGAGTGCGTTCTACTGTCCAGTCGCTGTCAAGTGTGAATGAGAACAATACAGCACTGCCTCTGAAAATATATGTAAAACAGGTAGCTGTCACACACGACACAAGGATAGGCAGCAATGAGGCCATCGTCAGGTCAATCATCAATACCTCGAGGGTAAACACCAGTCCTGCAATCGGTGCTTTGAAGATTCCGGCAATAGCTCCGGCAGCACCACACCCCACCAGTGTCATCAACGTTTTGTTGTCAAGCCGGAACAGTTTGCCGAGGTTCGAACCAATAGCCGAACCCGTCAATACGATAGGAGCCTCTGCGCCTACCGATCCACCAAAGCCGATGGTAATGGCTGAGGCAATAACGCTCGACCATGTGTTATGTCCCTTCAGACGAGATCGGTTCGAGGAGATGGCATAGAGAATGCGGGTGATACCATGCGAGATATTATCCTTGACTACGTAACGTACAAAGAGTGATGTCAGGTAGATACCAATAACAGGATAGACCAGATAAAGCCAGTTGTAAGAGTCAATGGCAAACTTGCCCGTAAGCAGATCTACGATGACGTTGATAAGTCCGTGAAGAACATAGGCAGCAACAGCCGACAACAAGCCCACAAGAAACGCCAAGATGAGCAGAAACATCTTGTCGCTCACGTGCTCCACACGCCAATCATGCAACCTCACTAGCCATGCCGGGCGTTTCAGTCTGTCGTTCTGAGTCTCCATTTTTCTTACATCTTACCTCTTACTTCCTGATTATCTCCACCTCTCCGTTCTGGCGCAGGCGGATGATACTTGACGGGGTATGCGGTTTGTGCTCCTGCCGACGCGACCAACAGACATAGTCAACCTGTTCGATAATACGAGTGTCGATGTCGCAGTAGTTCTGAGCAGCTGGTTCACCACTGATATTCGCAGACGTTGAAACCAGTGCTTTCTGAAAACGATAACACAGTTCCTTCGAGAATGCTTCCTGGGTGATACGCAAGGCTATCGATCCATCATCGGCTATCAAATTCTCCGCCAAGTTGATAGCTCCGTCAAGAATGATAGTCGTGGGCTTGATACCCGACGGAGAACCATCAGGAATAGTGGCGGTTTCCTTCAGGCTGTCAATCAGTTGCCAAGCCACATCAGGAACATTGCGAACGTAGCGTTGCAATCTAGCATCGCTATCAACCAAACAAATCATCGCCTTCGAATCGTCCCGCTGCTTGATGTCGTACACACGCTTCACGGCCTCGGCATTGGTGGCATCACAACCGATGCCCCATACGGTATCTGTCGGATAGAGAATCACCCCACCCTTACGCAACACCTCTACGGCATTTTTGATATCTTCTTCTCTTGTCATTAGAATTCACTCGTAAAGTGGAACTTAATGTGTTCAAAATCCTGTTGCGCCATCGACAACACGTAGCCGGAGTCGGCCAGGAACACGTCCCTACCCTCTTTGTCCTTCGCCATATACTGGTATTTACGCTTCTTGAAGTTCTCCAGTTCCTTGTCGTCGTCACTCTCTATCCAGCAAGCCTTATACAAGTGAACGGGTTCCCAGCGGCACTTGGCGTTGTACTCGTTCTCCAAGCGGTACTGGATGACCTCAAACTGCAACTGTCCAACCGTACCGATAATCTTCCGGTTATTGAACTGATTAACGAACAACTGGGCCACACCCTCGTCCATCAACTGATCAATACCCTTCTGGAGTTGTTTCGACTTCATGGGGTCGTCGTTCTCGATATACTTGAACAATTCGGGCGAGAACGAAGGCAGTCCACGGAAGTGAAGCTGTTCGCCCTCGGTCAGCGTATCGCCAATCTTAAACATACCACCCGTATCGGGCAGGCCTACGATATCACCTGGCCATGCCTCGTCGATGGTCGACTTGCGCTGGGCCATAAACTGAGTGGGCGACGAGAAACGTAACGTCTTGCCCTGACGCACATGCAGATAGGGCTGGTTGCGCTGGAACTTACCGCTACACACCTTGCAGAAAGCAATACACGAACGATGGTTGGGGTCGATATTAGCGGTAATCTTGAAGATGAAGCCCGTAAACTTTGACTCCTCAGGAAGCACGTCACGCTCCTCAGCCTTCGTGGGTTTGGGACTTGGGGCTATCTCGACGAAACAGTCCAACAGTTCCTGCACGCCGAAATTGTTCAGTGCAGAACCGAAGAACACGGGCGCCACCTCTGCCGTACGGTAAGTCTCGACCTCGAAATCGGGATAGACACCACTGACCAGTTCCAGGTCTTCACGCAGCTTATTCGCGTCGGTTTCGCCAATGCGGGCATCCAGATCGTCACTGTCAATATCGACAGCGACTTTCTCCGTCACACGCTGCTTATCGGGGGTAAACAGGTTCAGTTGCTGTTCGTAGATATTATAGACGCCCTTGAATTTGGCACCTTGGTTGATAGGCCACGACAAGGGGCGCACCTTAATCTCCAATTCCTGCTCCAATTCATCGAGCAGATCGAAGGGATCACGGCCCTCGCGGTCCATCTTATTAATGAAGATGATGACGGGCGTATTGCGCATACGACACACATTCATCAGCTTACGGGTCTGCGTTTCCACACCTTTCGCCCCGTCCACCACGATGATGGCTGAGTCAACAGCGGTCAACGTACGGTAGGTGTCTTCAGCGAAGTCCTGGTGACCCGGGGTATCGAGGATGTTCACCTTATATTCGATATCTTTCCCGTCAGGAGTGTAGTCGAACTCCATCACAGAGGTCGATACCGAGATACCACGCTGCTTCTCGATGTCCATCCAGTCGGAAGTAGCAGTCTTCTTAATTTTATTGTTCTTTACTGCACCAGCCACCTGAATCTGTCCACCAAAGAGCAGAAACTTCTCAGTCAGCGTAGTTTTACCCGCATCGGGGTGTGAGATAATGGCGAAAGTTCGCCTGCGTTCTATTTCTTGATTCACCTTTAATTAATTATTTGATTATAGCTGTAGCGGGGTGTAGGGCAGATTCCATACTTTGGCAACAGCCTCGTAAGTACACTTTCCGTCTACCATGTTGACACCACGAGCCAATGAACGGTCTTCACGGCAAGCCTGTTGCCAGCCTTTATCGGCCAGGGCGACGGCATAGCGTAACGTGGCATTGGTGAGGGCAACGGTAGAGGTGTTGGGCACAGCACCAGGGATATTGGCTACAGCATAGTGTACGATACCATCAACCATATAGACAGGATCACTATGCGTGGTAGGATGGGACGTCTCGAAGCAACCACCTTGGTCAATAGCCACGTCGACGAGTACCGTACCCTTTTCCATCAGCGAGAGCATATCTTTAGTGATGAGTTTAGGAGCAGCATCACCAGGAATCAGCACGGAGCCGATAACGACATCAACAGTAGGCAGTTCCTGACGGATATTATGCTCCGACGAGTAGAGTGTATGCACATTAGCAGGCAACTCAGCAGCAAGTTGTTTCAGACGGGGCAGCGAAACGTCGGTTATCGTGACATCAGCCCCCATACCAGCAGCAATACGAGCAGCAGCTTCACCTACTGTGCCACCGCCAAGGACCAGTACCTTAGCAGGTTTCACACCAGGCACACCGGCCATCAACTTTCCCTTACCGCCCTTGGTCTTCTGGAGATAGTAGGCTCCATTCTGTGCTGCCATACGTCCTGCCACCTCGCTCATTGGAATCAACAACGGCAATGAACGATTGTCAAGCTCCACCGTCTCGTAGGCAATACACGTAGCACCGCTCTTCAGCATGGCATGTGTCAGTTCCTCTTCACAGGCAAAATGGAAGTAGGTAAACACAACCTGTCCCTTGCGTACCAACGGGTATTCGGGCTCAATAGGTTCCTTTACCTTCACAATCATGTCGGCCTCGGCATATACATCCTCGATGGTAGGCAGAATCTGAGCACCCACCTTCGTATACTGTTCATCGTTGAAACCACTGCCCTCCCCCGCAGTATGTTGTACGAAGACCTGATGTCCGCGTCTTACCAACTCGGCAACACCTGATGGTGTCATGCCCACACGATTCTCGTTGTTCTTAATCTCTTTGGGAATTCCTACCTTACACATAATTCTTTGATTTTCAGTTGTTTATATATGCTTTTTTTATCATTTTATCAAGTCTTCTACACACTCCTTCAAACTCTCCTCCCAATAAGGAATTTCAATGTCGTAGGTTTGTTTTATCTTCGTCTTGTCGAGCACACTGTAATGCGGACGGGCAGCCGGCGTAGGATACTCTGACGTGTGGAGAGGGGTGACGCGACAAGTAGTAATACCCGCCAGACGGTGGATGGCCTTGGTGAAGTCGTACCACGAAATAACACCTTCATTGGAGAAATGGTAGATACCAGGCTGAATACCTTTGTTAACAGCCACCATGATGACGCGAGCCAAGTCACGGGCATAGGTGGGAGTACCTATTTGGTCGAATATAACACCCAACTGAGGTTTCTCTTTTCCCAAACGGATCATCGTCTTCACGAAATTATTGCCAAAAGTGCTGTATAGCCATGCCGTACGGATAATCATCGCACGACGGCAGAGCTTCTGCACATTCAACTCACCCACCAGCTTGGTCTTACCATAAACGCTATTGGGACAAGTGTCTTCTTCTTCGGTATAGGGGGTATGATTAGTACCGTCGAACACATAGTCTGTAGAGATCTGTATCATCCATCCCCCTCGCTGGTCTACAGCATAAGCCAGATAGGCGGGAGCCTCGGCGTTCAGTTTCTGACACAGTGCCTCGTTCTCTTCGGCCTTGTCGACGGCAGTATAGGCGGCACAGTTCACGATACCGTCAATTTCATGTTCGTTCACAAACTGCTCTATGGCCTGCTGGTCAGTGATGTCGAGTTCTGCTACATCAGTATTATAATAGGTATGCTGGGGATTTTCTTTCTCCAGCAACTGCATCTCGTTTCCCAACTGGCCATTACAGCCTGTAATCAGTATATTCATTGCTTTACTCGAATTCGAGAGGTTCTTGTTTATCCTTTAAATAATAGTCGTTGAGCATGCCGATGAATGTCGTAATTTCCTTCACTGCAGCCTGGGTATTCGGCGTTATCTCCTTCTTCTGCAAACGCAGCATCATCACGCCATAAAGCGAGTTGAAACAGGTTTCCACCTCGTTCTCATCCTTGTCGGCACCACGATTGCGTAATTCAACGATGAAGGGCAACACCTTGTAGTACTCAGAATTATAGAACGGGAACTTGGGCGATGCCAACAACTGGGCATGCAACTCCTGCAACTGTTGCATCACCACCTTGTTGATTTGCAAGTGTCCCTGTTCTCGACAACCTTCTTGATTCATCATTCGGATGAGGTTGCCAAACCAGTCGGCTTCCTCTTCTTTCTGTTCGTCAGTATAGTTGAAACGGTCAATATACTCTTTGCGAATACGGCTCAGCGAACAGCCAAAGGCACGAATGGTGTCCTCGACCTGCCACATATAAAGCAAATACTCAGCAATGTTATTTTTTCGTAATTCCTGTGCTACAAACATTTTACCCTTTAACTTTTTAACCCTTTTACTCTTATACTTTTTCAAAAGAATCTGAAAAGGTTCGTCACCGTACCAAACAACGAGATGACGGAAAAGAGCGTCACCACGGCACCTATCACCTGGTTGATGATGCGGATTCCATGATCATCGAAAATCGTACGAACCTTGTCTACCAACCACGATAGTCCATACCACCACAGCAATGCACCTCCAACGATACTGGCAAAACCTACGAGCATCTCAAACGGATGATCGGGAATGACGAAGGCAAACTGTGCAAACAGCGCCATGAAGAGAAACACAATGAGCGGATTGGAGAACGTGACGAGAAAGGCCGTCCATATATTATACCACAGCGACCCTTTCTGTTGGCCAGACTGGTGCATGTTCTTTGTCGGGTCCATACGCCAGGTATAAATACCGAAAGCCAACAACAGGACACTACCCGCAATCTGCAGATAGAACTTGTTCTGCTCGTTGTTGATGAAATCCATCACGAAGGCCATACCGAAGCCGGTAATACCGGCATAGATGATGTCGCTGAGGGCAGCACCGATACCTGTGGCAAAACCATACCAGCGTCCTTTATTCAGCGTGCGCTGTACACAAAGAATGCCTACAGGTCCCATCGGAGCAGATGCAATCATGCCTATCAGCATGCCCTTGAACACCAGGTCTACAATATTAATATGTATAGGAAACACCATATTCGCTGCAAAGGTACAAAATTAATTTAAAAATCCTTGCTATTTCGGATTATTTTTGTACCTTTGTGGGCAAAATCATAAATAAACACAAACTTAAAACATAGCAAATATGGAACAACAAGGAATCAAACCGTATGTAATCGGCTTAGACTTAGGAGGTACGAACTCCGTATTCGGTATCGTTGATGCCCGTGGTGAAATCAAGGCTACAACAGCCATCAAGACTGGCGGCTATAATAATGTCGATGACTATGTGAAGGCTTCTGTCGAGGCCCTGCAACCCATCATCGAACAGGTAGGCGGTATTGAGAAAATCAAGGCAATGGGTATTGGTGCCCCCAATGGCAATTACTACAACGGCACCATCGAGTTTGCACCCAACCTCGCATGGGCCAAAAATGGTGTAGTACCTCTGGCCAAGTTGTTCAGCGACCAACTGGGCGTCCCCGTGGCACTGACCAACGACGCCAACGCAGCAGCTATCGGTGAGATGGTTTATGGTGTGGCTCGTGGCATGAAGAATTTCATCGTCATCACACTGGGAACAGGCGTCGGTTCGGGCATCGTCGTTAATGGACAGTTGCTCTATGGTCACGACGGTTTTGCCGGTGAGCTGGGACACGTCATCATGGTTCGTGGTGCAGAAGGACGCAGTTGCGGTTGCGGACGCACGGGTTGTCTTGAGGCCTATTGTTCAGCAACTGGTGTAGCCCGTACGGCACGTGAACTGTTGGCAAAGACCGACCGTCCCTCTTTGCTTCGCGATATGAATCCCGAGGACATCACTTCCCTCGACGTATCGATTGCCGCTGGCAAGGGCGACGAACTGGCCAAGGAAATCTACGAATTCACCGGTAATATGCTCGGTGAGGCTTGTGCCGACTTTGCAGCATTCTCAAGTCCCGAGGCTTTCATCTTCTTCGGGGGTATGGTCAAGGCCGGTGACCTGATTATGGAACCCATCAAGCGTAGCTATAACGAGCATGTGATGAACATCTTCAAGAACAAGGCACAGTTCCTCATCAGTGGTCTTGACGGAGCGTCAGCCGCCGTACTCGGAGCATCGGCTATCGGTTGGGAAATCTAATGACAATTCTTTACGGAGAAAAATAAAAACAAAGGAGATTGGTGCAGGACGCTACCAATCTCCACTTTTTAAATAAGATAAGCAACGAGACAAATGGTCTTCGTGAAGCTTATCGGCGGCAAATATAGGGATTATTTCCGTAAAATGCAAATTTTTTACAACTTTTCTCTCTTTTTACATGTATTTCTTCCCTTTTCCGAGCATTTTACTAAAACGATTGCGCTGGAAAAACAAGCATAATGTTTGGTATTTCCCACACTTATTCGTAACTTTGCAGCCAGAACTACTAAAGCAAATAAAAAAATGAAGAGAATTCTACAGACCCTAGTGCTTCTCACCTTCGTTGTTCTTGGCATGCAGGCCAAGGGATGGAACGAACAGGAGTACAAGCAGATTGAGCAGAGTATTCGCATGCCACAATTTGCAGACAAAGTGTATGACATCACCAAGTATGGCGCTAAGCCCGGCAATACAGCCGCCAAGAACCAGAAGGCTATCCAGAAAGCTATCGACAAATGTTCGAAGAAAGGCGGGGGCCGCGTGGTCGTACCTGCAGGGCAAAAATTCCTGACAGCGGCCATCGAGCTGAAGAGCGGTGTGAACCTCGTCATCGAAGAAGGTGCCGTACTGGAGTTTGCCTTCGAACCCGAGCTCTACCCCATCGTTCCCACTCGTTGGGAAGGTCTGGACTGTTGGAATCTTTCGCCACTGATCTACGCCTATCAGGCCAAGGACATTGCCATTACGGGCAAGGGTACCATCGACGGTGGTGGATCAAACGAGACGTGGTGGCCCTGGTGTGGCAACAAACGCTTCGGCATGAAGGAAGGCGGTATTGCCCAGAATCAGGGAGCCCGCGCCCGTCTGTTGAAATATGCCGAGGATGGTGTTCCCATGGACGAGCGTCGCTTCGGTCCTACCGACGGTCTGCGTCCCCAGATGATTAACCTAAACCAGTGCGAGGGTATTCTCATTGAGGATGTCACTCTGTTGCGCTCGCCTTTCTGGGTCATTCACCCCCTACTCTCGAAAGATATCACCGTGCGTGGTGTACATATTAATAATGACGGCCCCAACGGTGATGGCTGTGACCCGGAGGCCTGCGACCGTGTACTCATCGAGAACTGTTTCTTCAACACCGGCGACGACTGTATCGCTATCAAGAGCGGTCGTAACAACGACGGACGTGAGGGCGGTCAGGGCAAGTTTGCCGGCACCCCATCGAAGAATATCATTATCCGCAACTGTAAGATGCAGAATGGTCACGGCGGCGTAGTCATCGGCTCGGAGATCAGTGGCGGATGCCAGAACGTCTATGCCGAGAACTGCGAGATGGACTCTCCCAACCTCGACCGCGTGCTGCGTATCAAGACGAACAGCTGTCGCGGTGGTATCATCGAGAACATCAACGTGCGCAACATCAAGGTCGGTCAGTGTGGCGAGGCCGTACTGAAAATCAATACCGACTATGAGCCGCGCGAGATTTGTTGTCGTGGTTTCTACCCTACGGTACGCAACGTCACGATGGAGAATGTCACCTGCCAGAAGTCGAAATACGGTGTGATGATTGTGGGTTATGAAGACCCCAAACTGGCCTATACCGTCAACAACATCACCGTCCGGAACTGCCAGTTCAACGGTGTCTATAACAAGCCCATCCATCAGATTGGTCTGGCACAGGACGTCGTTTACGACAACCTCATGATCAACGGCTCGCTGGTGCTGCAGCAAAAGCCCTACAAGCACTACTCCGAGTGGCTCACCTATTCTGAGATGAAGCGCGTGCCCGAGAGCTATATGCTCGACTTTGCCACCCAGCCCAAATGGTCGTACGTGATGGGTATCGAACTGGAAGGCATGCTCGACACCTATTTAAGATATGGTGGTGACAACATCCTGAAGTACTGTAAGATGTATACCGACAAGATGATTGACCAGGAAGGCAACATCATGGGTTACGATATCCTGGACTATAACCTCGACAACATCCGCACTGGACATTTCGTCACCCGCATGTATCAAAAGTGGCCTGAGGCGAAGAACCTGAAAGCCATGCAACTCATGATGAAGCAGTTGCAAGACCAGCCTCGAACCATTGCCGATAAGGTCTACTGGCACAAGGCCATCTATGCCTATCAGGTATGGCTCGACGGCATCTTCATGGGCCTGCCCTTCCGCGTGCTGACAGCACCGATTACGGAAAAAGTAAAAGGGTTAAAAGGTAAAAAGGTAAAAAAGGACCCTGTCACAAGTATCTACGACGACGCTGTGAACCAGTTGAAGATTACCTATGAGCGCACCCTCGACCCAAAGACCGGCTTGAACCGTCACGCCTATGACGAGACCCGCAAGACCTTCTGGGCCGACAAAGAGACAGGTCTCTCGCAACACTGTTGGGGACGCGCTCAGGGGTGGTACACGATGGCCCTTATCGAAGTGCTCGACGCCCTCCCCGAGGACTACGCCCGTCGTTCGGAAGTCATTGACCTGCTCGTAAAAGACTTCGATGCTATTTTGAAATGGCAGGACAAAAAGTCAGGAGTATGGTACCAAGTTATGGACGAACCAGGAAGAGATGGTAACTATCTGGAATCCACCTGTTCAGCCATGTTCACTTATGCACTGCTAAAAGCCGCTCGCAAGGGCTATGTCAGTGAGAAATATCGTGACGCAGGCATCAAGGCCTACAAGGGCATGATTGAGAAATTTATCAAGGTAAATGCCGACAAAACTATCTCGCTCACCCAGTGCTGTAGTGTTGCCGGTCTTGGTCCAGCCGTTACCCCTGAGGTGGAGGCAGCCATGAAGAAAGTCAACCCCAAGGGCTCCGTCAAGGAGAACAAGAAACGCGACGGCAGCTATGAATACTATCTCTCCGAACCCATTCGCGACAACGACGCTAAGGGTGTTGGTCCGTTCATCTGGGCTTCCCTCGAAATGGAGATGATGGGTTACACAACGGAGGAGAAGTAAGAGGTAAGAAGTAAGAGGTAAGAAGTAAGAGGTAAGAGGTAAGAAGTAAGAAGTAAGAGGTAAGAGGTAAGAGGTAAGAGTTTAGATATAAGTAAAAAATGAAAAAGATAGTATTATTATTTTCGGCCTTTTTGTTCAGTCTCGCCACAATGGCTGACAACGTACCGGCATTTCCCGGTGCTGAAGGTCACGGACGGTTCGTTACTGGCGGACGTGGAGGAACTGTTATTCATGTTACCAACCTGAATGACTCAGGTGCAGGATCGTTCCGTAATGCAGTGAGTGGCAGTGGTAAAAAAATCATCGTCTTCGATGTAGGTGGTGTGATTGCCCTCAAAAGTAATCTCAATATCGGTGCCAACACCACTATTCTCGGACAAACAGCACCGGCACCGGGCATTACCCTGCGCTATTACAATGTTAATCCCAATGGTAATAACATCGTGATACGTTTCATCCGTATCCGTCGCGGACAGGAGAAAGACGTGAACGACGGTGCTGATGCTTCCACCGCACGACACTTCACGGGTATCATGCTCGACCATTGCTCCTTCTCATGGAGCATTGACGAGACAGCGTCTTTCTACGACAACAACAACTTCACCATGCAGTGGTGTACCATCGGCGAGAGTCTGGTGAATGCCGGACACGGCAAGGGAGCTCACGGCTATGGTGGCATTTGGGGCGGTAAACTGGCCTCATTCCACCACAACTTACTCATACACCATTCTAATCGTACTCCTCGTTTTAATGGTGCCCGTTACAACTGGTCAGGGTACACTGGCAATAAGCTTTACAGTGAATACAAATGGGCCAACACGCTTCAGGCAGAAAACGTCGATTTCCGTAATTGTGTCATCTACAACTGCGGCAATGGCTGTTACGGAGGCCCCGGTGGCGGTCAAGTCAATATTGTCAACAACTACTACAAAACAGGCCCAGCTGCCACTACCAGTCGTGTTACTCAGGTGACAGTAGCAGCAGATGGCAATGCCGGTGACGACAAAACCTTCTGGACCATGACCAGTCGTTACTATATTGACGGCAACCAGATGAACAATACAGCCAATTTCAATGGCTGGTCGAATATCAGTTACGACGATGGCACCTACCTCATCGATGGTGAACGCTGGAGTCCAGACCCCAAACATTACAATGGCGAAAACGTAACCTACAAGAAGAACAATGCCGGTACTGACTGTGTTCGCATCCGCCTCGACGAACCTGCTCCCGCTGGCGAAGTGACCACCCATAGTGCCGCCCAGGCATATGAGAAGGTTCTCACCTACTCTGGTGCCTCGCTCAGCTTGGACGATGTCGATGCCCGCTATTTCTCTGAAACCCGTAATGGCACGGCCACCTATAAGGGTTCTGTCACCAAGAAATCAGGCCGTATCGATGTGGTTTCCGATGTCAATGGCTATACCGAGGCAAACTTCGGCACAGGTAGTCGCGATGAGAACTTTGACACCGACAAGGATGGTATCCCCGATGCATGGGAGTTGGCCAACGGACTGAATCCCAACGATGCTACAGACGCCGTGACATTCACCCTCGATCCAGCCAAGTATTATATGAATATCGAAGTCTATGCCAACTCACTCGTTCAGGACATCATGCTCAACGGAAATGCTGATGCCGACGATGCTGCCAAGGAGTATTACCCTGCCCATAAGAAGGAAAACGGCACCGCAGTCGAGGCCATCAATACGCTTGGCGTCGACCTGAGTGGAGGCTCGGGTGGCGGAACGGGCGAAATCAAGACTTATACGGTCATGTTCAACGGTTCCGACACCATGTCAGAGAACGGTTATTTCTCTTTTGGAGACAGTAACAACAAGCACAACTTTAACAATAAGTTCACTGGCAAATATAATGGTGTCGAGTATTCACAGGGACTGAAAATGGAAGGTTCTACGCTTATTCAGTTCACTACGACAGCCAGCAACTCCACTGTCCTCATTGCCCAGTCTACCTGGAGCGACGCGACGCTTAAATTCGATGGTACTGAAATAGATGTCAGCACTGCCACCACACCCGCTGACAGCGAGGGCGTCCGTTTGTATACCATCGCTGGTGTTGGTGCCGGCACTCACAAGATTACCCGTGGTTCCGGCGAAAGTGGTGTATTCTATGTGGAAGTCCGCGAGTTAGGAACGTCAGCCATACAGGCTGCCGTTGCATCCACTGAGGTCAAAAGCGTGGAATATTACTCGCTCGACGGTCGCAAGCTGTCAGAGCCCCAGCGGGGTGTCAACATCCGCATAGAACGCCTGGCAAACGGCAAGTCCATCGCCACGAAGGTAATCAAGTAACAACAAACACAAAATACCAAACAAGACAAACTACTAATGATTCATGTTGAAGGATGGGAGGGCAACCTCCCATTCTTCTTTATGCCAATTTCCTCATCCAACCTCCTTGAAACAAGCGGCCAAGGAAGATAAGACCGCGGAACGAGAGTTCTATCGCCATCGCCGTCCACACACCAGGCAATCCATAGGTGACGGCCAGCACGGCGGCAAGCGTCAGACGGACACCCCACATCGACAACAGACTCATGATAGCCGGTTTCAGCGTGTCGCCGGCACCGACGAAGACACCGTTACACACGATAGCTGCTGCAAACATCGGCTCCGCGAATGCCTCTATGCGCAGACACGTCGTCCCTAACGCGATAATCTCGTCGACGGGTGTCATCAGTGCCATCAGTTCCGATGCGAAGACATACATCAACAGTCCCATCAGCGTCATTACCAACATGCCCAGTGCTACTGACATACGGGAAAACTGGCGCGTCAGAATGCGTTTGCCGGCACCGAAACTCTGTCCTACCAGCGTCGTGGCGGCTTCAGCAATACCGAAACCCGGCATGTAGCACAGGCTCTCGACGGTAATACCCAGCGAGTGTGCCGCTATGGCGACCGTTCCCAGCGGGGCCACGATGAGTGTGCTGACCACCTGTGCCGAACCCATCAGCATGTGCTGCAAACCCATGGGGGCACCGATTTTGAAGGCGTTGCTCACCACATCACCCTGCGGTTTGAACTTGTCCCACGTCAGGGGAACGCTATCGTGACCGGGAATCTTCGTCTTACGCAATATGCCCAGCATCTCCGAGCGACAAAGCAGGAAATACATCATCAGCACGGCCGTAATCATCATGGCCAGTCCAGTGCCTATGGCAGCTCCCGCCACACCCATGTTGAAGACATAGATGAACACGTAGTTGAACGCCACGTCCATCACACACATGGCGATGTTCAGCATCGAGGGAATCTTCATATTGCCCGAGCATTTCAACATGGAGCCCGCCAAGCCTTCCATCTGGAAGAAGATGCCGCAACCGCTGAAGATGGCGAAATAGAGCGTGGCGTCGTGGGCAATTTCCTCCGTACCACCCAGCCAATAGGGCAACGGCACACTGATAGCCAAAGCCGTCAGCGTCATCATCAGGCTCCATAGGGCACAGCACACCAGCGACTGACGCAACACACGCTGGGCACGTTTGAAGTCGTTGGCTCCTACGGCGTGGGCCACCTGAACCGAAAAGCCCATATTTGCCGCAGAAGCCAGACCACCCATCAGCCATCCGGTGGTTTCCACCAGTCCTATGGATGCCGACGCCCGTGCACCGAGGTGTCCTACCATCGAGGCGTCGATGAAGAACATCACCGTGGCGGAAATCTGAGCCAGAATCGACGGAATACTCAGGCTGACAATCAGCCTGAGTTTCTCGCCCCGTGTCATCTCGCGACCTTCGCGGATGTAGGCCAGGAGGTCTTTCTTTTTCTGTTTCGTAATTTTTTTTCGTTATTGCGTTATAACGTTATTCCGTTATTTCGTTATTCCGTTATTCCGACTCAAGTAGCAGCACGCGGCTCGACCAATCGGTCTTCTTGTTCCACTCCGTATTGTTGCGGTACGGCATTTCCAGTCCGTGACTCATCAGATAGGCACCGCTGTATGTCTTGCCCTCGCAATCCATCGGCTGCACATCAATGCGGTTCAGCTCGTGCACTTTATACATCTTATTTGGATTCAGTCCGGCCATGTGGATGCGTGGCAAGTGCTCGTCCTGGAACGACTCTGTCTTCCACCAATAGAACACAGCCTTGTCCTGTTCATCCGTGACATACATCATCGATGCCAGTCCCTTCTTGTCATACGGCGACAGCAGACGGTAGATGTTACCGAACTGCACGATGGGACGAATCTGCTTATATTCCTTGATGGCCTTACGGCACAGCTCCTTCTCGTCGTCGGTCATGTTCTTAGGCTGAATTTCCATGCCCAGTCGTCCGCTCATGGCGACGTCAATGCGGAACTTCAACGACGTCGTGCGGAACACCGTATGGTTAGGCGTTGCCGAGATGTGCGAGGCCATTGCAATGGCAGGGAAGAAATAGCTGGTACCCCACTGCATGTAGATGCGCTGCAGGGCGTCGGTATTGTCGCTCACCCAGAACTCGTCGAAGTACGGCAGGAATCCCCAGTTGGCACGTCCGCCACCCGATCCGCAGGCCTGGATGGTCAGGTCGGGATACTTTTCCCGCACCCGCTTGCACACCTTCTCGAAACCGCGGTGGTACTCGATGTACAGGTGGCTCTGGTCGTTCATCGTCAGATACTGCGAGCCGTGATTCGTGATGGGCATATTGGCATCCCACTTGATATAGTCAATGTCCGGATATTTCATCATCAGATTGTCGACAATGGAGAACACGAAGTCCTGCACCTTGGGGTTGCTCAGGTCGAGCACCACCTGCGTACCGCCTCGTCCCAGCACGGGCTCGCGCTTCGGAGCCTTGACAATCCATTCCGGATGGGCTTCGTAGAGTTCGGAAACGGTATTGGCCATCTCCGGCTCAATCCAGATACCGAACTTGATGCCGTGCTTGCGGGCGTCGCGCAACAATCCTTCGATACCCTCGGGCAACTTGTTCTTGTCGACCACCCAGTCACCGAGGCTGGAATTGTCGACCTTGCGGGGATATTTGTCACCAAACCATCCGTCGTCCATCACGAACAACTCGCCACCCATCGAGGCAATGTCGCCCATCATCTGGTCCATGCCCTGTTGGTTAATGTCGAAATAGACGCCTTCCCACGAGTTCAACAGGATTTTGCGCTCCTTGTTGCCGTGTGCCAGCATGTATTTGCGGCCCCACTTATGGAAATTCCGAGAAACTCCAGATAGTCCGGATGAGGAGAAACTGAATGCGACTTTCGGTGTCACAAACGTCTCGCCCTTCTTCAAGTGGTATTCCGAATTGTCCTCGTTGATGCCGGCCATGAAGTAGTGGTAGTCCGTGTCGTCGGTGATGACCTTCAGGCGGTAGTTACCGCTGTAGCATAAGGCGGCGCCGATGACCTGTCCCTGGTTCTCCTGTCCCTTGCCGTCCAGCGAGAACATCACCTCAGCATGACTGGTGTGTGCGTTTCGCGTACCGTCCTTATTCACAATCTGCTTCTGACCGGGCGTCAGCGGCTCTTCCACCAGACGCGATTCGTTGGCCCACGAGCCGTAGAAGCTCGACATCCACACGTCACCCCTGCGAATGGGCAGCACGGCCGAGGCAAACGTCGTCAGCACGACGGGCTGCTTCTCCTGGTTCGTCACCTCCGTCCACGTGGTAATCATGTCCACGTCCTGGTAGGCCAGATAGCACAGCTTAACGGTAATGGGATACACCGTGTCCTTCATCGTGATTTCCGTCAGTTGTCCTTCGTCGGCCGTCAGACGCTCCACGCCCGTTACCACCAGTGCTGTCGACATGTTACCGTCAGCGTGGCGCATGGCCAGTGCGGCGTCTGCCGGACAGTTCATGCCGTAGGCGGGATAGGCGTCCATGCGTCCGTTGCGCGGAGACTGCAGGTGCTGCAACTCCTGGGCGCTCAGGCGCTGTCCGAAATACACATACTGGGGCTGTCGGCCCTGCTCCACGTCGAGCACCAGCGTCATCTGCTTCGTCTCAATCGTCACCTGCTCTGCCCTACTCGTCACTGCCGTCAGGCACAGCATCGCTGCAATCATCAGTTTCTTGCTCATAATCATTAGTATTATATAGTTTGGTTGCAAAGGTACAAAAATAATGCATACAAAGCAAATTATTCGTGTAAAAAACATGAATATTTACTTTTCTTTTGTGTCCATACTGGGGCTCGCCCTGCGCCTGCGGCATGAATTCACAATAGTCAGTACCTTGGTACTTCAGCAACTTGCCCTTGATAGCCTCCGGCTTCGTAGTAGGGCGAATGATCTTTTCTTCCATAATTGCTAATTTTGTAAAAATAATATTCAGTTTTATAAAAAGTTACGAAGTTACAGTTACAAAGTTACATTAACTATGTTTTCAATTATCCGAATAACAAGAAAAATATTTTATATTATAATATATATTATAATATAATTTTTCAGAGTCTTTTCTTCAAAATGGCACATAATGTAACTTTGTAACTGTAACTTTGTAACCATTAGAAGGCCTTATCGGCAGGTTCCTCATGTCCCCAGAGGGGCGAAATGTTAAGGATTCTTACTCGCTGGTCTTTGAAGTCGCGGCCGTCCTGGATCTTGCCCCGTCCGGAGAATTTCTCCGCTCCGTCCTGAGAATTTCTCCCCTCCGTCCGCAGATTATCTCCGCCTGGCTCTTAATCAACTTCATTTTCTTCATTTTTTCCTTTGATATTTAAAATTACTTCTATCGCTTGTTTTCTGCCACCAAATTCGCCGAAACAATCGACGGGCGGAGTACAGAAAATCGAGCATTCTAAAAGTTTTTGATTATATTAACAATTAAAATGGTGTATTCTGCTCACTTTTTCGTATCTTTGCACGCGAATTAATTAACACGCAAACAATATAAAACTAAAAACAATATAATTATGAAAGAACGATTAATTAATCATGTGAGCCTTACCAGAAGGCTACGACAGCTTTTAGTGCTGTTTGCACTGCTACTGACGTCACAAGTCACATGGGCAGAAGACTATGACCTGTGGATCGGTGAAACGCAGGTAACGAGCGACAATTGGAGCAACATTCAAAACGACAACATCAAGGTCGGTTATGCAAGATTCATTCGTGGTAATGATGGTTCCAATACACTTGAACTGCATAACATTCAAACCAAAGACTGCATCAAGAGCGGACTTGGCGACCTGACGATTGAACTGTATGGTCACAATCGAATTGGATATATCGCAAATGACGAAGACACCCCAGCCATCTATTCGACAAATAACGGAACGCTGACCTTAACCAAAGGAAGTACTCATGCTTCGCTATATGTAGAGTCGATGATGGTGACGTCTGCCATTTTCGGTTTCAGTTCATTTAATTATTCCGGATTTAGTGTAAACCCAAGTGAAAACACTTCCTATAGTACGGTATCAGGATTGAACGATGGCGAAAATGGCATTGAAATAGCCACATTTTATACGGGTTCTTTATATCCAATATGGGTGGGAGAAACCCAAGTTACCTCAGCCAACTTAGATAACATTAAGGATGATAACATCTCGGAAGGTACGGTATCATATGACCCAGAGACCAACACATTGACACTGGATAATGTCATTGCCGATATGGGAAACGATGCCCCCCACTTTATCGAGAGTACTGTTCAGAACCTGAAAGTCAAGCTTTATGATTATAATAAAGTTACTTTAGATGGGGAAATGTATGGGGATCAGATTTGCTTTGTAAAATATACAGGTGTGGCTTCAGAGACGACCCCTACGCTGGCCTTTGAGACCAGTTGGCAGAATGATGGTTATAATGAGGTCATTGGACAACTTCGAATTGATGGCTCTACCGACGAAACTATTGTCGCACAAGACTATTCGGTTTCAAACACATTTGAAGTAACGGCAATCTATCTTGATCCCGAAGAAGCAGGGAATGCGACTACGGGCTGGAAAAGGGGAATCCATGAAAAAGACCCCAACAACAACTCTCCAGATCCTGATTATGTCAAGATTTGGTATTTGGAGGTCTACGACTTGTGGATTGGAAGTGGCCGAGTGCTCTCTTCTGCTTTGGAGGCTGGCCAGTCTGGAGGTCCAATTTACAACCCTGTGAATAATACTTTGGATTATAATTCAACTAATTCTTTCCCCATCAAGAGCAGCCTGCCAGAATTAAAGATTTCTGTGAATGGCTCAGCGTGTGGTATTAATTATGATAGTCCTTCCACTGCTGCAATTACTTTCCAGGCAACGGATCAGCAAACGACAGGTACGTTGAAATTCGTCGTCCCAGAAGAAGCTGCAAGCAATCCGATAAACAAATTCACAGTTAATTGTGAGCTGGGCGTTATCAGCGGTTTCTCTTCGGTAACAATCGAAGAGCCTCTGGCACTCAGGACACCAGCAACAGCTCCTGAGACTTGGGGTGCTTCTACCACCCAAGTAGTCATTTCAACTTTTGACGATAGCAATCTGTTCGGAGGTGGCGATGGTTCGGAAGAATCTCCTTATGAGATTTCAACTCCACAAGAGCTGTTCCTTTTCACTCAAAAATACAATGCTAATGAGCTCTCCTCATTAAGTTGCTATGTCGAACTTGGTGATGATATTGATTGCACAGGATTGCAAGGTTTCGAACCAATAGGCACTCCAGAGAAGCCTTTCATCGGCCATTTCGATGGTGCCAGTCATAAGATTAGCAACTTGTTGTACGAGGCTGGCAGCGAAGATGATTATGCAGGTTTGTTCCGCCAGGTAGGAGATGATGATGATGATGAGCCTGCTCCAGGTTATGTGTTGAATCTGACACTAGAGAACTGCACATTTAGAAATGGAAACATGAACAATGGTGCTATTGCAGGAATATTGAATAAAGGTACCATTGACAATTGTACCGTCACTTCATGTACCATATCGAGTGAGACCAGCGGTCCATCATCTGGTGGTATTGTCGGAGAACTATTTGGCGGAAGTATCACAAATTGTACTGTTAGCGGTTCCACAATAGCGGCAACCTCGACAACTGGCGGTTTGGCAGGCGGTATAGTCGCCTATATCATGGGGTCAGCAACTGTCAGTGGATGCCAGGTGACAGGCACTGACGAGAAACCAACAACTATCACTTGCTCAAGCAATTATTATGATAGTGCGAACAATTGTACTGGAGGTATTGTCGGTAATTGTAGTGATTTTAACTATGACGTGATAAGTATCAGCAACAACAAAGTTTCGGGCAACACAACCATCAGCAGTGTTGATAACTATGGAGGTGATAATACTTGTGCTGGCGCCATTGTCGGCAATAAAGGTAATGCTTCTTTCAGCAATAATTACTATTATTACACTGTTGTAACCTCAACAAAGAATGGTGAAGCTGAAGTTGTAGAAAGAAGTGGCTACCAACAGCGTGGTACAGGAGTTTCATCATACGACGAACAACTACAAGTGGTGACTGAAGATTATGACATTGTAACTGATAATGGTGCCATGCTGTATACGAAGTTACTGATTATCCCAGAAGAGTATTCTGAATATATTATACCAGATCGTAACGCAAAGTATTATGCTTGGTCAGATGATGATGATGAGAATGGTATTCTTGTTGCTCCTGGACAACCAATCGAATTGAATGTAATTCTTCCTTCTACAGCCAATAGTGTTTCTTCAATTAGCGTGCTATATGGAACTGACCAAACAGCTAATATAGAACTTACCAAGACGGAGGATGGAATATGCTTCTATACAATTACTGAAATGCCCGATGCTAATGCAACGCTCAATGTTACCTTTACGACAAAGCCCACTATCTGGATTGGAAGCGTAGAGGTGAACCAAGATGGTACTTTCTCCGATTATAGTGAAGATGTTGTGTCGTTTGATTCTCAGACCAACACGTTGACCTTGAACGGCATTAACTACGATGGGGATATTACAAGTGGCTTGGATGAATTGACTATTAAGGTGACAGGTACAAACAACCAGATTGGCAAGATTGTCAGCCTGAATCCTGCCGCCACCCTTACTTTTGAGAAAGCAAGTGCTGCTGATGCTGCTTCCTTGTCATTGAGCACGGCACAGATGGCTGTGGCAAGTTCAGTTATCTCTGGTTTTGCCAGCATCGACTTCGGAGATATGTATCTGTCGTCTTCCACTCCATATCAGTACGACACCACAAATAAACTGTTGGTTAATGCCATAGCTGAAGAAACAGAAGAACTGACATCGGCAACCATCACATCGGAAACAGCTTATCCCTTGTGGGTAGGTGGTACGCAGGTAACAGGAAGTTCGGTAGTAAGTGACAAAATAACACGTAACGGAGTATATGAAGGAGAAGATTACGGCATAACGTTTACTGCTGGGGAGACAAATCTATTACAATTGAAGAGAGTAGGTATCCATATTGCTGAGAGTCATAAGCCTGCTATCGTGAGCGGACTCGACAACCTGACTATTCAGTTGGAGGATCGGAACGAAATCAATTTCAATGGTGACTATGCTTGCTATATGGTCGCAAGTGCTAAAGAGAATGCCACACTTACATTCAAGGCGTCTGGTGATGACGCATTGCTGACTGCTAATATAGGAGATTCGCAATACATTGGTTCTCCTGCTAATGGTTTCCAGACTGTCAGCTATAATGACAACTTGGTGTATATTGCTTACGGAACATCTACTCAATACATCAAGAAACTCGACGCTCCTACAGTTTCATTATCGGATGGATACCTGATGCTTTCCTCCAATGAATCTACTGGAAACAATTTGGAGGGTCTCGTTATCAAGTACTCTGTAGACTATGCAGACGCAACAACAGATATTACCGATGCGACATACGCAGAAGGGACAAGTCCTGCCATTTCTTCACCCTGTACGATTACTGCTTATGCAGAGTATAATGGAAAAACCGGTATTGAAGCTACTGCCAAGTACTTCGGCTTCACAGAACCGTTGACTATTACTTACAATGGAACTGCGTTTGAACTGACCACCGCTGACCTGCCAGCCCTTGTTCCTGCTGTAGCAGACGGCGACGATGTGACTTACCAAATCGGTGGCGTGTCAGAAGGAACTGCAGTAACCTATGATGAACAAACGGAAAAATATATGGTTCAGGGTATTGGAACTGCTGTCTTGGATATCTATCTGATGCGAGGCGACAATACTCCCTATCAGGTGCTTAACGAGGTGGCATCCCTGACTGTCAATGTTGTTGCAGCTCTCGACATTGAGTTTGTCGACGACAACTCTTGGGCTTCGTATTACGCTACAGAGAACCTGACTGTTCCTACGGGTCTAACGGCATACGTAGTCAGCGACGTCGACGAAGAGAGTGGCGCGGTAACTGTAACGTCTATTGGCTATATTCCTAAAAACAATGCTGTTCTGTTGGAACGTGAACAGAATGGTGCTGCCAGTGGTTATACAGCTGGAGCATACACAGGCACTACAACAACGGTCAATAACCTGTTGAGCGGCTCGCCAAATACTACCGACATCAGCAGTTTGGGTAGTGGTCCCGTCTATGTGCTCTTCAACGATAAGTTCAAGCGTGCCATCAGTGGAACGATTCCTGCACGCCGCGCCTATCTGGTTCCCGGTGCTGCTGTTGCTCCAACGAGTGCTCCACAATATCTGACTATTAACATTGTTGACGGCAACAGCACGGCTATCGACACGCTGACTGTCGACGACAGCAGCAACGACAGCTGGTATTCTATCGACGGACTCAAGCTGAACGGCAAGCCCCAGCGTAAGGGTCTATATATAAATAATGGTAAGAAAGTTTATATCAATAACAACAAATAAGGAGGACATATAATTATGAAACACAATCTGAAGTATGTGATTTCTCTGGTGTTCATGCTCCTGTTAACACAGAGTACATGGGCAGACCCAACCGTAACAATCATCAAGAAGTTGAATGGTGCAGTTGTCACTGAAACTTCGCCAGGAGACGTAACTCAGTCAATTGCCAACAGCAAGTGTACCCTGACAGTGACACCTGCCCAAGGCTACTATGTCACCAAGGATTTCATCACCGCCTATTCTGTAGTGACGGGTGGTGTGGCACAAACTCCAAGAAGATCGCCCGATTTGGACAACGACCCTATTGAAGTTAGTAACAAAGGTGAAAACACCGACCCCACTGACGTTACCACTTATGAGTTCACTATGCCAGCAGACGGCAGTGATGTGGAGGTAACAGTTGATTTCCATTCGTATCAGTCGTACAATCTCTTCATTGGCGAGACGCAGGTGACAGACCTGAATGCAGATAATGTCCTAGGTGATAGTAAAGTGGTGTTCTCTGTTGGAGGCAACGACGCTCCAGTTTATACGCTGACACTGAATGGTGCTACATTGACTGTTCCTATAAAAGTTGCACTCCCTAACTTGACCATCGATATTCAGGGAAAGAACAGCATTACAACGGAAGAAACATGTCTTCAGAAAATTGACAATGCAGCCCCTGCGGTGACTTTCAAGTCAACTAGTACCCCAGTGGGAAGCCTGACGCTGAAGACCACAGGGGATGGTGGTGTAAATACTTTCGGCGAATACAATATTGGAAGTTTCTCTATTAGCGAGGAACTTACACTGATTATGAAGAATTCTGGTTACGTATATTCGAATCCAGATTATTTCACGGATGGTACTACAAAAGAGGCTGTTTTCGCCCCAGCGTATGATATAATAGTAGGTGAAATGCCTGTTACTATGGGCAATGCTGATGATATTTTTGGAGGTGAAAACGATGGTCAAGTGAGCTACGATGCTGAAAACAACATCTTAACATTGAATAGTGCAATGTTGTATGGCGAAGGAAAGAATATAGTGTATTCTGGAAGCGTGAATCTAACTATTGCACTCAACGGGTCGAATTACGTTAATAGTATTGTTTACGAAGGTCAAAAAACAACAAAGCCAAGCTTAACATTCAAGAAGATAGAAGGAGCTCTGCCTGGTACTACGTTAAGAACGCCATCTGATTTCCGAGAGAATTTCTCGACTGTTAATTATGAAGATTGGTTGGGCTTGAATATCGATGACTCGTATCCTAATGATGTGTTCTATGATGTCGTGTCAAAGACACCGTCAATTTATGGCAATTGGAATGGAGAAACAGAGAAATGGAATATAGCTGTTGAAAGTAAGTTCGCAGGAACGGTGAAGTACTCACTGACCTACGCTGACGAGAACTTGGCAGCAAACAACAAAACCAATGTTCCATTTGAGGAGGCATTTACGCTGCTCGGTCCTGCTACCATCAAGGCGACCATCACGATTGATGACGTAGTCAGTCCGGAAGAGACAGCCTACTATTTCGGCATCATGCCTAATCCACTGAGATTTGTGTATGATGGTGAAACTGCACCCGAATTTGCTGCTACATTATATCCTGCAGTTGAAGGTGTGACATTTACTCCCTACTCTTCTCCCGGAAACTTTGCAACACTCTCGGAAGGTGATTTAACTATCAACGGTTACGGTAGTGGTTTTGCTTATGCCAACATCAACAAACCTGAGAACAGAACCTTCAGCGTAATCACTGACTCTATCGCATTCAAAATGGAAGTTGTTCCGCCTGTTCCCACAATTACTCTGGCATCTGGCTCATATTCGAGCACACATGATCCGATTGTAATACAGGGAGCTGATATTGCAGACAGCAAGATCATGTACAAATGGAATAATGGTTACGCTTATGAATATGAAGAGGCAATTCCCATTCAGCCCGGCACTCTGAAAGCTTGGGTAGAGGTAGTATATGACACAACTACAGGTGCTGCGGTTTCCAGTGATGTGGTAACGGCTACTTATGCCCTCACTTATAATCTTACGTTTGCCGGTAACAACTTATGGGCAACGTTCTATAGTACAGAGGATCTGGCTGTTCCTGAGGGTCTGACGGCATACATAGTAGACGAGGCTGACGATAAAACCGGTGTAGTGACCGTTTCGGCAATCAGCTACATTCCACGCTATGAGGCAGTTCTTCTGAAGCGTACTAACACAGCTGTCAGTGAATATATAGCCACTGCTTATGATGATGAGGAAGAGGAGGATGACATCATCAATTTGCTGGAGGGCACATATCAGGAAACAAGTGTTGAAAGCATTTTGGAAGGATACGTGTCAGACGCTTCTGTCTACGTGCTCTATAACAATGAGTTCGTGAAGACCACTTCTGGTACAATACCCGCTAACCGAGGCTATTTGGTATTCGGTGAACCTGCGAATGCTCCTAAATTGACCATTGAAATCGGTGATGGTGCAACGGGCATCAACGATGTAAGAAGTAAGATGGCTGAGGTAGGAAGTGATTTTTACGACCTGAGCGGTCGCAAGCTCTCTGGCAAGCCGACAAAGAGCGGACTCTATATTAAAAATGGAACAAAAGTTCTGGTTAAGTAAAGTTCAAAGTGGTTGTTAATAATATAATAAAGTATAGCGCGATATGAAACAATATTTTAAGTATATCACGACAATGGTTGCCCTGCTGGCTATGACAGTCGGCACGTGGGCAAGCACGGTAACGATTAATGTATTGCCCTCTCAGTTGCCTGCTGCTCCTGGCACGGTGACACAAAGCATCTCAGAGGGTGTATGTACACTTACTGTTACTCCGGCTTCAGGCTACACATGTAGTTTGGAGAATGTTCATGTAGAACTGACGGTAAGCGGCAATGTGGCACAGGTTCCCCGTCGTTCACCTAATATAAATAATGTAGTGGTGACCGCCTTAACTCCTGATGCCGACCCCAGCGGTGAGACAAAATACACATTTGAATTTCCTGATGCTACGTACGATGCAGAGGTAACGGTAGAGTTCCAGAAGATTGCATTGTACGTTGGCGGTGTCGGTGTGACGAGTTACAATGCTTCAAGAATAACCGGTACCAATATTAGTGGTCTCGTGTCGTTCAATACAGCAAACAACACCCTGACGCTGAACGGAGCTACTATCGATATGTCAACAGCTGAGAGCGGCTTTCCTATCGAGAGCAGCATCGCTGACCTGAAGGTATACCTGATTGGTAGCAATACTTTGAAGCCGAATGCGATGTCGGCATGTGGTTTCGGGTACACGAATGCAGCTGACGAAGGTGAACTGACCTTTACGCATCAGGACAGTCCTGGTAAGAATGGTTACGGTTCGCTGACCGTTGTTGGTGGTAATTTTGCTTTGGGTTATAACATCGTTAATGATTTCCCTGAAAGTCAAACGGTGACAGGATGGAGACAGACTGGTGGCACCAACCCCACAATCACCTACGTTGAATACTATAACCTGTTTATTGGTGACACTCAGGTGATTTCTACCGGCTTGACGCTTTTCGATGGAAAGGTATTCTTTAACCCGGTTACCAATACCTTGTCGCTGAACAGCTACACAACGAGTGAGATTATTACTTCTGGCTTGAGCGAACTGACAGTAGCGCTGACAGGTGTGAACGAAGTGGGAAAGATCAAGTTCTCCAATGTACAACAACTCCAGGAAGTCGGCACGATTACCATTTGCAAAGCAGCTAACAGCAATGCCGATTTGAACAAACTGACGGCAACCATTGAAGACTTCGGATCTGTTACAGTTGTGGAGCCGTTGCACGCCATTCAGCCAAACGTATTCTCTGACGTCGTGGGTTATAATCTATATATTAATGGTACACGCGTAAATTCGGAAAATAAAAATACTATTGGCGATGGTATCAGCTTCGACGCCACAACAAGTACGCTGACGCTCAATAAAGTTAATACTACTCTACAAAAGGGAGCCTTCATTAAGAACGGACTGGACAAGCTGACCATCAATCTGTTGGGAAAAAACACGATAGCCTGCGGAGGATTCAAATTCTTAGTGGCGGAGGATGAGAATGACCATGAGGTGATCTTCACTACCAGCCCCAATGCAGCAGGTAGCCTGACGATGACTATCAACAAAGACGTTGAATGGTATAGTGGACACAGCACATCATACCAAAATAATCTGAAATATAAGACTGAGGAATCAGAGAATACGCTTACGATAACAATTGCTGCCCCCTCTGAATTCTACGGCTTGAAAATTGGTGGTACTGAGGTGACAAACATGAATGCTTCCAATATAATGGCAGGTGTTTCGTACGATGCTACGTTTAATACGCTGACGCTGAACGCAGCAACGATTCCGGGAAATATCGAAACCAGCAGATCGGAACTGAACGTCTATCTGATAGGCACCAGCACGATGACTGGTGGCTTTACACTCGCAGAAGGCTGTGCCAACGGAAAACTGAAAATTGCCTCTCATGGTGAAGCCAAAGACAAACTGCAAATGGGTGTTGCTTATGGGGAAGGAATCGACGTTGAATACAGCAACAAGCTGGAACTGAACGACTTGACCATCTCGTTGCCTGCTGATTACGGTATTACCATAGCCGGCACGATCATTACGCCCATTAACCGTACTGATGTACTTAATGATGGCGGCACAGTTGCCTTCGACGGTAATGCAAAGCTGATTCTGACGGATGCAACTATTAACGGAAAAATCGTTGTGACTCCAGAGGCATTACCATCTGATGAAACCCTGACTGTTGAACTGGTTGGCCATAGTAAAATATCAAATAACGAAGGAATAGCTATTCAATATACAGGTACTCAACTGAAAGTGGTCTTCGTCACCGTGCGTAACGAATCTGTCTCACTGGTATATACCGACACCAACGACGACCCATCGGCAGATGCTCCGACATTGGTTTCTGCCTTCAGCAATTGCGGGGTGTCGTTTAACGACGTACTGTCATCAAAAGAGAACACTACTGCTAAGACTGTTACTATAGGGCTTACGTTGGAACTGATTGTGACTGAGACAAACCCTGTGGCCGTTTCTACCTTCGATGAAGTAATGGATGAAACAACAAGCACCAATAATACCATCATTGACGGTTGGCAGTACAACATGGGCGCAAATGAAAGTGCAGACCCGGAAAATGTCGGCGGTTTTAATCAAGAAACAGGTAAGGTCACATTCACAAAACAGTCGGTGATGAATGAGGACGATATTACACCCGGAAATGAAAATGTTATAGGTATAACCACCATGATAGGTTCAGGTGAGCATATTATAGATTTATTACAAGCGGATATCAAGGTTGGATATAATATCATAGCGAGAGTTAACAACAGAACGGTATTTAGTGTAAGGGATATGTTAAAGAAGGAACCAGGCCAGACCGGAGATATAGAGGGTCGTGATTTCTCATTTAATGTGTTAACGGTGGAGCCTTCTTTCGTACAGATTGCCGTGATTAAAGATGATAATTCTGGAGCAACTACGCCTACGCCTGCTCCCGCAATGAAAGACAGTCACCGTATCGGCCCGAAGGCAAGTGTGTCAGGTGCACTGGGTGGTCTGAAGGTGACGAACAACAATATGCAGAGTCCAGAGCCTCCTGCAACGAGTTATAAGGCTATGGAGGTGTCGGCTGTAGCAGCAGGAGTGGGTGCCATAGTCAATGCCCGTAATGGATACACTTGTGGCGATCCTGACATTACCGACCTGCCCGATGATATGTTTGTCGACAATGGCGGTGGTGCGGGTGCTCCTCGCAGAGCTGGAGTCGTGAAGACCATTCTGCCCGAGGGTCTGACATTCGTAGACTTCGGCAACACGAAGATTACGGGTATGGAGGTAGACCGCACAAAGGGTGCCTTCCGTGGCGTTCCTGACAACGTATTCATCTATATGCCCGCAGGTAATACCGTTGCTGATGGTACTAAGAACGTGGTGATTGGCAGCATCTGTGAGACTGTAGAACTGGATGGATCTATCAATGCCCAGCCCTTCAAGGCCATGAAGGATTTCAAGGCTGCACAGGTGACACTGAAACGTACATTTGAAGCCGGTGGCGCCGACAAGAAGGCTACTATCTATCTGCCTTACGACATTCCACAGGCGGATGCCAACTTGCTCGGTACGTTCTATGAGTATGAAAGTAACGATGGTACAATTGTCAACATGAAGTCGGTAACAACTAGTGGTCTGAAGGCCAACAAGCCTTACATCTTCGAAGCTAAGGAAGGTGGTGTGACAGACCCGATGGTTCGTGTCGTCGACGTGAAGGCCAACCCCGTAGAGACCGAAGGCTTCAAGGGCGTCTATGAACGTAAGGAATACGAAGACGGCATGTACTGCTATGCTGGTGAGAAACGTGGCGAATATACTATCGGACAGTTCGTCGAGATGGGTCCTGGCTCGTATGTGCCTCCCTTCCGTGCCTATATGATCGGCGGCGGTGCTCCCAGCTATGCCATTGCCTGGGACGGTATCGTCGACGAATTCGACGACGTAACAGAGGTGAAGACCATCGAGACAAAGAAGACCGTTGCCAGCGAGAAGACCAGCGAGGGCTGGTGGACGATGAATGGTATGCGTCTGACCGATAAGCCCAAGAAGGCAGGACTCTACATCTTCAACGGAAAGATGGTTGTGGTTAAGAATTAAGAGTTAAGAGTTAAGAATTAAGAATTAAGAGTTAAGAGTTATGATAAAGAAAATATATAGCAAGCCTGAAATGAGTATTGTGGAAGTGCAGAATATGCAACCCTTGTTGTTCTACTCTGGTGCTGCCAATGCTCCCGAGATTGACACGGACTCTGAATTCGACTCCAATTCCGGTCTTGATGAACTGTTAGGCATTCCTGGATTTGAATCCATGTTGTAACACAAAAGCCACGTCGCTTAAGTGTACTTATACGTCGGATAACCCGTCCTTATTGCAGAATAAGGGCGGGTTATTGCAAAATAAATGCATTTTATTGTTGTTTTTGCTCACTTTTTCGTATCTTTGCAGGCAAAATTACACATCTTTATATATATATGGAAGAGAAGATTATGACAGAAGGCGAGGAAAAGAAGAGCCTCAGCTTCGTAGAACAGTTTGTAAAGGAAGACCTGGAAGCAGGTAAGAATGGTGGACGTATTCAGACACGTTTCCCACCAGAGCCCAACGGATATATCCACATCGGCCACGCCAAGGCCATCTGCATGGACTTCGGTGTGGCTGAGGAGTTCGGAGGTATCTGTAACCTGCGTTTCGACGATACCAACCCCACCAAGGAGAACACAGAATATGTGGAGAACATCATGAGCGACATCAAGTGGCTTGGGTTCCACTGGGAGAATGTGTACTATGCCTCGGATTATTTCGAGAAGCTGTGGGACTTTGCCGTATGGCTGATTAAGAAGGGCCTGGCTTACGTCGACGAACAGACCTCCGAGCAGATTGCCGAACAAAAGGGTACACCGACACAGCCGGGTCGTCCGAGTCCGTTCCGCGACCGCCCCATCGAGGAGAACCTGCGCCTGTTTGAGCAGATGAATACTCCTGAAGCCGTAGAGGGCTCGATGGTGCTGCGCGCCAAGCTGGATATGGCTAACCCCAACATGCACTTCCGCGACCCCATCATCTATCGCATCATCCAGATTCCCCACCACCGCACTGGTACGAAGTGGCACTGCTACCCAATGTACGACTTCGCCCATGGACAGTCGGACTACTTCGAGGGTGTCACCCACTCTATCTGTACGCTGGAGTTCGTGCCGCACCGTCCGCTGTACGACAAGTTCGTGGACCTGTTGCGCGAATATATCAAGGAACAGATTGCCGAGGGTAAGGCCGGAGAATATAATCCCGACATTGTCGACGCGAAGTACGACGGCACACGCCAGATAGAGTTCAACCGTCTGAACATCACCTACACCGTGATGTCGAAGCGCAAGCTGAAGGCACTGGTCGACGAGAAGCTGGTGAACGGCTGGGACGACCCCCGTATGCCAACCGTATGCGGTATGCGTCGTCGCGGATACTCATCACAGAGTGTGCGTAACTTCATCAACGCCATTGGCTATACCAAGTTCGACGCCCTGAACGACTTCGCCCTGTTGGAGTCGAACGTGCGCGACGACCTGAATAAGAAGGCCACCCGTGTCAGTGCCGTACTGGATCCCGTAAAACTCGTCTTGACTAACTATCCCGAGGGTAAGACCGAGGAGATGGAGGCCGTAAACAATCCCGAGAACGAGGCCGACGGCAAGCACACCATCACCTTCAGCCGTGAACTGTGGATTGAGCGCGACGACTTCATGGAGGTGGCCGAGAAGAAATTCCAGCGTCTGGCTCCCGGCAAGGAGGTACGTCTGAAGAACGCCTACATCATCAAGTGCGACGAGGAGCACCCTTGCGACAAGGATGCCGAAGGACGTGTGACCACCATCTACGCCACATACGACCCCGAGACGCGTAGCGGACAGCCCGGTGCCGACCGCAAGATCAAGGGTAAGACACTGCACTGGGTAAACTGTCAGGATGCCGTAAAGGCCGAGGTTCGCCTGTACGACCGTCTGTTCTCCATCGAGAACCCCGGTGCCGACGAGCGCGACTTCCGCGACTTGCTGAATCCCGATTCACTGAAGGTCCTCAACAATTGCTACGTGGAGCCCTACCTGAAGGAGAAGAAACCCGGCGACTTCCTACAGTTCCAGCGTATCGGATACTTTACGCCTGACCTCGATTCGACACCTGAGCATCTGGTGTTCAACAAAACCGTAGGACTAAAGGACACTTGGAAGCGTTGAACATCGACGAAGAGTATTTCAAGAGCGAGGAGTTTCAGGACTTGCTGGAACGATACGAGGCATCCATAAATGCGGGCAGCACCCCGTTTATGGATGCTGACGACTTGGTAGACATCGCCGACTACTATAGCTGGAAAGAGGATGACGACCGTGCCGAGGAGGCCATCCGCTGCGCCTTGGAGCTATACCCCTCGTCGACCCTGCCCAACGTATTCATGGCCCGTAGGGCTCTGGCAGAGGACGACATCGAGGAGGCGGAGATGTATGCCGATGCCATCGAGAACCACGACGACCCCGACTACCACTATCTGGTGGCAGAAATCAAGATTGCCGCGGGCGACATCGACGAGGCCGACAAATACTTGCGCGAATACGGCAAGAGTGTCGACGCCGACGAATATGAAGACTATGTGCGCGACTGTGCTAACCTGTACATTGACTACAACCAGAGCGAGAAGGCCTACGAATGGATGATGCGCTCGCGAGGCGACGAGAGCGACGACTTCAAGGAACTGATGGCCCGCACGCTGTTCGGACTGGGCAAATACGAGGACTCGGAACGCATCTTCAACGAACTCATCGATCATCACCCCTACTCCAAGCAGTATTGGAATGCACTGGCCTCGGCACAATTCATGAACGAGGACTATTCGAACGCCATCACCAGTTCAGAGTATGCTATTGCCATTGACCCGAAAGACCCGGACGCAGTGAGTAGCAAGGCCAGTGGACTGTTCCGGCTGGGCAACTATGAAGAGGCGCTGAAATATTTTAAGATGTATAGCGAACTGGTGCCTGACGACGAGTTCGGACTGTTGCATCAGGGCGTCTGTCTGGTCAATATGAACCGCAACGACGAGGCGCTGCCCCTGTTACGCATGGCGTTGGCCGTAGCACCCAAAGATTCGCCACTGATGGCAAGCATCTATCAGGAGCTGGCATTCTGCTATGGTGCCAAGCACGAAGTGAAACAGGCCTTGGAAATGTTGGAAAAGACAGAGACACTGCCCTGCGACCATACGGACATGCTGGTGGTCAAGGGACACATCCTGCTACAGAACGACCAGGTCAACAAAGCCGAGGAAGCTTTCAAGATGGCCATCTTGAAAAGCGAGAATTCACCGGCCATCATGTTACGCATCATCGTATCGCTCTACGACAACCGCTATACGCAGGCGTGCTATCAGATGCTGCTCAAGTTCTTCGAGATGGTACATGAATACTACCCCGACTACAAAAGCGGCAATGCCTATATGGCTCTGTGCTGCTACGACATGGGACGCAGCAAGGAGTTTATGAAATACCTGCGACTGGCCGTCGAGCAAGACCCCAAAGAGGCACAGAGCGTGCTGTCGTGCCTGTTTCCGGAGGCCACACCCGTCAGAGAATACGTCGCATACATGGAGCAACGCCTCCATATTAATCCAGACTCTCCGGAATAGCCGGAATATCCGAAATCACGGAATAACGAAATAAAAAGAATAAAAAAATGAACTTTATAACAACCCTGTTAGGCAATCTGAACTACGGCACCATTCTGTTCCTGATGCTCTTGGAGAGCACTGTGGTGCCTGTGCCCTCTGAATTTGTAGTAACTCCAGCGGCATACCATGCTGCCAGCGGACAGTTGGACGTATGGCTGGTCATCCTATTCGCCACAATAGGTGCCGACCTCGGAGCATCGATTAACTATGTGGTGGCACTTTACGTGGGACGTCCCGTCATCTACAAGTTCGCCAACAGCAAGTGGGGCAAGATGTGCCTGTTGAATCAGGAGAAGGTCGAAAAGAGCGAGCGCTACTTCGATGAGCACGGTATCGTGGCCACACTGACGGGACGACTGATTCCTGGTATTCGCCACCTCATCAGTATTCCCGCCGGACTGGCAAGGATGAACTACTGGAAGTTCCTGCTCTATACCACCATCGGTGCAGGATGTTGGCATGCTATCCTGGCAGGACTGGGATGGTATCTGCATACCATCGTGCCCGAAGACCAATTGAACGACAAGATCAGCGAGTATGCGGAGTACATCAAACTGATTATCCTGGCACTGGTCATCGCCGGAATTGTATGGTTCGTCGTCAAAACTTACCTGAACAAGAAAAAAACAACATAAAGAGCGCTGAAAGAGCGTTAAAACACCTTTAAAGCAGGAAATTCCATAGAGTATTTCCTGCTTTTTTACTACTAACGGGGAAAAAACATCAAAAAGATTTGGTCAGTTCATCGATAATATATATCTTTGCATCGACAAAAACGATAAAAATAGATTCATTAGGAGGCTATATAATATAATAATAAGGTATATGAAGAAGAAAATGATTTTAGCTATAGCAATGATGATCAGTCTAGGCGTAAACGCACAGAAGAAGTGGACGCTGGACGACTGCATCAGCTATGCCTTAGAGAACAACATCACCCTGCTTCAGGCCAAACTGAGGAAGCAGAGTGCCACAGAAGACCGCAAGCAATCGCACGCTGCACTATTCCCCACCCTATCGGCATCGACAAACCAGAGTGTGGGCTTCCGTCCCTGGACATCGGCAGGCACCATGACCGTTACCAACGGCACGGTGGCTACAGAAGTGAAGAAGTCCTACTATAACGGCTCGTACGGTGTCAATGGCTCGTGGACAGTATGGAATGGCGGGCAGAACTATAACACGTTGAAAATGAACAAGCTGACAGAAGAGCAGGCCGATCTGACCATTCTGGAGACATCGAACTCTATTCAAGAGGCCATCGCCAAGCTTTACGTACAGATCTTGTATCAGACGGAGGCCATCGAGGTAAACCGACAGAGTCTGGAAACCAGTAAGAAGAACGAAGAGCGCGGACAACAGATGGTGGAAGTGGGTCAGATGTCGAAAGCCGACCTCTCGCAACTCACCGCCCAGCGTGCTACGAGCGAGTACAACCTCGTGGAGTCGGAAAGCACACTGTCGCACTACAAGTTGCAACTCAAGCAATTGCTTGAGATTACCGATACGTCCGACTTCGACGTGGCCATACCTGTCACAACCGACGAGCAGGCCTTGGCAGAGGTTCCAACCATGCTGACCGTCTATGAAGCCGCATTGGCTCAGCGTCCTGAGATTCATAACAAACAGTTGAGCGTAGAGTCGAGCGACCTGCAACTGAAGATTGCCAAGGCTGGTGTTCTGCCCACCGTGAGTATGACAGGAGGTTTGGGCACATCGACCAACAGCATGTCGGGCAACGGCTGGGGAGAGCAGATGAAAACCAATTTCGACGCATCGGCAGGTGTAAGCGTGTCGATTCCCATCATCGACGGACGTAAGGCAAAGACAAGTATCAACAAGGCACGCATTGCCCAGGAGCAGGCTCGTGCAGATCTGCTCAGCGAAGAGAAAGACCTGTATTCGACCGTTGAGGGCTTTTGGCTCGATGCTATCAACAACCAACAGAAATTCCGTTCGGCAAAAGCCAGCGTAGAGAGCGAACAGGCCTCGTATGACCTGTTGCAGGAACAGTTCAATCTGGGACTTAAGAACATCGTAGAGTTGTTGACGGGCAAGGACAAGCTGCTCAATGCCCAACAGAGCATGTTGCAGTCGAAATATCTCACTATTTATGCACTTCAACTGCTGAAGTTCTATCAGGGAGAAACGTTGAAGATTTAAGAAGTTAAAGAAGACATCAAATATGAAGAACAAAAAACTATGGATGGGTATTGGAGCCGTGGTGCTCGTGGCCCTCGTCATCTGGCTCTTTTCAGGTGGCAAAAAAGAAGAAAAGGTTGAGTTTGAAACCGCTAAGGTAATGAAACAAGACATCCAAACCTCGATTACGGCAACAGGTACTATTGAGCCTGTAACCTCGGTGACCGTAGGTACTCAGGTGTCGGGTATCGTCGCCAAACTCTATGTAGATTATAACTCTGTAGTGAAGAAAGGCCAGGTGATTGCCGAACTCGACAAGATTAACCTCATCAGCGAGCTGAATCGCGCCAAGGCCGATCTGGCAAGTGCACAAAGTACGCTGAACTACGAAACGGCTAATTATAACAGATTTAAGACATTGTATGAAAAGGGCCTCGTTTCGGCTAACGACTACGAGAATGCCCGTCTGACTTATGACAAGGCCCGCCAGACGGTGGCTTCGAGCAAGGAGAATGTGATGAAGGCTCAGACTAACCTGGGCTATGCCACCATCACCTCGCCCATCGATGGCGTGGTGTTGTCGAAATCAGTAGAGGAAGGCCAGACAGTGGCCGCTTCGTTCAATACTCCTGAACTGTTCACCATCGCCAAGGACCTGACAGACATGCGTGTGATAGCCGATATCGACGAAGCAGACATCGGTGGTGTGAAGGAAGGCCAGCGAGTAAGCTTTACAGTCGACGCCTTCCCCGACGACAAGTTTGATGGCGAAGTCACCCAGGTGCGCCAACAGGCCACTACGGAGAGCAATGTGGTGACCTATGAGGTCGTGATCAGCGCTCCTAACAAGGACCTGAAGCTGAAGCCCGGTCTGACAGCTAACGTGACTATCTTTACACTGGAAAAGAACAACGTACTTGCTGCACCTGCCAAGGCTCTGCGCTTCATGCCCAACGAGGCTCTGCTCTCGGAAGGCCAGAAGATTGAGGACGTAGAAGCTGCAACCAAAGTGTGGACACTGGATGGCAACACCTTCAAGGCACATGCTGTTGAGACTGGTACAACGAACGGCATCACGACGGAAATCGTCAGCGGCATTAGCGAAGGTACAGAAGTGCTGGTCGACTTCAAGTTGAGCGGTGGAGAGACAGAAGAGGCTGGTCAACAGGCCCAGAACCCCTTCATGCCTCGCCCGAGGAACAATAACAACAAGCAGGGTAGCAATGGCCAAGCACCAAAGAGGTAAGATGTCTGATGTAAGACGTAAGAAGTAAGAACTATGGACGACAATAGAAAAGTAGTCATAGAACTGCAAAACGTGAAGCGCTACTTCCAGGTGGGCTCTGAGACGGTGAAGGCCTTGAGGGGTGTCTCGTTCAAGATATATGAGGGCGAGTTCGTTACCATTCAGGGTACATCGGGATCAGGAAAGTCGACACTGCTCAACCAGTTGGGCTGTCTCGACACCCCTACCAGCGGAGAGTACTTCCTGGACGGCATCAGCGTGCGCTCAATGTCGAAGACCAAGCGAGCCCGTCTGCGTAACCGCAAAATCGGCTTTGTGTTCCAGAGTTATAACCTGCTTCCGAAGACCACTGCTCTGGAGAATGTGGAACTCCCATTGATGTATAACTCGGAAGTTTCGGCCTCTGAACGTCGTGAAAAGGCCATCAAGGCTTTACAGGCAGTAGGACTGGGCGACCGCATGTACCACAAGTCGAACCAGATGTCGGGTGGTCAGATGCAGCGTGTCGCCATCGCCCGTGCACTGGTCAATGACCCTGCCGTACTCCTCGCCGACGAGGCAACGGGTAACCTGGACACACGCACCTCGTTTGAAATGCTAGTACTGTTCCAGGAACTCTACAATCAGGGACACACCATCATCTTCGTGACCCACAATCCTGAGATTGCGGAATATGCCTCGCGCAACATCAATCTGCGTGACGGAAAAATCCGTGAGGATACCATCAATACGAATATCAAATCAGCTGCGGAGGCGTTAGCCAAATTACCAGCCCCACAGGATGATTGATGGTTTTTCGTAATAACGATATAACGTAATAACGATACAACGAATATGAATATATTAAACCTTTTTAAGGTTAGTCTGAAGGCCGTCGCCAACAACAAGATGCGCTCCTTCCTCTCGATGCTGGGTATCATCATCGGTGTGGCAGCTGTCATCATCATGATGGCCATCGGACAAGGCTCGAAGGAAAGCATCCGCAAGGAGTTGTCGACGATGGGAACCAACCTGTTGACCATCCGTCCTGGTGCCGACATGCGTGGTGGCGTGCGTCAGGATCCTTCGGCGATGCAAACACTGAAAATGGCTGACTACGAGCGCATTATGCGTGAGAAGAAGTTCGTGACAAAGGTATCTCCTGAAGTCACAGCATCAGGTCAGGCCATCTACGGTAACAACAATACCAACACATCGATGTACGGAGAGTCTGTAGATTATCTCGACATCAAACAATGGGATGTGGAAGAAGGTGACTGCTTTACCGATGAGGACATCAAGAAAGCCGCCAAGGTATGTGTAGTCGGTGCCACCATCGTCAAGGAACTGTTCAACGGACACGACCCCATTGGTAAGACCATCCGTTTCAAAAGCATTCCCATGCGCATTGTGGGTGTGCTGAAGTCGAAGGGATATAACTCGTGGGGAATGGACCAGGACAATGTTATCATTGCCCCCTACACCACCGTCATGAAACGTATTGCCGCACAAACCTATTTCTCAAGCATTGTCTGCTCGGCCATTACGGAAGAGTTGTCGGATGCTGCCATAGAGGAACTGACGCAAATGCTACGCGACAACCACAAACTGAAAGGTGACGCCGACGACGACTTCACCATCCGGTCACAAGCTGAAATGATGGAGACGATGTCGTCGACCATGGATACCGTCACGCTCATTCTGGTCGTAGCAGCAGCATTCTCACTGTTGGTGGCGGGTATCGGCATTATGAACATTATGCTGGTGTCAGTAACGGAACGTACCAAGGAAATCGGCTTGCGTATGGCCGTAGGAGCCACAGGACCAGTCATCTCGTTACAATTCCTAATTGAATCGGTACTCATTAGCGTCACGGGAGGTCTGATAGGTATTCTCGTAGGCTGTTCGGCCAGTGCTTTCCTGGGGTCCTTCGGAATGCCGTCAAGCGTTCCGGCATGGAGCATCTACGTCTCGTTCTTCGTGTGTGTATGCATTGGTGTGCTCTTTGGCTACATCCCTGCCCAGAAAGCTGCTAACATGGATCCCATTGAGGCTATCCGTCACGAGTAATTTTGAGGGAGATAGAAGAAGATAAAGGAAGATAAAGGGAGATAGAAGATATGATTAATAAGCGAGTGAAGGTATTTCTGCATATTGCATTCTGGGCATTTATGTTCCTGTCGCCAATGCAGTACATGAGAGGAACGGGCACATCTATGTTACAGTATGTGATGAACTGTATGTCGCCCTTGCTGATGATGGTGATGTTCTACGCCAACTACAAGTGGTTGACACCTCGCTATTTTGTAGCTGGCAAGCATCGGTACTTCCTTCTCATCAATCTGGCAATGATTATCATCTTTGCCGTTGTATTGCACTATTGGATGGATTTCACTAATACTGTCTTCCCGCCCAATTCTGCTGTCACACGTGTACCCGATGCACTCGATGCGTTTCTCTTTGTTGTTCGTGACGTTATCAACTTTATGATTTTCGGCACAGCAGCTACCTGTCTGAAACTTGCCCAACAATGGATGTGGGCCGATGAAGCCATCAAGAATGCCGATAATGCCAAGGCGCAAGCAGAACTGAGCAATCTGCGTAACCAGATTAATCCTCACTTTCTGTTGAACACGCTGAACAACATCTATGCCCTGACCGCCTTTGACGCTCCCAAGGCACAAGAGGCTATTCAAGAGCTGTCAAAGATGCTGCGTCACATCTTGTACGACTATCAGCAACCTACTGTCCCTCTCAAGGACGAGACGGAATTCCTACAGAACTACATCAATCTGATGCGCATCCGACTGCCAGAATCAGTAGAAATAACTTCCAAATTTACTATTGCCAGTTCGAATATAGAAATTGCACCCATGCTTTTCATCTCACTGATTGAAAATGCCTTCAAGCACGGAGTAAGCCCCACAGAACCTTCGTTCATCCACATTACAATAGAGGCGGATGAGCAACAGATTGTGTGCGACATTCAGAACTCGAATCACCCAAAAAATGCTGACGACCATAGCGGACACGGAATCGGTCTGCAACAGGTACAGCGCCGTCTGGACCTCTCGTACTATAAACAATATACATGGCAACGAGGTGTCAGCGAAGACGGTAAAGCATATTATTCTAAAATTATTTTAACAAAAACAACCAAAGAAAATTATGATTATTAATTGCGCAATTATTGACGATGAGCCCTTAGCAGCTGGTCTGCTCAAGAGCTACGCTGAGAAAACGCCATTCTTAAACCTTATTGGCTCCTATGGATCTGCCCTAGAGGCAATGAAAGAATTACGCGATCATCCTGTACAGCTTCTGTTCCTTGACATTCAGATGCCAGAGCTGTCAGGTATTGAGTTCGCCAAAATCCTGCCAAAGGATACGAAGATTATTTTCACAACAGCTTTCCAACAATATGCTATAGAAGGTTATAAGGTTGCGGCTCTCGACTATCTGATGAAACCCATCTCGTATGATGATTTTCTCAAGGCGTCGAACAAGGCACTCGACTGGTTCAGTATTTCTCAGCGCCAACAAGCTACTGCACAAGACCGCTTTATGTTTGTCAAGAGCGACTATAAACTCATTCGGATAGGACTTGACGACATCCTCTACATTGAAGGTTTGAAGGACTACGTACGTTTCTATCTGGAGGACGGAACGAAGATCATGAGTCTGATGAACATGAAGAAACTGGAGGACTACCTGCCTCGCCCTGAGTTCCTACGAACCCATCGCAGCTATATTGTTCACATGACGAAAGCCGAGCAAATAGACCGTTTCCGTATCGTTTTCGGTGAGGAATACATCCCCATCTCGGATTCCTACAAGGATGACGTACAGCAATTCTTTGACAACCACACACTGGCATAAAATGGAGAAAAAAAATAACGACATACTACTCAAGAATGTCAGCCAGCTATCGAAACTGACAAAGCAGGAAGTGAGTATGATGCCTGCCGTCGAAGCGCCACTGCCATCCGTGGAGCAGGTGAAGCAGATTGTCACACTGGTGAAGAACATCATCTTCCCCGACTATTTCAATCAGCGGCAAGCCGACGAGACGCTACGCTCGTACAACATTGGCGTACACATGCAAGAACTGGCACGCCTGCTAGTCAAGCAAATAGCCCATGGTTTGCAATTTTGTGAGGACTGTGAGACCACCCGCACCAAGAGCCTGGTGTATCAGGAAGCAGAACGTCTGACCATGAAATTCATTGATGCGCTTCCGGAAATCAAGCGATTGTTATATACGGATGTGCAAGCCATGTTCGACAATGACCCAGCTGCACGCAACTATGGTGAGGTAATCTTCTGTTATCCTGTGGTAAACACGATGACTCACTACCGTATAGCCCATAAACTGCACGAGCTAAACGTTCCTGTCATTCCACGTATCATCACGGAACAGGCACATTCAAAGACGGGTATTGACATTCATCCCGGTGCACAGATTGGAGAATACTTTGCCATCGACCATGGAACAGGTGTGGTGATTGGAGAAACGAGCATCATTGGTAACCATGTGACACTGTATCAGGGTGTAACTTTAGGTGCCAAAAGTTTCAAATATGACGAGAATGGTAACATGTTGAACGTTCCTCGCCATCCGGTGCTTGAGGACTACGTAACGGTATATTCCAACGCATCGATTCTGGGACGTATCACCATTGGCCATCACTCGACTATTGGTGGTAACATCTGGCTGACGCATAGCGTACCTCCCAATTCACGTATCCTACAGTCAAAAGCCGTCGACGTATCATACGAAGGAGGTTTAGGCATTTAATGACATAAAGAAAGGCTTCCGATTTGGAAGCCTTTCTTTATTTAGCAAACTCACCGCTAGCCTTGAAACCTGTGCCTTTCTCAGATAGTCCGCGAGTGAAACCACGTGTCCAATAACCCCAATCGAAATTACTATCGTAGTTGAGCGTAAAGGCGACTTCCCTGTCACGGCATCCATCATCCATATAACCGGAGAAGTAGTAGTCGTCCAGTACATAGTCATAGATGTATACATCGTTCCAGCTGTCAGCATAGCGGATACGGATAGCGCCATTGATAACCTCCCAACGGAACTCGCAATAGTAGTAGTCATCATAGCGGCTATATATGTTGTAGTCTACCTCATAACCCCATCCGCCATAGCCATTCTCACGCTCGAAATACATAGTGGTACGGTATGTATCGCCAGAGATACCAAAACGGTCGTAGAAATAAGTATCGATATAGCCCGACCAAGTACCCTCGAGGGTGCGAGCTTCTTCCCGGTCCTCATCATCAACCCAGAAACGGGTATCACAACTTGTAAATAATGTCGTTGTTGTCACGGCCATCATCATTGTCAGGAAAGTAAAGAGCTTTTTCATAATTGTATATTTTTTAATTGTTCAACAAACTATTTGATAATCTCATTGTTTTCACTGGCAAAGGTAGGCATAATATACTGCTTTTACAAATAGTTTTTCCTATTTTCCCGTAGGGTTTTTCCTATTTTGAAAGAAAAAATCCCCCTTAATAGAATTTTTCTGATAAAAAACATTGTCAGTTCAGAAAAAATTCTTAACTTTACCACGTCAAATCTAACTAATTAATAAGAAAGAACGATTTCTTTTCCATTATTAATACTATCATTAAAAGCACGAAGCGACACGATTGTGAAATCTTGCCGCTTCATTTTTCTTGTCACCTATTTCACTCTTTTACTTTTTTTCCAAACTCAGAATCGATATCCAGGAACCAAGTAACGAGATAAGTTAGAGAACAGGCTGCTACCACGATGAGGAAGAAGGTCTGATAGCCAACGGCTTCTTGAAGGGCACCGGCAAAAAGACCAGGAATCATCATAGACAAGGCCATAAAGGCAGTACATAGCGCATAGTGCGATGTCTTGTGCTCGCCTTGACTATAATAAATAAGGTATAGCATATACGCAGAAAAGCCAAAGCCATATCCAAACTGTTCAATGAAAACACATATATTGACAATAAGCAAACTGCTCGGCAAAACACAAGAAAGATAGACATAAACCAAGTCGGGTAAAGTGATGGCAAACACCATAGGCCACAACCAGCGTTTCAGTCCATCACGGCTGGCAGCAATACCTCCAAGAATTCCTCCCAACGTAAGTCCGATAACGCCTACCGTTCCTTGTACCAAGCCATATTCTCCATCGCTCAAGCCCAAACCACCATTATGACCAGCGTCCACCAAAAAGAGAGCACTTACCTTGGCCAAAAGACCTTCCGGCATACGATAGAAAAGCATAAAACATATACCGGCCCAAACCTGAGGCTTCTGGAAAAACGTCACAAGCGTCTGCTTAAACTCATTCAAAATGCCACTAACCGTTTTCTGCATCTTCTCGTCATCCTCAGAGGGCTTTGGCAAAGCCCAGCTATGATAGAGCCAAAGGGCTATAAAAAGACCGGCCATCAAGTAGAACACCAAACTCCATGAATAGCGGATATTTCGGGTGAGTACCTGTAAGGCGCCTGCCAAACCCACCAACAAGCCAGAGGAGAAGATAGTGGCAATACGATAGAAAGTAGATCGAATACCCACAAAATAGGCCTGTTCGTGTTGATCAAGTCCCAACATATAAAAACCATCCGCAGCAATATCGTGCGTCGCACTGGAGAAGGCCATGAGCCAGAAGAAGCAGAGCGAGCCCTGCAACCACCAAGGACCAGGAATGGTAAAGGCCACACCGGCCAAAGCCGCACCTATCAGAAGCTGCATGGCGATAATCCACCATCGCTTGGTTCGGAGCATGTCGACAAAGGGACTCCACAAAGGTTTAATCACCCATGGCAGATAGAGCCATGAAGTATATAGGGTAATATCGGTGTTTGACAAACCAAGTCGCTTGTACATAATGAGCGAAATGGTCATCACTGCCACATAAGGAACACCTTCGGCGAAATAAAGTGTGGGTACCCACGCCCACGGATTTCGTTGCTTCATTGTATTGATATTTCGTTATTTCGACAATTAATATAGTCGTTTTATTTCTGCATGACGATAGTAATGCAACAGTATTTGTTCATAGGTATAGCCCTTCTGTCCCATGACGGCAGCACCAATCTGACAGAGTCCCACGCCATGTCCCCAGCCTTTACCGTTCAGGCGGAAGCCGTTTTCGGTTTTCTCCACATCGAAGGCAGAGCTATACAGATGGCTCTTACTGAGGGCACGGCGAATCTCAAGTTCCTTACCGATAGTGAAAGTTTTTTTCGTACCTACAATCTTCAGTTTCCAGATGCGTCCGCTCTTGCCACGCTCCAATGGGATGAGGTCGGTAATGGTACCGAAGTCATCCTTAAGCTTTTCACGGACGAGATCAGAAATCTCGTCAACAGTATATTCCACCGTCCAACGATAGAAGTCATTGGTTTCCTGATCGTAGTCGTTAAGCACTTGTGCGAGCACCTCCTTGTCATCGGTATTGCAGAAGGGGTCTTCGACGCTGACCAAATAGGGTTTGGGGGTATCTTCCCAACAATACTGAAATTCCTCAGTAACGCCACCACAACATTTCGAGAAACGGGCATCACAGATATCGTCACCATAACATAGAATCTGTCCACGCGTAGATTTCAACGCCTGTTCCACATTTTTGCTGGTTTGTTTAGTGATACCCTGATAACGCTGACAATGGTCATCGGCACACACATCAAAGATAGTATGGTCTTCACGGTCGTACCAGCGAATCAGCTCGTCGTCCTTCTTGATGAACGAAAAGAAACCGTTCTTCTGTTCCTGGTTGTCCTCACGACGTCGTATCTGAGCCAGAAGCCACGAACGACTAATGACGGCATGGGCCTTCAACAGTTCGAGGCCCGCCGTTGCCTTCATCTCGCTCGAAATGACAGAAGCCAGATACTTTTCTACCGGCAACACATTGATAGCCGTTATCTGGTCAGACTCGACAACCAGTCGCAACGTGCCTAAGAAGGTCTGCGTCTCTTTGCGTTCCCAATGGAAGTTGACTCCAATGGTCACGTCGAACAGCGAGAACGATGCGTCGGTACTGGAAGGAGTGAAGGTGAGTTCGCGATATTGGTTGCCATTCCATAGGATGCCACCTTCCGAGAATTCGACCATCTGACGTCCCACAATGGTTTCACCTTTAGCGGTATAAGGCGCATTCAGCGAGAACTCGATTTTCTGACCGCTGACAATACCTACACTGACGTTTGGCTGTTCCTTGAAATTGAGAATATTACATTTTTCATTTTTCACTTTTAACTTTTCACTCTTAACCTTTTCAGCAACCTCCTGCATCTGTTCTGGTGTCAGAGATAGTTCGCGATAAATGTCGAGGATGAGTTCTGGTGTTACCCGACGGAAATCCTGTTCACGAGGCGTGATGATAAGTCCACCCATATCGACAGCACCTGGACTGATGATATATTGTGCATCACCAGTAGCTGTATAACAGTCTGGGCGATGCTTTCTGCGAGGCAGAACCACACTATGCACAGCGTTGTCCGACTGCCACATAATGATGTTCATCATGGGCTCCGTATCATCTTCAGCAGGAGGCAAGGCATCGTAGAGTCTACGGAACAGCCTTTCGCCAACGTTCTGGCCGTGACTACGAATGACAAAGGCAGCAGCAGGATAATCTGCTACCTGCCAGATGCCATTGTCCTCATCGTCCTTGACGACTTCCGTCAAATTACGGCTCAACCTCTGCCAAGCCTGTTGCAAAGGCAGATGGCCTGTACCGACTGTTTGCAAATGGGCATGATCAGGGGCAGAGGCGCCACAATGTGGACCATTATATAATATAGTAAGGTCAGTATTACGTTCTGCCAATCTCAACATCTCGTCATACATCGACAAGATACGCTGAGGCTGATGTTTCATCGTGGGCAACGTAAAGTGAACGGGCAAAATGGGGAACGGATTGACCAGTAATTCGTACTTCCCGTCAATTACGCGATGCATCTGTTCTTGCGGACGATTCTTTGCACACAAGAAACAGGGACGCTCGGCAATTGACTTGGCATCAATCTTGGCACCCGTAGAACCAATACGGGCCGGGTTCCATTGAGCCGACAGTGTAATGGTATCTGTCACCAGTTCACGTGTCTCAACATGCTCCAGATCACGATAGCGATGACGGACATCAGACCACGTCTGCAACTGACGATGGAAGAAACGCATAATAGGAGATTCTGTCAGCGAGTCTTTCTTCCCCTGCTGCACCTGTTGACGAGCCTTCAACTCCATGGTTCGCAGACGGTCCTTATACAGGTTATTGGCATTGATTTTCTCTACAGAAAGAGCCGCATCAGAATTACCGCCCCAACGGCGACAGAGATATAGTTCTGTAAAGATACGACCAATGCGATAATAACGCGAGAACAGCAAACCTAAAGCATAATCTTCACCATACGACGTATTGGGGAAGCCAATGCTACGCAGTATTGGAGTAAAGAATGCGCGCGGTGCACCTAATCCATTGATACGTAGTGCATTATTCATTCCGTTCTCGTCCGTCCATTCTTTATGGGCAATCAATCCTGGAGGTAAGGTGTTCAGTTCGAAATCACACATGCGATAAGAACCTATGACCATTGCGGCCTTCTGCTTATAGAAAGCATCCACAATGGTCTGCAATGTCTTGGGCGAAGAATAGAGATCGTCGCTGTCCAACTGTACGGCAAAGCGTCCGCAATGCTCACTATAAATAGCCTCGTTCCAGCAACCGCCAATACCGAGGTCCGTGCGTTTAGGGACAATGACGTGCAGTATGTTGTCATGGCATGACAACATACTTGACAGGATGTCAGACGTGCCGTCCGTCGAGTGGTTGTCTACCACAATGACATTATAGTTGAACGATGTCTTCTGCGACAAGGCACTCTCTACAGCATCCTTGATGGTTTTAGCACGATTGAACACAGGGATGATGACAGAAGCCTCAAACTCAAAATCCTGTTCTTCGAAATCAATAGCCTGATACTGAGTAGTATCCACCAGTGCACCAACCTCACGCAGATGGGCAGTACAGACTTGTTCCATCTCAATCTGCACCTCACGATTGGCAGGATTCACATAGTCGAACTGTTTCTCGCCAGAAGCACGCAGGTCGCGCTCTTCCTCTGTATACAAGAACTCATTCAGATGAAACAATTGTCCCTCACGACTCAAGAACAAACGGAAATCATAGAATCCCGCATAGCGATAATCGGCATCATGATCGCTCGTAGCATACTGATGGAGCAACGAAGTAGGTATCAGCACTAACGAACCGAAATCGAAATCATCGCGAAGTGAACCTTCCTGATAGTCTATCACAGGGTGACGTTCCACAACACCGTTTTTAACCTCAAATCTATCTGCATACACCATCGCTGCTCCCGTATCATTAGCCACAGCCATCATACGTTCCAACGTTCCGGCGCCAAGCGTAATAGCTAAGGGTTTCATTTGCAACAAGACATAGTCGGCAGTAGCTTTCTCGGCAACATGCATGAGGAAACTGCTACTTTGCAGTGGGATATCTTTAAGAAAATAAATGCCTTTTACTGACGTGCTCTTTTCCAACTGACTGGTTAATGCATCAGTCGTCTGTTCGTCAAGAAAGGGCAAAAAGCAATCTGTTTTTTGTATCATTCTATCGTTTTCGTTATTTTTAGCTGCAAAGATAGCATTTTTTTGCAGAAAAACAAAATTCTTAACTCTTAATTCATAATTCTTAATTAAAATATGTACCTTTCACCCTTGGTGAAGGCACTTCCGTTCGGAAAAATCCAAATATATTTGGTTTTTCGCTCACTTATTCGTACCTTTGCACCCATGATTCCGCAAAAGAAACGACTTTTGGGATTGACTCCGTCAGAGCTGAAAGCGCTTGTCGGCAGTTTGGGTATGCCTGCATTTACAGCCAGGCAGATAGCTCAGTGGCTCTACCAAAAACACGTGAAGAGCATCAACGAAATGACCAACATTTCGAAGCAAAACCGCGAACGGCTCAATGCCGAATATGAGGTTGGCGCCTTGGCACCGATTGATTGTCAGCGCTCGAAGGACGGTACCATCAAGTACCTATTTCCCGTAGAGACATCCGGAAAGTCCGAGCTGTCCGGAGATTTCGGCAAATTCGTCGAGACCGTATTTATCCCAGACAAGGACCGTGCCACGTTATGCGTATCGTGTCAGGTGGGTTGCAAGATGAATTGTCTGTTCTGCCAGACGGGTAAGCAGGGTTGGCAGGGTGACTTGACACCAGCCGACATCCTGAATCAGATTTATTCATTGCCTGAGGTGAACCGTCTGACCAACATAGTATTTATGGGACAAGGTGAACCCATGGATAATCTGGACGCCGTACTGAAGGTCTGTGACATCATGACGGCCGACTGGGGTTGGCAATGGAGTCCCAAACGAATTACGGTAAGTTCGGTTGGCATAAAAAACAAACTGAAGCGATTCCTCGACGAGAGTGAATGCCACATAGCCATCTCTATGCATTCGCCCCTGCACGAGCAACGCCTTCAATTGATGCCTGCAGAAAAGGCTATGCCACTGGCAGATACTATTGCACTACTGAAGCAATACGATTTCACGCATCAACGCCGTTGCTCGTTTGAATACATCTGTTTTGGCGGATTGAACGACTCGCCCATGTACGGTCGTGAGATTGCCAAGCTCTTGGAAGGGCTGGAATGTCGCGTTAACCTGATTCGCTTCCATGAGATTCCCAATGTCGACTTACCAGGCTCAGACGAGACGCGTATGGAAGCCCTGCGTGATTATCTCACCCACCACGGCATCACCACGACAATCCGTGCCTCGCGAGGGCAGGACATCTTTGCGGCCTGCGGGTTACTCTCGACAGCAAAACAACAAAATCAAAGTAACGAAATACCGTTATAACGTCATAACGAAAAAACAAGAAAGATGGAACAAGAAAGAAAGATTCGCGTAGCTATCACGCAAGGAGATACCAATGGCGTCGGTTACGAAGTGATAATGAAGGCCTTTGCAGACCCAGCTATCCTCGAACTTTGCACACCTATCATCTATGGCTCGCCCAAGATTGCAGCCTATCATAAAAAGGCACTCAATTTAGAGACAAACTTCAGCATCATTAACAAGGCAGAAGATGCTCGTGACGGTAGATTGAACCTGCTATCCTGTTTCGATGACGACGTTAAAGTTGAACTGGGGCAACCGTCTAAGGAAGCAGGAGACGCAGCCCTAAGAGCTCTTGACCGCGCCATGACCGACTTCCGAAGAGGCCTATATGATGTGCTGGTTACAGCCCCCATTAACAAGGCTACCATCCAAAGTCCCGGTTTCAATTTTCCTGGGCATACAGAATATATTGAAACCAGTGTGGGTGACGGTCAGAAAGCCTTGATGATTCTGATGAACGAGACATTACGTGTGGCTTTAGTAACTACTCATCTGGCTATCAAGGACGTAGCACATGCCATTACTAAGGATGCTATCATCGAGAAGGCCACCATTTTCCACACGGCCCTGAAGCGAGATTTCCGCATCTCCAATCCACGTATTGCCGTTTTGTCGCTCAATCCGCATGCCGGCGACGACGGTCTGCTGGGCTCTGAGGAGAAGGATATTATCAAGCCCGCTATCGACGAGTTGGCTGAAAAGGGTATTCAGGCCTTTGGTCCCTACCCTGCCGATGGATTCTTCGGCTCAGGCACCTACAATCGTTTTGACGGTGTGTTGGCGATGTATCACGACCAGGGGTTGGCACCCTTTAAAACCATCGCATTGGAGAGTGGCGTCAACTATACCGCGGGACTCCCCATCGTGCGTACTTCACCCGATCACGGTACTGCTTACGACATTGCAGGAAAGGGCAAGGCCGACGAGAATTCATTGCGTCATGCCATCTATACAGCAATCGACATCTTCCGCAATCGCCAGAACTATGACGAGCCGCTAAAAAACCCACTTCCCAAGTTGTTCCATGAGAAGCGTGAAGATGGCGACAAGGCACGCTTTGCTGTCCGTCCAAAAGACCAGTTCCGCAAGGAAAAAACCACTGACAAGGATGAGGTTAAGGACGAAACAAGTAGAGAAACAACAGGAGAAAATTAAATTTCTGCCAAAAGTGTGCCATTATGTCAGATTTTCTTTGTACCTTTGCGGCCAAATTGGCCAAAAATGACTGAATGAAGACTACCGAACTTCAGAACATTAAACAGCGTTACAGCATCGTAGGCAACTGCGAAGCATTAAATAACGCATTGGACGTCGCCCTCAAAGTGTCGCCCATTGACCTTAGTGTGCTGATTATCGGTGAGAGCGGCGTGGGTAAGGATATCCTGCCACGCATTATTCACGACAACTCGCCACGCAGACGGGAGAAATATTTTGCCATCAACTGCGGCGCCATACCTGAAGGCACCATCGACTCAGAACTGTTCGGACATGTCAAGGGTTCGTTTACAGGTGCTATCAACGACTCGCAAGGCTACTTTGGAGTTGCCAACAAAGGCACGCTGTTCCTTGATGAGGTCGGTGAACTGCCAATGGCCACCCAAGCCCGTCTGCTACGTGTTTTGGAAAACGGCGAATACATTCCTGTTGGTGGTACAGAAATCCGTAAGACCGATGTGCGTATCGTGGCTGCGACGAACGTGAATATCCAGAAAGCCATCAGCGAAGGTCGTTTCCGTGAAGATCTCTACTATCGTCTGAATCAGATACAAATACAGATGCCCTCTCTACGTGAACGTGGTGAAGACATTGTACTACTGTTCCGTCTGTTCGCCTTGCAGATGGCCGAAAAGTACCGCATGGACAAAGTGGTACTAACCGAAGAAGCAAAGCAAATGCTGATGCGCTATAAATGGCCAGGAAATATCAGACAACTGAAGAGCATCACCGAGCAGCTGTCCATTCTCAGTGCTGAGCGCACCATCACCCCACAGATTCTGTCGCAGTTTATTCCGCAGGACCAGGAGACCACACAGTTGGCTACCATCCACAAGGAGGGTGACCACTCGTTTGAGAATGAGCGCGAGATACTATACAAGATTCTTTTCGAACTGCGCAGCAACGTCAACGACATGCGTCGCGAGATGAGCACACTGAAGAAACAGATTGAGGACGTACAGGTTAACGCACCTGTTTCGCCTGCCGCTCCACTTTCCACGACACAGCTCACTCCCGCCAATCTCTCACCACTTACCTCTCACCTCTCACCTCTTACCTCTGCAGAGGATGCCGAGGCTGAAGAGTATGTAGAGCCCGCACCCGAATTGGAGAATCTGAACGTCAATGAGTGGAGCCGTCAAGCACTTGAAAAAGCGCTCAACCGCAATGGGGGCAATCGCAAGAAAGCTGCCCAGGAACTAGGCATCAGTGACCGTACACTCTATAGAAGACTGAAACAATATGGACTGGACAAGTAAAATTCGCCTGACTCTTTGCGTAGTAGCCTTCATGCTGCTGTCTGCATGTTCTGTAAGCTATAAGTTTAATGGAGCAAGCATTGACTACACCAAAACAAAGACGATTCAGATAGCAGACTTCCCCATCCGTTCCAGTTACGTGTGGGGACCAATGGGACCCATGTTCAACAATGAATTGAAGGACCAGTTTGCCAACCATACGCGCCTCTCGCAGGTTAAGCGTAATGGGGATCTGAAGATTGAGGGTGAGATTACTCAGTACCAACAACGCAACAAGTCTGTAAGCGCAGAAGGCTATTCTGCCCAGACAGAGCTCTCCATAACGGTCAATGTACGTTTCACTAACAATGTGAATCATAATGAAGATTTCGAACAGCAGTTTACAGCCACGCAAAGCTACGAAACTACACGCTCACTTAATTCCGTTCAAGAAGAACTCGTCACTCTAATGTGCAAAGACCTTTGCGAACAGATTTTCAATGCCACGGTTGCAAACTGGTAACAAGAAGAAGTTTGAGAAGATAAAAAGAAGATAAGAGATGGAAATAACGGAACTCATAAAACACCCAGAGCGGATGGATCGCGATACGCTATACGAATTGCGCTCCATATTGGCGCTGCATCCGTATTTCCAGACAGTACGCCTCCTCATGTTGCAGAACCTCTATCTGCTTCACGACCCCTCGTTCGATGAGGAATTACGGCGTGCTGCCATTTACGTCACGGACCGTAAGTCCATCTTCCAGATGATAGAGGCTGCCCACTATCAGTTGCGCCAGCAGTTGTCTAGTTCTACTAGTACTACTAGTCAGACTAGTTCAACTAGTCCCACTAGAACCATCGACCTCATCGACAACTTCCTTGACTCCATCCCTCAGGAAGAGTCCGACAAAAAAGTTCAACGCAAGCCCACTCCTGTCGATGCTTCAGTTGATTATGTGGCTTACCTTTTATCGTCAGAGGAGACAGAACAACATACATCAAACGCTCCAGACATGAAAGGACAAGAACTCATCGACAACTTCCTAGAACAGGAACAAGGTCGCATTCTTCTCAACGAACTTCCACAGTACACTCAGGAAACGGTCAACAACGAAAATGCTGACGAAGAAGTCGAAGAGGAATATTTTACCGAGACACTGGCTCGTATCTATATCAAACAGGGTCACTATGAGAAGGCACTAGGCATCATTGAACGACTCTCGGAACGCTATCCGAAGAAGAATGCCTACTTTGCCGACCAAATGCGATTCCTGGTAAAATTAATAATAAACAGCAAGAATAATTCAAAGATTAAATAATTAAACAATTAAAACATTATGTACACATTATTTGTAATTCTTATTGTGATTGCAGCCGTACTGATGATTGGTATCGTGCTGATTCAAGAGTCTAAGGGTGGTGGCCTGTCGTCAAGCTTCGCTGGCTACAACCAAGTTGCCGGTGTTCGCAAGACCACCGATTTCATCGAGAAGGCTGACAGCTCTGTCATGGAGAACATCGAGAACCCTGTCACCAATCCTAACAACCTGCCTGGATTCGGTGCCAGCCAGCAGAAGGATGCCGCTGCTCCTGCAAAGGATGCCGCTGCTCCTGCCGCCGCAACAGACTCTACCAAGAAGTAAGCGAATCATATCGCAGAAAACAAAACGGCAGCGCACCCAACACGGATGCGCTGCATTTTTTATTTTATCGTATTCTCGAAGTGAAAAAGTTGTAGAATAGGCTGTTTTTGTTTATGGTACTGGTCAGAAAAGTTTTTTGTTTGCCTCGTCGATAAAGTCACTATCCTGAAAGCAACGTCATCTTCGGGTCGTTCTTCGACCTAAAGGTACGAAGTGTGGCACGCAATCCAGACGCTCCTTGCGGTTGTAGTAACGACACTTTACAATCGTTCCGATGATACTTTGGGGGAGTAAAGTATCATCGGAACACTTCGTAGATGCCATTGGAACGGCTGGAAAGTGCCGTTGGAACAACCCCAAAGTGATATGCCTACGGCAGGCAAGGGGGAAAGCCCCCTTCGCGACTGAAGTTGGGGTGTTTGCAGACCCCTCGAGGTAACACGTGCAGGCTCCCCGAGGTAACACGTGCAGACTCCCCGAGGTAACACGTGCAGACTCCTGGCAGGAATAAAGAGAGGTGCCTGCTAAAAGGTTGTGAGGTGCTGGGTAAAAGGTTACGAAGTCCCTCGTAAAGTTAAAACTGCGTCGATGGACGTTAAAACTGCGGCAATGGATGATAAAACTGCGGCAATGGATGATAAAACTGCGGCGACATTTGGTAGTTTAAAGATTATATCATGGGGCGTCCGTCCTTATTAAAGCGACTACGGGATAATACAAGAATGATTTAGATTTAATTAACTTTCAGGGAGAGGAAAAAGTTTGCACGAATGAATGACAGCTCTGTCATGGAGAACATCGAGAACCCTGTCACCAATCCTAACAACCTGCCTGGATTCGGTGCCAGCCAGCAGAAGGATGCCGCTGCTCCTGCCCAGGACGCTGCTGCTCCCGTCGCTGCAACAGACTCTACCAAGAAGTAAGCGAGTCCATTATCGCAGAACGAAAAGAAATGGAGGGTATGACCTAGGGTGTTAAGTTAACTCTCGCGTTTTTATATTAATTTCCAATGATATTATTTAACTAAATATATTTACATTCTTTAATAAAATACTAGTTGAATATTTTGCATATCTCACTGATTTTTAGTAACTTTGTAGAGTTTTTAAGCATCAGTAATTATGGCAAATATTGACAAGAAAGAAGAAATCATGCAGCTGAAAAAGCAATTAAAACAGGCACTGCGAAAAATAGAGAAGTTACAGTCAGAGAACAAGTCTCTCAAGACAAATAACAAAGTGCTCAGCACAGAGAGCAAAAAAAAACAGCGGAAATTAATTCTCTCATCGCTGACAGAGAAGGAAAGGGAAATCACGGAGTTGCTATTCCCCGATACCGACACGAAGAGATAGCCGTCCGCTATGCAGTCATGCTTTACGCCTTTGCCGGCATAAGCTCGCATCAGGTGCCCAAGGTCATGCAGATTTCCCAGTTGCTATGGAAAGGCATCACGGACAGCATCCCCTCTCATGTTACGGTTCTGGAGTGGGTGGAGAAGTGCGGACTGTCACTGACTAAGGGGTGCATGAAAAAGAATACTGCCGAGGAGGCCTATTCCGTCATCTTCGACAATAGCATCACGGTATGCGGACAAGACCTGCATCTGCAGCTCTGGTCATCCTCCGGGCATCCTGGCCATAGTCTCAGGCAAACTGACGTGAGTGTAGTGAGGATGAAGGCAGGAAAGGGCTGGGACGCGGAGATGATCAAGACGCAGCTGGAGGAGACAATCAAGGAGGAAGGTCGTAAGCCGGAGTATGTGGTCAGCGACAACGGTCTCATTATGTGCAAGGCAGCCAGTGAACTTGAGCTGAAACACCACAGGGACATCAGCCACTCCTTTGGGATGTTCCTTGAGAACGTTTATGCGAAAGACCCGGAGTTCTGCGATTTCATTGCCAAGAAAGGCTATGCCAGGAAGTTCTCCCATACGCCGATGGCCTGCCTCATGCCTCCCAAAAGACGGGACTACGCACGGTTCATGAATGTGTTCGAAACGGTGCACTGGGCAAAGGCCGTTATTGACAACGAGCACCTGCTGAGCAGCAAGGAGAAGTACATGCTCAGTTTCGTCAAGACGCATGCATCAATGGTAGAGGAACTTGACGACGTAATGACCGGATACGAGTATATGGAGCAATTGTGTAAGGAGGATGGACTCTCTCATAAGACAGCGCGCATATGCAGGGACTATGTCGTGAGGAACTTCATGACCAAAGGCGACAGGGTGAGGAAACTCGGAGGCATGATCATCTGCTACTTCAACAGAGAAGAAATGTTACTGAAAGACGATGAACCGCACAACATCTGCTCAGATATAATCGAGTCTGCTTTCGGCTATTTCAAAGAAAGAATATCACCCAACAAGAATAATGGATACACCCCACTCGTACTGCTCATACCTCTACGACTACGGCTCAGTACTATTGAGGATTGTAAAAAATTCAATGCAAGAACAGCAATAGGAAAGACGAAGATGGAAGACATCAAGAAATGGAGGGCTGACAACCTGTTGCCTAACCCCTCCATTAAAAGAATGAAT
>CACWWZ010000009.1 GCA_902764705.1 uncultured Prevotellaceae bacterium | reverse complement strand
AGCTCAGATTGCTATGGGCGCTGACCACGCACAGACCCTCAAGGCTATCCGCGAGGCTGAGGCATGGCACGGACCTTCCATCATCATCGCTTACGCTCCATGTATCAACCACGGTCTGAAGGCCAAGGGCGGCATGGGCAAGAGCCAGGCTGAGGAGAAGAAGGCTGTTGAGTGCGGTTACTGGCACCTGTGGCGCTACAACCCAGCTCTGGCTGAGGAAGGCAAGAACCCATTCTCACTCGACTCTAAGGAGCCCAACTGGGAGAACTTCCACGACTTCCTGCTCGGTGAGGTTCGTTACCTGTCAGTTAAGAAGGCTTATCCCAACGAGGCCGAGGAACTCTTCGCCGAGGCCCAGAAGATGGCCCAACTCCGCTACAAGACTTACATCCGCAAGTCTCAGGAGAACTGGGAGGATTAATCCCGAAAAAGTGTAGTCAGCAGTTTTGCCGCTGACACACCTTCCATACAAAAAGGAGCATCCACATCGGGTGCTCCTTTTTGTATTCAGTTTAGTCATCACTTTTTTCACAAAGTTTCTCTATCTTTGCAGCGTATTTCACATACTCTACCCAAGGTGTACCCAAGGTCAAAAGGGTGAAATGAAAATTGGAAGAAACACCTCTGGGCGATTCTTCCAATTATTTAGATGATCATAATCTTACTCTACCTCAGGGGTGATGAGCTTGTAACCCTTGCCGTGGATGTTAATAATTTCGATCTGGGGATCGTCCTTCAGATGCTTACGCAGCTTGGTGATGTAGACATCCATAGAACGGGCATTAAAGTAGTTGTCGTCAATCCAGATGGTCTTCAAGGCGAAGTCGCGCTGCAGGATCTCGTTGGCATGGCTGCACAACAGGGCCAGCAGTTCGTTCTCTTTCGTGGTCAGCTTGGTCTGCTTCTCACCAATGACGAGCAGCTGCTTCTGGGTGTCGAAGAGGAAGTTTCCGATATGGTAAACGGAACTCTCGCGGTTCTTCTTGCCACGAACACGGCGCAGGATGGCCTCTACACGGAATACGAGCTCCTCCATAGAGAAGGGCTTGGTGATATAGTCGTCGGCACCGATCTTGAATCCCTCGAGGATGTCCTCCTTCAGCGTCTTGGCAGTGAGGAAGATGATGGGGATGTCGGGGTTAGCCTGACGAATTTCCTGTGCCAGCGTGAAACCGTCCTTCTTAGGCATCATCACATCGAGCACACAGATGTCGAACTTCGTCTTGAGGAAAGCTTTGTAACCGGCTTCGCCATCGGGGCAGAGCTCTGCTACATAGCCCTTGGCAGCTAAATACTCGCGTAACAGCATTCCGAGGTTCTCGTCGTCTTCACAAAGAAGAATTTTCAGTTTTTCGTCCATAATCTTAATAATTTACAATTTGACAATTTACTATTTACTATTTTTTTATGTTTCGCATTTGCTCTACATTTATGTAGTTAAAGAGTTACCACATCAGTTTTCTTCCAGCACAGGCAGGATGATGGTGAACTTGGTACCCTTCCCTACCTCACTCTCAACCTTGATGTTGCCTTGATGCAGGTCGATGACCTTTTTGACGTAAGCCAGTCCGAGACCGAAGCCTTTGACGTCGTGCTTGTTTCCCGTGTGGACACGGTAGAACTTATCGAAGATCTTCTTGACGTTTTCTTTCTTGATGCCCATGCCCGTGTCACGAATGGACAGGCAGAGGTGTTTGTGTTCATCGTTCCAGGTACGCAGATAAATGTCCAACGGCTCGTCGGGCTTGCGGTATTTCACCGCATTATCCATCAGATTGGTAATGGCATTCTGGAAATGCACCTCGTCAACAAAGATGGCAGAATCAACAGCTTCTATCTCTGTGTATATCTTTCCGCCTGTATGTTCTACACGCAGGGAGAATGTCTGGGCAATCTGATCTACCATCTCATTCAGGTCGAGTTCTTTGCGCTTAAATACTACGCTCTTCTTGTCGAACATCGACATTTGCAGTACCTTCTCAACCAAAAAACGCAGACGCTTCGACTCCTCTCCAATGACGCTTCCCAGGTGTTTGGTCATCTGCTCCGTCTTAGGAACGCTCTCGTCGTTCATCATCTGGGCAGCCAGCGAGATAGATGCAATAGGAGTCTTCAGCTCGTGGGTCATATTGTTGATAAAGTCGTTCTTGATTTCCGTGTAACGCTTCTGACGGAAGATTACAAACAATGTAAACAGGAAAGTAATCAACAGTACAATCGTAAAAATGATGCTGGGAATCATGAAGCTCACACTGGAGAAAATGTAGCTACTCATATCCGGAAAATGGACCTTCAGCAAACCCATCCTCGATTGGGGGTCGTTGCGGAAAAGGTACTGGGTATAGGCGTATCTTTCTCCTTCGTCAGTATAGTCAGGACAGCGGTACACCTCGCGTCCGTCAGCAGTAGAGACGGTGAAGTGATAGGGCATATTGATGCCGTTGTTGGCCAGCTGCTCACGAATGTCGTTGTCGAGCATGCGGAAATTGATGCGTTCATTCAGAGGCTTGTCACTAGCAGTATATAGGATGTTATAGATTACCTCGTCGAGCAGGGCTTTCTGGTAGACATAACGATTGCGGACAATCTCCTGCATGGACTTAGCGGCATCCACTAACGAGTTTTTGTCCTTACGCAGAATCATGGCCTTGGGAATCGACGAGGGTTTCATCTCGAAGGTCTTTAATTGGAATGACGAATACACGGTTCCGTCGTCGGCAGCTACAGCAAACTGATGGGAGTGCTTGATAGAGCCGAGTCCATCGCTGAACACGGAGTCTTGCTGAAAAGCACGACGTTCGGTTTCCTTGACATCTTTTTCCAAATAGCGAGAAGTCTCGTTCACCTCCAGATTGTGAGAGGCCTGATAGAGACTACGATTCACACTCTCGTCGAACTGCTCTTTCTTCATTTTAACCATCTCCTCAACATAGGAGAACTGAAGATAGAGCAGCGCCAGGAATGAAAATCCCATAATGATCGCAATGGTCCAAATAGTAGACTTCTTCATAACGAGTGCAAATATAGTATTATTCTCGTTATGAAGAAGCCTTTTCGTTAATTATTTCCGTTAATTTTAACGATTTTAACAAATATCATAATATTTAATTGAAAACAAAAAACCAACAAGATAATTACATCTTATCCAAATCGACAGACAAGCCAACGCTGAAGGATGTCCCTGTGGTTAATGGAGAACAATAATAATAGGACTTAGGCTTATAATTAAACAGGTTGTCAATGGCTGTGATGACGGTTACACCGTGCCAGACGTGGTATTGGAGCATGAGTTTCCAAATGGTGTAACCCTGATCAACATCCTTGCGACCTGATTGTGGCTTGCCCTGATAGCGTCCTGAAAGTGCTGCGTCAAGGGCATAGTGGCGCGAAAAGCGATGGTCGTAGCCCACTCGCCAAGTCATAGAGTGTGAACGTGGCTGGTAGAAGTCGGAGTAATAGACTTTGCCAGTCTCCTTCATCCATGTATAGTTTACTTTGAGCGAGAAACCACAATCCCAGACGTGCCCCATACTGAAATCCACGCCCCAAACCGTTATGCCGTCTTCATTCCAATAGAGCGCACTTTCCATACCCTCGTATGTACCGCCGTCGATGGTAGTGATGCGCTTGTCGAAGATGTTACAGTAGCCCATGAGGGTAAAGTTGTAGCGTCCGTCCACGAACCCACTGTTACGGATGCGATTCGTCCGCTCGACGGCGATGTTGAAGTTATGGCTCTTCTCGGGCTTCAGGTCGGGATTACCTCGCAGCAGATAGCCCATATTGCCCATGTCGAAGTGCATATACATTTCCTTCAGCGTGGGTGCACGGAAACCACTGGCATAGTTGGCGCGGAAGGTCATCCACGGAAACTTATACACTACGGCAAGGCGCTCTGTAAAGGCCTTCTGTGCAGAGGCTGAGAAATAATCGTAGCGAACACTACCCACGACATTCAGCCGCTCGGTGATATTCCAATCGAACTGGGCATAGCCGTCGATATTATCCTGCGCGTGGCTGGTGTTGTCAACAAATTGATAGGTGGACAAATAGTCGTGCATGTAGTCGGCACCAAGGATCAGACTATTCTTACCAAACGAATGGTGGTAGAGCGCATGGGCCACATGTTGCCGATTGCTGTAGTCGTGATCGTGGGTACGAGTGCCGTCGGGCAGGAAGTTGGCCTTGTCGTACTGGTCGTAGGCGTACGACAGTTCGAGATGACGGGCGTAATCCCAGGCATACCTGCCCTTCAATCCCGCACTATATCCGTTGAAATGATAGTCGTAAGTGTCGCGTTCGCTGGTGCGGAAGAAATAGCCTCCCCGCCCTATCAGCGTCAGCTTGTCGGAAACACGCCATGTGAGTCGTTCCTTGACGTTGTAGGTCTTCTGTCCATAGAGACGGCTCAGGTAGGAGTCATCATTCAGTACGGACTCGTCGTAGGGTAAGCCTTGTGCCTTCTTCAACAGTTCGATGGCAATCTCCTCGGAAGAGTAAGGCTTGGGCAGGTCAACAGGGTCGATTGTGGTATGTTGGAAACTGGTTTGGGAGTTCCACTTCTCCGTATTAAAAGAGAAACCGGCTCCGTTGCGCCATTCATGTCCGAAGGAGTTATAGCGCGAATTGACATTGGCAGTCCAGGGCTCCAAGTTCTCGCGGCTGATGATGTTGACCACGCCTCCTACGGCATTGGAGCCATAGAGGGCCGACGAAGCACCCTTCACAATCTCGATACGTCCTACATGGTCGAGGTTCAGTCGGTTGTAATCGACATTGTCCATCGTCTCGCCTGCCATACGCTCGCCATCGACAAGGAAGAGCACGGCATTGCCACCAAAACCACCCATGTTTAGCGATGTCTCCTGACTCATCGCCAGGCCGAACTCCAAGCCCGGAATCTCTTGCGTCAGCATATCCTGAATATTGGTGGCATCGGTAATTTTGATGTCGTGAAGCGTGATTAGACGAGTGACGACAGGGGCATCCTTCAGCGTCTTTGGCGAATGTGAAGCCGTTACGACAACCGGTTCAAGCTCTACAGAGTCGCGGAAAGACTGTGCAGAGAGAGGGATAGCAGGCATAGCCAACGCCACGCCTGCTAAAAGGAATTGTGAGATTCTGTTCGTCAAATACGCTGTCACCACTTACTTCCTTACACCTGTAAACTGACCTTCAAAGGCAAAGGGCATATTACCGTACTTCTGCGTAAACGTCACGACAACCGTCTTGTCGCTGAATATGACTGTGAGATCACTCACAGTATAGGCCTTATCCGACCCATCGGCACTTTTCACTGTACCCTCATACTTAGCAAGTTTGCCGGTAATGGTATTGCCACTTTGGGTCAGCAGGATACCTCTCACAGGAAGTGCAGGGACCGTCATCATGCCCTCACCATATTTGGGAAGAGTCACGTCAACAGACACGTCTGAAGCTTTAGTAAACTCAAATGATTCAGTACTCTCATCAGCCTCTCCCATCACTGTGAGGACCTCAGTACCTGTATAGGAACCTACGACCTGATCAGCGACAGCCACTTCAGGCTCATCATCATCACTGCCACATGAACTCATACTCACTGCGAAGGCCGCCATAGCCAACGCCATTGTCATTAAACTCTTGAATTTCATCTTTTTACCTTTTTAATTATTTATCTTTTTAATTGTTGTGTTGTATAATCATACTCTGACCCGTAGGTGCTGTGGGGAATACTGAAAATGACTATCATCACCAATACCGCCAGACCGACCACCCACTTGTTGTACTTCCACCTCAAGGTAGCAAGCGCCACGATAAAGAACAGGAATGAGATGAGGGTCTTGTTGTCGGTAAGGTCTGTGCCGTAAGGGAATCCTGCCCACCAAGGGCCGAATGCCGCATGCTGCACAAGGGGACCCAAAATGAAACCTCCCACGAATAAAGTACCTATGGTAATCTTCAGCCAAAGGCTGTATTTCCTACGCGTCACGACCAGCAAGAACGTATAGACGGCAAACAGCATGGCAGCAAACATCAACATGATGTGTGGCACCAGAATACTGGCAGGCACATCGTTGCGGAACCGTATCACGACGGGCTCATCTTTCAGATAGTCTTTTCCGTCAACAGTGATGTAATACTGTAGCTTTCCTGCAACGGGTTGTACGGGTAAGACGGCCTGCCACGCGCTGTCTTCCCAAACGAAATCTGCTGTGGTATATTCATCAGCCGAAGGATAGCGACAATAATGGATTTGTGAGCTGACATCAGAAGGAATGCCTTTCAGTGTCACCATCTCATCGTGCTGCACACCACTTCTGGGCAGTTTTATCTTATAACTCTCCCCTGTCAGTTCCACAGTTATACGCTTGGGATAAGTAGGACCCGTCATGCGCTGGTAGATACTCAATACCAACGTGATGACAATCGCCAACAACCAATAGACAGATTTCTTCATTTCTTTGCGGGTTTAAGGTAAACTTGGAACGTGATCAACTCTTCGCCTCGAAGCACCTTCACGGGAATAGTGGTGTCAGGCTCAAGTTCCGACAAGCGTTCCATGTATTCATTCATATCCTTAACGGGCTTACCATCGATTTCCTGAATGATGTCACCACTACGGATACCAGCTTCATGGGCAGGTTTTCCTGCCACTACAATATCAGCACGAAGACCAGGAATACGGCTTGTCCCCATGACATCAGGCATCAAGCCTAAGGTGACCTTGAATTTCGCATGCTTCATGGTGTTGCTACTGGGCACGCTGATATAATCAGGTGTCTCAGGCATGTTTGCCAATTGGGTAATCAGTTCCTGCGAGAACGCCAAGGTCTGCTGCATACCATCGTAATTCAAGGTAGAAGGCACATCGTCAGGGGTGTGATACTCCATGTGACCACCTGTAGTAAGGAAGAGCACAGGAATATCGGCAGCGACGAACGAGGCTTGATCGCTGGGACCATAGCCGTCAGGCGTACAATTGATGTTCAGGTGAGTCTGTTCGGCCACCTGCTCAGCCATCGCCTTGAATGTGCTGCTTGTGCCCGTACCAGAGACACTCATGGCATTGTCGCGCATTCGTCCCACCATATCGAGATTAACCATAGCCACAATACCATTTTTATCCTTCGGGAGATTGATGCGCTTGTCATCATTCTGCTTCATCCACTCCAGAAAAGCTTTTGAGCCGACAAGCCCCTGCTCCTCTGCACCAAAGAAAGCGAAGATGATACTCCTCTTCGCGCGTACCTTTTTAAAATATTTAGCAAGTTCGAGAACCACGGCATCACCGCTGGCATTATCATCAGCACCTGGATGTACACCCAAAGTGTCAGGACGACGTGAACCGGAATTCTTACCTCCAAGCCCTAGATGGTCGTAGTGTGAACCAACAACAATGTATTCGTTCTTCAGACGCTTGTCTATTCCAGGAAGCACAGCGATGATGTTATGGGTGGTTCGCTCCACTTCCTTGCCGTATGTGAAATCATGATAATAGCCCTTGTCTTTTTTCCCCTTAACAATGGGGTTGAACTTCAGCTTATGAAGTTGCTTGGTGATAAAATTCGAGGCGAGGGTATCACCACGCGTGCCAGGATAGCGGCCCCCCAGTTCCTGTGACGCCAGGTATTCCACTGCTTTCCTCATATCATTCTGCCTTTGGGCTTGTGTCTGCAAAGCAAGGGCAAAGGTCAAGGACAACAAATAGCATTTAAACTTCATATATTGTTCATAATTTGATTTCGAGTGCAAAGGTACTGCTTTTCATTTCAAACCGCAATCCACATTTATGAGGATTTTTGTCTGAAATACGATAAATAGGCATTTTATTAAGATAAATCAATTTTTCAAACGTTTACGCACATAATTATTAACTTTTTATTGACTTTTGAAAATTGTGTGGGGGCACAGCACTTTTTTTTTCATTTTGTTGATAAAAAGTTTGTGAGTTAACAAAAAAGTTCGTAAATTTGCAGACGTTATCCTGAAAACAATCTTTTTACCTTAAAAGGACTAATACCTATTGAAGATATAGAGCGGTTGCCTGTGAGGGTCACCGCTTTATTATTTCTTAGCCCCAAAAAAGTTAAATTATATTAAATTTTATCATAAAGTACAAAGCTCAAAGTTCAAAGTTCAAAGAAAATTAGTACCTTTGCGCCCGATTTAGTCCGTGGTGGCTCAATAAAGCTGTTGCACGAAGCGACACGCCATGCGGAAAAACCCGTTAAACAATTAATAAACAACAATGTACGCAATTGTAGAGATCAACGGTCAGCAGTTTAAGGTTGAGCAGGGAAAGAAGCTCTTCATCAACCACATGAAGGATGTGGAAGCCGGTAAAACTGTTGAATTCGACAAGGTACTGCTTGTCGACAATGAAGGTTCAGTACAGGTAGGCGCACCCACCGTAGACGGTGCAAAGGTAGTATGTGAGGTGGTTAATCCACTGGTAAAGGGTGAGAAGGTTATCGTTTTCAAGATGAAGCGTCGTAAGGACTCTCGCAAGAAGAACGGTCACCGTCAGCAGTACACCCAGGTAGAAGTTAAATCAGTAATCGCTTAAAATCTAGGAGGAACACATTATGGCACATAAAAAAGGTGTAGGTAGTTCTAAGAACGGACGCGAGTCAGCAGCTCAGCGACTTGGCGTTAAGATTTTCGGAGGTCAGAAGGTTGTTGCAGGTAACATCATCGTTCGCCAGCGTGGCTCTAAGCACAACGCAGGCAACAACGTGGCTATGGGTAAAGACGATACGCTGTATGCACTTGTTGACGGAACTGTACAGTTCCACAAGGGCAAGCGCGACAAGAGCGTAGTTTCTGTAATTCCTGAAGCATAAGGCCGCAGAACACAAACAAACAAATTTATTCCAAACAAACAATAAAGGGAGTTCTCACGGAACTCCCTTTACTTATTGTCTTTTCACTCATCCGAATCAATCCAGTCCGAAAAGGACCTTAAGACCACCGTCGACTCCGGAGAAGCCCATGAAGGCCAGCGAAAGAAGGCCAGCTGAGAGCATGACGATGGCCATACCACGCATGCCCTTGGGAATGTTGACAAGCTCAAGTTGCTCGCGCATGCCAGCGAAAACGGTCAGCGCCAGTCCGAAACCGATAGCCGTAGAGAAGGCATAGACAACGCTCTGCAAGAGGTTAAAGTCTTTCTGGATGACCAGAATAGCAACACCGAGCACTGCGCAGTTGGTGGTGATGAGCGGCAGGAAGATGCCCAGGGCCTGATAAAGGGCCGGAGAGACCTTCTTAAGGATAATTTCGACCATCTGCACCAACGAGGCAATGACAAGGATGAAAGCGATAGTCTGCAGATACTCCAATCCGAAAGCATTCAGCACATAGGTCTGGACAAGCCAGGTAACAATAGTTGCCAGTGTCATAACAAAGGCGACAGCTGCCGACATACCCAGCGAGGTGTCTATCTTCTTCGAAACGCCGAGGAACGGACAGATGCCGAGGAACTGCGACAGAATGATATTGTTGACGAATATCGCGCTAATGAAAATCAATATATATTCCATAATCTTTTTGTTTTATCTAGGATTTCCTAAGATGTCCTAGGCATTTCTAAGTTTATTCACAATAGCGATGAGGAATCCCAACATAATGAAAGCTCCCGGAGGAAGTACGAAGAGCAGGATGTTGTAGGTCTCTGGCAGGAGGGTAAAACCGAAGATACTGCCAGAGCCCAACAGCTCGCGGCAGATGCCGAGGAGCGTCAGTCCGATGGTGAAGCCCAGTCCGATACCGATGCCGTCGAACAGCGCGGCAAGGGGTGTATTCTTAGAAGCAAAGCCTTCTGCACGACCGAGGATGATACAGTTTACCACAATAAGTGGAATGAACAATCCCAGCTCAGCGTCGACATCAGGCAAATAGGCTTTGATAACCATCTGCAGGATGGTGACAAAGGCTGCTATGACGACTATGAAGACTGGAATACGCACTTTGTCGGGGGTCACAGACTTCAGACAAGATATCACGACGTTGGTGCAGATAAGCACAGCCATCGTTGCCAAGCCCATCGACAGACCACCATTAGCACTAGTGGTGGTGGCCAACGTGGGACACATACCAAGCATCAGGACGAACGTAGGGTTCTCCTTAACGATGCCATTCTTGATGATATTGATGTAATTCATACTTTTTCCCTCCCTTATTTTACTTGTTTCGTGGCACTTGTCTCTGCATCAGCAGCAGGGGTAACCTTGTAAGCTTTGTAGGCATTATTGACTGCAAGCAGAAAAGCACGGCTGGTAATAGTCGAGGCCGTGATAGCATCAACCTGTCCACCGTCTTTCGATACTGTCAGAGGCTCCTGGGGATCTTTGCCGATAATATCGCCCTTCTGCCCCTTCTGGAACCACTTGTCAGCCTTGGCACCGAGTCCAGGTGTCTCAGCATGTTCGAGTAGTGTGTAGCCCAGAATCTTTCCTTCAAGGTCGAAGCCCACAAGTACTTTCAGCGCACCGCCAAAACCCAACGTGGACGACTCTACTGCAGCGCCAAGGTCATTACCCTTGGAGTCCTGTATCTCATAAACGGTATAGGTGAGTTCTTTGCCTTTGTCATCGTTCTGCTTGACCTCATCGGTTTTAGCAACGACTAAATCTTTGCAAGCCATGACAGTTTTGATGCCGTCGGCCAGCGCCTTCTCCTTCTGGGCAGTAATGGGTTCTTCGGTGAGATGGTTCACGAAAGCAAGGATGCCACCCATAATGACTGCTACTCCCGTGAGTACTAGCACCATATTAGTCAAAGATGATTCTAATTTCTTCATAACTACTTAACTTCTTTAACTACTTAACTACTTGTTTGCCGGCACTTCACCGAAGCGCGTGGGTTTCACATAATTATTAATAAGCGGTGTGAACGCATTCATAATGAGAATGGCGAACGACATACCTTCAGGATAGGCACCCCAGTTGCGGATGACAACGGTGAGCACACCGATGGCGACGCCATAGATGAGCTGGCCCTTGGCAGTCATCGGCGAGGTGACATAGTCGGTGGCCATGAAGATGGCACCGAGCATCAGACCACCCGAGAGACAGACGCTGACGGGATCGGCATAGACGGGATTAGCCAGATGCATGAGTCCGCTGAAAACAAATACCGTGCCGATAATAGATACGGGGATGTGCCAGGTGATGATTTTCTGCCACAGCATGTAGGCCAGACCCAAAAGCAGCGCCAGGGCGCAGATTTCACCCAGCGCACCACCCCCGGCGGGATGATTGCCGATGAAGAGGTCGAGTGACGAAGGCAGCTTTTCAAGGATGCTGGCATCGCCGTGTTTGATGGCGTCCTGCATAATGGTCAACGGTGTGGCACCTGTCTCTGCATCCAGATAGGCCCAGTGTTGTCCAATCTTCGGCCATGTGGTCATCTGTGCAGGGAAGGCCACGAGCAATGCACAACGGCCTACTAATGCTGGGTTGAAGAGATTATTACCCAGGCCACCAAAAGTCATCTTACCTACACCAATGGCAAACAAAGCACCAATGATGATGATCCAGATGGGTAGATTTGAAGGCAGGTTCATACCAAGCAGCAGACCCGTGAGAATGGCAGAACCGTCACAGATCGTTGTGCGCTCGTTCTTCAGCATGAACTTATTGATGGCCCACTCGAAGAGTACGCAGGCCGCAACACTCGTCGCACAGACAATGGCAGAACCGATGCCAAAGAAATAGAACGACACGAGCAGGGCAGGCAGCAGGGCGATAATGACGCCATACATGTTGCGCTCGACGGTGTCCGTTCCGTGTGCGTGAGGTGAAAGTGATACAATTAATTTTCCCATATATGATTTCTTTTTCTACAACAGATTTCACTGATTAAACGGATTGTTTTTAGCTTTTAAATCCATGCCATCCGTTTAATCCGTTGTTGTTATTTCTTAGCGTTTCTGTTTCTGATAATGCCCATAACTGTACTCTTAGCCTGACGGATGTTGTCGAGCAACGGGCGGTGAGCAGGACACGTGAACTGACACGAGCCGCACTCGATACAGCTGACGACATCCTCGTGCTCGGCACGCTCCCAGTTCTTGACAGCAGCCAGCTTAGCCAGCAGATAGGGCTCCAAGCCCATCGGACAGGCGCTGACGCACTTGGCACAGCGGATGCAGGGCTGCGGCTCCTTGCGGACAGCCTCGTCGCCAGAGATGATGGTCACCGAATTGGTACCCTTGCAGATAGGCACTTCGATGCTGGTCAGCGCCTTACCCATCATAGGACCGCCAGCGAGCAGCTTGTTGTCGCCCTCGGGCATGCCGCCACAGGCATCAATGAGATCCTTCATGGGAGTTCCCATGCGAACCAGGAAATTGCTTGGAGTCTGAAGACGCTTGCCCGTCACGGTGGTATAGCGCTCGAACAGGGGCTTGTGTTTCATCACAGCCTCGTAGACAGCGAATGCCGTACCGACATTCTGTACGATAGCGCCGACATTGACAGGGATTGCGGGAGGTGCAGGCACCTGACGGCGGATAACAGCATCGACCAGCTGTTTTTCACCGCCCTGCGGATAGCGTTGCTTCAGGGAAACGACTTCGACGGTGTATTCCGAAGCACCGAACACTTCAGCGCACTTCTTGGTAAGGAGTTCGATGGCAGCGGGCTTGTTGGTCTCGATGCCAATATAGCCATTGGTGACTTTGGCACCCTTCATCAACAACTCAAGACCTACGAGAATCTCGTCGGCATGCTCCATCATCAGACGGTAGTCGGCAGTGATATAGGGTTCGCACTCTACGGCATTGATAATGACACACTCGGCATTTGCTGTGGGCGGGGGAGTGAGTTTGATAAAGGTGGGGAAACAGGCACCGCCCATACCCACGACGCCGGCATCCTTGATGCGGGTAACAATCTCCTCGGGAGTCAGCTCGGGATGGTCTTTCACCAGTTCCAGCTTGTCGGAACGGTCGATGTTCTCTTCCCATTCGTCACCCTCAACATTGATAATAATGACGGGCTTGCGATAACCGGTGGCATCGATAGCGGTGTCGATCTTGAACACCGTTCCGCTGACAGACGAGAAGATAGGAGCGGAAACGAATCCTCCAGCCTCGGCAATCAGCGTACCGACCTTCACCTTGTCGCCCTTCTGGACAACAGGTTTCGCAGGGGCACCAATATGCTGAGAAAGGGGAAATATGGCCTGCTTCGGTAAAGCGGCAACTTGCGTCACAGCATCGTGCGACAGCTTATTCTCCTCAGGGTGGACACCACCAATCCTAAATGTTCTTGCGTTCATCATGCTTGGTCCTCCTTTGCTTTGGGTTCAACATTATCCCCGACGGCAGAACCGTCGGGCACATTAACCTCCGGTTTGGGTTTGGGTGCCGGGAAATTCACGGCGTGGATGGCCTTCGTGGGACATGCCTCGACACACTTGCGGCACAAGCGACACTTCTCGTGGTCGATGTAGCACACATTGTTCTCGACGGTGATGGCACCAAACTTACACTCCTTCTCACACTTGCCACAGCCGATACAAGCAGCCTTACAAGCCTTCATGGCAACAGGGCCCTTGTCCTTGTTGACACAGGAGACGAACACTCTCCTACCCTTCGGGCCCTTCTTGCGCAGCTCGATAATACCACGCGGACAGGCCTTGACACAGGCACCGCAAGCGACACACTTCTCTTCGTCGACCTCAGGAAGTCCCGTCTCAGGATTCATATGGATGGCATCGAACTGGCAGGCAGCCACACAGTCGCCACAGCCCAGACAGCCAAAGCCACATGCCGTCTCGCCGGCACCGCACGAGTTCATGGCAGCACAGGTGCGCAAACCACTGTACTCGGCAATCTTGGGACGAAGGGCACAGGTGCCGTTACAACGTACAACGGCAATCTTCGGATCACCATTGGCAATGGCCATTCCAAGAAGGTCGGCCACTTTCCCCATCACTTCTTGTCCGCCCACAGGACACATCAGTCCTTCGAGGCTTCCGGCGTCGGCACCCTTGACGAGGGCATCAGCCAGACCGCCACATCCAGCGAAGCCGCATCCGCCACAGTTTGCCCCAGGCAACTGTTCGGTAACCTGTGCAATACGCGGGTCTTCGTGAACGTAGAACTTCTTGGAGCAGACGTACAGCACGAGGGCGGCAATCAATCCGATGGCACCCAGCACTAATACTGCAATCAAAATGAAATTCATAAAGTTACTTTTTTTGTTTATTTGTTTTAGTTTATTATGATGTCACTATCTGGAAACTGAGTTCGTCGCGCATGCGGTCGCGCAACAGCCACAGCACAAAATAATAAGGAATAAGAGCCGCCAGCGCACATAAGGCAGCAAGGCCCTCGCTGGATGTAAGCAGCAACACAACGACCAGAACGGAAACCAAGAAGACGAAAGGAAGTCCGAAGCCCCACAGCAGGGCCTTTGCGGCCACTGCGCCGGACGTCATGACGGTCACCTGCTGGCCGACCTGATAGTTGCAGGAAGAGGTGTCGCAAAACACATCAATGAGTTTCTCCTTAGACTCGGCGGCATTGCAATAGCTGGCCACTTTACACGCAGCACAGGCTGATGTCTGGACAATGCGCACTTGCACCTGACCAGTTGATATCCGTTCAATAACCCCCGAATGACTTATCTTAGTACTCATTAGTTTGCAATCTAGAGTTGGTATTTTCTTTTGCAAAGGTACAAAGAAATTAAGAATTAAGAATTAAGAATTAAGAAAATTTTAAAAAAATAATCGTAATCGTTTGCAATTATCTGTTTTTTTTCATACTTTTGCGCCGTTAAAAGCGATAACTGATGAAAGCAAACGAACAAACCCTACAAGAAGTGGAGCGTGCCATTCGTAAAGTGGCAGACAAATTTCCACAGACGGACGAAGCCAGCATACTGACTGACATTCACTTAAGAGTAAACCAGGAAACTGGTGAACTGGTTGCATTCGACGATGACGACAACGAGATAAACCGTTGTATTGTGGAACAATGGATTGACAACAAGGATGACACATTTTATGCAGATGTGGCCAGCACATTACGCACGGCGCTGAACAAGTATCAGCAGCAGATTGAGAGCATGTCGATTCTGAAGCCCTATTCCTTTGTCCTTGAAGACGAAGACCACGAGAACCTGGAAGAGCTCTATGTCGTCGACGACGATACCGTCATCATCGACGAAGAACTGATGAAGGGCCTTGATAAGGACCTGACTGACTTCATGAACAAATTGTTTGCAGAATAACTATCTCACTCGGAGCGCATCACCTACTCGAATTTGATAGGTCGGCGGTAAGTTATTTAGCTTATAGAGTTTCTTTAACTTTATTCCGTAAAGTTGTGAAATAGAATATATTGACTCTCCGTTCTTTACATAATGCAAACAACCTTTATAGTTCTTGGGAGCTTTGTTTTGTTTCTTTTTCAACCATACTATTTCACCCTCTTCCAGCACATCGTTTTTATCGCGTTCATTATATCGGGCAAGCTTACGATAAGAGATGTCCACTTCCTTAGCCAGACTGCGGAAAGTATCTCCACGACGGGCTTTTAAATAATAGTTCTTGTTAAAGGCATAAATCTGCCGACTGTCACCACCCTTAACCTGTTGAGCCTGGAACTTGTCAAAATGTTTAGCTGTGTCATATTGATACAACTTATAAAGTTCAATGATTTCTATGAGCTTGGTAGCATACGTAGGACTAGTAGCATAACCACAAGCTTTCAACCCTCTTGCCCATCCTTTATAATCGGTTAACTTCAACTGGAACAGGTTGCTATAGCGCTTGCTGGTCGTCAGAAAAACAGAATGGTCCTGATAGCTCTCATATACACTGTCGTAAGCTCTGAAGCACTCGTTGCGAGCATCGTCGTCGTGATAACTTTTACGACCCGTCCAACCATTGCATTTGATGCCAAAATGATTATTTGCTTTTGTTGCCAATTCGCTGTTGCCAGCAGCAGACTCCAATACGCCCTGCGCAAGCGTTATGCTGGCAGGAATGCGATACTTAAGCATCTGTTCAACAGCAACGTCTTTATACTTGTCGAAATAATTCTGATAGCGCTGATTCCATGTCATAGTCTGAGAAATGGCCGTCTGGAACGCTACAAACATGCATAAAAAAGAAAATATTATCCGTTTCATGAATAAAAACCTGAATTATTTTGCAAAAGTAGAGAAAAATAATTAAATTTGCAACAAAAATCAGAAGATTATGAAGGAATTAGAGATTAGACCCCAGATTTTGGAGGTACAGATGGACGAATTGACCGCCGAAGAGCGTTCGTTGATAGAGTTAGCTATTGAAGGAACGAACCGTTCGTACTCACCTTATTCTCATTTTCATGTGGGAGCAGCTCTGAAACTTCAGAACGGGGTAACTTTCATCGGCTGTAATCAGGAAAATGCCGCCTTTCCTGCAGGAATATGTGCGGAACGTTCCGCTTTGTTTGCTGCCGGTGCACAATACCCTGATCAACCCGTCACCATGCTGGCTATTGCTGCAAGAAATGCTGAGGGCGTATTCACTGAACTTCCTGTCAGTCCCTGCGGTCCGTGCCGTCAGGTGCTCATCGAGACAGAGACCCGATTCCGCCATCCTGTCCGCATCCTGCTCTACGGACAGCGCTGTGTATATGTGGTGGACGGCATCAAACAACTGATGCCACTGTCGTTCACAGAATTTTAAACAACTAAACTTAATTAATAATATAGTATTAAAATGGTAAAGATCTCCAAAGAAGCCGCCCTTGAATATCATGAGGCCGGCCGTCCTGGTAAAATTGAAGTTAAACCGACCAAAGCTTATCGTACTCAAACCGATTTGTCGCTGGCTTATTCGCCAGGTGTAGCTTATCCATGTCTGGAAATTCAGGAAAATCCAGATGACGCGTATAAGTACACGGACAAAGGCAACCTTGTTGCCGTTATCTCAAATGGTACCGCTGTGCTCGGTTTGGGCGATATCGGTGCCATGAGTGGTAAACCGGTGATGGAAGGAAAGGGATTGCTTTTCAAGATTTATGGTGGCATCGATGTCTTCGATATCGAGGTCAACGAGAAAGACCCAGAAAAATTCTGCGAAGCTGTAGAAAAAATTGCGCCAACGTTTGGTGGTATCAATCTGGAAGACATCAAGGCTCCTGAATGTTTTTATATTGAGGAACGCCTGAAAAAGAGCCTCGATATTCCAGTAATGCATGACGACCAGCATGGGACAGCCATCATTTCTGCGGCAGGTCTGAAAAATGCCCTCGAAGTAAATGGGAAGGACATCAAAAAAGTGAAGATTGTTGTCAATGGCGCCGGTGCCGCTGCCATTTCATGCACCAAGCTCTATATGGCCATCGGTGCCCAGAAAGAAAACATCGTCATGCTCGACTCAAAAGGTGTCATCAGTGTCGACCGTCAGGATTTGAACGAACAAAAGCGCTTCTTTGCCACGCAGCGCACAGACATACACACGCTCGCAGAGGCTGTTAACGGTGCTGACGTCTTCGTAGGCCTTTCCAAAGGCAATGTCCTTACTAAGGATATGGTAAAAACGATGGCCAAGGATCCTGTCATCTTTGCACTTGCCAACCCTGTGCCTGAGATTTCTTATGAAGATGCGATGGAGGCACGTCCTGACACGCTGATGTCAACAGGACGTACGGACTATCCCAACCAGATTAATAATGTAATCGGATTCCCATACATCTTCCGCGGTGCTCTTGACGTTCATGCCTCAGCTATCAACGAAGAGATGAAGCTTGCTGCTGTTTATGCTATTGCCGATCTGGCCAAGCAGCCCGTACCCGACATTGTTAACGATGTCTATAAGGTCAATAACCTCACCTTCGGTCGCGAGTACTTCATTCCTAAACCCGTCGATCCAAGACTGATTACCGAGGTTAGCGCCGCTGTGGCTAAAGCCGCTATTGAAAGTGGTGTAGCACGCAAGACGATTGACAATTGGGATGAGTACAAGCGTTCACTTTCTGTATTGCTCGGACAGGAGACCAAACTCACACAGCAACTATATGCTACAGCCGCTTCGCATCCCCAGCGTGTGGTATTTGCCGAGGCTGTCCACCCCACTATGCTGAAAGCTGCTGTACAGGCAAAGGCAGAAGGTATCTGTTATCCGATTCTATTGGGAAACGATGAAGTCATTACTAAACTGGCCAAAAAGCTGGAATTGAATCTCGACGGCATCGAAATTGTCAACCTGCGTCATCCCTCTGAACAAGAACGCCGCGAGCGCTATGCCCGAATCCTAACGGAGAAGCGCCAACGTGAAGGCTATACCTTCCAGGAGGCTAACGACAAAATGTTCGAACGTAACTACTTCGGAATGATGATGGTTGAAACTGGCGAGGCAGACGCCTTCTTGACAGGACTGTACACCAAATATTCGAATACTATTAAAGTTGTAAAGGAAGTCATTGGCATCAGACCCCAGTACAAGCACTTTGCTGCTATGCATATCATCAATTCCGCCCGCGGTATTCTCTATCTTGCCGACACATTGGTCAACGAAGATCCCGATACCGAAGCACTTATCGATATTGCCAAGCTTGCCAGCAAGAGCGTGAAGTTCTTCAACGACAAACCCGTCGTAGGAATGGTTAGCCACTCGAACTTCGGCAGTAGCCATAGTCAAGGTGCTTTAAAAGTGAAGCATGCTACAGAATATATGCAAGAACGCTATCCCGATCTGCCCCTTGACGGTGAACTGCAGCTTGGCTTTGCACTCGAAGACGAGTTGCGCGACGAACAGTATCCGTTCACACGACTGAAGGGAAAGAAAGTAAACACGCTGATTTTCCCCAACCTCACTTCTGCCCGCTCATCTTATAAGATGCTGCAGATGTTGGGCTCTGACGCAGAAATCATAGGCCCGATACAGATGGGACTCAACAAGCCCATTCACTTCGTTGATTTCGGAGCCTCGGTAAGAGATGTCGTCAACATTGTGGCTGTAGCAACTATCGATGCTTATGTGGATAAATTGAAAGAAAAAATAACAGCGGCGAGAGAACAGTAAAATATCTCTTTAATGTTTTTTAAGAAAAAAAACGGCTTGTCGGAGTACCACGAGCCGTTTTTTTTCGTAACTTTGCACCGCTTTTAAAAGTAATATTTATGACACATACCTGATTATCAGGGAGTTAAGACGATTTAAGAAAGTTATTTCAAGATGAGACAATTAAAGATTCAGAAAAGTATTACGAATCGTTCGAGTGAAGCACTGGATAAATATCTGGTGGAAATAGGTCGTGCACCACTGATCAGTATCGATGAGGAAATCGAGCTTGCTCAGAAAATTCGCAAAGGTGGTCCTGAAGGCGAGCGCGCTAAGGACAAACTGGTGACGGCAAACCTTCGATTCGTGGTATCTGTTGCTAAGCAGTATCAGCATCAGGGACTGACGCTGACTGATTTGATTGATGAGGGTAACATTGGCCTGATTAAGGCTGCACAGAAGTTCGACGAGACTCGAGGCTTCAAATTCATTTCCTATGCTGTATGGTGGATTCGTCAGAGCATTCTGCAGGCTATCGCTGAGCAGAGCCGTATTGTTCGTCTGCCACTCAACCAGGTAGGTTCGCTGAGTAAGATTAATCATGAAATTAACAAGTTCGAGCAGGAGAACCAGCGTCATCCGTCCATTTCGGAGTTAAGTGATGCTACCAGTCTTGATGAAGAGAAGATTTCACAGTCTATGATGGCAGATGGCCATCATGTGTCTATTGACGCTCCTTTCCAGGATGGTGAGGACAATTGCATGCTCGATGTGATGGCTTCTGGTGACGATTCTCGTACTGATCGCCATGTCGACCATGAGTCAATGGCACTTGAACTGAACAATGTCCTCCAGAAGGTATTGAAAGAGCGCGAGATTACCATTATCCGCGAGTGCTTCGGCATTGGCTGTCATGAAAAGGGCCTTGAAGAGATCGGCGATCAGCTCGGACTGACCCGCGAACGTGTTCGTCAAATCCGCGAAAAGAGCATCGCTAAACTCCGTGATTCAGGCAATGCACGCATCTTAATGAAATATTTAGGCTAAAAGTTTTGTGACTCCAAATATTTTTCGTAATTTTGGGGTCGTGAATCTGAAGCTACGCATAACAACTATAATGCTGGGCATGATGACTCTCATACCCGGCATTTGTTTTGCCAAGAGAAATGTTGACTCGCTGGTGCTAAACCGTGTATGGAGCTATAGACGGAATTATACTGTTCCTGCCAACGGCACAGAACAGAATGTCTATATGCGTTACACTTTTGGAATGGACCGTCGTAATGCCCTGTTATTCCTGGTACCAACCATGTATGTCATTGCCGACGGAGACCGTCATTTTGTCGGAGAATCATACTGTAGGCTCTCATTCCGCGATGCCGACGAGTACGACATGAAGCGACAGGTAGTATGTGGCACTATTCCCCGGCAGAGCACTGCTATGCCTGCTATGTTGGAATTCTGCACCCCTGATTTCTATGACGACACACTCTATCCAGACCGCGTTTTGTCACCGTTCTATAAAGGAAACCGTTTTCTCTACCGTTATAAAGTCAGGGAAGTGGAAGGAAATATGGCTGTCATCCGTTTTGCCCCCCGAAAGAAAAACACCCAGTTAGTAAAAGGCTTCGCTACTGTCGACGCATTAACGGGCAGGTTGCAGTCTGTCGATTTGGAAGGTGAATATGACATGCTTTCCTTTAAGGTTTCGGCTGAGATGAACCAAGACGACACGCCTTCCAGACTTCCTAAGCGATGTACGACCGATGCTATGTTCAACTTTCTAGGGAATCGTGTAACAGCCAGTTTCACTACGGTCTATGACTGTCCTCGGACACTCCCCGACTCTCTTTGTAATGTCAAGAACCGGGATTTGATGGATGAGCTACGCCCCATTCCACTCAACCATCGTGAGCAGGAAATCTATGCCCGCTATGACAGTATCCAAAATGCCAATAGGGATACTGTTACCGTCGATACAGTACAACAGCAGAAGAATACTTTCGGCAACTGGGTTAAGAAAGTCGGCTGGGACATTGTCGGTGACAACCTTATCAATGGAAACCGCACGGAGATTGGTGCAGTATCCATGCGTTTCTCACCTTTGCTCAATCCGCTTTATCTGGGATATAGTCAGAGTCGCGGTATCAGCTACAAGCTAAAACTCGGTTTCCGATACAGTTGGAATGCTTACCGCTATCTGACCCTGAATCCGCAATTTGGTTACAACTTCAAACTCAATCAGATATTCTATACCATTCCGCTACGGATGACCTATAACCCCAAGCGCAATGGCTATGCAGAAATAACATGGGCCAACGGCAACCATACGTCGAACAATTTCCTGGCAGAGGACTTCAGGCGCAGGGCTGGCGATAGCATCAACATGCCCGACTTCAAGGACATGTATATTCAGGCAATCAACAATGTTGTGGCTTTCGACTGGTTGGAGATCATGACCGGACTGGTGTACCACCGCCGTGTGTCGTTGAATCCGCAACTCATGGAAGACGTGGGGATGCCTAGTGAATTTCGAAGCTTCGGCCCCATGTTGACACTTAGGATGACTCCTTGGCGCGATGGCCCAGTTCTGACCGCAAACTTCGAGATGGGACTCAAAAACATATTCAAGTCTAATCTTGACTATCGACGGTGGGAGTTCGACGCATCCTATATGAAACGACTGCCTAGCATGCGTGTTCTCAATATGCGAGCTGGAACGGGATTCTATACGAGGCGCAACACCAGGTATTTCGTGGACTTTGCCAACTTCCGCGACAACAACCTTCCTTCAGGTTGGGAAGACGACTGGGCCGGACAGTTCCAGTTGCTGAACAGCATGTGGTACAATCAATCCAACTACTATGTACGCGGACACATGTCATACGACAGTCCGATGCTGCTGTTGTCTTATCTGCCACTGGTAGGAAGATACTTGGAAGTGGAACGAATCTATGTCAGTGCGCTGTCCATTGCACACACAAGACCATATTTTGAATTGGGTTATGGTTTTACAAACCGTTATTTCTCTACAGCTATCTTCACCAACCTTCTTGGCGGTAAGATTCAGGAATTCGGCTGTATGTTCACCATTGAATTATTCAGCAGATGGTAATGAAACAAGAACAAAACCAAAAGATTAGGAAGGCTTTAACCGTATATAAAGCCAGTGCAGGAAGTGGAAAGACGTTTACACTTGCCACAGAATATATCAAGTTGCTGGTCTTAAACCCTATGAGTTATCGCTCGATTCTTGCAGTTACCTTTACCAACAAGGCAACAGAAGAGATGAAGATGCGCATTCTCAGCCAGCTTTACGGCATCTGGAAACAACTGCCCGACTCTTCTGACTACATGGAACACATTGTCAAAGCTACGGGACTGTCAGAGTCGCAAGTTAGCAAGCAGGCTGGTGAAGCACTTCATCAGCTGCTTCACAACTACAGCTATTTCCGCGTGGAGACCATCGACAGCTTCTTCCAAAGCGTCCTTCGCAATCTGGCCCGCGAACTCGACCTGACAGCGAATCTGCGAATCGGACTGAACGACATTCAAGTGGAAGAACAGGCCGTCGACCAGCTGATAGACTCGCTCACTCATACCGACGTCATGTTGCAGTGGATTCTGAAATACATCATGGAAACCATCGGCGACAACCATTCGTGGAATATCATCGGACAGGTAAAACAGTTCGGGCGCACTATCTTCCGCGACAATTACAAGGAAAAGAGCGGTGAGCTGAACAAGCTGATTCACCAGAAGAACTTCTTGAGCAACTACATGAGTCAGCTGCGGCAGATTCGCTCGGATGCCTTACAGCACATGAAGGAAATCGGCGACCACTTCTTCGACATCCTTGAAGCGGAGGGACTCTCCGACACCGATCTTAGCTATGGGAAAAGCGGGGTTGCCAGTTTTTTCCGAAAGCTCCAGAATGGCATCTTCAACGAGAGCATCATCGGCTCACGTGTGACAGACTGCTTAGACGCCTCCAAATGGAGTACCAAGAAAAGCCATCGTGCTGACTTTATACAAGCCTTGGCAGAATCCACCCTCATCCCCATTTTGCAGCAAGCCATTACCGAACAACCCCGCCAGTGGAAACTGTACAAATCGGCCGATCTCACCCTGCGTCACCTGAATCAGCTTCGTCTCCTTGACAGCATCGAACAGAAGGTACGCGAGATGAATGACGAAGCCAACCGTTTCTTGCTTAGCGACACTCAGCAGTTGCTCCACTCGCTCATCAAAGACAGCGACTCGCCATTCATCTTTGAAAAGATTGGTACCCGTCTGGAACACATTATGATTGACGAGTTTCAGGACACGTCGACCGTACAATGGCAGAATTTCAAAGTCTTGCTGCAAGAGTGCATGAGTCATGTCGATACCGAAAATCTTATTGTGGGCGACGTCAAACAAAGCATCTATCGCTGGCGCTCTGGCGACTGGCGACTCCTAAATGCCATTGACCAGGAATTCTCTTGTGATAAAGAGATGATGAACATTCTGCCGTTGAAGACCAATTACCGCTCCGAACGTCATATCATAGAGTTCAATAACGCGTTCTTCACCGAGGCCGCTAAACAGGAATACGATTCACAATACGAACATTACCCTGCCGGAGCTGAACAACTCCAGCACGCCTATGCCGATGTATGCCAGGAAGTGCCTAAGAAACGTGATAAAAACGGATTGGTCAACATCACGCTGCTTCCCGCGAAAGACTATCAGACGGAGTCACTCGCCCAACTTGCCGACACCATCTCCATGCTGCTGGATCAGGGGGTGAAGCCACAGGAGATTGCCATCTTGGTACGAACCAACAACATCATTCCAGCGATAGCCGACTATGTCAGAGAAAACATTCCTCGTGTAAGTATTGTCAGCGACGAGGCTTTCCGGCTCGATGCTTCTGTTAGCGTCTGTCTGCTTGTCCAGGCACTTCACCTGCTTACCCATCCTGACGACCTGTTGGCCAAAGCCACCATTGCCAAGCTCTATCAGCGTTCGGTATTAGGCAACCAGACTGTCGAGAGCGAATTGTTTATCAAAGACCGCTCCCTCGACGATTCGCTTCCTGACGGATTCCTCCAGCAGGCCCCTGCCCTGCTCCACCTGTCGCTCTACGAACTGGCAGAAAGGCTCTTCAGCATTTTCCAGCTGGAACGCCTCAAGGAAGAGAGCGCATATGTCTGCACGTTCTACGACCAACTGAATAAGTTTTCACTCGACAACAGCACTGATATCGATGCTTTTGTTCGTGAGTGGGAAGAGACCATTTGTAGCAAGACGATTCAAAGCGTTGTCACCGACGGCATCCGCATACTCTCCATTCATAAGAGCAAGGGCCTTGAGTTCGACAATGTCATCATTCCGTTCTGCGACTGGCGACTCGATCATAGCGACCTGCTCTTCTTGCAACCACATGAAGCGCCATTCGACGCATTGCCTATAGCCCCCATCGACTACATCGGCAAACAGATGATGGGAACCATTTATGAGCACGACTATCTCGACGAGCATCTTCAGACCACCGTTGATAACCTGAACCTGCTCTATGTCGCCTTCACCCGCGCATCCAGGAACCTCTTTGTCATGGGGCGTCGCGACGCCAAGGGCAGCCGTACGGCATTGATAGAGAGCGTGTTGCCGAAACTGGCTCTCAAGGATAGTAGCCTTGAAGGGATGGACGACAAAGAACGTCCGATAACATTCTCTTACGGACAACTGTCTGTCAACACCGCGGATCATGGGGACCAAGATCCCCGGATATCGGAAAACGTGTTCCTACAGCCCGTCACTTCCCAATGCGTCAGCATCGAGAGTTTCGACATGAAGACCGAGTTCCGTCAGAGCAACAAAAGCCGTGAATTCATCGATGGCGACGATGAACAGCTGGAGATGAGCTACATGAAGATAGGCAGTGTGCTCCACAATGTGTTCTCCACCATTCGCACCAGTGCTGACATCGACCACGCCTTGCAACAGCTGCAACACGACGGTGTGCTCTATGACGACGAGATAACAGCCGAACAGGTGACTGCGCTGTTGCGCAAACGCCTGGAAAGTCCACGCATCAAGAACTGGTTCTCCAATCGCTGGCAACTGTTCAACGAGTGCAGCATTCTCTGTGTCGACAGTCAGGGCAACATGCAGGAACGTCGTCCCGACCGCGTGATGACTGACGGTCATGAGACCCATGTTGTCGATTTCAAGTTCGGACGTCCCAAACCGGAATATCTCGATCAGGTTCGCGAGTACATGCAATTGCTTCGCTCGATGAACATGCCCAACGTGCGGGGATGGCTCTGGTATGTATATAATAATAAGGTAGAAGAAGTGAGAGTTTAGAGTTTAGAGAAGATGAAGAGTTTCCTAGAATACGTCGCTGACGACATGCTCAGCAAATACGGCATGAATCTGTCTCGCGTGGCAGTCGTGTTCCCCAACAAGCGCGCCTCATTGTTTCTGAACGAACACCTGGCACGTCTCGCCAAAAAGCCCATCTGGAGCCCTGCCAGCATCACCATCAGCGAACTGTTCCGTCAGCAGACAGAGGTGCAGGTTGCCGATCCCGTCAAGTTGGTTTGCGACCTCCACAAGTCGTTCTGCCTTTGCACCGGTTCACAGGAAACGCTCGACAAGTTCTACGGCTGGGGACAACTGTTGCTGACCGACTTCGACGACATCGATAAGAACATGGCCGATGCAGACTGCGTCTTTGCCAATCTGCGCGACATCCATGAACTCGACGACATTTCATACCTTACCGACGAACAGCGCCAGATGCTTCACCGCTTCTTCAGCAACTTCTCCGAAGACCACAACAGCGAGCTGAAAGAACGTTTCCTCAGCCTCTGGAGCCACTTTGCCGACATTTACCACGATTTCAACCGTCGTCTGGCCTCCCAGAATCTGGCTTACGAAGGAGCCCTTTACCGTCAAGTCGTCACTTCTCTTCGCAACGCCACACTCTCAAAGAGAGACCTCTCACCTCTCACCTCTCACCTCTCAACCTACGACCATTATCTGTTCGTGGGCTTTAATCTGCTACAGAAGGTCGAAATGCAGCTGTTCGACGAATTGAAGCAGGCGAGCAAGGCGCATTTCTACTGGGATTTCGACCACTACTACCTGAAGCGTCACGAGGCCGGACAGTACATCGGGCGCTATCTGGAACACTATCCCAACGAACTCGACGTCACTTCGACCGACATCTATGGCAACTTCGTCATACCCAAGGACATCAGTTTCATCTCTGCGCCCACGGAGGACATCCAGGCACGCTATGTCAGCACTTGGTTGCGCGAACGACAGCGTCTGAACGACGGCCGCCGCACGGCTATCGTGCTCTGCAACGAGAACCTGTTGCAAACCGTCGTACATTGTCTGCCCGACGAGGTCGACAAGGTCAATGTCACCACCGGTTATCCCCTGTCGCAGACTCCTGTGGCATCACTCATCCAGATTCATTTCGATTTGCTGCTCTTGGGACGCACGCCCCGCATGCTGCGCATCTTTCAGCGTCATCCCTACGCCCGTTACATTAGCGACGACCAGCAGCCCCTGTTGCAGATTCTGCGCGAAGTGGCCACGAATGGTAAGGAAGATATCAGCGACCCGCTATTCCAGGAGTCGCTGTTCAGGGCATACACGCTGGTCAACCGCATCGAGAACCTGCGCCAAAGCGGTGACCTGACGGTAGACCTGACAACCCTTCAGCGCCTGACCATGCAGATCATCCAGCAAACCAGCATTCCCTTCCACGGTGAACCGGCTGAAGGCATTCAGGTGATGGGCGTCCTCGAGACGCGCAACCTCGACTTCGACCATGTGCTGCTGCTCTCCTGCAACGAGGGAAATATTCCCAGGGGCATCAACGACTCGTCGTTCATTCCCCATAGCATCCGACAGGCCTACGAACTGACCACCATCGACAACAAGGTCACCATCTATGCCTACTATTTCCACCGCCTGCTGCAAAGAGCCGGCGACGTGACCATTCTCTATAACAGCTCTACCGAGGACGGCCAGCGCGGCGAGATGAGCCGTTTCATGCTGCAACTCATGGTCGAAAGTCCCCACGCCATCATCCGACAGACGCTCCACTCCGGACAATCCGTGCAGAAGTGGCACCCCGAACCCATCGCAAAGACGCCTCACGTCCTGCAGGTCATGCAGTCGCAGTTCACCACACAGCACCCCCTCCTCTCGCCCACGGCCATCACGAAATACATGCGCTGTCCCCTGCAGTTCTACTACCACTATGTTGCCGACATCCAGCAACCCGAAGTGCCCGATGACGAGCAGGAACTCGACAACCGCATCTTCGGCACCGTCTTCCACGAGGCGGCCGACATCATCTACAAGCAGTTGCCCCGACAGATCGACAAGTCCTTGCTCGAACACCTGTTGAAGTCGAAGCAGGAAATCGAGCGTGCCATCGACGAAGCTTTCCACCGCATCATTCCCTGTGCTCCGAAGCGTGGACTGCACCTCATCAACCGCGAGGTCATTATCCACTACCTCCGACAACTCATCACCATCGACCAGCGACTGGCTCCTTTCACCATTCTCGGATTGGAATGCGACGTCAGGCGTCCTCTCACCACTCACCACTCACTTCTCACCTCACCATCATCCATCGGTGGACGTATCGACCGTCTGGATCTCATTAATGACGAGTACATCCGCGTAGTCGACTACAAAACCAGTAACAAGCTGCCCAAACCCATGGCTGATGTCGAGGCCATTTTCCTACCGGAAAACATCCACGAACACTCCGACTACTACCTGCAGACCTTCGTCTATGCTGACATCGTCAGTCGTCAGCGTCCTGACTACAAAGTCTCCCCCGCCTTGCTGTTCATCCAGCATGCCGGAGGCGATGACTACGACCCCACGCTCTGTTTCGGTAGCGAACCCGTTCGCGACATCGCACAATACTCGGCGCGTTTCAACGAACTGTTGGACGAAAAGATCACAGAAATCTTCTCGCCCAACGTCCCCTTCGTCCCCACCGACGACCTGCGAACCTGCAACGCCTGTCCCTTCGCACTCATGTGCCGCCACTGACAACACATGATTACTTTCTTAGAAACGCGACCTTGCGGCGATTCCCCTCTGGCATCACCGTGAAGTATTGTTCGCTTGTCACCTTTTTTTCGTTAATTCTTTTTATATCTCTAAAATTTTTACTACCTTTGCAGTCCAAATACAAAACAACGAAGAAAAATGGCAGAAACAAGCAACAGCATTCTACAGAAACTGGACGGACTGGAGGCGAGGTTCGAGGAGGTGTCGACGCTGATTACCGACCCTGACGTGATAGCCGACCAACAGCGTTTCGTGAAACTGACGAAGGAATACAAGGACCTGGGCGACATCATGGATGCCCGCAAGCGTTACATTGCCTGTCTGAACAGCATCAAGGAAGCCAAGGACATCTTGGCCAACGAGGACGATGCGGAGATGAAGGAGATGGCCCGTGAGGAATTGGCTGAGAACGAGGCCCTGCAGCCCAAACTGGAGGAGGAAATCAAGATAGCCCTGATTCCGAAAGACCCCGAGGATGCGAAGAACGTGCAGATGGAGATCCGTGCAGGAACGGGCGGCGACGAGGCCTGCCTGTTTGCCGGCGACCTCTTCAAAATGTATAAGAGCTACTGCGACTCGAAGGGCTGGCAGTTGAGTATCACCAGCGTCAGCGAGGGTGCTGTAGGCGGTTTCAAGGAGATAGACTTTGCCGTCAGCGGAGCCGACGTGTATGGCACGCTGAAATATGAAAGCGGTGTTCACCGCGTGCAGCGTGTGCCTGCCACCGAAACGCAGGGACGTATGCACACCTCGGCAGCCACCGTTGCCGTACTGCCCGAGGCAGATAAGTTTGAGGTACACATCAACGAGGGCGAAATCAAGTGGGACACCTTCCGCAGCTCCGGTGCCGGTGGTCAGAACGTAAACAAGGTAGAATCGGGTGTCCGCCTGCGCTATATGTGGAAGAACCCCAATACGGGTGAGACGGAAGAGATTCTCATTGAGTGTACGGAAACGCGCGACCAGCCGAAAAATAAGGAACGTGCTCTCTCGCGCCTGTATACATTTATATATGACAAGGAGCACCAAAAGTATATGGACGACATTGCTTCACGCCGTAAGACACTGGTCTCGACAGGTGACCGTTCAGCAAAGATTCGCACCTATAACTTCCCTCAGGGCCGCGTCACCGACCACCGCATCGGTTACACCACTCACGACCTGCAGGGCTTCCTCGGTGGCGACATTCAGCCCATGATTGATGCGCTGACTGTGGCTGAAAATGCAGAACGTATGAAAGAAACAGAATTATAATTGAATTATGGGATTTTGGAAAGAAGTTAAAAAAGAATGGACATGGACCCACTTCGTCAACAGTTGGCCCGACTACGTGGCTGTATTTATTGCAGCCTTTGTTGCAAGTGAATGGCATGAACCTATATGGAAATATTTCATTGCATGGCTCATCACATTCTTTGTTTCAAGATTTGTCATTCTATCCATTGTTAAACTGATTAAAAGATTATGAACAGACAAGAACTGATAGCACAAATCAAGGAGAAGCAGTCGTTTCTCTGCGTGGGTTTAGACCCCGATTTAAACAAGATTCCCCAAGCATGCCGCGACTACATAAGGTCGAAGGTGTCTGATGACAATTCGTATATCAGCAGCACCTTACTATCATTCTGTGCTATCATCGCTGACAAGACAGCTCCCTATTGCGTAGCCTATAAGCCCAATCTGGCTTTCTTTGAGGCCTATGGCATTCCCGGCTTGCAGGCTTACGATGCACTGATTAAGCATCTCAACAAGGAGCATCCCCACCATCTCATCATTGCCGACGCCAAGCGCGGAGATATCGGAAACACTTCGGCCATGTATGCCCGCAGCTTCTTCGAAGGCGACACGCAGGTCGATGCCCTGACCGTTGCTCCCTATATGGGTGAGGACTCGGTGACGCCTTTCCTCGGCTATGAGGGTAAGTGGGTCATTCTGCTGGCGCTGACGTCAAACAAAGGCAGCCATGATTTCCAACTGATGGAAGATGCACAGGGTGAGCGCCTCTTCGAAAAGGTGCTGAAAACCTCGAAGCAATGGGGCAACGACGAAAACATGATGTATGTTGTCGGTGCCACACAGGGCCAAATGTTTGAGGACATCCGAAAGGTAGTGCCCAACCACTTCCTGCTCGTTCCCGGCGTCGGAGCACAGGGTGGCAGTCTGGAAGAGGTTTGCAAATACGGCATGATTCCAGGCGATGTGGGTCTGCTGGTGAATTCCTCGCGAGGCATCATCTATGCCAGCAACGGCGCGGACTTTGCAGATGTGGCCGCAGAGAAAGCAAAAGAGTTGCAGGAGCAAATGGCGAAAATAATGCAAAATAATTTCTAGCGGCAGCAAATTTTTCATTCTTCATTCTTCATTCTTCATTTTTTTTAGTACTTTTGCAGGCGAAATAGAATTCTATACATAAAAGTATGATACTTGATAAAATTGACCAACTTCTGAAAGAAGTACAGACACTAAGCGCACAAAACGCAGAAGAAGTAGAACAACTACGCTTGAAATACCTCAGTCGTAAAGGACTGATTTCCGAGTTGATGAATGACTTCCGCACAGTAGCTGCCGATGAGAAGAAAACGGTAGGTATGAAAATCAACGAGCTGAAGCAGCTGACTCTGGAAAAGATTAACCAATTAAAGGAACAGACTGATACTCAGGAAGATGAAAGCGACGGCATTGACCTGACGCGCACCCCCTATCCTATTCCCATGGGTACACGTCATCCGCTGACCATCGTGACCAACGAGATTATCGACATTTTTTCTCGCATGGGCTTTGTGCTGGCTGACGGTCCTGAGGTGGAGGACGACTTGCACGTGTTCACCAAGATGAACTTTGCCGCCGACCACCCTGCCCGCGACATGCAGGACACCTTCTTCGTTTCGCAGCATCCCAACGACGTCACCAAAAATATTCTCTTGCGCTCGCATACTTCGAGTGTACAGGCCCGTGTGATGGAGCACATGCATACTGAAGACGGTAAGCTGACGGCACCGATCCGCGTGATTTGTCCAGGTCGCGTGTATCGCAATGAGGCGATTACAGCCCGTGCACATTGCTTCTTCCATCAGGTAGAGGGACTTTATATCGACAAAAACGTGTCGTTTACGGACTTAAAGCAGGTGCTGCTGTCGTTTGCCCGCGAGATGTTCGGACCTGACACACAGATTCGTCTGCGTCCCAGCTACTTCCCGTTCACAGAACCCAGTGCTGAAATGGACATTTCATGTTTCATCTGCGGCGGTGAGGGATGCGGTTTCTGCAAACATACCGGTTGGGTAGAGATTCTGGGTTGCGGTATGGTAGACCCGAATGTGCTGGAAGAGTGCGGCATCGACTCCAAGGAGTACAGCGGCTATGCTTTCGGCATGGGTGTCGAGCGTATCACCAACTTGAAGTATCGCGTTTCAGACCTCCGCATGTTCTCTGAAAACGATGTACGTTTCCTGAAAGAATTCGAATCAGCTAACTAAGAGACATGAAACTCGTTCTCATGACACAACCCACGTTCTTCGTGGAGGAAGATAAAATCCTGACGTCACTCTTCGAGGAGGGACTCGACAATCTGCATCTGTATAAGCCGGGAGCTGAACCCATCTATTCAGAACGATTGCTGACATTGCTCCCTAACGATTATTACTCGAAGATTACCGTTCATGACAACTTCTACCTCAAAGAAGAATATAAGTTGCGCGGAATCCACATTGATGACGAGTCCACACCGGCACCCCAAAAATATCGAGGTCATATCAGTCGGACATGCACCCATCTGAATCTATTGAAGGAGGCTAAGAAGAATGCCGACTATGTGCTGCTGAAATACATCTTCGACAGTCAGACAGAGCCGGACCAGAAGAGTTCGTTCACTATCGACGAGCTGAAGGAGGCATCACGTCGTGGTCTTATCGACCGCCATGTCTATGCCTTGGGAGGCATGAACCTGGACAATGTCAAGATGGCCAAGGATTTAGGATTCGGGGGAATCGTTATCAGCGGAGACCTCTGGAATCGATTCAATATTCATCAGGAACTGGACTATCAGGCACTGATTGACCATTTTTTGAAACTACGTAAAGCTATAGGATAAGCTATGAACAATAAGAACTACATGGTGTTTTCTGGTACTGCCACGAAGTACCTCGCAGAGAAAATCTGCCAAAGCCTTGGTTGTCCGCTGGGAGAACTGGTTATTACCAAGTTTTCTGACGGCGAGTTTGCTGTGTCTTATGAAGAAAGTATTCGCGGTCGAGACATTTTCCTCGTACAAAGCACATTCCCCAACTCTGACAATCTGATGGAGTTGCTGTTGATGATCGATGCTGCGAAGCGTGCTTCTGCCCGCACCATCAATGCCGTCATCCCCTACTTCGGATGGGCCCGTCAGGACAGAAAAGACAAACCCCGTGTCAGCATCGGTGCCAAACTGGTGGCCGATTTGCTGAGTGCAGCAGGAGTGAACCGTGTGATTACAATGGATCTTCATGCAGACCAGATTCAGGGGTTCTTCGATGTTCCCGTCGACCATCTCTATGCATCTAACGTTATTCTGCCATATCTGCAGAGCCTGCACTTGGAGGACCTTGTCGTTGCATCACCAGATGTGGGTGGTTCGAAACGTGCCAACACCTACGCCAAATACTTAGGCTGTCCGCTTGTTCTTTGCAACAAGACCCGTGCACGCGCCAACGTGGTAGCATCCATGCAGATTATCGGTGAAGTTGAAGGAAAGAATGTGGTTATCATTGATGATATGGTTGATACAGCCGGTACAATTACCAAAGCTGCAGACATCATGAAGGAAGCAGGTGCCAAGACTGTTCGTGCTTGTGCCTCACATTGTGTGATGAGTGGTCCTGCCAGCGAACGAGTACAGAACTCGGCCCTTGAGGAGATTGTCTTCACCGACTCTATCCCCTACTCCCAGCGCTGTGCCAAAGTGAAACAGCTAAGTGTGGCCGACCTTTTTGCAGAAACTGTCCGTAGAGTCATCAATAATGAAAGTATCTCTAGCCAGTATATTATTTAGTGCTGTGTTGTTGGCATCATGCCAGTCGAACAGCTACAAGATTAAAGGTTCTGTTGAAGGATTGCCCGATGGAGACACCCTCTTCGTTACCAGCGATTTGATAACGGGTGTTCCCAGCGACACACTCGTCATTAAAGATGGTAAATTCGAACTCCTGGGCGAGGTTGATTCAACGGCTCTTTGCATGGTCTATAGTGCTAGCATGAACGAAATCAATGCGGCATTCTTCATGGAACCAGGTACTATCAAAATCCATTTGACAGAAGAACCTGGCGCTTCTCGTGTTAGCGGTACCCATTGTAACGACCAGTGGCAGACGCTGAACGATAGCGTGATGTCGATCGGTAAAGAAATCAACCGTATTGCAGAGCACATCTATTCCAACAACCTGCCCGAGGAAGAACAGCAGAAAGGAATGGAGCAGATTGACCGCCTGAACCAGCGTTTCTCTGATCTCGTCGTCAAAACGGTAGAAAAGAATATCGACAACGAATTCGGCTATTTCCTCCTGACCTACTATCCCGAGGAGCTGATTGACAACGAAAATCGCGCACGCCTCGTCAAGGAGTTACCCACTGAGATGCGACAGCGTCCGGCTATCAAACAGTTTGAACAGGAACTTGCCAAAGCGGCTAAGACGGCAGAAGGCTCTGTCATTCAAGATTTTACACAGAAGGCTCTCGATGGTACTGAAATCAGTCTGATGGCCGAAGTGAAGAAGCACAAGATTACCGTCATCGACTTTTGGGCATCGTGGTGCGGCCCCTGTCGACAGGAAATGCCATTCATGATTCAGATGTACGACAAATATCAATCAAAGGGGCTGGGCATTCTGGGTATTTCGCTGGATGAGAACTCTGATGCCTGGATAAAAGGCACGGAGGCACTAGGATTCACCTGGCCACAGATGAGCGACCTGAAAGGTTGGGAGAATGAGATTGCTCAGTATTTCCAGGTGACCAGCATTCCTCACACCATCATTGTCGACCAGAGCGGAAAGATTCTGCGTCGTGGACTGCGTGGCGAACAGCTGGAACAATTTATTGCTGAGCAACTGAAATAAAATAGACAATTGAAATAAGATAGAAATAGTCCAAGACTTGAGAAGCACCTCAGATCTTGGACTATTATTATTTTGCGATAACCTGCTATTTAGAAGGGCAGGTCGTCAGTAGAACCTTCAGCGGGCTCCTGTGCAGGAGGGAACGGAGCAATGTTGGCATTAGGAGCAGGAGCAGCCTGCTGAGGAGGGAACGGAGTTGCACCGGCCTCAGGAGCAGCGACTACGGGAGCAGCACCACGAACAATATTATATGCGCGGATTTCATTGAACCAACGTCCATTATATTCGTGGGCATCAATATCGAACTGAACAGTAACATCTTCGTTCATCTGAATATTAAACTGCTTGATACGGTCTTCGCCAAAGATACGGAACAGACATTTACGAGGATACTGTCCTGGAACCTCGATGACATATTCCTGAGACATCCACGAGTTACCCGTGCGCTGCGAAACACCACTATTAGCCGGTAATACGGCAATGATTCTTCCTGATAATTCCATAATAAAAATTGTTGTTTTACTTGTTATTTTTGCTTTCAGATTGCGAAATTACGGAAAATAAATTAAAAAAGAGCATTTTTCGGCAAATATTTTTGCTATTGAGCAATAGTTTTTGTATTTTTGTGCTCAATTAGAACAGAAATTGAACTAAAAACAGAAATACAAATGAGATTTACCGTATCAAGTACTGCACTAAGCAGCAAGCTCAACGCTCTTTCAAGAGTCATTAACAGCAAGAATTCTCTTCCTATTTTGGCAGACTTCGTGTTCGACATTCAGGACAATGTACTCACTTTGACAGCATCAGATAGTGAGAACACTATGAAGACCGAGGTCGTGCTGAACGAAAGCGATGGCAACGGACGTTTTGCCGTTGGCAACCACGATTTACTGGAAGCCGTCAAGGGATTCTCTGAGCAGCCCATCACCTTCGATGTTGACCAACAGGCAAATATTGCCAAAATTAGCTATCAGAATGGTATGTTCTCCCTGCCCGTCGAGAGTGCCGACGAGTATCCCGCCACCCAAAGCATCAGCGATAATGCCACAGAGATTGTCATTACCAATGCCCTGCTGGCCGAGAACATCAACCGTTCATTGTTTGCTACTGCTCAGGATGAGTTGCGCCCTGTGATGAATGGTATTTATTTCGACCTTACCCCCGACTATCTGGCAATTGTTGCCTCTGACGGTCACAAGCTGGTTCGAAACAAGATTCTGAGCATTCGTAGCGAGCAGCCTTCATCATTCATACTGCCTAAGAAACCTGCTTCTCTACTGAAGAATCTGCTAGGTAAGGATGGCGAGGATGTTATCATCCGTTTCGACGAGCGTAACGCCCAAATTGATTTTGGCGACGGAGAAATTACCTGTCGTCTCATCGAAGGACGTTATCCAAACTATAACTCTGTCATCCCACAGAGCAATCCCAACCAGCTTACCGTAGACCGTCTGGGACTCTTGGCTGCCCTGCGTCGTGTGCAGCCCTTTGCTAACGACTCTTCGAACCTGATTCGTTTCCACGTCGAGGGTGGCACGCTGCAGTTGGATGCTGAGGACTACGACTTCTCAAAGACTGCCACCGAGCGTATGGCCTGCCAGTACGACGGTCAGCCAATGAGCATTGGTTTCAAGGGGTCATCCTTCATCGAGATTCTTAGCAACTTCGACTGCACCGATGTGTTGATTCAATTGGCTGACCCCAGCCGTGCCGGTCTAGTACTGCCCAGCGAACAGCCTGAGAATCAGGATGTGCTGATGCTGATGATGCCCATGCTGATCAACGATTAAAGCATCATTCATAATAGTTAATGTGCAATTAATTATGAAACTGAACTTACAGAAGCCACTCGTCGTTTTTGACGTTGAGACTACTGGTCTTGACTTGGTCAAAGACCGCATCATACAGATTTCATATATTAAGGTATATCCTGATGGACGCGAGGAAAGAGGCAATGAACTTATTAACCCCGAAAAGCCACTCGACCCGTTTATCACCCAGTTGACAGGATTCTCAGATGAGGACTTGAAAGACAAACCGACATTCAAGCAGCTGGCTAAGAAACTGGAAGACATCTTTAAGGGTAGCGATATTGCCGGCTTCAACTCTAACTTCTTCGATGTGCCCCTGCTTGCTGAAGAATTCCTGCGCGCAGGCATAGATTTTGACTTCTCGAAGTGTAGGCTCATCGATGCCTGCACCATCTTCAAGAAGATGGAGCGTAGAAATCTGGCATCGGCCTACAAGTTCTATTGCGGTCGCAAGATGGAAGAAGACTTCGAGGCTCACCGTGCCGACCAGGATACTGAGGCAACCTATCGTGTGCTGATGGGCGAACTGGACAAATATGCTCCAGGTGCCAACGAGGACCCAGAGAAAGTCCTGGAGAACGATATGGACAAATTGGCTGAATTCTCGAAGCAGAACGATAATGTCGACTTTGCCGGCCGTATCGTTTGGGGCGAAGTGAATGGTGTGCGTACCGAAATATTCAACTTCGGAAAACATAAGGGACTCCCTGTCGCTGAAGTGCTACGCATGGATCCTGGCTACTATGGTTGGATACTTGGTGGCGATTTCACCTATAATACAAAACAGGTGCTTACCCGCATTCGTCTTCGCGAAGCCAACAAATAATAGTGAAACGGGGTTCAGCCCCGTTTCTTCATAAAGTAACAAACATGCTCAAAGGAAAGAAAATCGTATTAGGCATTACAGGTTCTATTGCTGCCTATAAGGCTTGCCTGATTATCCGTGCCCTCGTCAAGGCTGGAGCCGAAGTACAGGTTGTCATCACACCTGCAGGAAAGGAGTTTATTACCCCGATTACTCTATCTGCTCTGACACAAAAGCCCGTCATCAGCGACTTTTTCTCACAACGCGACGGTACTTGGCATTCCCACGTTGCGCTGGGTTTGTGGGCCGACGCGATGCTCGTGGCACCTTGCACAGCCTCCACATTAGGGAAGATGGCCAATGGTATCGCCGATAACATGTTGATCACAACCTACTTATCCATGAAGGCTCCGGTGTTCATCGCTCCCGCTATGGACCTCGATATGTATCAACATCCCACTACGCAACAGAACATGGAACGCCTGAAGAGTTTCGGCAATCACATCATCGAACCCCAAAGCGGTTTTCTGGCTTCCGGTCTCGAAGGGAAGGGACGCATGGAAGAACCTGAGCAAATCGTTGCTCATTTAGACTATTTTTTTGAAGCAAAGGATTTGCACGGCAAACATATCATGATTACTGCCGGACCCACTTACGAGAAAATAGATCCTGTCCGTTTCATCGGCAACTATTCCAGCGGTAAAATGGGCTATGCCCTTGCTGAGGAGTGTGTACGTCGTGGAGCACAAGTGACACTTATTGTCGGTCCTGTCAGCGCACAACAGTCTCCCATTGCCGCGAAACAGGTCAAGCGTATCAATGTGGAGAGTTGTCAGGATATGTACGATGCTGCCACACAGGCATTTCCCCAATGCGATGCCGCCATACTTTGTGCTGCCGTTGCTGACTTCCGACCAGAACATGCTGCTAATCAGAAGATCAAACGCGAAGGCAACGAATTACAGCTTCACCTGGTGCCCAATCCCGATATTGCTGCCCAGTTAGGAAACATGAAACGTGAAGGACAAGTATTAGCTGGTTTTGCTCTTGAGACCAACGATGAACAGGCAAATGCCCAGAAGAAGCTCCAAAAGAAAAACCTCGATTTCATTGTGCTCAACTCGTTGCGTAACGAAGGAACCTGCTTCCAGTCGGACGAAAACCAGATAAGCATTATCTCTGCTACAGGTCAGCAGGATTTCGACCGCAAGAGCAAGATGGGTGTTGCCCACGATATTATCAATCATTTGGTAACGCTACTTTCGTAATGATTGAAATCACTACCCTCGATGATCCTCGCGTCAGTCCATTCAGTCGACTGACCGAGGCTCAGTTGCGCATGGAACTCGAACCAGAGAATGGTTTGTTTATTGCCGAAAGTCCAAAGGTAATCCGCGTGGCTCTGGATGCCGGGTGGCAACCCATGGCGTTACTCTGTGAGAGGAAGCACATTGAAGGCGATGCCCGAGACATCATCGAACGGTTGTCCTCGCGCGTACCTATTTATACTGGTAGCCGCGAACTGCTTACCCAACTGACGGGCTACACCCTGACTCGCGGAGTACTGTGTGCCATGCACCGCCGACCATTCCCCACCCTCGAAGAAATTCTCAAAGAAGCCCGACGCGTGGTAGTCATAGAAGCTGTCACCGACACAACCAATATCGGTGCCATTTTCCGTTCGGCTGCAGCACTGGGCATCGATGCCGTCCTGCTAACCCGCGATACTTGCGACCCATTGAACCGCAGGGCCGTACGCGTCTCTATGGGTAGCGTATTTTTAGTTTCCTGGACTTGGCTTGATGTCCCCATTTCCTCGTTGCATGAGTATGGTTTCCGTACAGTAGCTATGGCATTAACCGACCAAAGTATCCCGTTGGATGATGCCCGCCTAAAAGCCGAAGCTCGACTTGCTATTATAATGGGGACTGAGGGTGACGGACTGCCACAACAAACCATCAGTGAAGCCGACTATACAGTCCGTATTCCCATGGCTCATGGTGTAGACTCACTGAATGTTGCCGCTGCAGCAGCTGTGGCGTTCTGGGAATTGTGCTAATCCATCCGGTCGCGGTAGTCTTCATAGGTAAACTGGCGAAGTACTTCCAGCATACCGTCCGCACGAAGCATACAAATAGCAGGATGACTAATACCGTTGAAGGTATTGGTCTTCACGGTCGTATAGTGAATCATATCCTCAAAGATGATTTCCTCACCAATCTGCAGTTCGTGGTCAAACTGCCAGTAACCCATGAAATCGCCAGAGAGACAACTGTTTCCGCCAAGGCGATAAAGATGAGAGTTGAAAGGTGAGAAGTGAGAGATATGATTTGTCTCATCAACATCGATGTGTTCGGCACCGCGGACTTCTGGGAAGTAGGGCATTTCCAGACAATCAGGCATGTGGCAGGTAAAACTGACATCGAGAATAGCTGTCCGGATGCCTTTGTCCTCAACCACATCAACCACCTGGGCCACCAGCGGCCCTGTCTGCCAAGCAAAGGCACTACCAGGCTCAAAAATCACCTTCAAATGGGGCCAGCGGGCATGAAACGCCTGCATCATATTAACCAGAAGATTGATGTCGTAGTCGCAACGTGTCACGAGGTGGCCTCCTCCGAAGTTGATCCATTCCAACTGTGGAAACCATCGTGCGAACTTCTCCTCTATATGTTGAAGGGTGCGCTCAAACACATCAGCGCCACTCTCACAATGACAATGGCAGTGGAAGCCGCGAATGTCACTGGGTAATTGTTCCGGAAGTTTGTCGGCAGTAACACCAAACCGAGTGCCTGGTGCGCAGGGATTATACAATAGTGTCCCCACTTCAGAATACTCTGGATTCACTCGCAAACCAAGAGAACAGCCGACAGCACGTTGATGGAATCGTTCATATTGGCTCAGTGAATTGAACGTCAGATGACTGGAATAACTTACAATTTCGTCGAACTCGTCATCCTTATAAGCCGGTGAGTAAGTATGTGCCTTGGCCCCGAATTCCTCGAAAGCCAGACGAGCCTCGGAAAGCGAGCTGGCCGTCGTCGAGTGGATATACTCACGGAAAATGGGAAACGTCTTCCAAAGAGCAAAAGCCTTGAAAGCCAGTATCCACTCTGTGTCAGTACGATGTGACACATCGCTAATCAGAGCAAGGTTCTGACGCAGTTTCTGCTCTTCAATCATATAGTAAGGTGTCTTCATTATTTTGGGACGTTAAAGGTTTTGTATGGTCTTCAATGCTTCATAAATACGTTGTACAGGTAGTCCCATGACATTGAAATAGCTTCCACTCATGCCCGTCACACCAATATGGCCAATCCATTCCTGAATGCCATAGGCGCCAGCTTTGTCGAACGGGCGGTAGTGCGACACGTAGTATTCTATTTCTTCGTCGCTGAGCACTTTAAAGGTAACATCCGTTTCTACCGAGAAACTGACCTGGCGCTCCATCGCGGTCAACGTGACACCAGTAATCACCTGATGCGTCTTTCCACTCAACTGCCGCAGCATGCTGCAAGCCTCGTCGGTATTGTGTGGTTTGCCCATCACCTGAGAACCCAACACCACAATGGTATCGGCAGTGATGACCAATTCGTCGCTGGCCATCGTCTGGCGATAGACTACAGCCTTTTTCTTTGAGATGTATTCGGCAATATCTTTTGTAGGCAGCGTATCGGGATAACTCTCGTCGATACCATCGATGACACGCACCTCGAAAGGAATGTCGATACCTTCAAGCAGTTCTTTTCTTCTTGGCGAATTCGATGCCAATATAATTTTATAGGAATTATTCATTCTTCACTTAATTCTACCATCCGAATGCATTTTCTTTCTGCAACCACTTACCCTGAGCCTTCAGGGTTTGTTCTATCACATCGCGACCGCAGCCTCTACCACCGTCATAATCACTCACATAGATGCTGGCGGACTTGATTTCCGGACAGGCATCCTTCGGACATACCGGACAACCTACGTGATGCATGATTTCAAGGTCTGGGATGTCATCTCCCATATACATTACCTCGTCGTCGGCATAACCATATTTTGCCTTATACTCTTCGTAGGTATTAATCTTTACAGCAGCACCCAGATAGATATCCTCTACTCCGAGACCCTCATAGCGTAAACCTACCGCCTCGATTTTACAACCGGTGATGATGGCAATACGAAGTCCCAGTTTCATGGCCAGCTGGATAGCATAGCCATCCTTGATATTGACCGTACGGCACGGAACACCGTCCAGTCCCAGCGGAATGGTCTCACAGGAAAGCACACCGTCAATATCAAAGATGATAGTACGTATTTTCTTGAGATCGTAATTAATCATGATTCTCTGAATTATTTGTATCTAATGCTTGATGTACAGCATATTGATGAATATTTTCCGAAAGTTGCAGATAGATACGTTGCAGTTCGGGTATCTCAGTCAGCAGTCCTGTCTGCATACGAATCACGTTCTCATCATAGCGCACCGCAGGACCTGTCTGTGCCTGACGCGGATGCAGCTCATGAACCTTACGGGCTGTCTCGTCAATAAGGGGTAACATAACGCTAAACGGTAATCCGTGCTGTTCCAGTACTGTCGACGCCATATCATAGCAGTGATTGACAAAATTGCATGCGAAGACAGCAGCCAGATGCAGATACTTACGATCTTCAGTTGACAGATTGTAGACACTTCTGCTGATACTCGCAGCTAAAGCGTTTAACGTCGTCAGTGCCTCAGGACCGTTTGCCTCTAGGAAAATGGGAATATCGGCAAAGTCGGCCAGGCGTTCCTTCGAAAAAGTCTGCATGGGGTAGAACACACCATAGCGCGTAGTGTGCCTCTCGAACAGCGAAAGTGGCATTGAACCCGCCGTATGCACAAACAGTTGGTTCTCTCTACCCTTCGATGCATTACAAATGACGTCAGAAAGCGCAGAGTCCTTGACGGCGATGACGAACACATCAGCTGAAAGAGGTAACCCGTCGAGAGTACGGCTGTTGATGCTCACCACCTCATGACCAACCTCCAGTAGTGCACGCTGTAAATTCGTTGCAAGCCGTCCGCGTCCAATCAGTACAATTTTCATTTATTTGTTATTTCGAGAAATCGACATTAAGAAATATCGATTAAAATTTATCCACGTGCACGTTCTCCCATTTCAGCTTGTCCTCATTCTGAGGCTTGCGCTCGTCAGCCTTATGACCAATGGCAAGAATGCAAAGACACGACAGGTTCTCGGGAATGTTTAGCACGCCCTGAATCACTGTATCTGCCGTTGTGCCGTCACTCAGTCCGCGTCCACGCATCTGAATCCAACAGGAGCCCAGACCTAACTCCTCGGCCTGATACTGCATTGAGATGGCTGCGATAGAACCATCCTCTACCCAGCAGTCGTTCTGTACAGGGTCGCCCAGCACTACAATGGCCAGTGCAGCACCCTTAAGGAACTGACCTCCCATGTCTTTTGCGTCCGATAGCTTCTCTAAGTCCAACTTATTGTCGACAACCACAAACTGCCATGCACGCTGACTCTTAGATGTCGGTGACATCAAACCCGCACGTAATATCAGTTTCACATCCTCCGCGTCAATCTCTTCGTCCGTAAACTTACGGTGCGACCGACGCATCTGTACCAAATCCTTAAAATCCATAATCAGTCTTATTAATTATTCCGCTGCGAAGTTACGAAAAAGCATGCAAAATGCCAAATTAATGAAGTTTTATTTTGCTTTTTGCTCACTTATTCGTACCTTTGCCTGCGATGATGACGGTGAAGATCTACGAACATGCGGCTGAACTGCCGGAGATGCGGGCTGAGAACTACTTCCACAGTCCGGCACTGATGGCGTTGTTGGAGCATACCCCCCGACTAAAGCCACTCATGGCCACTGTAATCGATGACGACGGACGAGTCGTAGCTCATATGCTGGTATCGGTGCGCTATTGTGGTTCATGGTTTCCACCTTATTTATATACGCACGCGCGAATTCTAGGCGAAGGAGAATATGAAAGTAAGAAGGAAGAGGCCTTTCGACTGATGCTGGACGGTGTGAAGCAAAGGCTGAACAATAAAGTACTATATTTTGAACTAAGTAATCTCAGTGAAAAGATGTTCGGCTACGGTGCACTGCGACAGGCGGGATTCTTTGCTGTCAAATGGATGAGCATCCACAACTCGCTGCACTCGCGTACCCCCGAAGAGCGCATCGCCCCACGACTGCTGAAACGCATAGAGAACGCTATAGCCAAGGGCGTTGAGACAAAGGTGGTAGAAACAGACAAGGAGTTCCGAGAGTTCACAAAGCTGCTATATCATCATCACTGGTTGAAACCACGAAGGTTTATTCCGAACGAGAAACTGTTTCGCGGAATGATGGAAAGAGGAGAATGCAAGCTGTTTATCACCAGGTTCCATGACCACGTCATCGGCTGTTCCGTGCTGGTCTATTCACAACACGATGCCTATTTGTGGTATTCGGCTTCGAAACGCAAGAGCTATGCCCCACTCCACCCCAATGCCGTAACCTACTGGAACACCATCAAGGACGCACATGCCGAGGGTTACGAGCACATTCGTTTTATGGACGTAGGGCTGCCCTTCCGTAAGAACATCTACCGAGATTTCATTCTGAAGTTCGGAGGAAAAGAAGTGAGTACATACCGCTGGTTCTATATCTCGATCAGATGGGTCAACGCCATTGCGTCGTGGTTGTGGCGCGAATGAAACACCTCACTGCAAACACCACATAAGCCACCAACAGCACATAACCCACGTAATAGAGCGTGAAGATGCTGAAAACCACGTAGTCGACAGCACACACGGCACCGAGTCCAGCCAGATAGAGTATGGCATCGGTAGTCGGCAGGTGGTGACGAACATCGTCTATCGTAGCGAGTCCAACGATGATGATGGCCCAGACCGACGAAACGAAAATACCCAAATGCAGCGGCAAGGCAAAAGGATTGAGCGAAGGGTGGTAGTAGAAATGACGCCAAGACTCAGCCCCGAACATCTGGATTGACGCATAAAGTGTAGCCGAAGCAGCAACGAGTAGGCATAGCATAGTGGGATAGAACGAGTCGATGTCGTTGAAATGAACAATTGGTGCCTTGCGACGCAACAGCCAACGCATGGCATAGGCTCCGCCGACAATGACACAGAAGGCCATAAAAATGAGCAGGTGGGTGTCGGAGAAAATGTCGATGAATTGTGAAATGGGATCGTCGGGCGATACACCCTTCAGCAATTCACTCTCCCGAATCCAGCCTTGAGTTACCTGATCACGTGCCACCTTGACCCATACGGAGTCAACGGAATCAGTAGGTACAATCTGTATTTCGGCAACTACAATACGTTCGCCACGTACCACATAGAGCGAATCAAAAGCCATGTCAGGCAGATTGTCGGATAACGGCAGGCTTTTCGTCGTTACCACAAAATTGTAGTTCTGTGTATAGTGATGCGTGGTCGAAAACGAGATAGAGTCTAACTGATGCTGCGTCAGGTCCCACGCATCTGGCGTACGCTGTCCGTGGTTGTAGCAACTAGTCAGCAGCAACAATAGCATGGATAATATGTAGAACTTAATCTGCCGCATATATATTCATCTGACAGTGTTTACAATCAAATTCCAGACGGAACTGGCGTCCGTCGCCCAAACGAAGCATTAACGGTTCGCGCCAGTCAGGTTTCTGACCACCATGCTTCATGCACCGCCCCAAACTGTATCGCAGGCAATGGCGACACTGCATAAGCGGACGGCTGTCTGGGTGCAGCTCGTAGGCTGTCTGGCAGTCGCTGTCGTAGAGTTGCTGGGACAAACGGTTGGAGATATTGGGATCGCGAGGGTTAACAGTGTTAATTTTACTAGTATAGCTATTTTTACTAGTAGGACTATTTTTAGAAGTCAATGCAGCTACAAGTTGCTGCCTGAGGTCGCTCAGCAAACTGCTTGGAATAAAATAGTCAAAATCGGCAGGAATGTCTACCCCACTACACTCATAGATTGTACCACCCAGTTTCGACAGCTGGCGGACGATGTTTTCGTGTTGAGGTTTAGCTGCCCGCTGATGTTCAAAGGATATGGTGACTGTTGTGCCTTCGGCAGACAGCGAGAACCCATTGGACGTTACTCCCAGCTTTAACTGGATGGGAATTCGGCGTTCGGCACTGGGTCGCGAGAGAATGCGCGAGAACTGTTGGTCGCTGTTACGATAGAGAGCCATTCCCGGACGCAGATGCTCCGGCATCTGCTGAGGAAAAAGCCTATTGCCCTCGACACGATTTACGCGGAAACCTTCCAACTCGTTGTCGTCGTTGAAGAAGCACAGCCCGTCACCATTGGCAAAGGATGTCGTACCAGCTACATTGAACGAGTCGCGACGCAACTCCTTGACCTTGCCGACATACTCACCTAAAGCCTTGGGCGTATCGGGAGAAAAGATGTCTGGTTGACGACCATGCAGGAAATAGGTGGTAAAACCACGATTAAAAGTCTTCTGAAGATCAGCCTGGAAAGTATAGGTACAATGTCCGCGCGACGCACGGCAATATTTGTCTGGATACTTGTTGATGATGGCATTCAGAGCCATGCTGTATGCGGCAGTGACGTTCTTTACATATCCGACATCCTTCAAGCGTCCCTCAATCTTGAATGAAGTGGCACCAGCCTCGATAAGTTCCAACAGATGCCGACTCTGGTTCATATCTTTCAACGACAACAGATGACGCTGGTGTTCCAATTCACGACCATCAGCATCAAGCAGGTCGAACTTCATGCGACAGAACTGTGCACACGCTCCGCGATTGGCAGAACGACCAAAACAATGCTGCGATGCATAGCAGATACCACTATAGCTCACACATAACGCCCCATGGACAAAAACCTCTAGAGGCATGTCGGGTACTGCATGATGGATGGCGGCAATCTCATCGACAGACAACTCGCGAGCCAGCACAACACGACGAAATCCCTGGTCACGTAACCAGCGAACTTTCTCGGCAGTACGGTTGTCAGTCTGTGTGGAGGCGTGAAGAGAGATAGGCGGAAGAGACAAGCGTAAAATGCCCATATCCTGTACAAGAATGGCATCGACACCTACGTCATATAGTTGCTGGATAAGTTGTTGGGTAGCTGCCAGCTCATCGTCATAGATAATAGTATTGACTGTTACAAACACCTGAGCAGCAAAGCGATGTGCATACTGACAGAGCTGACGGATGTCATCAACGCTATTGCCTGCAGCAGCACGGGCACCAAAGCGCTGAGCTCCAATATAAACGGCGTCAGCACCATGATCAATGGCCGCGATACCACATTCCAAATCCTTGGCTGGTGCCAGCAGTTCTAACGCTATCATTTGATTTGATTGATGTCATAGGGAGTCTCCTGATAGACGTAGTAGTTCACCCAGTTAGTATAAAAGAGGTTCGCGTGCGAGCGCCATGTAACCAAAGGCCCCTCCGCAGGATTGTCGTGACGGTAATAATGTTGTGGTAGCGCAACATCCTTACGGATATCCTTATCACGCTTGTATTCATTGTCTAGTGTATTCGGTGCATACTCCAGATGTCCCGTGATGAAGAACTCACGTCCGCCACGAGCCATCACGATGCTGACACCACACTCCTTTGACTCGGCTATCAAACTCAGTTCTGGATTGGACAAGACATCCTCGCGACGAATTTCAGTATGGCGGCTGTGAGGCATCATGAACACATCATCGAAACCACGAAAGATTGGTAGCTTCGGATCGAGGGGCTTCTGTGGGAAGATACCGAACATTTTCATGGATAGCGGATACTTGGGGATGCCGTAGTGGAAATAAAGCCCGGCCTGGGCAGCCCAACAAATATAGAGCGTACTGGTGACGTGGGTACGAGCCCATGAGAAGATATCCGTAATCTCGTCCCAATAGCCTACTTCCTCAAAATCCAACTGCTCGACGGGTGCTCCCGTTACAATCATACCGTCATATTTCTCGTTACGCATCTCATTGAAGTCACGGTAGAACATCATCATATGTTCTATCGGAGTATTTTTTGGTGTATGGCTCTTAAGTTTCATGAAACTGATGTCCAACTGCAATGGCGTATTAGAAAGAAGACGAATCAGATCTGTCTCAGTCGTAATTTTCAGCGGCATCAAATTTAGGATGACAATCTTCAGCGGACGGATATCCTGAGAGTGAGCACGGGTATCGTCCATGACAAATATATTTTCCTGCTTCAACAAATCGATGGCAGGCAATCTATCGGGTAATCTTAATGGCATCGTTTATTTTTTTGTTAATTAGTCTACGGTAAACATACAGACAGAGACATTGTCGTATCCACCAGCCTCAATGGCAGCCTCACAAAGCATGTTGGCATTGGAATGGTCGCAAATTAGCTGCTTGATACGTTCGTCACTGACCATATCATTCAGTCCATCAGTGCAAAGCATATAGATATCACCTGTCAGAAATTCCTCAGTGAACTCAAACATATCCATATAGGGCATCCTGATACCGGCACCTATACAATTCGTGATAATATTAGAATGCTTTTTCTCTCCACGGGCGTTACTCAGCGAATGGTCGTTTGACAACTGTGTCAACTCACCATTACGCAAGCGGTAAAGACGGCTGTCGCCACAGTTCAACCAATAGTACTTCTTGTTATAGTACACAATACCGACCAACGTGGTTCCCATCTCTAACAAAGAAGGATCAGTATGACCTTTGGAGGTAATAATCTGATTAACAGACTGCAACCAGTCGTGCATTGCATCCATAAACTCACCAGATGCAAGGCCACGAGGCAGGTCGCTGATATAGAACTTCAGGTTGTTTAACGCATCAGAACTTGCTACTTCACCAGCATTGTGTCCTCCCATTCCGTCGGCAACAGCAATGGCAAAACGGTCAACGGTCTCCGTATCGAACTCAGTACTGTATACGTCACTACGTATCAGTTTATCATAGGCGAGAACCATGTCCTCGTTATTCAATCTCACACAGCCAATACGACTGGCTGCTGTCAGTATTATCTTGCTCATAATAATCTTTCCATAAAAATACTATCTTCATCTCCAAGATTAGCTGACGCTCACCTGAAGATTGATATTTGCCAATGTCACGATGTCACCACTCTTGATGGACATGGGTACATCCGGCTGAAGGTCTCGCTGATTCAACTTCGTGCCGTTCGACGAATGCTTGTCGATAATGCACCAGCCGCTGTCGGGTTTGTAAATCAATTGTGCATGGGCACCCGAAATATACATATTCCCTTCAAACAGTTGTTGATACGGTCCCTGACGTCGTCCTATAATCGCACCATTGACACCTACCATACGAATATCAAGACTGGGATTATACAACGTCAACGTAGGAACTCCGTTCTGTACAGGCATTTGAGAACCGACAGGTTCCGGACGACGCGAAGTGAAGGTGTAAGACACATTCTGCTTCTCGGCCACGCCAGGTTGGTTTGGTACATTACGCTGGTCTTTCGCTTCATCTGGACCAACCATCAAGCCGCCACAATAGGTGCAGCGCCGACCCATGCCGACGCGCCCACAACTGCTACAGTAGACAAGTTCCTGTCCACACTGGTCACAATAGTGAGACTCTTCTTCTATTTCTTCTTTACAACTTGGACAAATAATCATATCTCTTCTTTAATATCTTCTGGCATTATCAACTGGTATGTTTCCTGAGTAATCTCCGACTGGGACAAAGAACTGACACGCATGGACAGCTGCTGAATGGTAGCATCCAACATGTTACGCATCTCACGGGCATTTCCGAAGGAACTGCTCTTGCTGATAACCTTACGGCAGATGAGATCCATAAGTTTGAACTCGGCCTCGGGCGAAAGCTTGTAGTTATCCTTAGAAGCCATCTTCTTGAAGATTGCCAACAGCTCGTCCTCATTATAGTCGTCGATGTGCATCTTATGACTGAAACGGCTCGCAAGTCCTGGATTTACAGCAAGGAACGTCTCCATTTCGTTCTTGTAACCTGCTGCAATCACGACGAACTTGCCGCGGTCGTCTTCCATACGCTTCATCAGAGTGTCGATGGCTTCCTTGCCGTATTGGTCGTTCTCTGACGAGAGCGTATAGGCCTCGTCAATAAATAAAATACCACCCATAGCCTTGTCGCACATATTGTTGACTATCTTCGGAGTTTCACCCATATACTTACCCACTAGGGTGGCACGGCTGGCCTCAATGACACGACTGGTAGGCAGGATTTCCATAGACTGGAGCACCTCACCCATCTTACGGGCAATCGATGTCTTACCAGTTCCTGGGTTACCCGTCAGGATAAAGTTCATCGACATCTGCTGCACTTTACCAGCACCCATAGCAGCACGCTGTTTCATGAACATGCTCTGTACCGCCAAGCGACGAATCATGTTCTTCACAGAACGCATACCGATGAAGTCGTCGAGTTCGTTGAGCACCTCGTCGAGCGGACGGACCTTCTCGCTCTGAGAGACTTCCAGGTCGGCAACGGTGATGCGATACATATCGTCGTCCTTGAAATCGGGATTGTTCATCTGTGACACCAGACGCTGACTTTGCTTCTCGACAGCCTGGTCAAACATACGACGAGCCTCGCGGGCATTTCCGAAGTTCTTGTCACGACGCAAATAAAGCTGTTCGAACTGACGATGGATAGCACCTTGTGTCTCTTCGTCAATAGTGAAGTTCTTGCTCTTGGCGAGGTTGATGAAGATTTCCGTCAACTCGTCTGGAGTATAATCATCAAAATGGATGGTTTGTGTGAAACGGCTCTTCAATCCCGGGTTGGTATCAATGAAGTCGTGCATCTGGTCGGTATAGCCGGCAACGATACAGATGAACTTGCCGCGATCATCTTCCAGACGCTTCAGCAGCGTATCGATAGCTTCAGCACCAAACGAGTCTTGATCACTCGACTTCAGGGTATAGGCCTCGTCGATAAACAGCACGCCACCCATCGCAGAGTCTATCAGCTGATTGGTCTTGATAGCTGTCTGGCCGGAATAGCCTGCCACCAGTTTAGCACGATCGGCCTCTATCAACTGACCACGCGAAAGGATACCCAACGTGCGGAATACATCGGCCATAATACGGGCAACGGTAGTCTTACCCGTTCCCGGATTACCCGAGAAGACGTAGTGCTTACCTTGGAATGTATTGGTTTCGCCACGACGAATCTGAAGATTGAGGAAGGCGGCAAGGTTCGAGATTTCCTTCTTGACAGCTGCCAATCCGACCATGCCGTTCAGCTTGGCCAGACACTCAGTATAGTCAACAGCCTTAGGAGCCTCATAAGGAATGTCAGCCACATCAATCGTCATCATCTGATCGTTAGTCAACGTAGAGATGTCAACCTTTTGCAGACGCTCAGCCTGCTTGGCAACAATCTTTTCGAAAATCTGGCGCATCGTACGGCCATTGGCAAAATCTTTGCCTCGCGAGTTGTACAACTCGGTAATCATCTTGAGCGTCAGCTCTTCCGCCTCCTGAGTAAAGACATACTTCTTTTCCTTGGCGAAGACACACATGATCTGGTAGAGCTGATCGGGCGTGTAATCGTCAATGTTTAGGAAATAGCTGAAACGGCTGCGTACACCAGGATTGATACGGAACAGATTATCCATCTCCTGACGATAGCCGGCAGCAATGACGACAAACTTGCCTCGGTCGTCCTCCATGCGTTTCATCAACTGCTCCAGCGCCTGCGTACCCTGCTGGTCCTTGTCGCCACTTTGGCTCAGCGGTGCCAGCGTATAGGCCTCGTCGACGAAAAGAATGCCGCCCATGGCCTTATCACACAAACGGTCAACGACTTTAGGCGTCTCACCTTGATAGGGACTAACCATCTTCGAACGGTCTACCTCAACAACATGACCACTATCCAAATAGCCTATCGACTCAAGAATCTCACCCAGTTTACGGGCGATAGTGGTCTTACCAGTACCAGGATTACCCGTCAACACAATATGTATGCCGGACTTTTCCTGTTCACCCAGTCCGCGCTGAGCACGCTGTACGCTGTTGTGAACCGTAAAGGCTATCTCGCGGACGGCCTTCTTGACCTCGTCCATACCAATATAACGGTCCAAATCGCTGAGAATATCCTCCAAAGAACGTTCCTCGGGAACATATCCGCGGATGTCGTTCTCTTCGACCATCACTGCCTCAGCACCACGACTGATAAATGAGGTGAAGATGTCTTCAGCGGTCTTGATGGCTACATGAGCATAACCGAATGTCTCGTCCTTGATCTTGACCTGATACTGGAAGAAACGCAACAGCTTATGATCTGCAGCAGGTGAATAGGCCGCAATGCCGTATTTGGTACGCAGTTCCAGCTTGCAGATGTCGCATAACTCCTGATAGCCTGGAGTCGGCAAGCGGAAGGTATATTTGAAGCGGTTCTGAGCAGCAGGGTTGGCTGTCAGGAAGTCGTCTAAGCCCTTCGGTAGACCGGCAATCATCACAATGGGGTTCTCATCCCACTTGTCCATCTCGACAAAAAGCTTGTCGAGCGGATTCACTTGATTGGAATAACGGTCTGGCAACAACTTCTGCACATTATCGAAGAAAAGAATACCGTCACGGGCCTTCTTCACATTGTCGTCCCACTTGTCGACAAAGCGCTGATAGTCTACTGCGTCAACCATCGTCAACTTTGGCTTATCGATAATCTTATGCTGATAGAAATAGTCACGTATCACTTCAGCCAAGGCTGTTTTGCCCGTTCCTGTCTCACCGATAATAATCGCATTGACGCTCAGACGGACATTCATAATGTCTTTGCGTGAATGTAGATAGGTGTAGGTATCAACAACCGTCTTTAGTTGCTGTTTCACATCAGCAAGACCAATCAAACGGTCGAGCACGTTTTGCGAAACGAGTGGTTTACCACACCACCTGCAGAACTTAGCTATCGAGCGGTTCTCCTTATGACAATGCTCACATATCATATTATCTTACGTTCTTTTTGTCTATATCCATTTTTGCGTCCTTCTCTCCATCCGCTTTCGAGTCCTTCTGCTCGTCTTCCGGCTCTGAATCCGGCTGTTCTACATCCTTTTGTATCTGTTCTACGACTTCAGCAGGATTCACACGGATATTCTCGGTATTCGGATTGGGACGATTCATCAACTTTGGACTGAACACGATCATCTCCATCAACAACAAGGCCACCATGATACTCCACAGAATGTAATGCAGCACAGACTCACCGCTAAGGGAGCGTACCTGATTCGTTACATCATCAAGCATGCCAAACTTAGAACCCTTGTACTTAAAGGTTTTCTGTTTGAACGTATAATATAGCGGCTCAAGGAGTGTCGATTTGATGTCGTCCTCCATCACTTCGTTGATCAGTTGGTTGTCACCCTTCGAATCACTATGGTAGTCGGTCACGTGACATACTGCCATATATAATAAGGTAACGACTATTGCAGCAGGGATGAACAAACTTGGCGAAACGCCATTGACGGTTCTGAGTATCAACAGAGGCAAATAGGAAGAAATCATTCCCAACAATCCCCATAAGCACGACATCACAAAACCATAACCTCGGAAATAGGCTCGCAGTCCCACGATGATAGCAGTCATACCGCCCACAGGGAAACCAATGGTCATCATCGGATGCTGGAAGACATATTCACGACCCGACGTGGAAATACCGCATATCAACAACAGCAGCACCCATACCGCACATAAACCATAGAAGATATAACGCCAGCGACGCTCCTTCATCTTCGCCTTGTTGAAACCAGAGCGCACCTCCTGGTATTTCTTTGCCGTTTCTTCCTTGGCGTTTCCATAACGCTTGTAGAAGTACTGATTCTGGTCTATTTCTCCCAGATTGCATATCCATTCCTCCAGCTTACGCTCATAGCTATATGTCTCGCTGAAGTCCTGGAAAGGATCCTCATGATAGAACGCGGCCATCCACTGGCTCAACGAACCATGTTTCATGGCGGACAGCAGCTGAGGACGATAGGCAACCTTATCCATGGTGATGGCCGACGTGAGTTCTGTGCCGTCTTCCAACAAATAGGTAGGAGTTACGCCCAAGATACGGCAGAATCGATACACAGCTGTTCGGATGTCGTATGCTCCTAAGCGGTTGCGGTTCTCTTCGCTATTCATGTCGAAGCAAGCACGCGCCTGACTGATTTGTTCGAACCATCCATGCAGTTGGGCAAAATAAATGAACCGTCCGTCAGGATCGCTAAAGTCTTCTGCTACCTTTGCATATTCCTCGTCAGACAGATTCTGCCATTCCTTAAGCTGTTCGCGCAACACTTCTCCGACCTTATAGGGAGAGTCGGCATTGCGCAAGTCAAACGGCGCCTCCTTGTCAATGTTATACAGCACCTTATACCCCAGCGAACGGCTCGGCTCCTTTCCTGCTGTCATTATACGCAATGCCTCACAGGCCATATGATCTTCATGGCAATACATCCACGACAACAGACGGCCGTCACTCAGACTGAGCCATTCGTCGTCCGTACAATCTTCATAACCGAAGGAATGTACGATATCCGCCAGATTCGAGGAAGGACGATTCACCAGGAACGGGATGTCGTGATCAACCTCATAGACAAACCTTAGAATAGCCACGCGGGTGTCGATATTGCTGTCTTCGGCAAAATAGCTACGGAGTCGGTTCACATCTGCCTTGGAATGTGATTCCAGATACAGATAGAGCGTGTCATTCGGATTCGCCAATGCAATCTTGTATTCCTCCTGATAGCTCAAGACGGAGATGGCCGCACTATGCACATCGTCACATAAGTTCCCGCGCAAATCTTTATAAGGATAGGTCGGTTCCATCACATAGACGGCAGCCATCAGTCCGGCATGCTGGTCAACGGGATAGCGATTGACGACGATATCCTTGACGGCAGAGCTCAATTTCACATTACCACATTGCTCCAGCCAACCGGAAATGCGTCCGTTATAAAGGTAATTGATAGCCAGACGTTCGTTATCCAGCAACAAAGGTATCAGCTCGTGTACATTATCGGCCACAAGGTTACGTTCCGGATCAACAATGAAACTGCGATATTTCAGAATCGGCGAAGACAAGTCAATCTTCACATCCTCACCCAGGAACCAACGCTCCACCTCGTCATACCCCCAGCGGGTCGTCGGATTCACCGAAGTCAGACCCTGCACAATCATCCTTACGCGGTCGGGCAATTCATTGATGCGTGGCAGACGGCCTTCATTTTTCTTGCGCATCATCACACGCTCGTTATGACTGAGCGGATTCTCACCCAACCATAGCGTCATCAGTGTGATACCAAGTGAATAGAAGTCAACAGCAGGAGTAATCTCCACCTCGCCGTCAATGACGTCATTATACATCTCGGGAGCAGCATACACCGGTGTGCGGGCCTGCGTTGTACGGTGTACCTTCTCGTCACCCTCCAGCACGCTGGAGATACCGAAATCGCCCAACACAATTTCCTTATGATCGGTCTCGCGGAAAAAATAGTTGCCGGGCTTAATGTCTTTGTGTATGATGTTATAGTTATGGCAATAGGCCAAAGCTGCTGCGGCCTGCAGAGCAATACGGCGGAACTGGTTGAAGTCACCGTCCAAATCATAGTTATTGAGCGTACCGCCATGAAGATATTCCATCAGCTCGTAGTCACGGTTCTTACCGTCCACATAAGTCTTGCCGTAATCGTCAATCCTGACAATCATCTCCATGTTGATATTCTGAATGATACGCATCAGCGTCTTCTTGATGGTAAAGTTGGGATAGTAGATTTTCAGCACACGCTGTCCCTCTTCGCCTTCCACCAAAAAGACCTGAGCTTCACCCGAGTTGTCGCTCAAGCATTTGATGCTCTTATATAACCTGCCTTTGAGCAAAAATTCAACTTCTCCACCCGACTGTTTCTGGGTATTCGAACCCGGACGGATGGTCATGTCACCATTTGAAGCCTGCTGGCTACCATCCGCACGTACCGTTTTCATCGTTTGGGCAGTTGCATCGTTAGCAGCAGCAGGTTGTAAACCCTGTACGGTCTTGTCGTCCATAAGTTATTTGTCGTCTTTTATTTCCACGTTACTATTACTTCCTAACACTACCCACTTTCCACCCATCTGGGGCTTGGCACAACCACAAGGACTGCTGTGCATGGCATGCTTGTAGTTGCATACCCACGCCAGACGCACACCTACAGGTTTGCTGGCCATCGCATAATTACGGGCCTTAGCCGGTGAGGGACAAGGCGGTACGGCCAGTTTGTCGAGGATAGCCGACAGCATCTTAATCTTCACGGCTTTCTGTTCCTCCAGTTCTTCCTTGGTCATACGCTTCGTTTCGGGCTTGGGAATCACAGGATTCTCCACGCCTTCGTCCTTGGCCAGAAGAGTCAATACACGCTCACGCAACTTATTGTTGGCCTGCTCACGTAATATGTCGCGCTCGGAATTATAGGGTAATGCATTTTCCAACTTTGAGAAGTCCTGTACGATATCCACCAGTTCCTGGTAGTCGGGATTGTGCTGCAACTCCTTCACCAGCATCTTGGCTTCTTCCGTCAGCGCCGTACCACACTTCTTGCAGAAAGCGAAATCGTTCAAAGTGTGACACGTCGGACAGACAATACCACCGCGCGGACTGCCGCATTCCGGACAATAGGCCTCGTTGCCTGACAGACGGGCGCCGCAATAGGAGCAGACGTCTTTACGGGTATAATGATGGCACACCTCGCAGAAATCTGCATCCGGGTCCATCTCGGCGCCACAGTGCGGACAGGTTGTTTTACTGATGGGCTGGCCACATTGGGCACAAAACATAGCCTCAGGCTCATTAATGGCACCGCAATAAGGACAAGCCTTACCTGCCGCCTGCTGTTGCTGCTGTTGCATCATTACAGGCTGGTCTTCACGCGGCATTTCCATCTCTCTTTGCAACGTTTGCGGCCGTGCGGTCCGTTGCGTACTCTCTATGTCATTTCTTTCGTTCATCATACACACGTAGTAATAATTGTGGCAAAGTTACTAATTTTTTTTAAAACCAACAAAAAAACCGCCGTAAATTTACATTTACGACGGCATTTTATGCTTTTTGGCAGAAAAATATTACCACAAAGACAGGCGTTCAGCCTTCGGGATGAACATTTTGTCGCCTTCCTTCACTCCAAAGGCATCATACCACATATCGATATGCGGCAGGGCACCATTGACACGCCAACGACCCAGCGAATGGGGGTCACTCTTGGTGCGGTTTCGGATCTCGGCTTCTGTCACGTTACCTGCCCAAACTCCAGCATAAGCCAAGAAGAAACGCTGGTCGGCGGTCATTCCGTCAATCACGGGCAACGGATTGCGCTTGGTGGCATTCTTGTAGGCATACCACGCCACCTGCAAGCCACCGTGGTCAGCCAGATTCTCACCCAGGGTCAGACGACCATTGGCATTCAGGTCGGGAAGCACCTTGATATTCGAGAAGAACTCGGCATACTTGTCTGTACGTTCAGTAAAGTTTTTTCCGTCAGCTTCCTTCCACCAGTCGTGCATGTTTCCATCCTTGTCGTACTGACGTCCCTGGTCGTCGAAACCGTGTGTCATTTCATGACCAATTACCACACCGATAGCACCATAGTTGAAGGCATCGTCTGCGGTCGGGTCAAAGAACGGAACTTGCAGAATACCAGCAGGGAAGCAGATTTCGTTCGTGGTAGGGTTATAGTATGCATTCACTGTCTGCGGAGTCATGTGCCAGTCGTCGCGGTCGACGGGTTTGCCGGCCTTGTGCTCTATCTGCCAATTCAGCCAGAAACGCGAGCATTCCTTCATATTCTCGTAGTAAGATTTTTTCGAATCAATCTTCAAGCCAGACAGGTCGGTCCAGCGGTCGGGATAACCAATCTTCACATAGAAGCTGTTCAGCTTCAGCAGTGCGTTCACCTTCGTCGAATCGTCCATCCAGTCCTGTGCGGCAATACGCTCGCCCAAGGCAATGCGCAGGTTCTCTACCAACGTCTTCATACGCTCCTTCGAAGAAGCAGGGAAATACTTTTTGACATAGATGCGGCCCAGTGCTTCGCCCATCACGCCTTGCACCTGGTTGGTGGCACGGCGCCACAACGGGTGATCCTCTTTACGGCCTGAGAACACCTTGCCGTAAAAGTCGAAGTTAGCGGCGCGGACGGCATCGTTCAAGACTCCCGTAGAGCCGTTGATAACGCCCCACTCCATCACGTCACGATATTCAGCGGGCTTCATCGTAGCGAAGAGCTTGTCGGCGGCAGCCATGAATTCGGGCTGTCCGACCACGAGTTCCTTCAGATACTCCAGCCTCAGTCCCATGGCCTCGGCCTGCTTCGACAGCTGGAAGTGGGGATACTTGGCATTGAACTCGTCCAGCGTCATCTTGTTGTAGTTGGCCTGCGGATTACGCAGTTCCGTACGAGACTTAGAAACCTTGGCCAAAGCGGTCTCCACCTTCATGATGTTCTTCATCTTCTGCTCGGCAGCACCCTTCTTGAAACCGAAGAGCTGGAACATGCGGACGATGTGCTTCTTGTAGGCCTCACGGATCTTGGTCGTTGCCTCGTCATTCTCCAGATAGTAGTCTTTCTGTCCCAGAGTCAGTCCGCTCTGCATGATGTTGACAATATTCTCCGTGGCGTTCTTCTCGTCAGCACCGATATAGGCGCCGAAGAACTCCTGCTCACCGTAGGGAGCCATGTCAAGCTGAATGGCAAACAGCTGCTCCTTTGTCTTCGCAGCCTCCAAGCGCTTGATAAGGGGCATAACGGGAGTGAGTCCTTCCTGTTCGCGACGGACAGAATCCATAGCCAGCTTATACAGGTCGCTCAGTTTCTGCTCGATGGTACCCTCCTCGTAGCTGTTCTCCAGCAACTCTTTCAGGATTCCGTTGATACGCTTGTTGTTGTCCTCGGCCAAACGGTCGAAACTGCCATAACGTGAATAGGCAGCAGGCAGCGGATTGGCTTTCATCCATCCGCCGCAGGCATACTCATAGAAATCGTCGGCAGGACGCACGCTGGTGTCCAGATCGGCCATATTAATACCCGACCGCAACTGCTGTGCACTACCCGACATTGTCATCGATGCTAATGCCATCATAATCAATAATTTTTTCATACCTTATTTATATAATGTTAATTGTTATATGTTCAAAGTATCCAGCTCTTCCGACAGTTTTTCCCATCGTTCCACCTCTTCGTCCAGGGCTTTCTTCGTGGACGTGTACTCTGTCACCAACTCCATGTCCGACGCATTTTCGGGCTTCATCAGCAGGTCGTCCAACTCCTTCAGCCTGCGTTCCATATCGCTGATCTTCCGTTCCGACTCCTCTACAGCCTTCTCAGCCTTGCGCACCCGCTTCTGCTGCTCCTTGCGCTCAGCGTAGCTCTGTGCGCCGCTGCTAGGAACACTCGTCTCACTAGTCTCACTAGCCCTACTAGTCCCACTAGAGCTACTAGTGCTGCTAGCGCTTCCCCCCTGCAACTCGCTCAGCTCAGAGATCTTCTTCGTACGCAGGAAGTCGTAGATGCCGCCCAAATGCTCGCGCACCTTGCCGCCACCGAACTCATAAACCTTCGTCACTAGGCCGTCCAGGAACTCACGGTCGTGACTCACCACGATGGCCGTACCGTCAAAAACCTTGATGGCTTCCTTCAGCACATCCTTCGACGCCATATCCAGATGGTTCGTAGGCTCGTCCAAAATCAGCAGGTTCACGGGTTCCAACAGCAGGCGAATCATTGCCAGACGACTGCGCTCACCGCCGCTCAGCACTTTCACCTTCTTGTCCGCCGCTTCACCGCCAAACATAAAGGCACCCAGTATGTCGTTGATTTTCAGGCGCACTTCGCCTTTTGCCACATTGTCTATTGTCTGGAACACGGTCAGCGACTCGTCCAACAGCTGTGCCTGGTTCTGGGCAAAATAGCCTATCTGCACGTTATGGCCTATCTTCAGGCTGCCGTCAAACGGAATCTCGCCCATGATGCACTTCACGAGCGTCGACTTACCCTCGCCGTTCTTACCCACAAAGGCTACCTTCTCGCCACGCTTGATGGTCATGTTTACCTTTGCGAACACATTGTGTTCGCCATAATTCTTTGCCACCTCGTCGCAGATGACGGGATAGTCGCCGCTTCGCAGACAGGGCGGGAACTTCAGATGCATGGCGGAATTGTCCACCTGGTCCACCTCGATGGGCACGATTTTTTCCAGCTGCTTCACCTTCTGCTGCACCTGCACGGCCTTCGTGGCCTTATAGCGGAAACGCTCAATGAAGTCCTTCATCTCGGCTATTTCTTTCTGCTGGTTCTCGTAGGCCCTCAGCTGCTGTTCGCGACGCTCCTTGCGCAGCACCACATATTCATCGTACTTCACCTTGTAGTCCGTAATCTGACCGCACGATATCTCCATCGTCCGATTCGACACGTTATTGATGAATGCACGGTCGTGACTTACCAGCACAACGGCCTTCGCCGTGTTGGCCAGATACTGTTCCAGCCATTGTATCGACTCAATGTCCAGATGGTTCGTAGGCTCGTCCAGCAACAGCACGTCGGGCTTTCGCAGCAGAATTTTCGCCAGTTCGATACGCATGCGCCAACCGCCTGAAAACTCCCGCGTTTGGCGATCCAGATCACTTCTCTCAAATCCCAGTCCAATCAGCGTGCGCTCTATCTCGGCCTCATAGCCGTCCGCGCCCATCATCTGGTAACGGTCATGCTCCTGCGTAAACCGTTCCACCAGCGCCATATACTCCTCGCTCTCGTAGTCCGTGCGTTCGGCCAACTGCTGGTTCATGCGCTCTATGCGCTGGGCCATCTGCTTGATGTCGGCAAAGGCCTTCTGGGTCTCTTCGCGCACCGTCATCGTGTCCTGCAGGTTCATCACCTGCGGCAGATAGCCTATCGTTGCATCGTTGGGCACGCTCACCACACCGGCTGTCGGCTGTTGCTGCCCGCAAAGTATTTTGAGCAGAGTCGATTTACCCGCACCGTTCTTGCCCACCAGGGCAATACGGTCGCGGTCGTTGATTACGAAACTGGCGTTCGCAAACAACGGCTTCACACCAAACTCTACACGCAGTCCTTCTACAGAAATCATCTTACCTTATTATATTACAGCCTGCAAAGTTACGAATAAGTGAGTGAAAATGCAAATAAATTACGCCAAAACGCTTGCATTTCTGCGTTTTTTTTGGTATCTACGGGACTTCTCCCCCTTTTCCTCCCTAGTTGTAATAGTGACAGTTACCTGTCCCTTGTCACCCCGGGGACAGGCCCCATGTATCAAAAGACCACCGCTTCATCGCGAAGCAGTGGCCTCAAAATCAACTTATTGATTTTAACTAATTTATAACAATTATGCATCCCTTCACTTAGGGATCAGTTGTTTTATTGATTTTTATAATTAGAATGTCGGCTCATCGTCGTCGTATCGGGGAGCACCCCACTCACCAGGGGTGTCATTAGAAGTCGGCAGAGAGCTGGCAATCAGATAACTCATTTTAAATTTGATTTCCTTCACAGAAGGCTGAATATATTCTTTCTTCATAATATTAACTCCTTATGATTATATTGTTCTACTTATGATTCTTACTTCACACGTGCACCACTTACTGAGAACAAACCCTCAGCAGTCTCGATGACGATGCGGCCATCCTTCATCACCTTGCGGGGAGCAGTAGTCTTTTCTGCATTAACAGACTGAATGGCCGTTGTCTCACCAAAGCTGAAAGTCAAGGAAGGTGCACTCATGCTGCCAGCAGGAATGTAAACAATGCCTGCAGCAGGGGCCGTAGTTGTGGTGTACTTGTAGAATGCAATACCAGGATCTGCTTTATAGCCCAGGCGATAGCCGTCCACATTACTTGAACCATCTGTTACGGCAAGGATATTAGAGCCCAATGTAGCAGTGCCATCAGTTTTGGTCAATACCATCTTATGGTCACCTGCAGTGGTCTTCAAAATGACGGGTGTACCAGAAGGAATAACATTTCCTGCTTCAGCATTCATCGTTACTGAAGAGCCAGACGTGCTGGGGATTGTATAGATGGTGGTATTTGCATCTACTGTATATGCCTGCGTAGCATCGTAGAACGAGCGCCAGCCATTCATGTTGTCGCTGGTAGTGAGGAAGACATTTGTAGCAGATTCGACCTCATAAGTAAGAACAATTCTATATATAATAGGAGAGCCAGATCCCTTTTGTATAGTAAGAGCTTCTCCTGCTTTAGAATCGGGAATATTAAGAGTTGCTATATAACCATCATCAGCATTGCCACTGCTAAATATTTGTGTGTTTGTAGCTGAACCATCCAACTTTAGGTTACCTATTTGTGATGAGAAAAGGAATTCTACTTTTGCATTCTTAGACCCAGAAGGAGTCGTTATCGTAATAACACCAGAAGAAGATTCCAACTTCAACCCGTAACTATATCCAAACTTTGCAGTAGAATTTACATTTCCAGATGTTACCACACAACTACCATCAGATTCCTGTGTGCCATTACTTTTGATTGTTACTGTTTCTGTAACCTTTTCATAATTGGTCGCTGTATTAGGTTCTGATGTAGTGCAATATGCTACTTTCGTAATCACAGTATGTCCGTTACTACTTGAAGCACCTTTAGTGTCAAATTCTAGTTTGTAATACATGTTTGCAGTTGGGGTCGGGACAACAAAAGTAAGGTCTTCGGCATAAAGTGGAACCGTTACTTCTATTTCCTGTAAATCGTTTGTGAAAGTGTTTTCGGAAGCCACATACATTTTAATCGAGTTATAATCACTCTTGTCTATAGCGGCAAGACTTACCACAACTTTCTGTATTTTTTGATCAATAGCAGATTTCGTCGTGATTGTAGCTACGCTAGGGGTATTTGCTGATTTTCCTTTCTTGCGACCACATTTGATATAGGTCCAATTATTAGACCAATTGTTGTTATTAAAATTGGCAATATCCCATTCGAATGAACCGCTTATTGCAGTCCATGTTGACTCATATTGAGCAGTGGTCAAACCATTGCTAGCTGAATTTTCGTCTGGGAATGTCAACGATTTATATTCAACATCCGTTGCCCACACACTCGAACTTCCTGCTACTAGGGCGAATAGCAAGAGCATTGATTTGAGTAAAAGTTTTTGTTTCATAAAATGTTAGTTTTAAAAAGTTAATGATATAATTATAGTTATCTTCTTCATCCAATTGGCGAAGTCCGTACTAACCTTATTATATATATAAAAGAAAAGCGCAGACCTCAACCATACTCCTGTCCAGGTCTGCTACAACCTTCAATCACGTATGATGAAGTCCACGCACTATGGCGCACACTTCAATGTGATTGACTTTGCTCTTATTTCCCTTTCGAGGTAGCAGTTCGGACAGGAATTGAGCATCAAAAATAATAACGTGTCTCCGCAGAAACACATATCGGCTACAAAAGTAGACATTAATTTCTTAATAACCAAAAAATAATCGCTTTTTATTTTGTACTTCGATTAATTTTTCTTAATTTTGCCATCAAATATACTACAGCTAAAATGATGAAGTTACAAAACACGACATATAACGCGCTCAATATGAGGGGCTTAAAAGAATTGCCCCCCCCCAGTTTGTAAAATAATCGAAAACGGCATCTCTGCCGGTAACACCACATTTCACGGGACAAAACCTACCCATTCAGCCCTGCTGCATCAGGCTTCAGCCTCTTGTGGCAGGGTTTTCTTGTGTCTGTTCCTGGCGATGTTCGCCTTCACGTTTGTGGCTTGCGAGAAGGAGATTTCGCATGATTACCCCGAGTTGCAGGCTTACTACACGGAGTCGTACCATCTGAACGTGGCGACGCGCGACAGCGTGCTGCGCTTCACCAACAAGGTTGCCGACTTTGTCGAGGTGAACCCCGAGGCGAAATACGACCCTATTTACCCTGAGATTGTAAACAACGTGAATCACGTCCTGTTTGGTGTGTGGATAAACACCGAGTGGGACGGTGAGGAGCATTTGTATTATTAACGAAAACAGATAACACGGATTAACACAGATGATTATGAAAAAACAACTACTATTACTTATGATGATGCTGTTGCCGATGATGGCAATGGCGGATGATAGCGGTTCTTGTGGCGATGGCGTTAGTTTTACTTTTGTGGATGGGACTAAAACTCTTACAATTAGTGGTACAGGAAAAATGTATGATTATGACTACCCATTAATTGTCCCTTGGCAAAGTTACAAAGAATATATCACTAATATTGTCATAGAGGATGGAGTGACAAGTATCGGAAACATGGCTTTCAATGATTGCACCAACCTAATTTCTGTTTTAATTGGTAATAGTGTTGCCACTATTGGATGCTGGGCTTTAGCTAATTGCACAAAATTATCATCCGTTACAATAGGTGATGGTGTCATTAGTATCGGTGAAGGTTCTTTCTATGGCTGTATGGGTATTAAATCCATAACAATCCCCAATAGCGTTATAAGTGTTGGTCTTGGTTCATTTTCTTATTGCGGACTTACATCACTCACAATACCTAAGAGCCTGACAACAATAGAAAAAGATGCTTTTTCAGGTAACAGTGATTTGGCTTCGATTATTGTTAATGAGGAGAACCCTGTATACGACTCAAGAGATAACTGTAATGCAATCGTTGAAACTAGTACGAATAAGTTAATAAAAGGATGCAAAAATACAATCATATCTAATAGTATTTCAATAATAGGGGAGAATGCATATACTGGTGTTCAAATAACCTCTATGGATATTCCTGATAATGTAACTACAATTGATGAATCGGCTTTTGAGAGTTGCGGAGTGTCATCTGTGAATATCGGTAATGGTGTTACAAATATAGGCAAATGGGCTTTTAGGAGTTGCACTAAGTTAGAATCTATATCTTTTGGAAACGGAATAAAGAATATAGGACAATTGGCATTTATATATTGTAACAATTTAAAAAAAGTTCATATTCATGACATAGAATCATGGTGTAAAATTTATTTTGAAAAATATATAAATAAAGACGGAGGGTCAGGGTACGTTGAAGAAACGTATTCCTCCAATCCATTATACTATGCTAATCACTTATATTTAAATGGAACAGAGGTAAAAGAATTAATTATACCAAACACCGTCGAAGAAATTAGCAATGCCGCATTCATCCGTTGTAACTTTATAACCTCCGTTACAATTCCCAACAGCGTGACGAGTATAGGGAAGTATGCTTTCCAGTATTGCACTGGCCTGACTTCGATTACCATCCCCAACAGCGTGACGAGTATAGGCGAGGAAGCTTTCTCCTATTGCAGCGGCCTGACTTCGATTACCATCGGCAACAGCGTGACGAGCATAGGAGACCATGCTTTCTTCTATTGCAACGGTCTGACCTCCATCACAATTCCCAACAGCGTGACGAGCATAGGAAACTCTGCTTTCTCTAATTGCAGCGGCCTACAAAAAGTAATAGTCAAGGACATTGCAGCGTGGTGTGGAATTAGTTTTAGTGGTGAGACTTCAAATCCACTATATTACGCACATCACCTTTACAATGATGAGAATACGGAAATAACGGAATTAATCATCCCCAACAGTGTGACGAGCATAGGGAAGTATGCTTTCCAGTATTGCACTGGCCTGACTTCGATTACCATCCCGGGCAGCGTGACATCAATAGGGAATGACGCTTTTCGTGGGTGCAGTGAGTTAACTTCGATTATTGTAAACGCAGAAAATACGATTTATGACTCAAGAGATAATTGTAATGCACTAATTGAAACAACATCTAATACTTTGATATTAGGATGCGCTAGCAGTGTTATACCATCAAGCATCGGTACTATAGGAAAAAGTGCTTTTCAAGGATGTAAAGGATTGATAACATTAAATATCCCCGATGGTGTCGTGTCGATAGATGAATTCGCTTTCGCTGATTGCAATAATTTAATAAAATTAACAATACCATCGAGTTTGTATTACATTCAAAATAGAGCCTTTGTGGGGTGTGGTAGTTTTAATGAAGTATATTCTTATGCCGAAAATCCACCAACGACAAGTGAATACGCTTTAGATAAAAAGACTTTAGAATCAGGAACACTACATGTTTACGATGATGCTATTGAAAAATATAGGCAATCTTCTCCTTGGAATCGTTTTCGGAGTATTGTAGGACTTGGCGAAAGTGGAGGAGGTAGTGGCACTACCCCAGAAAAGTGCGCCACACCTACTATTAAATATATAGGCGGAAAACTGATGTTTGAATGCGAGACAGAAGGAGTCGATTTCGTGTATAGCATTACTACTCCGGCAAACACAACTAATCAAACTGGCAACAACGTCGATATGCCCCATACCAACACTGTAAGCGTCTATGCAAAGAAATCAGGCTATCTGAATTCAGACGTTGCCACTGAAAATATTGATGTACGAGGCCTGAAGGGCGACGTGACCAGCGACGGCCAAGTTACGATTACTGATGCTGTGGAAGTGGTGAACATCATAATGGGAAAAGCTGAGTAATTTGCCCGCAGATATCGCAAAAATATTAAAAACGAACACGATAGAAGAAATAATAATTCAACACTAAGACTCGTTGCACGCCCTACGTGTAGGGCACCGCAGCAATAACATTTTGTTTTAATTAATAGAAACCCCCTCGCCCTTCGCGAGAATCGCGAGGGTTTAAAAAAAGACAAGGCTGCGATTAAGCGAGAGAAGAACGGAACTTGTTCCAGTTATTCCGAGCAAAAGCAGGCTCGACCAAAGGTCAAAGTAAAAAACGAGATATATGAACGAAGTAGAAC
>CACWWZ010000008.1 GCA_902764705.1 uncultured Prevotellaceae bacterium | reverse complement strand
AACGCCCTGAGCTACGCACTGGTCGATAATATTGTTAGAAACCTCTGCCAGACGATAAACGTTGGCCTCGCGAGCACGATAGTCACCACCCTTTACGGTGTCGTAGAACAGACGATAGACAGAGTCACCATCGTTCTGATAGCACTTGGCGGCGTTGATACCACCCTGAGCGGCGATAGAGTGAGCGCGACGGGGAGAGTCCTGAATACACAGGTTGATCACGTTGAAGCCCATCTCACCGAGTGAAGCAGCTGCAGAAGCACCAGCCAAGCCAGTACCAACGACGATGACGTCGAGCTTCAGCTTGTTCTTCGGGTTTACGAGACGCTGATGAGCCTTATATTCCTTCCATTTCTCAGGCACTGGACCTGCGGGAATCTTAGAATCAATTACTTTTGCCATAATTTCTTTCAGATTTAAAAGTTAACAATTAGCAGGCAGCGCAACAAGCGCCATCACAAAGTGAAGGAGCGCAACCAAAAGCGAAAGCCAGCACTACAGCAATGAAGGCCAGAATGAGCAGAGTCACATAAATATTGCCAATGCACATCCAACGCTTCAGCCAAATCTTACCACTCCAGCCGAAGGTCTGCATAGCTGACCAGAAACCATGAGAGAGGTGGAACCAGAGAGCTACCAGCCAGATGATGTACAGCACGACAAAGACTGGATTAGAGAATGTCTCCTTAATCCAGCCGAAGCCATCCGTAGGACTCAGACAAGTCTCCATACCTACAATCTCAGCGAACATCATGTTGTACCAGAAATTGAACAGGTGCAACAGCAGTCCCAGAACGATAATGATACCCAGCACGAGCATGTTCTTAGATGCCCACTCCACCTTGCCGGCATTCACCGTTGTAGCGACATCGTAGCGACTGTTGCCACGAGCCGAACGGTTCTGTGCGGTCAGGATGAACGCATAAACGATGTGAATCACAGCCAGAGCAGCCAAACCCATTGTAGCCACAACGGCATACCAGTTGGCACCCAGCAATTCGCAAATCATGTTGTAAGCCTCACCTGAGAACAGCGCAACAACGTTCATACAACCGTGGAAGGTCAGGAACAGAATCAGCGCCAAACCGGTGACGGACATGACAACTTTTCGACCAATTGATGAATTAAATAACCACATAATTGAATTTGAATTATTAATAATATAAACTTGAAATACTTAAAATAAGGTAGTTAATACTTGTTTTAGGGTACAAAGGTACTAAAAAAAGATGAATCGCGCAAACGTTTTCGTAAAAATGTAGGTTATTTATACAAAATCCACCCGAAAGTTTGGCATTTTGAGTCTCTTTTTGTACTTTTGCAGATTGAAGTGCTACTTATTAACAACAACTACAACTATGAATAAAAACATCGCCATCTTTACACTCACTTCTGAATTGCACGACGAGAAGTCCGTAGGTGCTGTAACGCATAAGTTCCTTGGAAGCTTAGGTATCGAGTATGAATTGAAAGGCAACGACTATAGTGACTATGGTGCTGCATGTCTTAACCTGATTTACGTCAGAACAGGAGGTACTGAAGGCATCTTTCTTAAACTACTGCCAGAACTTCAAGCTAAAAGCAACAGACCATTTTATTTACTGACCTCAGGAAAGAGTAATTCATTAGCCGCTTCGATGGAGATACTCTCTTATCTGCGTCAGCACAACATCCAAGGCGAAATTATTCATGGCAGTCCCGAATATATCACTCATCGCATCTGCCTACTCCAAAAAGTGGAGGAGGCTCGCCGTATACTGAAAGGAGCCCGATTGGGTATCATTGGCCAGCCATCCGACTGGCTTATTTCGAGTCATGCTGATAAGGAGCTGGTGAAGGCTCGTCTGGGCATTGAACTGATAGACATTCCTATGGAGGCGATGTATAGGAACAAAGATATCTACGAGTCGCTGAAGACTGTCATTGCCGAGTATCAGTTACAGGGCTTTACGCTTCGTTGCTTCGATTTGCTCACCACGTTGAAGAATACGGGTTGTCTGGCTTTGGCGAAGCTCAACGCTGAAGGTTATGTGGCAGGATGCGAAGGCGACGTGCCTGCGATGTTGACCATGATGATAGTCCGTTCGCTATTTGGCATTTCTGGTTTCCAAGCCAACCCTTCAAATATCAATCCTGATACTGGTGAGATGCTGTTTGCACATTGTACCATTCCTCTGGATATGGTGGAGCGTTACGAGCTGGATACCCATTTCGAGTCAGGCATTGGTGTGGGCATTCGTGGATATATGAAAGAAGGTCCAGTTACTGTCTTTAAAGTTTCTGGCGACCTTTCACGACATTTCATCGCAGAGGGCACATTGGTTCACAATCAGGCCAAGCCCGATCTTTGTCGTACGCAACAGGTCATCCAACTTGCAGACAAGAATCTGGTACAGTATTTCCTGACTAATCCCATTGGCAACCATCATATCATCATGCCTGGTCATCAGAAAGAACTGCTTGAAAAGATTTTGATGTAACTTTCTTGCTGCATTTTTTGGTTTTTTATTCGGTTTGCACTATCTTTGGCTTTGCCGAAGTTACTATCACTCGGAAATGAAAAGAAAAACAAGTTTTCCTTTTGCATTTCTCTCGTTTTTTCGTAACTTTGCAGCATGATTCTAAAGTATGACGTGATTGTGATTGGTGGCGGACATGCTGGTTGTGAGGCAGCAACGGCTTCAGCCAACATGGGCGCAAGAACATTGCTGGTCACAATGGATATGAACAAGATTGCACAGATGTCGTGTAATCCTGCTATTGGAGGTATTGCCAAAGGACAGATTGTTCGTGAGATTGACGCGCTTGGTGGTCAGATGGGATTGGTAACCGACGCTACCGCCATCCAGTTCCGTATGCTCAATCGAAGCAAAGGTCCTGCCGTTTGGAGTCCTCGTGCCCAGTGCGACAGAGGAAAGTTTATCTGGAAGTGGCGCTCTATGCTTGATGCGACTCCTAATCTCGATATTTGGCAAGACCTGGCAGACGAACTGTTAGTAGAAAATGTGTCCGATGGCAAAACCATCGGAAAGCAGGCTGTTGGTGTGAAGACCATTTGGGGCGCAGAAATCCGAGCCAAAGCGGTTATCATCACCGCTGGCACGTTCCTCAATGGTTTGATGCATATCGGACGAAAGATGGTGCCTGGCGGACGTATCGCCGAACCCGCAGTATCCCATTTCACCGAGAGTATCACTCGTCACGGAATCCGTTCTGCCCGTATGAAGACGGGTACGCCTGTCCGTATCGACAAGCGAAGCGTACATTTCGAAGATATGGAGCGACAGGATGGCGAGAATGGTTATTATAAGTTTTCATATCTTGGCGAATCACGTCCTTTGCAGCAATTACCTTGTTGGGTATGTTATACCAATCCGGAAGTACATCAAACATTACTTGGTGGATTGGATGACTCCCCACTCTATAATGGTCAGATAAAATCGATAGGTCCACGTTACTGTCCTTCTATAGAGACTAAGCTCGTTACCTTCCCAGATCGTCCACAACACTTGCTGTTTTTGGAACCAGAAGGCGAAGATACCAACGAGATGTATCTAAACGGCTTCTCTTCAAGTCTGCCTATGGACGTTCAGGTAGAAGCGCTGAAGAAGATACCTGCTCTGAGAGACTTGAAAGTATATCGTCCTGGTTACGCAATAGAGTACGATTTCTTCGATCCCACTCAACTAAAGCATTCGCTCGAATCGAAAATAATTGGTGGACTCTTTATGGCTGGACAGGTGAATGGTACCACTGGATATGAAGAGGCTGGCGGCCAAGGCACGCTGGCTGGCATCAATGCGGCATTGAAAGCAGGTAGTGTGTGTGGCGATTCTGTCGCCACAGTCCCAACCTTTGAATTAAAACGCGACGAGGCATATATTGGCGTGCTTATTGATGATCTGGTTACGAAAGGTGTTGACGAACCCTATCGCATGTTTACCTCAAGGGCGGAATATCGCATACTGCTACGTCAAGACGATGCTGATGCCCGACTGACAGAGAAAGCCTACGAGTTGGGTATTGCCAAACGAGACCGCTATGACTGGTGGCTGGAAAAGAAAGTAGCTATCGAAAGAATCGAGGAATTCTGTCGCACGTATGCCATTAAACCAAAAGTGGTAAATGGTGCCTTGGAAGCTATGGGCTCTACCCCACTCGTCTATGGTTGTAAGTTGGAAGACCTTGTGGCTCGCCCTGAACTTAACTTTGAAAAGTTGCAGGAAATCGTACCAGAATTCCACGAAGTCATCGAACAGTTACCTAATCGAAAGGAAGAGATTGCAGAAGCAGCAGAGATACATATCAAATATAAAGGATACATCGAACGCGAACGTATGGTGGCAGACAAGATGCACCGCTTGGAGAATATCAAGATAAAAGGTAAGTTCGATTATCCTAATCTAACAGCCATTTCTACGGAAGCACGACAGAAACTGGAGAAGATTCAGCCGGAAACATTGGGACAAGCCAGTAGAATTCCCGGCGTTTCGCCCAGCGACATCAACGCTATGTTGGTACTGCTGGGAAGATAAGTTCCACGTGAAACATTTGACTTCAGTTCACTATAGTAATAATGATAAAACCAAAAATTATGAACAACAAGGTATTATTAGAGAATCTACGTAGCATACCTGATTTCCCCAAAAAAGGTATCAATTTCCGTGACGTGACCACGCTTTACAAAAATGCAGAATGCATGAAAATCATGTTGGACGAGATGTACGAATTGTACAAAGACAAAGGAATCACCAAGATTGTAGGAGTAGAAAGTCGTGGTTTTGTCATGGCATCTGCATTAGCTGCAAAATTAGGATGCGGTGTCGTTCTCGCGAGAAAACCAGGTAAACTTCCATCAACGGTTATTAAGGAGTCGTTCTCTAAAGAATATGGCGTTGACACCGTTGAGATGCACTTAGATTCCATTGACGAGAACGACGTTGTATTGATTCATGACGATTTGTTAGCAACCGGCGGAACCGCAAAGGCAACCTACAAACTGGTCAAGCACTTCAACCCCAAACAAATCTACATGAACTTCATTATAGAAATCACGGACGAAGGTCTTCATGGCCGTGATTTGTTTGAAGGTGTTGTGGATGTAACCACGCTGATGGTCATATAATGTTTCACGTGAAACAAAACGACATCTTTTCATTCTAAAAACGCAATGACAAAGGAAGAGAACGAGGCACGATTAGAGAAGCTGAAAGCTATTGTCAGGGCTTTACCCGATAAACCAGGAAGCTATCAGTTTTATGACGCTGAAGGTACTATCATCTATGTTGGCAAGGCCAAGAGCCTAAAGAATCGTGTCTCGTCCTATTTCCACAGTGAAGTAGACAGGTTTAAGACCAAGGTGTTGGTTAGTAAAATCTGGGATATCAGCTATACGATTGTCAATACGGAGGAAGATGCATTACTCCTTGAAAATGCGCTTATTAAGAAGTATAATCCTAGGTATAACGTACTTCTGAAAGACGGTAAGACCTATCCTTCCATTTGTATCACAAAAGAGTATTTGCCTCGCATTTTTCCTACACGTACCATCAACAAAAAAAACGGTACTTATTATGGTCCCTATTCACATGTCGGCTCCATGCATGCAATGCTCGAACTCATCAAGAAAATCTATCATCCTCGTACGTGCAGACAACCACTGCTGAAAGAGGGAATAGAAGGGGGAAAATACCAACTTTGTCTGGAATATCACATTAAAAACTGTGCTGGTCCTTGTGTGGGGAAACAAGGTTGGGACGACTATCAGAAAAACATCGCTCAGGCTCGTGAAATACTGAAAGGAAATACCCGTCAGGTATTACGCGAAATGAAGGATGAGATGATGCGTTTGGCAGAGGAATTACGGTTTGAAGAGGCAGAAGAAATCAAAGGTCGTTACCTGCTTATAGAGCAATTTGTTGCCAAAAGCGAAGTAGTTAGTCATAGCATTGACAATGTGGACGTATTATCAATTACGAACGATGAAAAGATTGCCTTTATCAACTATATCCACGTTTCTAACGGACAAATCAACCAGTCGTTTACCTTTGAATACAAGAAGCGACTGGAGGAGACTGACGAGGAGTTATTGCAGCTGGCTATAGTGGAAATGCGCGAACGTTTCAAGAGCAAAGCCAAAGAGATTATCCTGCCTCAGGAGATAGATATGAATCTGGACGGGGTGACCATCACAGTACCTCAACGAGGTGATAAAAAAACGCTTCTCGACCTGTCGCTGATGAATGGAAAACAGTATAAGTTCGACCGTCTGAAACAAGCTGAAAAGCTTAATCCTGAGCAGAAACAAGTGCGTCTGATGAAGGAACTGCAAGACCTGTTACACCTCGAAAAGATGCCCTATCAGATAGAATGTTTCGATAACTCGAACATCTCTGGAACGGATGCTGTAGCAGCTTGTGTCGTATTCAAGAAAATGAAGCCCTCAAAGCAAGATTATCGTAAGTATAACATCAAAACAGTTGTAGGACCTGACGACTATGCGTCGATGAAGGAGGTTGTTTTCCGTCGATATAAACGTCTTTTAGAGGAAGAACAGCCCCTACCTGACCTCATTGTCGCTGATGGTGGAAAAGGACAAATGGAGGTTATCAGACAGGCTGTTCAAGATGAATTGAACCTCGATATTCCCATTGCTGGGTTGGCAAAGGACAATCGACACAGAACCAATGAACTGCTATATGGTTTCCCTGCAAGAGTCATTGGCATTAAAGATACGTCCGAGCTGTTTAGGGTATTAACACAATTACAAGACGAAGTTCACCGTTTTGCCATTGAATTTCATCGAAACAAGCGTTCTAAGCGCGCTTTACACTCAGAGTTGGACGATATCAAGGGAATAGGTACAAAAACGCGTGACGAGCTTCTAAATGCCTTGAAATCTGTTAAGAAAATCAAGGAGGCAACCATCGAAATGTTGACTGATGCCATAGGGTCGGCAAAAGCGAAAATTATTTACGATTATTTTCATCCTTCGGAATAGTCAATTTGCGCTTTAGGGAGGAAAATATTTTTCCCTGGGCAGGGAAATAATTTTTCTTAGGCAGGAAACAAGTTTTTCTTCGAGTATTAAGAAGAACTAAAAAGATTTGGAAGTATGAAAAATATTTCGTAACTTTGCACACATGAGAGCAGTTATTCAACGTGTCAGTCATGCCTGTGTCACCATTGAAGGCAAGGTGAAAAGCAGCATTCAGCAGGGTTATCTTATCCTGCTGGGCATCTGCGACGAAGACACGATGGAGGACGTAGAATGGCTGGTTAAGAAGATCGTCAATCTGCGAGTGTTTGGCGATGAGAACGACGTAATGAATAGAAGCATTCTTGATGTAGGAGGCGAGGCTTTAGTTGTGAGCCAGTTTACACTCTATGCCAGCTATAAGAAAGGTAATCGCCCTTCTTGGTTTAGAGCAGGTTCGCACGAGCACTCTATCCCACTTTATGAGGCCTTCTGTCAACTACTCAGTGACCAATTGGCAAAACCAGTTGGAACAGGTGAGTTTGGGGCAGACATGAAGGTAGAATTGCTGAACGATGGGCCTGTCACCATCTGTATGGATACTAAAAACAAGGAGTGAAACTATGAAGAAATATCTGAGAGAACTTGAGGTATCAGGGCTAATATTGGTTATTATCGGCATTGTGTTCTCATGGATTTGGGGCGCCAATTTCGGCATGTGGCCATGTTTGGTGGGCTTACTGCTATGGCTTATCACATTCCTCTACAAAGCCTTCCGTTGGAAGGAATACGAACGAGAAAATCGTCAGAATATCCTGATATTATTAATTGCCATCTTTATTCTCTTGGCACAAATGATTTTCAGAAGATGACCTTACAAGAAGCGCAACAGGCTGTAGACCAATGGATTAAGACGTACGGGGTGCGTTATTTCTCAGAATTGACAAATATGACGGTTCTGACAGAGGAAGTTGGTGAACTGGCTCGTGTGATAGCCCGAAAATATGGCGATCAGTCGTGGAAAGCGAGCGATCCTCGAAGCGCAGATAATGGTCAAGCAGCGTTAGGAGAAGAAATGGCTGATGTGCTATGGGTGCTGCTCTGTCTGGCAAACCAAACAGGCGTTGACCTGACAGAAGAACTAAAAAAGTCGATAGAAAAGAAGACAAAACGCGACGCTAATCGTCATATTAATAACGAGAAACTGAAACAATAGACAACATATTATTAACTAAAAATTTAAGAAAACTATGGGTGAACATTGCAACTGTGGCTGTGGCCATCATCACGAAGATGAAAAACATCTGGAGAGCATGTATGATCAGGCTCTGAGTCTTTACAACTTCGACATCAAGGACGAGGATGTAAAAGAGGCTGTGAAGAAGATTATCGCTGAGAAAGTTCCTGAGAACGACACGCCAGAGGTAAAGAAATTCATGTTTGGCTCTATCGAGTTGACGACGCTGACAACACTGGATTCAGACGAGAGCGTGCTGAAACTGGTGGAGAAAGTGAACAAATTTGCGGAAGAGTATCCTGCTATGCCCCACGTGGCAACGATAGTCACCTACCCTCGTTTTGCAAAACTGGTGGCAGAATCTTGCGAGGTTGATGGCGTCATTCCAACCGTCGTCAGTGGTGCATTCCCATCATCCCAGGCACTGATGGAAATCAAGGTTGCTGAGACTGCTTTGGCTATCAAGGACGGTGCTAAGAACGTAGATATCGTTATGCACGTCGGACAGTTCCTGAGTGGCGATTACGAGACTGTTTGTGACGAGATTCGTGAGCAGAAAGCCACTTGCGGAAAGGTACCTATGAAGGTTATTTTGGAAACTGGCGATTTGGGCTCTTGCGCTAACATCAAGAAGGCTTCTATCCTTTCAATGTATGCTGGTGCTGACTACATCAAGACCTCTACTGGTAAGGAGAAAGTCAGTGCTACACCAGAGGCAGCTTACGTCATGTGTCAGGCCATTAAGGAGTACTTCCAGAAGACGGGTATCCGTGTTGGTTTCAAGCCCGCAGGTGGCATCAACACAATGCAAGATGCCCTCACCTACTACACCATCTACAAGGAAATTCTGGGTGGTGAATGGATGAACAACTACTACTTCCGTTTGGGTACCAGTCGTTTGGCAAATCTCGTGTTGAGCGACCTGGAAGGTAAGGAAGTGAAGTTCTTTTGATTAACAAAAGCGACTAAGGTCGATGACTTCTAATTAACAAAAAAGACTTCCAAACAAAAAAGGCGACCTCAAAGGGTCGCTTTTTCTATGTTAGTAATTACGTTGAACCACGTAATCTACATAAGCAATTAATGAATCCCTGATGGTCTTGTCTTTCACGTGGGAATCGATATATTTCATACATAGAGCACTGAATTCTGACATCTTTTCTTCAGCGTATTCTATACCTCCATGTTGCTTGGTAAATTCCACCAAAACAGCGATTTCATCAGGATTAATTGTGCCCGCTTTCACCTTCTTTGCCAGCGTGTGCATTGATTCGAAATCAGTATTGTTCAGCGCATAGATAACAGGGAGCGTCAGCTTACCTTCTATCATATCGTTACCTGTAGGCTTACCTATCTCCTTGGAGTCAAAATAGTCGAAAATATCGTCGCGAATCTGGAACATGATACCTAAATACTGTCCAAACTGACGAGCCTTCTGCATCTCCTCCTCCGTAGCACCGCCAGACATAGCACCTATCGCAGCACAAGCCTCAAAGAGTGCCGCAGTCTTTTGTTTGATGACTTGGTAATAAACATCCTCAGAAATAGCCTGATTCTGAATATTCGACAACTGAAGAATCTCGCCAGAAGCTAACGTTCTGCCTAATTCAGCGAGATATTCTATGATGCGCTGATGACCAGTATACGATACGTGAAGCAAGGCTGTAGACAAGATATAGTCACCTACCAACACGGCCACCTTATTATTATAGGAAGCATTGACGGATGCCTGTCCTCTACGTTCACTGCTCTCGTCCACCACATCGTCGTGAACCAAAGACGCTGTATGCAGAAGTTCCAGACCTACTGCTGAATTTTGCGTCACATCACTGATATCACCAAAATTCTTAGCCATCAGCAGAGTCAGAATAGGACGCATACGCTTTCCTCCACGCTGACGGATGTGGCCTAAAGCAGAACCCAACATGCCATCTTCGTGAGTTAACGACTGATTAAACAAGGCGATGAAATCGTCTAAATCTTTCGCTATCGGTTGCTTAATGATGCTTAAATAATCCATATCTTATACGATTTTGATGCAAAATTAATGAAAATAATTGGATAGTAACCAATTTTTTAGTAATTTTACGCGAAAATTCACAATAGATTATGGAAAAGCTATTCCTTTTAGACGCCTACGCGCTCATTTACCGTTCGTATTACGCCTTTATCAAGAACCCACGTATTAACTCGAAAGGACTTAATACAAGTGCCATTATGGGCTTTCTGAATACCCTTCAGGAAGTGCTCACCAAGGAGCAGCCCACCCATCTTGGTGTGGCCTTCGATCCTCATGGACCTACGTTCCGTAGTGAGGCCTACCCTGCTTACAAGGCCCAACGCGAAGCGACACCAGAGGATATCAAGCAGAGCGTTCCAATCATTAAGAATATCTTGAAGGCTTGGAACATTCCTATTCTCGAAGTGGAAGGTTTTGAAGCTGACGATGTGATTGGTACCTTGGCCACAAAAGCAGGTCAACAGGGTATCAAGACATATATGCTCACACCTGATAAGGATTATGGACAGTTGGTGAGCGACAATGTATTCATCTATCGTCCTCGTCATGGTGGCGGTTATGAGGTAATGGGTCCTGAAGAAGTGAAAACAAAATATGCCATTCCATCGACAGAGGCAGTCATTGATCTCTTGGCGCTGATGGGTGACTCAGCAGATAACTTCCCCGGATGTCCAGGTGTGGGTGAGAAGACAGCCGTGAAACTGATCAATGAGTTTGGGACTGTTGAAGATCTCATCAACCGGACTTCAGAAATCAAGGGTGCTCTTCAAAAAAAAGTCGAGGAACACATCGACGACATCAAGCTCTCAAAATTTCTGGCAACCATCAAAACGGATGTTCCTATCGATTTGAAGATGGACGAATTGAAGATGTCACAACCCAACGAGGGTGAACTTGCCAAACTCTTCGAAGAATTAGAGTTGAAGACGCTGGCGAGTAAGATTCTTAAAAAAAGTGAAGTAAAGCCAAAACCTGTGAATCAACAACTCGATCTCTTTGCAGAATTTGCCCCCGTGGGTACGAATGAGCCAGAATTTTCGAGTTTTGAGAGCCTAAAAACGGTAGCTCACGAATACAAACTCGTTGAAAATGAAGAAGATATAAGAAAACTTTATGATTTTTTTAGGACAAAAGATTTTCTCGTTCTAGATACAGAAACCACTTCAACCTCTCCAATCGATGCAGAATTGGTGGGTTTGAGCTTCTCAGTGGAGGAACACAAGGCGTTTTATGTGCCCATTCCTGTCAATCGTGAAGAAGCGTTGCGAATTGTTAATATCTTTAAACCGCTCTATGAAGACAAAAAAATTCTGAAGGTTGGACAAAATTTGAAGTACGATCTCGAAGTGTTGCGCAATTACGACATTCATCTTAATGGTCCGATGTGGGACACGATGATTGCTCACTACCTCATCCAACCTGAACTTCGACACAATATGGATTACATGGCTGAGATATACCTTCACTACCAGACGGTCCATATCGACGAACTGATTGGTCCCAAGGGAAAGAACCAACGTTCCATGCGAGACCTCTCTCCCACCCTCGTTTATGAATATGCTTGCGAAGATGCAGACATTACTCTGCAATTGAAAAACAAGTTGGAGCCTGAACTGAAAAAATACGACTGCGAGAAACTGTTCTATGAAATCGAAATGCCTCTGATGCCTGTCCTGGCTGAGATGGAGATGAATGGTGTGTGTCTCGATACGGAGTCGTTGGCTGAAACCAGCAAGCAGTTTACCACTCGTATGAACGAAATCGAACAACGTATCTATGAGTTGGCTGGTCAGCAATTTAATATTGCTTCACCCAAACAGGTGGGTGAAATCCTGTTCGATAAACTCAAGATTATCGAGAAAGCCAAGAAGACCAAAACAGGCCAGTATGTCACTTCTGAAGAAGTGCTGCAACAGTTGAAAAACAAGCACGAAATCGTTGCTGACATCTTGGAACACAGAGGCTTGAAGAAGCTCATTGGCACCTATATCGACGCCCTTCCTAAACTGATTAATCCTCGTACTGGCCACATCCATACGTCTTTCAATCAGACGATTACAGCCACAGGACGTCTTTCAAGTAGCGATCCTAACCTGCAAAACATTCCCATTCGTGGTGAGGACGGCAAGGAGATTCGTAAGGCGTTTATCCCTGAACCAGGATGCCTGTTCTTCTCCGCTGACTATAGTCAGATTGAGCTTCGCGTGATGGCCCATCTGTCGCAGGATCCTCAGATGATTGAGGTGTTCCGCGAGGGTAAGGACCTGCATGCTGCTACTGCTGCCAACATCTATAAGAAGCCCATTGAAGAGGTTACACGCGATGAACGAACCAAGTCAAAACGAGCTAACTTTGGTATTATCTATGGTATTACTGTCTTTGGCTTGGCTGAACGTCTGGATATTCCTCGCGATGAAGCTAAAATGCTGATTGACGGATACTTCGAGACCTTCCCACAGGTGCACGACTACATGGAAAAGTCGAAGGAAATAGCCCGCAAACAAGGCTATGTCACTACCCTATTCGGACGTCGTCGCTATCTGCCTGATATCAACTCTCAGAACGGCACCGTTCGTGGCTTTGCTGAGCGTAACGCCATCAACGCCCCCATTCAGGGCACAGCAGCCGACATCATCAAAGTAGCGATGATTCACATTTTCCAGCGTTTCAAGGCAGAGAATATCAAGAGTAAGATGATTCTTCAGGTTCACGACGAATTAAACTTCTCCGTTCTTCCAGAAGAGAAAGAACGCGTTGAGCATATCGTTATTGAGGAAATGCAAAACGCCTTCCAAATGGCCGTCCCCCTCGTTGCCGATTCCGGCTTTGGCGACAACTGGTTAGAGGCTCATTAATTGATTTAGTCCGACGTATTAAGACTATGAGTCCGAAGGCTTCGGACTGGCAGTTCGCTAGTTACGGACTCTGAGTTCGCTCCCTATGGACTAAAGAATTAACGACTCTGCAAATTTATAGATAATGATACCCGTTGTGACGGAGACATTCATGGAATGTTTGGTACCAAGTTGGGGTATCTCTAAGCAACCATCTGAGGCGTCTACTACTTCTTGGTGGACGCCTTTTACTTCGTTACCCATCACTACGGCGTATTTTAAGCCACGCTGAGGCATGAACGTCTGTAGTTTGGTACTATGTTCCACCTGCTCAACAGAAAGCACCGTATAGCCCTCTTTTTTCAGTTCATCAACAGCATCCAATGCCGTTTTAAAGTATTTCCAGCTAACACTCTCCTCTGCACCAAGGGCAGTCTTATGGATTTCTGTGGATGGAGGCGTCTGACAAATGCCACACAAATATACGGCTTCCACTCGGAAAGCATCACAAGTACGGAATACACTACCTACATTATACATCGAGCGCACGTCGTCTAACACCACTATCAATGGCAGTTTTTCAGCTTCACGATACTCGTCAATCGTGAGTCGTTTCATCTCTATTGTCCTTACTTTTCTCATTTCGTTTGCAAAATTACGAAAAAGTGTTGATAACTATGTTGATAAACCTGTTAATAATTAATTAATAAATGAACAATATTCCAAACTCCCCTACTCTACCAATGGATAAAAATCATAAATAACAAGGTTTTCTGTAAGTTTTCCACTGTTTTTTTAGGAAAAAAGATATAAACTTATTAATTTTGCACCAAAATAGAGAATTGTGGATAACTTACTTATCAGATTAATAATCAGAGAATAACAATTCACAGAAGGTATGAATAACGAGGAATAAAGTGTGGACAATCAATAACACAAGAAAAAAGCAAATAAGTTTTGCACTTATCAACGGTATATCATCCTTTTCATTCTCTTTTTAAAAGAAAAAAGAAAAAAATAAAAATTATAATATGAAGTTGAAAAAAGAATGGAAGGAACAAGGTTTTATTAATGAACCTGTAAAAGACGATGTTGATCTGAAAGCTGAGATACGTCGTATGTGCCAAGAAAAAGGTGCTATTATTCTAGCTCACTATTATACCATTGGCGATATACAAGACATTGCTGACTTTGTAGGTGATTCACTGGCTTTGGCTCGTAAGGCTGCAGAGACAGATGCGAAGATGATGGTTATGTGTGGTGTTCACTTTATGGCTGAAACCTGTAAACTGTTGTCACCAGATAAAACGGTTCTCTGTCCTGATTTGAATGCCGGTTGTTCATTAGCTGATAGTTGTAAGGCTGAGGACTTGAAGAAATTCAAAGATGAACATCCAGGCTATCAGGTTATCAGTTATGTCAATACTACTGCTGCTGTAAAGGCATTGACAGATGTTGTCGTTACCAGTGGTAATGCCAAGAAGGTTGTAGATCAGCTACCAAAGGATGCAAAAATGATTTTTGGTCCTGACTATAATTTGGGTAATTATATCAATGAGGTGACAGGCAGAAAAATGCTGCTTTGGAATGGTGGCTGTCATGTTCACGAGCGTTTCTCTGTATCGAAGATTGCTGAACTGAAGAAGCAGTATCCTGATGCTATTGTGATGGCTCATTTAGAGTGTAAAGGCCCTGTTTTGGCTTTGGCAGATGTGAAGGGAAGTACAGCTGATATGTTGAATTACGTAAAGCAGCATGATGATAAGCAATTTATTGTGGCCACAGAAGCCGGTATTTTGCACGAGATGCAGCGTTCTTGTCCTGATAGAGTATTTATTCCTGTGCCTCCAGAAATTAGCGAGAGCGGCTTGGAATGCAGCTGTAACGAGTGCCAATACATGAAGATGAATACACTCTTGAAGATTTACAACTGTCTGAAGTACGAATGGCCCTCAGTAGAGGTTGACTCAAAAATAGCAAAAGATGCAGTAAAACCCATCGAAAGAATGTTGGAATTAAGTTAAATAATGAGATATTTTTTATCTTTTATATACCTCGTTATTTTTTCTGGATATGTGTTTGCTGAAGACAAACCAACATATTCCGGAACACTTCCTGTACTTTATATCAATACAGAAGGTAGTCAAGCTATTGTATCGAAGGAAAACTATATTAATGCTACCTGTTATCTTGATGCTTTAGGAATAGAAGGTTATGAGTCATTAGGAAGCAGCGCATCACCTATTTCATTACAAATCAGAGGGCGAGGTAACTACACTTGGACATCCTTTGACAAAAAACCATATCGTATTAAGTTTTTAGAGAAGGTTTCGTTATTAGGTCTTACTAAAAATAAACATTTTGTTTTATTGGCTCATGCTGACGATAGGGTTGGTTTTCTAAAGAATACGGTAGGCTTTGAAATAAGCAGGCTTATGAAAATGGCGTGGACACCAGAACAACGTCCAGTAGAAGTTGTGTTGAATGGTGAATATATAGGACTTTATTTCTTGACAGAAAACATTCGTGTCGACAAAAACAGGGTCAATATTACTGAACAAAATGATGAGGAAACAGATCCTAATTTAGTAAATGGTGGATGGCTTGTAGAAATTGATAATTATATCGATTCTAATCAGATATCACTTGATGTTTCTGGAACCAATCTTACTTATTTTCGCATTACCTATCATTCGCCTGAAATACTTTCTTATGTTCAAAAAAACTATCTTTTTAATCAGTTTAATACGATTAAAAATGAAATATTTACAGCTGACAAAAATTCGAAGGCATGGGAAGAACTGATAGATATGGAATCGTTAACGCGTTACTATGTATTATCAGAAGCAATAGATCATATTGAGGCTTTTCATGGTAGTTGCTATATGTATAAAGATATTAATGAGAAACAATGGAAATTTGGACCAGTATGGGACTTCGGACATGCTTTCAATAATTTTCATAGCAAGCAGAAATTTATCTACGACTATCCTCAGTGGGTTCATTGTATTGTTGAGGAAATTGCGAAATTTCCCCACTTTCAAGAATATGTGGAAAAAATATGGCGTGAATTTTGTATAGAAGTGTATCCTAAAATGGATCAATTCATAGATGACTTTGTGAAAGAAATAGAAGCAGCAGCCAAGTGTGATGCAGAGCGTTGGCCTGAGTATGGAAATGCTGACGAACGAGCCGCTGCAGAGATAGTTAAACAGCGTTTTAGTGAGAAGATTCAGTGGTTGTCTACTCAATGGGGAGATTATGCAAGTATTGATGAAAAGAAAGTTGGTACATATACAAAAACATCAAATAGGTATGATTTATCTGGCAGGAGAATAAACAACAATCACTCCCATCAGATAATAATAATTGATTGTAAAGGAAAATATATATCAACAAGGTGACAAGACGTAAGATGCTGTTTTGAACTATGATAATGAAACAAAAAGAAAGAATACAATGGCTTGGTATTCTAAGAGGGTTAAATATTCTTTTGGTGATAATGGTCCATGTGCAACTGGTAGATATGTTGACAGGCGAAAATCATTCATTGTGCACAGCTCTGTCTTTTCCTTTTCACCCTATACGTATGCCTTTGTTTATCTTCATTTCTGGTGGATTACTATATCTAAGCAGAATACGTAAGGAAATATCTACAACGGCATTATATAAAGACAAGTTTCAACGCATAGTCATACCCTTTGTTTTCTTTGTCGTCGTCTATTACTTAATTAAATGCGTTTTCAATCAGTTTTCAAAGACGCCTATTGAACTGTCATGGACTAATTTCTTTGAGTCGTTTGTATACTATCGGGGTCACTCGTCACAGTCATTATGGTTCTTGGCTGTACTGATGTTTCTGATGTTGATGTATCCCTTGTTCCGTTACCTATGCGACAACAAATATAGAATGATGGCTTTTCTGTTATTCTGTTGTGGCATATTCTATGTTGATACTGATCTGGAAAGTCGTTGGAACATATTCTATATTATGGAAGTACATCATTACCTGGTATACTTCTTCTTTGGTATCTTTTTCTTCAGATTTGAGTTATACAAGTATATTGAAAACATAGGCATATTGTTGGTTCTTGTGTTGCTGTATGCCATATGCTATTATTTTTCGTTAGGTCTTCTTACCTCTATGATAGGTATTTTCATGATGTGTTCATTATGCTTGATAATAGGCCAATATTATCCAAACCTGTTTTCCAGTTTCAGAGAATATATCTTTCAGATTTACCTGATGTCCCTACCCTTCCAGAACTTCGTGGAACTGATATTATGGAAGCATTTCTTTTATAACGAACAACTGTTACTATTATTTTACGCCATCAATCTGTTGTCAGGACTATACATACCAGTCTTTATCAGTAAACTGGTAGAGCGTTGTCCTATTAAGGTTATACGATTGTGCTTTGGTTTGCAATAAAAAAACGACCTGTATTACTTGTACTCCCTGATAAAATAACCAGGTCTCTTCTTTGTTTCATTGAAAATATGGCTTAGGTATTCTCCAATTATACCTAAAGCTATAAGTTGAATGCCACCTAAGAAAAGAATGGTAACCATAAGCGTAGGATATCCTTGAACAGGATCACCATATATCAGCGTTTTGATAATTATATAGGTCAGATAAGCAAAAGCCAGCAACGACACAAAGAATCCGAAGATGGATGCGAAACGTAATGGTACTGTCGTAAACGACGTAATACCAGTGAGTGCCAAATTCAACAGTTTGTAATAGCTCCATTTTGTTTTGCCATGTTTACGTTCATTTTGATGGTATAAGATACCCTTTTTCTTATATCCTATCCAGCTGAACATGCCTTTGTTATTACGATCTGTTTCACGCATTTCCTTTATGGCATCAATACATTTTTTGTCTAACAAACGAAAATCACCAGTATCTTTTTGAATGGGAATATTGGTTGACTTTTGCAGTATTTTATAATATAATTTTGAGGTATAACGCTTCAACCATGATTCATCAGATTTCTCTCGTTGAGCATATACATCATCGTAGCCTTCTTCCCAATATTTAATCATTTTTGGAATTATCTCAATAGGATGTTGCATATCAGCATCCATCATAATGACGGCATCAGTATCTATATGGTCTAAACCAGCCATAATAGCTATTTCCTTACCATAGTTTCTTGATAAGTCGATATAATGGTAGCGATTATCACTATGATGTGCTTCAATCATCAATTGTAAAGTTTGGTCCGTACTACCATCATTAATCAACAGAAACTGCCATGTATAATTAGGATTATCGTTGATAACTTGATTCATACATCTCTTGATATCCTCAAATGACTCAGCTTCATTATATGCTGGAATAAGAATCGTAATACTTTTCATATTTGTTATTTGAAAGTGTAAAAACGTTGTCCTAAATAATTAAAAATAACGAAGAGGCACATGCCTAATGCTAATGATATATTTTCTTGGATAGTAATAGAATAACCGCTAAGCATCCATTGTATGACAGGTTTGGCAATGCCATAAGCCAATAGATAACATGTAATGATATTGAGAGTAAATCGTAAGAGTGGTTTCCAGCCTCGCTCTTTATTTTTGAATGTAAAATGCTTATTAAGAATATAACTACAAATACTTCCAAAAAAGTAGTTGGAAGCAGATGAAATCCAATAGCTCAGGTGACAGACATTGTAGAAAATAAACATAATAGCAGTACCTACTATTGTATTTACAATGCCTATTACGACAAACTTCATGAAAGTTTTGTCAGTAAATAATCTTATTTTATTTTTTAACGACATCAACATTGTCGTGATTTACAATCCATATACAATCAATAGAATCATTAAGCAGTATTTCAGAGGCCATTTGTTGAGCTTTGCCCATAGCTTCTGACGAACGTACAATAGTGGTATCCTGAATCATTTCAGGCCATTGATAGTTTGTTTCATATTTTGATGCCAACCCCCATCCAAAAGCATCGTTGGGAATAACACAGAAGGACGATAATTTTGGGTAGTCGTCTTCAATGATAATTACAAATACTGACTTTACAGGTTTTCCAGTCTTTTGAATAGCTTCTTGGGCCATTTTCTTACCTATTTGTCCTGAATCGATAGAAGCATTGATAAGATGAATATCAATGATGATGGCAGAGATACAAAGAAGAATGAATGAAATGATGACAGACTTTCTATGTTCACTATAACAGTCTATTGAATAAGCTATCAAAATAGTCAACATAGCCAATCCAGCATAGGTATGCATCATACTGAAAACAGTGCCTACGTGTGGAGCTACGGCAATTATCAGACAAATGGCAGTACATATCATTTTCTTATTAATGAACTGCTTGATATTTCTGATAAATATGTAGTAAAGGAAAGGTAATGACAATGCAAATGTCAAGCATGCGGCAAGTAGGTTACGACTAGGCTGATGCAGCAGATAAATATAGTCAATAGTGATAAAGGTAGTAAACAGAAACTTAATAGTGTTTTTGACTACTTTCAATACACCTGGTTCATAATCCGGATGGATAATGATATCCTTCGGAAGCAGCGTAATAGCCAATGCATAGGCCACCATCACACCTAATCCAATGAGGATATCTTTTTTCAGTTTCTTCTGGTCTATGAAATCGAAACTATAAGCCAAAATGGGTCCTATTAAAGTCCACATCAGTCCGTTTTCCTTAAACCAGGTTGCAATGAATAACATAATAATCCAAGCAACATATTTCCCCCTTTCCAGCTTCAGATACAATAGAAATGACGTGATGCCACATACCAATGCATAGACCTGATTCATACTGTCTACAGCTGATACTGTGGCCATTGTGGCTGGCGTAATGAAAAAGTATATTGTGGTGATATTCCTTGATAATGTGGAGAATCCTAGTGCGGAAAGAAGCTTAAATATAAGTATGGCACATATCGCATGCCCAATTACAATACAATAATGGTTCAGTGCTGGATACAACACTTGTGGATTTGTGCCTAAGATGTAACCCATAATAGCATCAAACGGACGCCAATGATAACCATAGAACAAGAATCTTTCTTTGATGAAGAATGGATTAAAGTCAGGCTTAATCGTTGTTGCCCAATCGTCGTGAGTAGGCAAAATAGGTAAGATAGCTCCAAGTAATATAGGCGTCAATATGATGACAAGAACTATACTCCAATATTTACTAATGAATATTTTTGATATGTTCAATTGACAATGGCTATCTTGCATACTGTTCCCTTCTCTCCTTTACTTGTTGCTGTAGCTACCATATAGATGCCTGAAGCCACTCTCCTACCCTTCTTGTCACATCCGTCCCAGACGTATGTACCACCATTGCTGCGTCCCTCATTAACGATAGCACCGTTCGACGAGAGTATCTTGACATCAGCATCCAAAGTCAAACCCGTAATGGTGATAGGACCGGTATAGCCTGGTTCCACGGGGTTTGGATAAGCCCATACATTGTCGCTGGTCATCTCTGTGTTGGTTTCAGTAGCATCACTGATATATGAGCACAAACCATTGTCAGTACCAATAAATACCTCGCCCGTGGTATTGTTGATAGCTACCGACTGAATGATGTTTGAAAGCAGTTTGCTGTTTTCTGTGGTAAAATGCTGTAGCTGAGTCATATTGTCAGCACTGATCAGATAAATACCATTACCATTTGTACCAAACCATTTACGTCCTCCTCCATCAACGGCTATTGATGTAATATCAATGCCAGCCAACAAATAGTCAGCGTAGTTGGTACCATCATTGCGTGGAACCTTCACTTGAGTAAAGGTAGAACCATTTTCATTAATTTGGCTTCTTTCAAGTATGAAGGGCCCATGGTTTGTACCTATCCAAATATTTTTTGCTATATCCTCAACGACACATCTAATATGAGATAATTCTATCTTAGTATTATCTTGATTAATCACACTTTCGTATGCTATGATTGCATCATTTTTGATGTCATATTGATAGAGTGCAGGTGTCACCCAGTTATCATTGACGAACCACATTAATCCTTGGCTGTCAATTATCATATTACAAAGGTTTGCATTACTTCTGTTAGGTATGGATTTATTTGTATTGAGTTTCATTAACTCTGAATGGTGCAGTTTTGTAAAGGTGTCATTAGAATATTTAATTAATGCTGTTGTAGGTGCAGAACTATTAAGTATCCAAAGACTTCCGTCTTGACTATATTTTGTACCAGTTACTAACTGATATTCTTTGTTAACGCCGTCAAAAGGTTCTATTGGACTGTTATTATTATCATAGTATTTAACGAATTTCCCATTGCGGAATTCATAAAGACCATTTCTGCTACCAGTAAAAATATGATTTTCATCTGAAGGGTCTATATCAAAACAATATGCACCTTGATAGGAAACACCTGTTAAGTCACTGATTCCTTCATTTTGATAAAATTCCCACTGGTTATCCTTCAGAATCTGAATACCGCTAGAGTGGTTATAATCTCCATTACAAGTAAATAACTTACCATTATGGAAACGCATAAAACCAAAGTAATTATACTTTGGTCCATCAGGATTGAGCGTCTTAACTAAGTCGATGTATTTTTCATAGTCGCTATTGTCCTCATCGGGCAGTTTGGTAGGATACTCTGGATGATTGAGAGTATAGCTCTCAGCAATCTCTGCACGCTCCACATTAACTTTCACGATACCAAATCCGCAGATAAGATAGGCATAGATACCATCAATACGAATACTGCTTACCGTCTTGTCGCCAGTCATCACCTTTGTATAAAGGTCACTGATATTCGTAATATTGCCATTAGTCTCAATGAGGTCTATGTTGGAGTTTTGGTAGACAGCTACAAGACGCTTGGCTTTAGGGCACCAGGCGATGTGGGTAATATTGGTGTCAGTAAGTCCGTTCACTCTGTCGTAAGTGACGATAGACAGGTCGTTCTTGTTATACTGATAGAGGTCATTCGAAGCTAATACGAAGATATCATCCCCTGCTGCCTTAATTTGCTGAATGTCAGAATAGGCCAGATAGTTACGCCAAGTGCCGATTTGCGCGTTTAAAGGTAAAAAAGTAAAAAGGTAAAAAAGTAAAAACCCTTTTACCAACATATTATTCCAGATATGAATTTTACTTTTTATCATCATTTTACCTTTTTACTCTTTTACTTTTTCACCTTTTCAAGAAACTCTGCGAGTTTCGCAACGGCTCGTGCCCGATGGCTGATTTGGTTCTTGATGTCAGCACCCAACTCGGCAAATGTCTTGTCATAACCGTCAGGACGGAAGATGGGATCATAGCCAAAGCCCTCTGCTCCACTCTTTTCGCGTGTAATCTCACCATTGACGATACCCTCGAACTTATGAACCACCTTGATGCTAGTACAGCCACACGGACAAACGTCTTTCTTCTCTATTAACGCAATAACAGTACGAAATCGTGCCTTGCGATTGTTATTATTTGCTAACTCGCGCAATAAACGGGCCATATTAGCCTCAGAATCATGGGATATCGGAGAACTCTGAGTATTCTGATTACTCAGATCTTCCATGCTTGCATAGCGAGCTGAATACACACCAGGGGCACCATTCAGTGCTTCCACTTCCAGACCTGTATCGTCAGCAAAACAACTCAGATGGTATTTGTTGTAGATATATTCCGCCTTCATGAGCGCATTTTCCTCTAGTGTCTGACCTGTCTCAGGAATATCCTCGTGACAACCTATATCCGCTAAAGACACTACTTCAAACGCATCACCCAAAATGGCGCGAATCTCAGAGAGCTTATGCTCATTATTAGTCGCAAAAACTATCTTCATGGGGTACTTTTTCTATCTTCTTCTAATTTCCTTTAACTTCCTCTATCTCCTTGACTTCTTTCTTATGTTCCTTGATTTTCACTTTCATCTCGTCGAAACCTTCGCCATAGACGCCAATAACACTCGACTGTGATACGAAAGCGTTAGGATCAATCATCTTGATAAGACGGAAAATGTAGACACTCTCGTTCTTTTTGGCCAGGATACAAAGTACCTTGCTCTTCTTACCTGTATACCATCCGTGACCATCAAGAATGGTAACGCCATGATGCATCTGAGTACCAATGGCATTAGCTATCTCTTGCCATTTTTGCGTAAAGATCATGAACTGTACGGACTGTCGACGGGCATTCATTACATAGTCGAGCACGTAGTTTTCCATAGCCATCACACAGAAGCCAAACATCACCTTATGTGCACGTTCCAGATAGGTACCAAACTGTGGAAAGAACATACAAGAACCGATGATGCAGAAGTCAGCAGCAAGGAGTACAGAACCCAGCGAAACATTGCTGTGATACTTGTTGACAGAGGCGGCAATGATGTCTGTGCCACCTGTCGATCCGTTGTTCATAAAGACGGTGGCCAATGCGATACCTGTCAGCACACAACCAATAATCATCGACATAAAGTCCTGTCCTTCTCCCATTAATTTGAAAGGCAGGCCATTCTCTTGCTTGGGAATAATATCCTGTGCGAACTTCAGCATGAAATACAGCGTGAAGATGGCAAAGATGGTCTTCATCAAGAACTTAAATCCTAGTATCTTCAAGGCAACTACCAGCAGAATACCATTGATGATGATGTAGGTGTTTTCCAAGTGGAATCCTGTGGCGTAGTAGATGATAGCCGAAAGACCCGTCACACCTCCAGCCACAATCTGATAGGGCATCAGAAAGACAGTAAATGCGACAGTATAGATGGCGAGGCCAAGGGCTATAAACATATAGTCCCTGACCTCGTTCAGGATGAGTTTGTGATTCAGCGTCATTTATTTACCTAATACAATGTTCACCATACGCTTAGGGACGATGATAACCTTCACAATGGGCTTGCCGTCGATATATTTGACAGAGCGCTCGTCAGCCTTCACAGCGGCCTCAATGGTAGCGTTGTCTGCATCAGCGGGGAACTCCATGTCGAAGCGTGTCTTACCATTGAAGGCAACACCCAGCTTCACGCTATTCTCAACGAGGTATTCCTCGTTCCATGCAGGCCACTTAGAGTCGCAAACAGAACCCAGCTCTCCCAGAGCCTCCCATAGTTCTTCTGCGATATGTGGTGCAAACGGAGCAATCAGGATGACCAGTGTCTTCAGGGCCTCGCGACTCTTACACTTCTGTTGAGCCAGCTCGTTGACGCAAATCATAAAGGCAGAGATAGAGGTATTGTATGAGAAGACCTCAATATCCTGCGAAACCTTCTTGATGAGCTTATGAACACTCTTCAGAGCCTCCTTCGTGGGCTCGCTGTCATCGACAAGCAGCTTGCCCTCAGGATTCTCGCGAGTATTGCCATAGAACAATGCCCAGAACTTCTTCAGGAAACGGTGGCAACCGTCGATACCATTGGTGTCCCAAGGCTTCGACTGCTCAACAGGACCCAGGAACATCTCATAGAGACGGAGCGTGTCAGCACCATATTTCTCGACAATCATATCCGGATTGACCACGTTGAACATCGACTTCGACATCTTTTCGATGGCCCATCCGCACTTGTACTGACCATTCTCGAGGATGAACTCTGCATTGTTATATTCAGGGCGCCAAGCCTTGAAGGCCTCGATATCGAGCACATCAGCGCTGACGATATTCACATCGACATGGATAGGCGTGGTGGTGTATTTGTCTTTCAAGCCGAAGCTGACGAACTTACCCTTGTCGGCACCCTCGTCCTCGATACGATACACGAAGTTTGAGCGACCCTGAATCATACCCTGATTCACGAGCTTCTTGAAGGGCTCGTCCTCGCAAGAATAACCAGAATCATAGAGGAACTTATTCCAGAAACGAGAATAGATCAGGTGGCCTGTTGCGTGCTCTGTACCACCTACATAGAGGTCGACATTGCGCCAATATTCATCAGCCTCGCGACTCACGAGGGCCTTCTCGTTCTTGGGGTCCATATAGCGCAGATAGTACGCTGAAGAACCAGCGAAGCCAGGCATCGTGTTCAACTCGATTGGGAAGACACTCTTATTGTCAATCTCATCCTTGCTCACTACCTTGTCGAACTTCGTATCCCAAGCCCACATCTTGGCACGTCCCAATGGGGGCTCGCCAGTTTCTGTCGGCTGGTACTTGTCAATCTCAGGCAACTCCAGAGGCAGACACTCCTTTGGAATCATATAGGGCATATCGTCCTTGTAGTAAACAGGGAACGGCTCGCCCCAATAACGCTGGCGCGAGAAGATGGCATCGCGCAGACGGTAGTTCACTTTGACACGTCCAAGACCCTGCTCGGTCACGAACTTCTTCGTAGCAGCGATGGCCTCTTTGACGGTAAGTCCATTCAATGAGAACTTAGCGCTTGCAGAGTTGCACATGATACCCTCTTTGGCATCATAGCTCTCCTCGCTGACATCAGCGCCCTCAATCAGCGGAATGATGGGCAGGTTGAAGTGCTTGGCAAAGGCATAGTCACGAGAGTCGTGAGCAGGCACAGCCATGATAGCACCAGTACCATAACCAGCCAACACATATTCTGCAATCCAGATGGGGATCTTTTCGTCTGTAAACGGATTGATGGCATAGCTACCAGAGAACACACCCGTCACCTTATGATCCATCTGACGATCACGCTCTGTGCGCTTCTTCACATAATCGAGGTACTTGTCAACCTCAGCCTTCTGCTCAGGTGTTGTCAACTCAGCTACGAGTTCTGATTCAGGAGCCAGCACCATGAAGGTTACACCAAACATCGTATCTGCACGAGTCGTGAAGATGGTAAAGTGTTTGTCGCTGTCAGCGACATTGAACTCCACCTCAGTACCCTCAGAGCGACCAATCCAGTTGCGCTGAGTCTCCTTCAGAGAATCTGTCCAATCGATCTCCTCAAGACCATCAAGCAGACGCTGGGCATAAGCAGAAACACGCAAACACCACTGGCGCATTTTCTTTTGCACCACAGGATAGCCGCCACGAACTGAGACACCATCTACGACCTCATCGTTGGCCAGCACGGTACCCAACTTCGGACACCAGTTCACCATCGTATCAGCCAGATAAGCAATACGATAGTTCATCAGAACCTCCTGCTTCTTCTTCTCAGAGAAGCCAGCCCAGTCAGAAGCCGTAAAGTGCAACTCCTCTGTTCCAAGGGCATTGCAGTTCTCAGTTCCCATCAGTTCGAAGTGTTCAATCAGTTTGATCGTTGGCTGAGCCTTCTGCGAGGCTGTGCTATAGTAGCTCTTGAACATGCGCTGGAAGGCCCACTGTGTCCACTTGTAGTAGATGGGGTCGCAAGTGCGCACCTCGCGCTCCCAGTCGAAGCAGAAGCCGATTTTATCCAACTGCGAACGATAGCGGTTGATATTTTCCACTGTCGTCTTCTCAGGGTGTTGACCCGTCTGAATAGCATATTGCTCTGCAGGCAATCCATAGGCATCATAACCCATGGGGTTCAACACGTTGAAACCTTGCTGACGCTTGTAGCGGGCATAGATGTCGCTGGCGATATAGCCCAGAGGATGACCAACGTGAAGTCCAGCTCCGCTAGGGTAGGGGAACATGTTCAACACGTAGAACTTCTTCTTGTTTTCATCCTCTACTACGCGATAGGTGCCATTTTCCACCCAGCGCTTCTGCCATTTCTGTTCAATGTCTCTAAAGTTGTATTCCATATTTTTTTCTATTGTTTTGCCGTTTAAGTCTGCAAAGGTACGATTAATCTTTCAGATTACCAACGGAAAACTTACTTTTTTATTACTTGAGCTAAAGCTCGAGCTCGTTCACGCTCGATAAAGCATGAACAAAAGCTCTGCTTTATTCTCACTTAATCACGACCTTAATGGTTCTACGACTCTTTGTCCTCACAATGTTGAGGCCTCGCTGCATCTTCTCCAGACGTCGTCCGTCAGGCGAATAGATGGCCTCTGGCTCGTCGTTCTGAACATCCTCCAGAAGGTCTTCAATACCCGTTTCTCCGAAGTGGTCATAGCTGAATGCTACGTTCTTTTTATCACCCCAGATGTACTCTTCCAAACCAGGATAGTCAATGAATGGGTTACGATTCTTTTGAATGCCATAAACAGCATTGTTTCGTGGTGTTTCCTTTGCGACAGGTTGGTCAACAGGGTCGTTTTTTGACCATTCCATTAACATGTTTAACTGCCATTCCTGCAAACCAGGATATTTATTACCATCAAGGGTATGAGCTTGAGCAGTAGTCCAACTGGGAATTTCATTCTCATAGCAGGTCACCATGTAGAAATAAGTGCGTGCAAAGTCGCCTTTATAGATATCGTTGGGTTCAAATACAGTGCCAGTATATCCAGATCTGGTATTATCTCCTAATTTGCTAAAGTTATTATGGGATTTAAAATATTTGCTACCTTTTCCTTCTCCTGTTGTCTCCCCAAAAGGATAACTGGAACGCCTGTTATTCACTAATTTGTCTGTAGGATATACATGGAATAAGTCTGTGTTCATAGGTGCTTTCGCACCACCAAACCACTCTCGAGGAAAAGAATGCTCGCGATTGTATTTATCGCCTTCGGTAGAGCCGCCACTTCCTGAATCTTGATCTGGTGCACCAAATGTAAAATCAGAAATATCCGAATACATATCCCAAACTTTGGTTGCATCATCAGGTTTGGCATCTGTCGTAGGGTAAGCATTCCATAGTCCTGGTGTATATGAGACAACGTTTTGTTCGAGATTTTTTCTAATAATCTCACACAACGCCGTCTTCAACGCTGCGCCCTTCTTGCCGTCTGCATCCTTGTAATAAGTACCAGAATTGTTGGGACCTTGTGCAAAACCATTCGTGCTTGCAAACACCAACACAGCCCCAATCATCATGAATAATCTATTGAGTTTCATCATCGTTATATTTTAGTTATTTACTTTGATAGTTTCCAGAAATCCAGATCAACCTCTGCTTCCACTTGTTTCTCTACCTCGTCGGGCAGGTTACAGAAGAAGTCGATGCCTGTACGTTTCTCCAATTCGTCGATACTGATGGCATAGTCACCATAGTTCTTGTTGGTGTCGTTGGCATCTTCGTGCAGCGTCCAGAAAGCAATAGCGTGATAGTTGTCTGTCACCTTGTTGTAGTGCAACAGCGCCATATAGAAGAATTTGGGCACAATCAGTTCGTGGGAGTGTCCGTCGCCTCCAACGCATTTCTGGTCGTAGATGCCGTCTTCTTCCGTATCGTTGATGGTTACCTTGTCGGTAATGGTGGCAGCCTTGACGATATACAGCGTGTCGCAGTGAGCATTGGTTTTGCCGTCGTCGGTGGCGTAATTGCGCACCAAGTCCTCCAGGTTCTTCCAAAGTCCACCGTTGTGCTTCTGCCATTGTGGCTGCATGTTGGTCAGGAAGAATGTCTGCTTATTCTGTTCTTCGCTACATTGGCGGTCGGCTGACGGACAGAGGTGTCCACGCGAGAAACCGCTGTTTCTGTAGTCCTCCAGCGTAGCCGAAACAGCCACATCGGGATCAGCCTTGAAGTCGTCGTTACGATCTGTCTGCGATAGCGTATTGCCTTCGTGCAACTGATAGCACGTCCAGCGGTTGGCGACCTTTGCATTATCCCATTCTACGGAGTAGGTGATGCCGTAGTCGTCAGTCTTCTTCACGATAATCTGACTCTTCGTCTCTGCGCCGTCCTTGGTGGGCGACAGATTCGTGTAACTCACCTGCGGATACTCTAGTCGCCAGGCTTCCTGATAATCAGTCATCGAGACCACTCTCCAGTTGGCGTTGGCATTGGCATCCTCGATATACTCAATCTTCGTCATCTGCGAGAACAGATAGTCGACGGATGTCGTCGCGTTCTTCAGATATACCTTCATACCAATACCTGGCAAGTAGGTCACGTGGCTCAGTTCGTCGAAGTCATATTCTACAGTAGTTTCAGACTTCAGGTAAATCTTCATGCCGTGCGTCTTACCGTCGGGCGCAGGAGCTGCAGGCTCTACGGTAGTGATGCCCTGTGCGCTAATGCTTAGCGACATCATCAGTAGCACTATAATAGTCATGAACATGTTCAGCGGACCGAACGGGTCGAAGCCTGGTACAGCAGCATCGCCGGCATCACCAGGAATGGGGTCTTCAATCGTAATGTCCAAAGAGTCACCACTAGAACCTGGGATAGAACCAGCCAACAGTTTTTGTGGTTTAATATCCAGCATTTTGACTACTGGACTCATGTAAATCTTCTTTTTCATAGTCGTCATAGTCGTTTACTGAATAATAACTTTCTTACCGTTAACAATATAGAGACCCTTTCCAGGGTTTTGGACCTTGCGACCCTGCAGGTCGTAAATGTCGTTCTTTCCATCTTCCGTCATACTTCTGACTTCAGAGATGCCCGTTGCATCACCCTCAATGGCCATGCTTGGTGCAGGCGCACCGTTCAACATTTCGATATAGGCGCGCATACCTTTCAGCTGCCTGTGGTCTAAGTCTTCTGGATAGGCCAGCTTGCCGTCAGTTGTCAGGAACATGTGTCGCTTGTCAGTGCTCAGGTTGTAAGGACCGTATGTACCCGTAAAATAATAGTCGCCGCCTTTGTTGACGAATGTTGCGTGCATGCTGGTCAGCGTCACGTTGCTGTACACAGGATCTGTGATGTCTTCATTGGGTTTCACCAGATAGGGTATGCCAGCCCGCATCTCATCGGTCTTGGTGAACTGCATGGTCTTGCCGTCCAAACTGCTGTATTCACGAATCTCACCGTTGAACGACGCAATGTCGAAGGGCACCACGAAGGTGTTCCAGTAGTCTTTGCTCAGCGAGCGCTTCAGGCGTACGGTGGCATTCTCGATGTTGTCGGCAGGACAGACGTAGTCCTCGTTTTCGTCGATGACGTAGACCACGGGTTTGATGCCGTTATAGTACACGGGTGCCACCCTTGTGTCAGCGTCAACGTCGGAACAATCGAGGACGATGCCTGACAGGTCGACCAGCTGTCGGAATTCAAACTTGCTGGCTACTAATTCTGTGTTGAATGGATTCTCTATCGAGGCGTTCGTACCTATGCGAACGTTGCTGGCTTTCACCCAGTCGCCTACGTTCTGCGAGAAGTCGAAGTTGCCACCTCCGTCAGGCGTGATGATGGTAGGTTGCGTGTCAGGCTCCGTCACGGGAGCTGCCAATGCCAGGAAGTCGGTCGTGGTATTGTCTGTCGCTACGAGTTTCAGTAGGCTGTAGCCAGCCTCCGCCTGCTTCTTGCCAACGATCCATCCTGCTACGTGCTGGTTGTGTGCTGGGGCAGGGTTGAATACGGCCTTTCCGTCGAAGTCCAGACAAAGCGTACCGCTGTTGTCGCGCAGATAAAGCTGTTTTCCGTCGTGTCCATGCAGTACGCGTGCATTGTCCTCATCGGCTAGGAAGAGGCGCACCTCCGTACCGTTGGCCAGCGCCTTGAAAGCAGCAATGCCGTTGACGGTATTGCCCTGCGTATAGGTCTTGGTGACCACCTCGCTGGCCATATCGCCTACATAGGCAATGGCTTTGACGGTAGTGGTTCCGTGAATGGGCACACCAGTTGTCTGTATGGCCTCAGTACCGTTCGTCTTCGATGGTGTCGAGCCGTCAGTCGTGTAGTACGCCACAGTATAGTTTGCTGGCGTCAGCGTGACGTGTTTGCTGGCGTTCTCCTCCGTAGTGTTGGGGAAGAACGTAAATTCGTCCTGCAATGATGGGGTGGGGACGGTGGTGATGGCGCGAACCACCACGTCGTCCAAGAATCCGCGCTTGCCCATGAAGGTCAGTTTTAGCGGTTTGCTGGAGTCGTTTACTTTGATAAGTACCGTGTAGTCGTTCCACAGTCCGTTTTCCAATTCCACGATGTCGTAGTCGCCTGATACAATTGTAAAGCCATCGCTGGTCTCTACGTACAGCTTGTTCTTGTTGCTGTCGCCCCAACCCGCTGCGCTGAAGGTCAACAGCACATAGTCGACGTTACCCACAGAAATCTCTGGCGACGTCAATGAACCGCTGTCTTTGGTGGTTCCAAACTTGACACATTGGCTGGCACCGCCACAGCTGGTAGCCGTCCACCCCTCTGTGTCGTACTTAATGGTGCTGGAACCGACATTTCCCGTGAACACACCGTCGCGTCCCCCCGTTCCGTTCGTCTGGTCGAACGTCTCATGGAACACGATGGTGTTCGGGTCGTCTTGAGCCCATGCTGTCAGATGGCCTAGCACCAGACAGCAGAGCATGAGCATGAGTAGTTGTTTCATACGCTTATAGTTTAGTTTCGTAGTTCATGATTACTGCAAGAAGAACGACAATGGGTCACCCGAGAGTAGGGGAGCCAGATTGTCGTCGCTCAAATCATCGGGATTAGGATCGACGTTGAGGCCTTCACTGTCGGCACCACCGCTAAAGGCCAATAGCTGTTGGACCTTCATCTCAACAATCTCCATTTCCGGAGTCATATATATCTTTTTCATAATTCTTCTTTTATTTGTTTTGGTCGCTTCGCTCAAAATCTTACAAAAGCCTTTGGCCGACCCTTATTTTACCATATACTTCTTACCATTCACAATATAGAGACCCTTGGTGGGGTTGGTTACGCGCTGGCCAGCGAGGTTGTAGACAATTCCTTCGCTCTTTGGAGAGGAGGTGAGGCTGCTTATGCCCGTTGTGTTTCCGTTTATGTCATTACCGAAGTCAAGCTCCACATCCAATTCTGAAGCAGCTACAGCGGTTTCTGAGAACTGGAAGTAGGCACGGCAAGCTTTCAGAGTGCGGTCAATGCCTGTGTGCGCCAGTTTGTTGCCGGCAGTCATATAATAGATGTCGTCATTTCCAGCAGCAATGTCGAATGCGTCGAAGTATCCGATGAACTTCACGTTGCCGCCAGCCTTTGTGATGGTGCGCTCTTCCTTGGTGCTCTCCTTGATGATAACACCACTAAAAAGGGGGTTCACAATGTCTTCACCGCTGTCCCACTTGATGATGTAGGGCACTCCGGCTTCCAGCTTTGTCACAGCGTCGCCGAAGGTCAGCGTGACGTGCGAACCCACCATCGTGGCATTCGTCAGCGTCTTGGCCGTAGCACCGTCGAGCACACTGCCTGCCAGCGTCACGTCGAACGGCAGACAGATGGTGTTCCATTCGCCATTCTTCTTCAGTGTGCGGCCATCTAGATAGACGTCGATTATCTCTGAGTTGGCAAACGAGATGATGCTTGAGTTCTCAGCGTCGTCGTTATTGAGTGTAATGGACTCCTCGCTGAGCACATAGTCGAACGAGACGGAACCTCCTTCGTTCTGTGTGATGTTCTCAATGCTGCAATCCAGATAGAAAGAGTTGTCCCAGTTCTTATTGTAGAGCGTTGCCGCAGGCGTGGTATTCCGTCCTAATGCATTGTTCGACTTGTATGGATATGCGCCGCCTTCTTCATACTTATAATTATTGTTGGCAGGAACCCATGTCAGACGCTGGTGCGCAGGGTCATCGTTGGGCTGGTTGTACGCCCAGACAGTTGCATCGTAGTCTACATGTAGGATGAGCAGTCCTGCGCCAGGCAGAGCAGCATCCCAGCCCACCTTCTGACGGTTCTCCAGCAGGTAGTATTCGTTGCTGTTAAGTTTATTGTAAATGATATAGGTATCACTGCCTTCGTCTTGCAGCGCCTTCATGTTGCTGATGCTCTGGGTAGATGTCAGCTCAGTGGGTGTCTTCCATCCAGCTATCCATCGCTCATAGCTGGTAAAGCCGGCCGGCAGGTAGCCACCATTGTTATACGAGCCGCCATCCATCAAATCCCAGTAGCCCATTCCCTGTCCACCGCTGTAGTCGGTGTCGTAGAAGTCAGGATAACCCAGACAGTGGGCAAACTCATGACACATAGTGCCGATGCCGTTGATGGTTGGAACATCCATGGTACCCATCAGCTCGCCACCGCAGGCGTATGTATCAATCTTCACACCGTCAAGCGTTTGCGGGCCAGCCCCGTCGCCAAAATAATTCGCCGAACCTAAAGTCCACTCGTGCGGCCAGATGGTGTAATCAGGACCGCCGTCGGCCTCGCCCTTGTCGGCATAGACCACATAGACCTGATCCACCTCTGTTCCACCCTCTTTCCAGACGTAGTCTGCGTAGTTCACATACGGGTCAGCAAGCGTTAGTGCCTCTATCACCATCTCTGCAGGGTGCTTGTCGCTTCCTCTCTCATCCTTGTTTTCACCATAATATGCTTGTTCTCTGCTGACAGTCACAGGACCAACGACGTCGAACGTCAGCTCGAACTTCTTTTCACTCTGCGCTAAGAAGTAGTCGTACATCGAGCCTTGGAATTTGCCGTATTTAAAGTTCTTTTCATTGGCGATGCGTTCGTAGAAAGCCTTGTCGTTCTCCGGCTGGAACTCCACATCCTGGAAATTGACAAGGATGATAAGCCCCTTCTTTTCACCCATAACGGGTTTGATTTCGCCAACACGATGTGAAGCCAGGCGCTGTGCCCGGCGACTGTTGGCCTGTGTACGGCGTTGCTTGGCCTTCTTGATAATCTCTTGGCCGTTCACTTCCTGATAGATTCCAGTACCCGCTACCGCTTGGTAACTCTTGCCGTCGACACCCTTCCAGAAGTGTCCGTATTCGTCGCCCACCAGCGTTGCCGTCACCGTAGTTCCGTTGATGAGGGTTAACTGTCGTGTCAAGCCTGGCTTAGCAGGCACAGCCGATGCTGTCACAGCCAGCAACAGCAGTGCAACAAGCGCTGTTCCGCGCCATTTACATTTAGAAAACAGTCCCTTCATAATCATATTATTTTTAGTTTTAATAGTTTTTGTTATCTTTCTGCCTGCAAATTTAATAAAAAATAAGCTAAGAACAAAACAAATAGCGTTTTATTTTCAAATAACCTTAGGTTATTTCCCAATTTTCGTCCGAAGTAATTTTTTTCGTCCGACGAAAAATAATTTCCGTCCGACGAAATCAACGTCACTAGAGCTTGCACGTGCAGGCTCGGGAGGGTACACGTGCAGAGTCCCGAGGTAACACGTGCAGACTCCGGAGCCTCATACAGGGGAAAAGCAAAATCTGCGATGCAAATTACGTTTTCCTTCAAAAAATGATTCAAAAATGAACGCCCGAAAAGAGAAAAAAGAAAGCTTCCCCCATACCCCTATAAAGAATAAAGCAGAAAAGGAGAGAGATAGAAAGTGAAAGAGGGAAAAATCAGGCTATCGCTAAAAAACCGAAATTACATCTAAAGTTTTTTCTGGTAAGTTTATAAAAAAATCGGGCTGATATTTGGCCAGTTCGATTTTTTTTCTTATCTTTGCAGCATAAATCTCAATTTATTATTAACTAAAACATAAAACGCTTATGAAACAAATTTTACGCTATTCATTAGTAGCCCTTTTGGCTATGGTAGTTGGGCAGGTTTATGCTGGAACAATTGTTTTTGGTGAGTTGGGCCTTGAGAATGCTGTTCAGTATGCTGACCCGTTTGATGGAGGCGATTTCACAGTGACCTTTGGAGGTGGTGGTAACAATGGTAAGTATTACACCACAGGTTCTGCTATCCGTGTCTATGGTGGTGGTACTATGACAATTGCTGCTAAAAGTGGTACTCTTACCAAATTAGTTATTACGTACGATGGGGCGAATAAACCTACTGATGGTACTGTAGTTGATGGTGGTACATATGATGCAGAGACTGGTGAGTGGACAGGTTCAGCAGCTTCAGTTGTATTTACACGTCCTACAGGAAGCGGACATTGGAGAGTTCAGAAAATAGAGGCAACAGTTGATGGATCTACCATTTCCGTTCTACCTCCTAAGTTCAGTATTGCCGGTGGTAGCTTCTATGAGCCAGTGACTGTAGCATTGTCTTGCGAAACAGAAGGTGCTAGGATTCTGTATACGATTCCTGCAGGCCAGGATCCAGAATATACCGATGATGAAAACTACTCAGGCGTATTCTATGATGGTACTCCTTTGACTATTTCAAGGACCACCACTATCAAGGCTATGGCAGTGAAGAATGGCCAGACCAGCAGCATCGTAGGTGCTACCTATACCATAGTAGAACTTGATGAAACCAGCGTTGCTAGCGCTCTTGAGTTGGTCAATGGTCTTGCAGACGGTGCGACGTCAGCCGATGTTTATAAAGTGAAAGGTTTTGTTATCAGTGTCACAGAGATAAATACTCAGTATGGCAATGCAACCTTCGTTATTGCTGATAGCAAGGATGCCACTACCGGTCTGACCGTTTTCCGTGTTAATGGCCCCCACAATGAGAGTATTACCGACGGAGAAATCATCAAAGTTGGTGATCAGGTAGCCGTTTTGGGCAAGCTTAAGAAGTATGTGAAAGATGAAGTTGTGACTCCTGAGGTTGTTGATGGCTATATTTTCTCTATCAATGAACCAACTCCAACCACAGATACTTGGACAGTAGCAGGTACTCTTCCTCTAGTTAACAAGTCGTGGGATCCTTCTGACGAAAGTGCTGATATGACTACGACAGATGGTGTCATCTTTACTTATGTGAAGGAGGATATCACGCTGGAGAAAGATACAAATTATGAATTCAAGGTTGTGAAGAACCATGCTTGGGGCGAGGAATATCCCAGCTCTAACTATGTTGTAAATGTGAACGAAACAGGAAAATATAAGGCAACGATTACTTTCAATGCAAACACTAAGGAAGTGGCTTGTGTGACAGAGAAGACAGGCTCTGCTGGTCCTGTAACACATACTTGGGGCGTTGTTGGAACCCTTGTGGGAGGTTGGGATGATGACGTTGAGATGACAAAGGATGCAGATGGTCTTTACAAAGCTGTTGTTGAGAATGTTGCCAAGGGTGACTATGAGTTTAAGGTACGTGCAGATCATGCTTGGGACATTTCTTATCCTGGCGGTGATAATTATAAGCTGAATGTTGCTCAAGATGCTTCTACCGTTACAGTTACCTTCAACGAGGAAACAAAGGCAGTAGATGCTAACGTTTCTGCAGCAACAGGCATCAACACCGCTAAGACCATTGAACTGAATGGCGCTGTTTACAACGTAGCAGGCCAGATGGTAACATCGAGCTACAAGGGTCTGGTCATTAAGAACGGCAAAAAGATGATTCAAAAGTAATCAATTAATAATTTATTAATAAAAAGGGCGGAACTTTTGGAAGTTTCGCTCTTTTTTCATAACTTTGCAGCACAAATCATTAATTTATTATTAACTAACAAAACAAAAATGCTTATGAAACAAATTTTACGCTATTCGTTAGTAGCCTTGTTGGCTGTAATGGGTTTCGGCAATGCTATGGCCGAAAACGTAATTTGGCAGGAGAACTGGACGGGATGGACAGAACAAGTTAAAGGTGTGCTTGATGGTGTAAACCCCAATTACACTTTTACTGGTACTGTATTAAAAGATGATGGTACATTTAAGAGTGGAACCACTATTTACAATGAAAACTTGGCTGGTGGTGAGGCTCCTGAATTGTTGGTAGCCAAGAATGGTGGTTCGTTCACTGCTACTGTAGCCCTTGGTGGAAAGAGCGGCGACATGACGTTGTCTTTCAAGTGTAATAAGAATATTCCTGTTGAGGTTACGGGTGGTACTATTGGTGAAAACACGGGTTCTGGAAATGACTATGTTTATGCTATTTCTGGTGCAAGTGGTACACTGACTATTAAATTCAATAATTCAACATCTGCCAATGCACGTCTTGATAATATCAAGTTGTTCCAGGGTGAGGGTAAGAAGCCAGCAGGTCTCTCTTGGGGAACATCAGCAAGAACTGTAACCATTGGTGCTGATGACAACATCTTCCCAACTCTGTCTAACGAGAACAATCTTGCAGTTACTTACAACAGCTCAGAGACGAGTGTTGCCACAATTGCTGCTGACGGCACTATCACCCTCGTTACTGCAGGTACAACAGTTATTACTGCTTCGTCTGAGGAGACAGCTGAGTTTGAAGCTGGTCACGCACAGTACACGCTGACTGTTAAGGAAGCCCAAGGTGGCGGCGGCGGTGAAGAGCAGATTGAGCAGATTACCGTAGCAAAGGCTTTGGAGATTGCTGGTGCCCTTGCAGACAATGGCTACTCTGATAAAGAATATCAGATAAAGGGCTTCGTAGTTGGTACGCCAGCTATTGACAAGAAGAATGACGGAACATTTTATGGCAATGCCAAGTTCTACATGGCTGACACCAAGGGCGGTACTGAGACTATCTATGCATATCAGATTTATGGTCTCAATGGCGAGAAGATGGAATCTGAGGATTATCTGAAGGAGAACGATGAAGTGATCGTTCAGGGCAAACTTCAGAAGTATGTAAAGGGTGAAACGACAACTCTCGAAATTGCTAAGGGTGGCAAGATTGTTAGCCTCAACGGTAAAACTGGCATCAACAACATTACAGCTGACCAGTTGAACAGCGGTGCCGTTTACAACGTAGCAGGCCAGATGGTAACAGACAGTTATAAGGGCTTGGTTATCAAGAACGGCAAGAAGACGATTCAGAAGTAATCGTTAGAATGATAGAAATGATAAAGGGTAGCGCTCAAATGTGCTACCCTTTATTTTCATTCTTTCATTTTTTCATTTTTCTTATCTGCCAGCAACCTTTGCTGTGGCGTGGTAGTTGTTGCCCTTGACGCTGATGATGCTGGTGGAGTGGGGGAGTCGCAGCGTCGTGCAGTTGCCCACAAAGGTGTGTTGCCCTAACCATCTGCCCGATAAGTCGAAGAACGAAACCTGATAGGCATCTGCCGTTGGTGCTGCGTCGAGCATCAGAATGACGAGTCCGCTTTCCGTCTGGCGCAGGTGCAGTGTGCCTTGGGACGTTTGCTTGATGGCTCCAATGCTGCTGGCGCCATAGTTTGATTCGTAGGCTCCCAGATCAGGTGCGCTGCCGTTGTAGCTGATGTCTGCCACACTGATGCCGCGATAAGTGGTGGCGTCAATCAGCGTACCTTTGTCGATGAGGCTGGAGCCTTCTACTAAACGTGCAAAGGTGGAGTAGGGGATTTCGCCGTTTTCGTCGCGAGGAGCCATCACGTCGGCGTGGTTGCTAACGTTGAGGAATTGCGTGGGGTCGGCCTTTTGGAATTCACAGGTTGTGATGTGCATTCCGTCCAGCGTCTCGTCCACCTCAAAGCGCCCGTACTGGCCATACTTTCCGTGTTCTGAGGGCTTGACGTTTCCCTGCTTGTCGCGTTTGTCGGTAGCGTCATTGTCGTTGATAGCTATGCAGTTGGTCAGCCTCACTTCGTGACCAGTGGCAATCTCTTCGTAGATGCGATAGGAATAGGTCTTAGAGTCGATGCTGGTCAAGGTCATTCCTGTACAGTTGTTCATAATGATGTCTCCTGCATTGTGGTTTTGGTCGAAGCCTTTAGCCTTGTTGCAAAGGGCCACACAACGGTTCATAAACATATTCATAGCACCTTGGTTAGAACCCATCTTGAAGCCATTTCCGTTTCCGTCTTCAGCAATGGTGTTCTCGTCCAGAAAACCGTTCTTGTAAGAAATGCAGTTTTCAAGAATAACGCTGACGTTGTCTGCCTGTCCGCTATCCTTCTTGTAGAACACATCCCACCCGTCGTCGCTATTCAACCAAGCCCTACAGCCATAGAAGTAGTTGCCGTCGCCTACGGAGATCTTGGGGGCAAAGCCATCGGCGTCGCCCTGACCTTCGTCGCAGTTCAGATAGGAGTCGCAGTTGACGACATAGTTGAACGAAGCCGCATTCTTCATCTGTAAACCCGTGTCTCCATTCTTATAGAAGTCGCATTGCTCGATGAGATTGTCGTGTGCCTGATAATCAGGATATCCTTGTGTTGACTCACGTTCTATAAGCAGGCCGTTGTCAGAGGCGTTGCAGATGTCAATATGGTAGAAATGCCAATAGGAACCCGTCAGGCGAATGCCCTGCTGGGGATTGTCGGAATGTTTGTGGTAAGGCATCTTCGAGAAATCGAGCACAGCCCGTCCGTTGGGGCACTTCAGGGTAATGTGCTTGTCGGCACTACCACAGTTAGGAATGTTTACGCGGGCATCATACAGATAGGTGCCTGCGAGCATCAGAATGGTGTCAGCAGGACCCGCTAAATCGACTGCTTTCTGAAGGGAGTAGAAGGGTTTTTCCTGCGTTCCGTCACCACTGTCGTCACTGCCTTCTGGCGAACACCAGAAGGTCTCCACGACGCCATTATCCACTGTGGGGTTGTCGCCACCTCCTGTGATGTTGGGGTCGTAGGGATAGAGTGTCAGGTTGTCGACGTCGCAGTCGCCAGAAGAATCCTGCTTTTCCAGTTTGACACGATTCACGTTTGCGTCGTTGATGCTGACAATATTATTGGCAGTCGTCGACTTATTAAACTCTTTCACCAACGTCCAGGTCTTCCCTTCATCTGTCGAAGCGTAGACGAGCAGGCTCCGCTTGGAGCGGCCTTCGTCGAAAGTAATTCTGCCTACCCCTTTGTCAACAACGGGAGTTACCACATAGGCATTCTTGCTCTTGGGAATGCGCAGACAGCCCTTAGAGCCGTCCTTGATGTACGAGGTGTTAGTACCCTTGAACGATTTGTAGAAAATCCATTCGCCTTGTCCTTCTATCTGATACTTTAGGGCTGTTTCAGTATCTTTGCTCGCAGGAATGGTGTCTTCAAATGTTTGAATCCAATAGGGCTCCTGAGCTTTCGTAACAGTAGTAAAAAGACAGCACAACAATGTGGCTGTTAAGATTTTGTAGTTCATAAAATGTAGTTTGTTTTTGATTTGCGGCTGCAAAGGTAATAAAAAACATTGAACATTAGATATTAAACATTGAACTTTTTTGAGGCGGCAGCAAATTTTTCACTCTTCACTCTTCACTCTTCACTTTTTTTTGTATCTTTGCAAGCAAAATAGCAAAAATGGCAAAAAAAGACGGCGAATTGACGCCCATGATGAAGCAATTCTTCGACTTCAAGGCAAAATACCCTGAGGCCTTGTTGCTGTTTCGTTGTGGCGACTTCTATGAGACGTACTGCGAAGACGCCGTCATTGCCTCGCGCATTCTGGGTATTACGCTGACCCACCGTAATAATGGCTATAACAAAGGCGACGAGATGGCCGGATTCCCCCATCACGCCCTTGATACTTATCTGCCCAAACTTATCAGGGCAGGCAAGCGTGTGGCCATCTGCGACCAGTTGGAAGACCCCAAGCTGACGAAGAAGCTCGTCAAGCGAGGTATTACGGAACTGGTGACACCTGGTGTGGCTATGCAGGATACGGTGTTGAACTACAAGGAGAACAACTTCCTTTGTGCCGTTCACTTTGGCAAAGGCTCGTGTGGTGTTGCCTTCCTCGACATTTCGACGGGTGAATTCCTGACAGGTGAGGGAACCTACGACTATGTAGAGAAGCTCATTGGCAATTTCCAACCCAAGGAAGTGCTTTACGATAGGGGACGCAAACACGACTTCGAGCATTACTTTGGCAATCGCCTGGTGACCTTCGAGCTCGACGACTGGGTGTTTACGGAGCAGACAGCGCACCAGAAACTCTACAAGCACTTCAACGTAAAGTCGTTGAAAGGCTTTGGCATTGACCACCTGAAGAGTGGCATCATTGCCGCAGGTGCCATTCTACAATACCTAGAGCAGACGCTGCACACGCAGATAGCCCATATCACCAGTATTTCGCGTATTGAGGAGGAGCGCTATGTGCGTCTCGATAAGTTCACCATCCGCTCGTTGGAACTCATCACCCCCATGCAGGACGACGGTAAGTCGCTGCTGGATGTCATTGACCATACGGTGACACCTATGGGTGGGCGTTTGTTGCGCCGTTGGATTGTCTTCCCGTTGAAAGACGAGAAGCCTATCAACGAACGTCTGGACATCGTGGAGTACTACTATCGCGAGCCGGACTTCCGACAGTGCATTGACGATCAGTTGCATAGGATGGGCGACTTGGAACGTATTATCTCAAAGGTTGCCGTAGGGCGTGTGTCGCCTCGTGAGGTGGTACAGCTGAAGATGGCTCTGCAGGCTATCCAACCCATCAAGACGGCGTGTCTCTATGCTAATAACGACGTGCTGAAAAGGGTAGGGGAGCAGTTGAACCTCTGTGAGTCGATTCGCGACAGGATTGAACGTGAGATACAAAACGACCCACCACAACTGGTGGCTAAGGGTGGCGTCATTCGTAATGGAGTGAATGAAGAACTCGACGAACTGCGCCATATTGCCTACTCAGGCAAGGACTATCTTTTGCAGATTCAGGAACGTGAGGCTCAGGAGACGGGTATCTCTTCGCTGAAGGTGGGCTATAACAACGTCTTTGGCTATTACCTGGAGGTTCGCAACGCCTATAAGGACAAGGTGCCTCAGGAGTGGGTTCGCAAGCAGACGCTGGCTCAGGCAGAGCGTTATATCACGCAGGAATTGAAGGAGTACGAAGAGAAGATTCTGGGTGCTGAGGATAAGATTCTCTCGCTCGAAGCCCAACTTTTCAACGACCTTGTGCTGGCTTTGCAGGAGTTTATTCCACAGATTCAGATTAATGCCAACGTGCTAGCGCATCTCGATTGTCTGCTCAGCGCCGCCAAGACAGCTGAGGAGAACCACTATGTGCGTCCTGTGGTTTCCCCATCGGATATCATTGACATCAAGCAGGGGCGCCATCCCGTCATTGAGACACAGTTGCCCATTGGTGAGCACTACGTGCCCAACGATATTCTCCTGGACAGCGAGCGCCAGCAGATTATCATTATCACGGGTCCCAATATGGCCGGTAAGTCTGCCTTATTACGTCAGACGGCTCTCATCGTGCTGCTGGCCCAGATCGGTTCCTTTGTGCCCGCAGAGAGCGCCCAAATCGGTTTGGTAGATAAGATATTCACGAGGGTAGGGGCCTCGGATAACATTTCCTTGGGCGAGTCGACCTTTATGGTGGAAATGACAGAGGCCGCAAACATATTGAATAATGTGACGCCTCGTTCGTTGGTGCTCTTCGACGAGTTGGGCCGAGGTACTTCTACCTATGATGGTATCTCGATAGCCTGGGCCATCGTTGAATATCTGCACGAACATCCCAAGGCTCAGGCTCGTACGCTCTTTGCGACGCACTATCACGAGCTGAACGAGATGGAAAAGAATTTCTCGCGTATCAAGAACTATAATGTCTCCGTGAAGGAGGTAGAGGGAAAGGTTATCTTCCTGCGAAAACTGGAACGGGGAGGCTCCGAGCACTCGTTTGGTATCCACGTGGCAGAGATATCGGGTATGCCCAAAAGCATTGTCAAGCGCGCCAACGTCATTCTGAAGCAGTTGGAGGCCGATAATGCACAAGTGGGAACCGTCGGCAAGCCCACGGCCGAGATTGCCGCTTCTCGCGAAGGTATGCAGCTCTCCTTCTTCCAATTGGACGATCCCGTCCTTTGTCAAGTCCGCGACGAAATCTTAGGCCTCGATGTCAATAACCTCACGCCCCTCGAAGCTCTCAATAAGCTCAACGACATTAAAAAAATCGTCTCAGGAAAATAATTTTGGCACGGATTACACGCTTTTTTATTCAAAAAGACACGGCCTTCGTTCTGACGAATTTGTAATTCGGCAGCAGCGAGTATAAGCATTTGTAATGCGCTTAAATAATCAAAATAATCAAAACTTTACGACTTCCACATTCAATAGCCCTTTTTCCCCTGCGTAATTTATGGCCGAACTATACAGATAATCCTCCGCCCGCGTCACGATCTCCGCTCGTACAGGATTCTGATGGATATAATTAATTTTCTGCCAAAGGAACTCCTGTGTGTAAATCTCTTCTATGTGATTGCCTTCCTGCCAAAAGCGGTAATTTGTAATTCGTCTGTCGTTAGCCCCAGCAAAACGGAATCTGTCAAGCATCCATATACGGCGACTCTCATGCTCATCTGTTTCAAGTACTTTGAGAATCTTCTTATTCGTAAACTTCTTGAAGTCACGCAAGATATCACCTACAGTCTGTTTGCCCTCTGTGTCGACTACCATATGCAGATGGTTTGTCATAAGTACCCAGGCGTAAATACGCAAACCCTTCTGCTGTTGGCAGTAGTCAAGCGACTCCACAACAATGTGGCGATAGGCTGGACGTGAAAAGATATCTACCCAGTCAATGACTGTCGAGGTTGTGAAGTAGAGAGTCGTAGTGAGGGGAGTCATTGGCCTACTTGTCAAAATCATATGGCTCCATCAACGTGCTCAGGCCTTCTTGGTACATGACAAAATAGTGGCCTTTCGGCAAGTCCTTGATGTCAATGCGGTAGATATTTTCCTTGATTGGATAAAGCGTCGTGGGAATGAAATCATTTGAGCTATCCTTGACACCTAACGGAGAATTTGACCAACAGGTCGCCTCACGGTTGCCTTTTTTCACTTTCATTTTCATCACTCTGAAGAACTGTGGCTTCAGTTGTATTGTGTCCATTACTTCTATGAAGAGATTGTCTGTATTGGTCAATTCCGTCTTGGCTTTATCACCGAATATAACAATCTTGGCCTTGTGCACCATGAAACCAGTAAGTTTTGTGGAAGTATGCTCATTTTCTGGAATATCTATCCGGATGCTGTCCTTGTCATAATAGAATACTTTGAACAAATGCTCCACTGTTTGAGAATCCTGTGACCATCCTGTACTGGCAACGAGTAGAAATAATGTTAACAGAAATAATCTTCTCATTAGTTCTGATATTTAATAAAATTACAAATTCAGATACTCACGGCAGGCGAATTACAAATTCGCCTGAACGGGGGTAATCCGTGTCTAATTCTTTTTCTTGGCTCTTATCATACAGACAACGCCAATAATGATAAACGGAATCGAAAGAATCTGTCCCATATCGAGAGGCAGCGAGGCTTCGAAGGCTTCCTGAATCTCCTTGGTGTACTCGATGAAGAAGCGGAAAGTGAAGATATATGTCAGGCAGAAGCCGAAGTACCAGCCAGTGCCAATCTTCTCAGGCATCTTTTTATGCAGATACCACATGATACCAAACAGGATGGCATAGGCGATAGCCTCGTAGAGCTGTCCTGGATGACGAGGCATCATGTCGACCTTCTCGAAGATAAAGGCCCAGGGCACATCTGTCACCTTACCGATAATCTCGGAGTTCATGAGGTTGCCCAAACGAATAAAGCAGGCTGTCGTTCCTGTGGCAATGGCAATATTGTCAAGAACAGTCCAGATGCTTAGCTTGGTACTCTTCACATAAAGCCACAGGGCGATAATCAATCCCAACGTGCCACCATGAGAGGCAAGTCCTTGATAACCAATGAATTTCCACCCTCCTTCTTCCAAGAATCGGATAGGCAGGAACATCTCTACAAACCCCTTGAAGGATGTCAGGAAATAGTCTGGCTCGTAGAAAATGCAATGGCCCAGACGCGCTCCCAACAGGATGCCGATGAAGCAATAAACGAACAACGGGTCGAAGAGTTCATCCTTGATTTTCTGTTCCTTATAGAGTCGCCTCACTACGAGAAAAGCTAGCGCCAAGCCTATCAGCCAGCATAGGCCGTACCAGCGGAATGGGCCAAAGCCAGCATTTGGATTCCAAGTGATATAAAGTAGTTCCATTTTCTTCTAGTTATACCAGTTGCTCTAGTCGTACTAGTCAGGACTAGACGTTAAACCTAAAATGCATGATGTCGCCGTCTTGCACGACGTACTCTTTACCCTCAATACCCATTTTGCCAGCCTCGCGGACTGCAGCTTCTGAGCCATACTGGATGTAGTCGTCGTACTTGATGACCTCAGCGCGGATAAAGCCCTTTTCGAAGTCGGTGTGGATGACACCAGCACACTGTGGAGCCTTCCAGCCTTTCTTATACGTCCATGCCTTCACTTCCATTTCGCCAGCGGTAATAAAGGTCTCGAGGTTTAGCAGGGCATAGGCTTTCTTGATAAGGCGGTTGACACCACTCTCTTCCAAGCCCAATTCCTCTAAAAAGAGCTGCTTGTCCTCGTAGCTTTCCAGTTCAGCGATATCCTCTTCCGTCTTGGCGGCAATCACCATCGACTCGGCACCTTCTTCCTTAGCCAGTGCCTCAACCTTTTTTGTGAAGTCGTTGCCGCTCTTGGCATCAGCTTCACCCACATTGCAGACGTACAATACAGGCTTAGCTGTCAACAGGAACAGATTGCGGGCGCAGTCCTGCTCGTCCTTCGTCTCGAACTCCACGATACGGGCGTTCTTTCCCTGATCGAGAGCCTCTTTGTAGGCCTTCAGTACAGCAACCTCAATTTTGGCGTCTTTATTGCCGGCAGCAGCGGCTTTCTCCGTCTTAGCCAGACGACTCTCGATGGTTTCGAGGTCCTTCAGCTGTAGCTCGGTATCGATAATTTCCTTGTCGCGAATGGGATCAATTGTACCATCCACATGAGTAATATTATCATCCTCGAAGCAACGCAGCACGTGGATGATAGCATCCGTCTCACGGATGTTTCCCAAGAATTTGTTACCTAATCCTTCACCCTTCGAGGCACCTTTTACAAGACCAGCAATATCTACGATTTCGCAGGTAGCAGGCACAATACGACCAGGGTGAACGAGCTCGGCAAGTTTTGTCAGTCGCTCGTCAGGAACGGTAATCACACCCACGTTGGGTTCAATCGTACAGAAAGGAAAATTGGCTGCCTGAGCCTTAGCGCTCGACAGGCAGTTAAACAAAGTAGACTTACCCACGTTGGGCAGTCCGACAATACCACATTTTAATGACATCTTTTCTTATAAACGTTTATTTCTGGGTGCAAAGGTACAAATTTATTAAGAATTAAGATTGCAACGCCACACTTTTCTTTCGAAAAGAATTAAGAATTAAGAATTATTTCAAAAAAGAAGGTCGGAAATACATATTCCGACCTTAATTTGTTGATTTCTGAAGGCTTACTCCTCTGGAGAGAAGTCATCTTTTCCTACTCCACAGATGGGGCATACCCAATCTTCAGGAATGTCTTCGAAGGCTGTGCCTGGAGCGATGCCGCTATCGGGATCGCCAACCTCGGGGTCATACACATAGCCGCAAGTCTCGCAGATGTACTTTTTCATAAGCTTAATCATTTTGTTTAGTTAGTAATAGGGAATTTATTTTCTCAACGATTGTTTCCGGTTTGATTTGGTTCAGACAGGCGTAATCGCCACGTTTGCAGGGCTTTTGTCCGAAGATGCTGCAAGGACGACAGTCGAGGTCGGCTTGAATGGCATTATCCTTCGACTGGTTCCAGCCCATAAAGCCTGCCAGAGGATGCGTGGCTCCCCAGACGCTGACAACAGGAATGCCCGTCAGAGAAGCCAGGTGCATATTGGCAGAATCCATTGAGAGCATAACCTCAAGATGGCTCATCAGAATCAGTTCCTCATACATTGAATCGATGTGCTGACTGACATAAGTGCAGGTGGGAAATTCCTGGCACCATTCCGTAAAATACTTGTCTTCTTTCTCTCCACGACCAAAAAGGAAGATGCGAGCCTGAGGGTGCTGTTGGGTTAGTTGAGCGATAACCTGGTGCATCAAGTGGGTAGGATAAATCTTACCCTCATGGGCAGCAAAGGGCGCTATGCCAATCCATTGTTCGCCAGCATTCTTTGTATTCATTGTTGCTGGCAACATGCTGAGATCGCCACCTTCGGAAGGGAAGATACTGGTAAACTGGATATTGATAGAATAACCCAATTGCTCGAAAACTTCCACGTAGTTTTGGAAGGTGGTCGGCTGTTGGGAGAGCTGTCGGTTGTCGATTGACGTTAGTTTGCGACGCCCCTTACGATGTTTGTTGATATGGGCAACCTTACAGTTGCTCATATTAAAACGCATACGTAGGAATTCAGAGCGCAGCACACTATGAAGGTCGGCAATGGCGGTAAACTGTTTCGCAGTCAACCTTCGATAAAGAGCATTGAGTCCTCTGATGCCTCGATATTCGCCTTTCAAGTCAGCCCCCATGAAACCGACGTTTGGTGCCAGATTCTCAAAAAGCGGCCGCGCCATATTCCTGCTTAGCACGGTAATGCGGATGTCTGGATGCTGTTTGGCCAGTGAATACACCACAGGCACAGCCATTGCAACATCGCCCAAAGCAGAGAATCGAATGACGAGAATATGCTCTTTCTTCATAAGCAGTATGCTAGTTCGACTAGTAATACTAGTAAAGACTAGTTATTTTTATAAAGAATCGGATTGGTGGCAGGGTCGTTATACATCTTCATCTGGCGATACACCTTCATGTATTTCCGTCCAGCCTGGATGTCCTCCAATAGTTGGTCGATAGCTGTCGAGAGGTCGATTTGCTGTTCCTTTAATACGTCGAGCTTGGCTTGACACTTCTGGATATGGGTTGCATCAGCATCCTGACGTTCTGTCTGTTCCTGCATGTGCCAGATTTTCAAGGCAAGAATGCTCAGGCGGTCTACGGCCCAAGCAGGACTTTCTGTGTTCAGACGAGCATCTGGCTGGGGCTTTACTTCGCTATAGATATGACGGAAATAAGAGTCGATTTCTTCTACCAAGTCCGTACGGTCCTGATTCGAACGGTCGATGCGTCGCTTCAGTCCCAAAGCCTCGATAGGATCGATGTGTGGATCGCGGATGATATCCTCTAAGTGCCACTGAACGGTGTCTATCCAGCACTTCAGATAGAGGCTGTGTTCAATAGAGCCAGTTTCGTAGGGGTTATTGATCGGAGTATCTACGTGATCTTTCAGGTGATAATCACGTATCGCCTGCAGGAAAATCTGATTTGCTTGTTGTGTAAATGTCATAGATTTGTTGTTTTGTTTGCAAAGATACAAAAAAGAAGTGAAAAGTGAAGAGTTAAGAGTGAAAAATTTGCTTCCGCATGCAAAAATTCTCTAAACTCTAACCCCTAAACTCTAAACTTTTTATTATCTTTGCAGCGTTATGAAGATAGTTGTAGACGATAAAATACCCTATATTCGCGAAAAGTTAACTCTTTTAGCTGATGAAGTGGTGGCTTTACGTGGGGCCGATATCAGTGCTGATGACGTAAAAGATGCTGACGCTCTGATCGTGCGTACCCGTACCCGATGCGACGAGCAATTACTCAAAGGAAGTCGGGTGCAGTTTGTGGCAACAGCGACGATCGGTTTTGACCACATTGATACGGCCTATATGGAAAGGGCTGGCATCTGTTGGACCAATTGTCCTGGTTGTAATGCTGCCTCTGTGGCGCAATACGTCGAATGTTCCTTGCTTTTGCTGGCACGCGAAAAGGGGTTGTCTCTGTGTCAGTCGACGATAGGTATCGTGGGCTGTGGCCATGTGGGGTCGAAGGTCAAAGCCGTTGCCGAGCGTTTGGGAATGCGTGTCTTGGTGTGCGACCCTCCTTTGGAACAAAAAACAGCTAACAGCTTTGTATCACTCGACGTCATTGAGCATGAATCGGATGTTATCACCTTCCACGTTCCTCTGAAACGCGACGGTGAATATGCCACAGTCCATATGGCAGACGACGCTTTCTTCCATCGCATCCCTCGCGTACCTTATATAATAAATACCAGTCGAGGCGAGGTGGTCGACAACGACGCTCTCCTTGCTGCGCTAAACGAGGGAAGGGTGCGCGATGCGGTGATTGACGTTTGGGAGCACGAGCCCCAGCTTAATCTTCAACTGCTGCAGCGAGTCTTTATAGGAACACCACACATTGCAGGTTACTCGGCTGACGGTAAGGTGAATGCTGATAATATGGTTATCGACGCTCTGTGTCGCCATTTTGGTTTAAAACACCCTGGCATCATCCAGGCACTACCGTTACCAACAGACTTCTTTTATACCGGTGACCCTCTTCAACTTTATAATCCATTGGACGATAGCCAGAAACTCAAAAAGAATCCTGATAATTTTGAGTCGCTGCGTAATAATTATCCACTTCGAAGAGAGAAAATAGAGTGAGAAAAGTGTAAAAAGAGCACTTTTTTGAGCAAAAATATGCACAAGTAGGGGGTAATTGTGCAAAAAAGAGCGCTTTTTTCTTAAAAATATTTGCGTAAGTCAATAAAAATGTGTTACTTTGCACCCGCTAAGCGACATTTGGTCGCAAAGTTTTCAGAAAAAGAATTCAATTATTAACATTTTAAAGAAGAAAATTATGTCAGAAATTGAAAGCAAAGTAAAGGCAATTATTGTAGACAAACTCGGTGTAGACGAAGCAGAAGTAAAGCCCGAGGCAAGTTTTACCAATGATCTGGGCGCAGATTCACTGGATACCGTTGAGCTCATCATGGAGTTCGAGAAGGAGTTCGGTATTTCTATTCCCGATGATAAGGCTGAGAAGATCGGTACTGTTGGCGACGCTATCGCTTACATCGAAGAGAACGCAAAATAAGTTTATTTGTTGATAAACCGCAGATTACGCAGATTACGCAGATAATCATTAAATCTGTGTAATCTGCGTATTTTTCAGTTATAAAGATTATATATGGAATTAAAGAGAGTAGTAGTAACAGGTATGGGTGCCGTTACACCACTTGGTAATAATCCTAAGGACACTTGGGAGGCTATGGTGGCTGGTAAGAGCGGAGCTGCACCTATTACGCTGTTCGATGCATCAAAATTCAAGACCCAGTTTGCCTGTGAGGTAAAGGGTCTCGATGTCAATGCCTATATAGATCGTAAAGAGGCACGTAAGATGGACCGCTATACGCAGTTAGCCATCATTGCTGCCAAGCAGGCTGTCGAAGACAGCGGCATGGATCTGGAGGTAGAGGATAAGAACCGCATAGGCGTAGTCTATGGTGTTGGTATTGGTGGTATCAAAACTTTCGAGGATGAGGTGACCTACTATGGTGCCCATCGCGAGGATGGCCCCAAGTTCAACCCCTTCTTCATCCCCAAGATGATTGCAGACATCGCTGCTGGTCAGATTTCTATCATGTATGGCTTCCACGGACCCAACTATATTACCGCTTCTGCTTGTGCTTCTTCATCAAATGCACTGGCTGATGCCTTTAACCTGATTCGCTTGGGTAAGGCCAACGCCATCGTTGCCGGTGGTGCTGAGGCTGCTATCTGTGAGACGGGTGTTGGTGGTTTCAATGCCATGAAGGCTCTTTCTACTCGTAACGACGAGCCAGAAAAAGCCAGCCGTCCGTTCAGTGCCAGCCGTGATGGTTTCATCATGGGTGAAGGTGCTGGCTGTCTGATTCTTGAGGAACTGGAGCATGCCAAAGCTCGTGGCGCCAAAATCTATGCAGAGATGGTTGGTGCTGGTATGAGCGCTGATGCTCACCACATCACAGCCTCACATCCTGAAGGTCTGGGTGCCATTCTCGTAATGAAGAATGCTTTGGAGGATGCTGGCATGCAGCCTGAGGATATTGATTACATCAACGTTCATGGTACATCAACTCATGTTGGTGACATCTCTGAGGCTAAGGCTATTAAGGAGGTATTTGGCGATGCAGCTTTCAAGTTGAATATTTCGTCTACGAAGTCTATGACTGGTCACTTGCTGGGTGCCGCTGGTGCTGTTGAGGCGATGGCTACCGTTCTGGCTGTACAGAACGACATCGTACCTCCCACTATCAACCACGAGGATGACGATAAGGACGAGGAAATCGACTACAACCTCAATTTCACCTTCAACAAGGCTCAGAAGCGTGAGGTTCGTGCTGGTCTCAGCAATACCTTTGGGTTTGGTGGTCATAACGCCTGCGTAGTATTTAAAAAATATGTGGGTTAATAACATCATTGACAGCATAAAGCTCCCTTTCCGTAAGGAGAAGGAGCTTTTTTCAGCCCTTTACAACATTTTGGGCTTCTATCCGCACCATATTGAACTCTACAAACAGGCGTTGCTACACAAGAGCGTGGGTCGTAAGAACGAAAAAGGACGTCCACAGAATAACGAACGTTTGGAATTTTTGGGCGATGCCATCCTTGACGCTGTTGTCGGCGACATCGTGTTCCGCCATTTCGAGGGCAAGCGCGAGGGATTCCTGACCAATGCCCGTTCAAAGCTGGTAAGTCGTGCAACGTTGGGTAAATTGGCACAAGAGATGGGCGTCGATCAGCTCATCAAATATGCCGGCCACTCTACGTCACATAACTCCTACATGAACGGCAATGCCTTTGAGGCACTCGTCGGAGCCATCTATCTGGATCGTGGTTACGATGCCTGCATGCGATTCATGGAGAAGCGTATTCTGGCACAAGTCATCAACATCGATAAAGTGGCCTATAAGGAAGTCAATTTCAAGTCGAAGTTGTTGGAGTGGAGTCAGAAAAACCGTGTCAAGCTGGAATACAAAGGCCTTGAAGAAGGCCGTGATGAAAAGGGAAGCCCCGTGTTTACTTCGCAGGTGTTCCTGGAGGGCTTGGAAGGTTGCAAGGGCACAGGATATTCGAAGAAGGAGAGCCAGCAACAGGCCTCTAAGGAGACGCTGCAACTTCTGCGTCGTGAACCGCAGTTCATCGACAGTATTTTTGCCGCTAAGGCCGATCGCACGAAGATGGAAGAAGAGCCTGTGATGGCTGCTCCCGACATCGACAAGCTTCAGGAGGAGCAGCAGAACTTCATCATTGAGCGCGAGCCCGAGGTTGATCGTCAGATAAGTGACGATTCTGTCGCCACAAACGATGTTGAGTCTGTCGCTGTGCCACAGCAACAAACCGACTTCGACGACGAAATGACCCTTGACGACATCACCGCTACCCCTCGCGAAAAATCCCGCGAGGAGATTATTGCAGAAGCTGAGGCTGCAGCTTTTGCCGAAGCTGAAGCATCGGACAGCTAAACGATTGACATCAGCTACACAAAAACAAATCAGAGACATGATGAGACGTTGGTTATTGACATTAGGAGTGGTTGTGAACCTAGGGGCTTTTGCTCAGACTGCGCACCATGACTGGGAGGATAACCACGTGCTGCAAATAAATCGTGAGCCGGCACGTGCCTATTTTATCCCCTATGTTAAGACTCAGGGAGACCGAATGTTGTCGCTTAATGGCGATTGGCGTTTCCGTTGGACAAAGACGCCCGATGAACGTATCCGTGACTTCTATCGTGTCGATTACGATGATTCTCAGTGGGCCACATTGCCCGTTCCTGCCAATTGGGAGGTAAACGGCTACGGCACGCCTATCTATGTCTCTGCCGGCTATCCGTTCAAGATAGATCCGCCTTATGTCACCCGTGAACCCAAGAAGGATTGGACGACCTACGAGGAACGCAACCCCACTGGCCAGTACCGCCGTACGTTTGTCCTCCCCGATGGCTGGCACGCCACAGTTCCCGACGGTTCTCCATCGGGCAATGGCCAGACTTTCCTTCGTTTCGAGGGTGTCATGTCTGCTTTCTACGTGTGGGTGAATGGTCTGCGTGTGGGCTATTCGCAGGGGTCGATGGAACCCTCGGAATTTAACGTCACACCATATATCAAAAAAGGCGAGAACCAGATAGCCATCGAGGTTTACAAATATAGCGACGGTTCGTATCTCGAGGATCAGGATTTTTGGCGCTTCGGCGGTATCCATCGCGACGTGTTGCTCTATCATACACCTGACGTCCGTATTCGCGACGTAGCCGCCAGGGCTTCGATGGACGGCGTGCTGCAGATTAATCCGCAGTTCTCTGTCTATAATGGTGAAACGGGTGACGGTTATCGTCTTGTGGCTACCCTTTTCGACGGCACTCGTTCTGTGGGCAGCGATTCTGTCGCTGCCGACGAAGTCCTCGACCTCTCCCACAAGGCGGCCCGTATGAACGAGTGGTATCCACAACGCGGCCATCGCAAGTTTGCCCGCATGGAGATGAAGGTTAAAACCCCTCGTCTTTGGAGTGTCGAGCACCCTAACCTCTATACCTTGCGTCTACAGTTGCAGAACGCTAACGGGAAAACCATTGAAAGCGTGACGCAAAAGGTGGGTTTCCGCACGATAGCCATTCGTGACGGACAGCTGCTGATCAATGGCCAGTCTATCAAGATTCGTGGCGTCAATCGTCACGAGCACGACCCCTATACGGCTCGTGTGATGACTGAGGAGCGCATGCTTCAGGACCTGCAACTTATGAAGGCAGCGAATATCAATGCTGTGCGTCTGGCCCACTATCCCAACTGTCCGCGCTGGTATGAGCTTTGCGACTCGATGGGTATGTATATCATGGATGAGGCAGATTGCGAGACACATGGTTTGCGTGGTACGCTGGCTTCGACGCCCGATTGGGGTGATGCTTTCTTAGATCGTGCTATCCGTATGGCTGAGCGTGACAAGAACCACCCCTCTATCATCTTCTGGAGTCTGGGTAACGAAAGCGGCTATGGTCCTAACCAGGCCGCAATGTCTGCTTGGCTCCATGAGTTCGACCCCACACGTCCTGTTCACTACGAGGGCGCACAGGGCAGTCCCGATCCCTCAACGGTTGATGTTATCAGTCGATTTTATCCGCGTGTCATGCAAGAATATTTGAATCCTGGCATCCCCGAGGGAAGTGATCAGGAACGCGCTGAGAATGCCCGATGGGAACGGCTGTTGGAAATTGCCCAGCGCGAAGGAGATCATTGTACGTGGGTGGGATCCGATGGAGGTCCGCGCCCTGTGTTAACTAGCGAATATGCCCATGCGATGGGTAATGCTCTAGGTAATTTCAAGGAGTATTGGGACGAGATGAACAGTAATCCTCGTATGCTTGGCGGTTTTATATGGGATTGGGTAGATCAGGGCATAGCCCTAAATGAGAAATTGGGAATGAGTAATGAGAAATGGTTTAGCATACCAAAAGATGCAGTGCTGTATGGTGGTGATTTTGGTGACAAGCCCAACCTAAATGCTTTCTGTATGAATGGTATTGTGATGAGCGACCGCACGCTGACGCCTAAGTATTACGAAGTGCAGGCTATATATGGCGGGATGAGCGAACAGGAGATAGCCCAACAATACCCCGAGGCCTCCGTTCCTGCTCCAAACCCCTCAAAAGGTAATCATAAAGTTCAAAGTTTAAAGTTTAAAGTTCAAAGTCAATGTTTCCGTGCTCCGACAGACAACGACAAGAGCTTTGGCAACTGGCTAGCCAAGGATTGGAAACGCTGTGGCCTCGATTCGTTAACCATCCCGATGACGGTGGAACAGCACGGAAACGAATGGACGTTTACCTTTGAGATTCCCGACTCGTTGCCTCCTATACCCCGTCTTGGTATCCTGATAGAACTGCCGCGAGAGTACGAACAGCTGACATGGTATGGTCGAGGCCCTTGGGACAACTACCCTGATCGCAAGGTGTCGTGCCCTATTGGATTATGGAAGTCAACGGTCAGTCAGCAGTATGTTCATTATCCGCGTCCGCAGGACTCGGGTAACCACGAGGACTGCACCTACGTTGAACTCCGCACGAAGAAGGGAAAGAAGTTCCGCGTTGAGGCTATTGACGAGGCATTCTCGTTCTCTGCACTACCCTATTCAGCGCAGTACATTGCCAGCAAGACACACGACTACGAACTCGAGGATCAGGGTAAGACCTATCTAAGTCTCGATTGTGCCGTCATGGGCCTTGGCAACAGTAGTTGTGGTCCAGGTGTCCTCAAGCGCTATACTATCGATGCGAAGAAGCGCCACCAGCTGAAGATCCGTATTACTGGACAGCTCGGATACAGCGACCGCTAAAGCGATTGCTGGAAAGGTTTCCGTAGTGTACTTTTATGTCTGAGAAATTGAATTCCAGACACCATGCTTTATTAGGATTACCTGTATAGAGGGACGATGTCCAGTAGACACCCATGATACTGCGAAACTGAGTATCTGCATAGTAGCGGAAACCAGTAATAGGCAGGAAGATAGAGTTCCCCGTCTTTTTGCTAGTAACATTATAGCCGTTGACACCATCTAGTGTGGTCCATTCCCATGTGCAGTTGTTTATCAACTCCTCGAACTCATCCACGGTAGGCATGCGCCATCCACCACCCAAATTGACGTGGGCAGCGTCGTCCACAGGAGCCAGCTGACTCCTCCTGTCGGTGTTCGAATACTTGGTCAGAAACTGAGAGTCTCCTTTGCTCCATGCATAAGTGTTCCACGAGTAGTAGTCCTTCGATTTGGTCTCTCCCCACGCAAAGTACGTGCCAAAGCCAGAAGCCTTCTTGGCACCTACATTCATGTTAGCCCATTTCACACTAAGGCCTAAATCAACAGCCTCAACTCCGTCTGCAGCATGGCCAACAGCCCCAAAGAACATAACGGCCAGCATGATAAGAAAAGTCTTTTTCATATTATTATATGCGATTTATACAGATTATATAACCAAGTATACTTAGAATTCCAAGACCAGCGACTGGCGGGGTTTGAGCGTCAGGTCTTGCGAGAGGTCGTAGTAGCGGCCCGTGGGGATGTCCTTCGCACGGGTGGCAGAACCAATGACTTCCTGATAGCGTTTCACCTCCAACTTGGCGGGCTTGCTGGTGCCGTTGAGAATGGTGAGGGCAGTCTTTCCCTGATACTGGCGGGAGATGACATAGATGCCATTGAAAGGAATGAACTGCGTCTGACGGCCCTTCGTGATGACTTCGTTACCCTTGCGCCAATGGAGCAGACGGCTGAGCCACGTAAACATCTGCTGTTCGGCCTTGGTGCGTCCCTCACGCGTGAAGGCGTTGTGGTCGTCGCCAGGGAATCCGCCAGGGAAGTCCTTACGCACGTTACCGTCAGTAACTTCCTTGGTGCCGTTCATCAGAATCTCTGTGCCATAATAGAGTTGTGGAATGCGCTGAACGGTAAGCAACAAGGCGAGGGCCTGCTTCAGGGCAAGCGAGTCTTTGCCATTACCCAAAAAACGGTCCGTATCGTGGTTGTCGATAAAGGCCATCACGCTCTTTGGATTGGGGTACAGATAGTCGTAAACAAACGAATTGTAAAGGCGGTTCAATCCAGAAAACCAAGGGTCGGTCTCTTCGTGCTTCGCCTGATTGAGCTTGTCGTAGAACGAGAAGTCCATCACCGTCTTCAAGTATGAATTACTCTTCGCCAGCTTCGAATCCTTTTGCCACGAAGCGGTGTAGGCAGGCTCCGTGACCCACGTCTCGCCAACGGTATTAAAATTGGGATATTCTTCGTCGAGCTCCTTCATCCACTGGGCCATTGCATCAGCATAGGCATAGGGATAGGTGTCCATGCGGATGCCATCGATACCCACCGTCTCAATCCACCACTTCGAATTCTGGATGAGATAGCGCATCAGGTGAGGATTATGCTGGTTCAGGTCAGGCATCGTGGGCACGAACCAGCCCTCGGTAGTCTCCTTCAAATCCACCTTCGATGCATAGGGATCCATCACGGGCGTCAGCTTATACGAAGTTTGCAGGAAACTGGTACCTTCAGCCTTCGAAGTGCCGTTCGACTCCACGAGCCATTCGGGCAGGTTCAACCAATCCTTCGTAGGCATATCGTGCGTCCAAGGATGCTCGAAGCCAGAGTGATTAAATATCATGTCCATCACCACCTTGAGACCTTTCGCGTGAGCCTCATCACACAGACGGCGATAGTCTTCGTTCGTACCAAAACGTGGGTCTACCCGATAATAATCCGTTGTGGCATAGCCGTGATAAGTAGAGAAGCCACGTTCATCGTCTGGTGAGTCGTTCTCCAAGACTGGTGTCAGCCACAAAGCCGTCACACCCAACTCATTGAAATAGTCGAGGTGTTCACGAATGCCGTTCAGGTCACCCCCATGACGCAGCGAGGGTTGTGTGCGGTCTTCCTTATAGGCACGCATTCCTTTCACTTGCGGATTATGTCCTACGCCCTGCGCAAAGCGGTCGGGCATCAGCATATAAAGCACGTCGGCATTGGTGAATCCCATACGTTTCGATCCAGCCATCTCACGTTGCTTCAACGTGTAATTAGCCTTTAGTTTGTCGAATTTCAGCGTCATCGTGCCAGCCTGTGCCTCGCGCAGGTTTAGATATACCAACAGGTAATTAGGTGAGTCGAGCCGAACTACACTATCGATGACTGCACCAGGATAATCGGTGGTCACCTCCTTTACGCTGGCAATGTTCTTGCCATAGACCATCAACTGTAGCGAGGGATTCTTCATGCCCACATACCAGTCGGTAGGGTCAATACGGTCGATGGTTACTTTCTGCTTCGCTGCACTCATAGTCATTACGTTTACCATTAGGATGGCAGTTACTAATAATATTCTTCTCATAGTATTTTTGTTTTGTATTGTTACTTTCTAATCAACTCCGACCCCGTGACACCTAGTTCAGGACTGTTGACCTGCACGACGCAGACGCCAGAGGTGTTGCTGAGAGGCAGGAGATAGTCAGTCGTAGCGGTGGGACGTATGGCTTGCTCGCCCAACAGTTGGCCCGACAGGGAATATACACGAACGGTGAAGGGCTGCGAGGGAGCCTTGTCGAACGACAGGCGAATGCCTCCATCGGCAGGTCTGATGGTCAGCGCTGAAGGCTGGTGTTGCGAGAGGTCGGCAATAGCTGTTGGCAAGCCGAGAATGTTCAGAATACCTGCGTAAGCATCAGCAAGGCCATAGCCATAGGTGTTGTTGGGAGTCCCGTCGCCAAGAGGATGACTCGTCTCGCGGATGATGCGCTTCACGTCGTCTGGCGACAACGATGGGTTTGCCTGCAACCACAGGGCAACGATACCCGCCATACAAGGCGTAGCCATCGAGGTGCCGGAAATGGCAACCCACGGATATTCGCGATCTTCAAAAGTGCTCTTCGTCACTAATACTGCACCATAATCCTTCTCATAATGGCTGTTGGCAGATGCGTGAATATTGACGCCAGGCGTCACCACATCGGGTTTGATGAGTCCGTCGAGCGTGGGACCTTGTGATGAGAAAATGGCAATGGTGCCTTCAGGTGTCTTTCCGCCCCACTTTGTAATCTTCTCTCCATTAATATTGGTGAATTCCGGACGGGTGTTGAGCGCTCCCACTGTGACTACGCTGGGCAGACAGCCAGGCAGTCCAACATTATGGTCGTTGGTGGCATTGCCACAGCGTGGATCGGTATCTGTATCGTTGATAAACTTATGGTTCACCTCTACCACCAGTTGCACATAACTATCCTCCCCCTCTATCACGAGCAGCACGGAATTGGCATCAGTATCGGTCTCGTCTCGGGTGTAGGCAATGGCGTAGCATGTGTCGTTTTTCATGACATAAACATGCTTGCCAGCGAGTTGCTTCTCCACCTTATCCTCAGTGGGTGTATAAACCAACGAATCGCCTTTCAACGAGCCATCCACAGGCTCCGTGTGTTTGCTGATGACCTTGAGCGTAAACTGATCCTTGCTATAAAGAAAAGCCACTCCGGTTTTATCGCCATTTAGGCTGGTACCAGCCACCGCCATACCTTTTGGCTTACAGACGTAACCGGGGTCGTTGCTTTCGTTACCTGCCGCTGCCACAAGGATATGGCCAGGACCTACCAGTTGTGAGATGCCCTCTTCGAAGAGTTCACAATCGTCAGGCAGGGCATTGAAGCCAATGCTATAGGTGATGACACATGGCATCTTGCGCTCGTCGGCATAGTCGAAGAGATACTGCATCAGCGCCAGTTCGTTGGCAGAGCCGAAGGCAGAGTCGCCAGCGACCTTTGAATCCGCAGCAGCCAGTTCGGCTTCGTATGCCACACCGCGATAAGGTGTCGTATGACCTGTACCTGCCGAAATGCCCAGACAGTGGGTGCCGTGATAGTTGCGATAGCTGTCGCCAGCATAGCCCTTGGCCTTGATGTCGGTCTCGGTGGTATATTCACGACCCAGTTCGATGGGCTGGCCGAATTGTTCGTCGTCAGCAGCAAACTGATCGAGAAAGCGAGTCACTCGCAATTCAGTACCGTCAGCATTATAGAAGTTCGGATGCGTCACCTCCAGACCCACATCAATGATGCCCAACAAGACGCCCTTGCCAGTATAAGCATTGGGCAGACGGGGGTCTTCATAGATGGCAGGGGTATTGATCCATTGGGGCGCAACGTCCATCAACACCTTACCGCCCATGTGGTTCTCAATGCGCTGCACCCGTTCGTCATTAACCATTGCCTTCAACTGGCTGACGGGTATATCAGCGATGTAAATGTCGCCAATATGGGTAATCGCCTTGCAACCGTATTCGCCCATCACAGCCTCGGCGCTGCCATTGAAGCGAATCATGGCGCGCACCGTTTCATGCTGTTTGACGCTTGGAGTCCGAAGCACCTGCGAGGTCGTTTGATCTACCAACAGGCGGATGTCGTGTGACATCTTCTGTACTCGCTGTGCTCCTATGCCGATGCACATCAGCAGTAATAGACTTAATACAACAGACTTCTTCATTATCTTATTTTATATTGTTGCAAAAAACGGATAACAGCATTACGGATGCTGGTCAGACCAAACTCGGCGGGATTCACCTCGTTGATGGGAATCCACAAGGCCTCAGCAGCGTCGTCGGCAGCGTTGATGGCTGGAACATCGCCGTGCACAGGAACCAGGAAGTCCATATCGAGCGTGTGGACGCCCATGCCGCTATACATATAGACATTAGGCGAGGAGAAAAGGTATTGTATTTCTTTGACGTCAAGACCTGTCTCCTCCTTGATTTCGCGAATCATCCCCTGCTCTACCGTTTCGCCCATATCCACAAAACCGCCTGGAAGGTCGAGTGTCCCCTTGGCAGGTTCCTTGGCGCGTCGCACGACCAGCATTTCCTGCTTGTCGTTGACGATGAAGGCCGCTGTAGCAGAACATGGGTTCGCATAATACGTAAACCCACAGTCCTGACACTTCTTGCTTTTGAAGTTGTTCACCTCAAAGCGACTACTGCCACAGACAGGACAATATTTAAATTTCTCTAACGGATGCTCCATTTACCAATTATCAGTTCTGAATGGGAACAAAGGCAGGTTGGCTGCATTTTTCACATTGCCCAGTTGGAAGTTACGGAAACAATAGCGTACGGCCACGGGCTTCTTTACCTCAGGACAAATGATAATCATGGCATCATCCCAATAACCACCGCCAGGACGCCAGAAGTGGTGTGCTTCGGCAGCATGGAACACACGATCCTCACCAGCCACCTCAAAGCCACGTATCATCTCGTAAGGAGCATCAGCGTGGTAGTTGTCTTGCAGGTGAATGAACACCGTATCGTTGCGCACCGTCATATCCTTGTATGACGAACTCTTGTAGAGCACCTGCTCGAAACCATAGTTGCGGTTCAGGGCCGTCCAAGCCAGGCGTTCACCCACCTGTCGTTTTTGTGTGGGGTGAATCTGTGTCATCTCGTAGGGATATGCGAGGTCATTGGTACATACCAGCGAACTATTGGGAATAATCTGCGAGGCACGGAACTGCTGCTCGCGTAGCAGGGCTCCGCTTAAGCCATTCACATCGTCACCGTCGTAGGCATAGGGGGCAATCTCTACGAAGTAGAAGGGAATCTCGCCAAGTTTGAATTGCGAGCGCCACTGCTCGACGAGCAACTTCAGACGCTCTGAGTACTGATTGCCAGGATCGCCCACATTCGAACAGCCCTGATAGAACAGGATGCCTTTGACGGTATAGTTCAAGATGGGGTTGAAAGTGCCGTTGCCCCACACCAAAGCGCGATTGTAGTCCCACTCCGGCTTGAAGTTCACGATGCCCATCGTGTCCGTCGGTTCCTGCGTGTATTTCTCCAGATTCTCCTTCGTCAACCAGCTCTCTACGCGACTGCCGCCTTTGTTGGCCTCAATGAGTCCAATGGGAATATCCAATGCCTGATGCATGACACGGGCGAAGAAATAACCTGTGGCAGAAAACTCTCCGACAGTACTGGGCGAACAGTCACGCCATTCTGTCTGGGCGTCTTCCTGCGGTTCCATGCGCATAATGCTTGGAATCTTCGCGCTGCGTACTCCTGCGTGGTGGGCTGCATCAATCACGAATTGGTTGTAGTCTTCTACAGGACATCCCCAGAAACCCTTCACAGGCATCTCCATGTTCGACTGCCCTGCGCAGACCCATACTTCTCCAGCCAAAACGTTCTTGATAGTTACCTGACCGTCGCCGTCGTCAAAGGTAATCGACAGCGGCTCGTAGCTGGCCTTGGGCGATTTCACCGTCAACAGCCAACGGCCCGCTTTATCGGCTTTTGCCTCGCTGCGTTCCTGACTCCACGATGGGATGGCTGTTACCTTTTTTCCCGGCTTGGCCCAACCCCATAAACGGACATCCGTTTGTTGCTGAATCACCATGTTGTCACTCACCAAATGGGGTAGCTTTACCTTGGCCTGTCCGCTTATTGTCAGACACGTCATGAAGAGTAAAGAGAGTATCTTTTTATTCATAGTCCTAAAGTTTTATCGCTATAATGCCGCAAAGATACGAATTATTTCGTACCTTTGCAAGCAATAACCCCATTTATTTATGAAAAAAGTATTGTTTTTCCTCATGATGTTCGTATCGACGATGGCATCAGCCCAGAAGGGCAATGAGATGAATCTGTGGCCTGAGGGTCCCCGTACCAGCAATGGTGCCCCAGAGGATATGGCGAAGGTTACCGTTTTCCTGCCCGATGAGAAGAAAGCTACTGGACGTGCCATTGTGTGTTGTCCTGGAGGCGGTTACACCCATCTGGCCATGCAGCACGAAGGTTTCGACTGGGCACCCTTCTTCAACGAGCAGGGCATAGCCCTCATCGTGCTTAAGTATCGTATGCCTCATGGCAACTATACTGTTCCTGCTGAGGATGCAGAAGAGGCCATGCGTTTGGTAAGAAAAAATGCAGAGGCCTGGCATATCAATCCCAACGATGTCGGCATCATGGGTTTCTCGGCTGGCGGACATCTGGCATCTACCGTTGCCACTCATGCTACCAGCGATGCAATGCCTAACTTCCAGATACTGTTCTATCCTGTCATCTCGATGGAACGGGGCATCACTCATCAGGGTTCGCGCGACAATCTGTTAGGAAAAAGTCCCAAGCAGAAGTTGGTCAATGAGTACTGCAACGATCAGCACATCACGAAGAAGAGCCCTCGCTGTTTCCTTGCTTTGGCCCACGACGACCGTGTTGTGTTACCCGTCAACAGCCTTAGCTATTACGAGCAGCTCAACGTCCATGAAGTTCCTGCTTCAATGCATATCTATCCTACTGGTGGACACGGCTTCGGCATCCGCCAGTCGTTCACCTACCATTTCGAGATGATGCTCGAACTGAAAGCTTGGCTCCGTAGTTTCTAAGGCCATCAAAAAATTACGGGCTGGGCATCTAACAAGTTTTTCTAGGCCATTAAACAAAAAGAAGGTTTGCCATTATCGACAAACCTTTCTTCTTTGTATTGCGTCTTACGTCTTAGTCCGTAATCAGATTCTCACCAGTCATGTCTGCGGGCTGTTCCAGTCCCATAATGTGCAGGATAGAGGGAGCCACGTCAGCCAGACGACCGTCCTTCACCGTAGCCGAGTTGTTGTTCGTCACGTAGATGAACGGAACGGGGTTCAGCGAGTGAGCGGTATTCGGTGTACCGTCGGGGTTGATGGCGTTGTCGGCATTACCGTGGTCGGCAATGATGATAGCCTCGTAGTCGTTAGCCTTAGCAGCCTCAATGACATCCTTCACGCAGTTGTCGACAGCCCAAACGGCCTTGGCAATAGCGTTGTAGATACCTGTGTGGCCTACCATATCACCGTTGGCGAAGTTCACTACGATGAAGTCATACTTATTCTCGTTGATAGCAGCAACCAGCTTGTCCTTCACTTCGAAAGCACTCATTTCAGGCTTCAGGTCGTAGGTAGCAACCTTTGGAGAAGGAACCAGAATACGGTCCTCACCCTCGTATGGAGCCTCGCGACCACCATTGAAGAAGAAGGTCACGTGCGCATATTTCTCCGTCTCAGCGGTGTGCAGCTGCTTCTTGCCCTGCTTGCTCAAATACTCACCCAGCGTGTCCTCCACGTTCTCCTTGGGGAAGAGGATATGAACACCCTTGAAGTTAGCATCGTATGGAGTCATGCAATAGTACTGCAGGTTGGGGATGGTCTTCATGCCCTGCTCAGGCATATCCTCCTGCGTCAAAGCGATGGTCATCTCCTTGGCACGGTCGTTACGGAAGTTGATGAAGATGACAACGTCGCCCTCCTCGATGCAACCATTCACGCTGGCGTTGTGGATGGGCTTGATGAATTCATCCGTCACACCCTCGTCGTAGCTCTCCTGCATGGCCTTCACCATATCAGTAGCCTGCTTACCAGTACCGTTTACAATCAGGTCGTAACCCTCTTTTACGCGCTCCCAACGCTTGTCGCGGTCCATCGCATAGAAACGACCGACGATTGAAGCGATAGCGGCATCGTTATCAGCACAAACCTTGCTGACCTGCTCGATGAAGCCCTTACCGCTCTTCGGGTCAGTGTCACGACCATCCATATAGCAATGTACAAACACCTGATTCTTCAGGCCATAAGCCTTACCAATCTCGATAAGCTTGAACAGGTGGTCGAGGCTTGAGTGCACGCCACCGTCAGAAGTCAGACCCATCAGGTGCAGCTTCTTGTTGTTCTCCTTAGCGTAGGTGTATGCTGCCTTTACCTGAGGATTCTCCATGATAGAGCCGTCCTTGCAGGCACGGTTAATCTTCACGAGGTCCTGATAAACGATACGACCAGCACCGATATTGAGGTGACCCACCTCAGAATTACCCATCTGTCCGTCGGGCAGACCAACGTCCTCACCAGAAGCCGCCAGCTGAGAGTGAGCCGAAGTGGCTGTCAAGAGATCAAGATACGGGGTCGGCGTATTGAAAATCACGTCACCCTTACCATGCTTACCGATTCCCCATCCGTCGAGAATCATCAAAAGTGCTTTCTTTGCCATAATCTTAAACTTTGTTTATTTATCTTCCTTTTGGGCTGCAAAGTTACAAAGTTTTTTCCAATTATCGCTATCTTTCCACCAATAATCATTCATCATAACGTGCCGAATCGCACCAGATGCCCGATAATTCCTCCCCTTACACCCATTTTGTCATCTGTAGTTGTCAATGAGGCCCGTGGTGTTCGACTATTCAAACGAGACAGAAGTCAGTCAATTCTTGAAATAGACGAATTTTTCCGCAATCTTTTGGCTGTTCCAAGTAAATTTACCATCTTTGCCGACAGATAAACAAAACAAGAAGCAGATGAATGCAGTATCAATGAACAACTTGTGGGCTTACCTCCAAGGTCTTTCGCTAACGGCCAGCAATCGAAAGTGGTTAGCAGAAAAGCTGATAGCCCCTATTGAAGAGCAAAATGTCGCACCTCCCGTACTACAGACATGGGAGGAAGCTATGTCCGATCTTGATGAATCTGAACTGGAGTTTGAACGTGGTGACGTGCTTTCTGGCGAAGAATTCGATGTTCAATGCCAGGCACTTATTGACAGCATGCGTATGCATCCCGACAATCTTCGTAAGACAATATAAATAATGTATAACCCTTAAAACCGCAGATGCCTATGGGCTGAGATAAATATAAAAAGGACATATACGTTGAAACGTCCGCTGAATCTTGTTCTTTCGAAATCGGCAAAATTTCAAAAACTCACAAGTGAAAGTAGATGATTCACGCCAGAGGGCGTGGGCATTTCTCGTTTAAGTGAGTTGGGTGTTTGCCGATACCTGAAAGAACGTAAGCGAAGTACTTGCTCACGTTTTTTATTCCCAATCTACAGCGAATTTGGAAGTTTTTCGACATAATGTTTGGCGGTTTCCAATTAAACCACTACCTTTGTTGCAAATTACTAATAACTTAAACTATAATAATAATGAAAAAACAACTACTATTACTCATAATGATGTTGCTGCCAGTGACAGCAATGGCTGATTCTGTTGAGATTGACGGAATGTATTACAACTTGAATTCAAATGATAAAACAGCAGAAGTTATAGAAAATCCAAACAAATACGCAGGTAGCGTTGTCATTCCAGAATCTGTAGCCTACGGGGGGAGTGATTACAGGATAACGTGTATTAAAAATCATGCTTTCTATAAATGTACTGATCTAACCTCCATCACCATCCCCAAGAGTGTTAGTAAAATTGAGAATTCCGCTTTCCAAGGCTGTTCTGCCCTTAAAAAAGTTATAATTGATGACATAAAGTCATGGTGTAGTGTAGATTTTGAAAATGCTTATTCAAACCCGTTACAATTAGCACATCATATTTTCAGTGACGAAAACACTGAAGTCCAAGAGCTCTCAATTCCAAATAGTGTGATAAACATTGGAGCGCGTGCATTCGCTAGTTGTACAGGTCTGACATTAATAAACATTCCCAATACCGTGACTAGCATAGGGAACTCTGCATTCCAAGGGTGTACAGGTCTGACATCAGTCGCCATTCCCAGTTCTGTTACCAGTATCGGTAACGGAGCATTCAATTATTGCGAAAACCTGGCTTCAGTGCATATTGCAGATTTAGAGAATTGGTGTAAAATATCGTTTACCGGTGATGCCTTTGATTCTAATGGCCATTTTTTATATATTAATGGTAATAAAATTGAAGATTTAGTTATCCCCAATTCTATTACCAGCATTGGAGACTGCGCTTTCTCTTATTGTTACGGTTTTAAATCGGTAACAATCCCCAATTCTGTAACCAGTATCGGAAATAGCGCCTTCAAGAGTACTGGCCTTATTTCTGTAACCATTCCTAATTCTGTGACTAGTCTTGGATACTACGCTTTCCGTGATTGCCGTGCCCTTACATCCGTAAAAATCGGTGATTCTGTAATCAGTATCGGAGACGGAGCCTTCCAAAATTGTACAGGTCTAACAACCGTGGACATACCTAATTCTGTGACCAGCATCGGAGACGGAGCTTTCTCAGGTTGTACAGGTCTGACATCGGTAACCATACCTAATTCTGTAACCTACATTGGTGATGGGGCTTTTTCTGGTTGTACATGTTTCTCTGTTGAAAATGGAATAAGGTATGTAGGTCCATATCTATTGGAAGTTGAAGATAAGGATCAAAGTAGTTATATTATAAAAGATGGTACGAGGACGATAGGAAGCAGTGCTTTTGGGGGCTGTAACAACTTTACATCGGTGACTATTCCCAATTCTGTAACCTATATAGGATGGCAGGCTTTCTCTTGTTGTATCTAAACAGGTATAAATAACCAGTAACATCTAATACTATCTATTTGTAAAACACTCATTTTCAATAACTTTTGATTTTTAACACTTGATAGCTGGAATTTGGTAGTAACCGAATTTCAGTATATTTTTGCAACGTATTTCTACCGCGAGGAATTTACGAGGCCTGAAAATCGTCATTCTGTGGACTCAG
>CACWWZ010000007.1 GCA_902764705.1 uncultured Prevotellaceae bacterium | reverse complement strand
GAAAACATACCAACAGTTATGAAAGCCATAATAACAAATAGTTGTATACTTTTTACCATTGGAGCAATATTAAATACATTTTTCATATAATTATTTCGTAAATCATAATTACTTCTGCAAAGATACTGACATATTATTTATCTTCCAAAGAAACGGCTATTTTTTTATATTTTTATGTTCTGCAAGTTTTGGTTATAAGTTGTTAATTGGAATGTACAAAGTATGTACATTTCAATGAGGTCTAGAGATATAAAAATTCATTCTAGAATGCTCGAAATCACCATTGCCTGAATTATTCAAAGATGTATTATCATAAGAATATGCATTGCCAGAGTTTGTTTCGTCAAAAGCAAACCAACCATTACACGATCCATTCCATCCCCAATTCATGTGTAAACACAAATAAGTCACTCCTCCATAATCATTAGGACTTTCCAAAGAACCCCATCCTGAAACAAAAGTTCCACTACCATAAGGTTGCCATTCGGTAAAAAATAACAATTTATTTTCTATCCTTCTGCCTCCTCCATCACATACCCAGTAATGACTATTCCCTATATAACTTAAAGGATTGGGTAACATGGACAAGTTATCATCATTGCCTAACATGATTACAGGTCTATGTCCGCTCATGATTTCCTGCTCTACTCTTTGATAATCCTCATCACCTGTTGAGACAGAATAACCCAAATCACTAATTCCGTCTTCCATCCCCCCTGGAGTTGTATAAATTGCACCGAACATATTACTCGTTCCGATGTAATTATATACGAGCCTAACTAAAGCTGCTTGATCCGAATTCGCATCGGGATAGTTTGGAATATTACTCCAATCGAAAGTATATCCATTTAATGAAAAAGAATTAGGGTACTGATAGTACTTTAATACTTGAGCCAATGCAATTGAGCCACAACCAGCATTATGTCCGTCACATAAATTATTATAGGGATTACCTTGTCCCCATTTTGTTGAAAGAAGAGGGCCAACTTGCTCCCTTATAGTAGCAATTGTCCATCCAACAACAGAAGCATTTAATGGCGAATGATTAAACTCTGCACTATAACACAAGTTCTGATATATATCGGAAAAGCCGGCGTCGGCAAATGATTGTTGAGCATAAGATAAAGGGGCAAAATACCATCCTTCATACCCTCCCAAAGATATTGCTTGATTCATTAGTTCCTCGCAACGTAAATAACAAGCAATCTCAGCTTCGGAAGGATTACCACTTCGAGTCATTATTCTTCTTGGTTTTTCTAACGGAATGTTATTAGTTGAGTCTATTTTTTTCCATAGATAATGCATTCTGTTTTTTATGGAATCATTATAATTATCACTTGATATAACTGAAGCTTTTGTCTTTTTTAACCATTCCTCTACTCCTGGAATATTTGCTGACAAATCAAAACTATCTTCATCTGAATATGCAAGAACAGGATAGTAATTTCTAGAAGCTCCAACTATAACGAATCCACCACTAGAGTAATTAAACACATACATTGCTGGTCTTTCTCCATCTTTCAAAGAGTTAATTTTAAAAGATGTATTCTGAACCGAACGAGTTGTACCCAGTTTTCTTGAAAGGGAATTCATAAAAGAATTAGCGGTCTCTGTAGCCTCTTCTATTGAAACAAATGAATTATCACCGACTAAATTCTCATCAGTATTATTTAAATAATGGTCGTCTTCTACCAAATAGCTATCCTCATACTGATTACAAGCTGCAAATAAGCAGCCTATCAGAATTGTTATATAAACTGTTTTCATTTGAGTAGGTTTATTTATGATAGTAATATTACTGTCTGAAAGCCTCTTACAAATTAATGTATCCACAGAAATAGTATTTGTCTGCGACGAGTTCAATCTGATAGTCACCAGAGAGGGTTGAGGGCAGAACGACTTGTGTCTGAGTGGAATAGAGCGCCGTTGAGTAAACAATGTTGTTGTTCTCATCCTTAATATTAAGGGCATACTCAGGATGGTTGGCCTCAAACAACAGCGTGTAGTCGTCAATGTAAACAATAGGAGCTGTAATTGGAGTCCTAGGGAAACCATTAGTTACAGGTTGTTCATCTATAATACTCACAGTTAACGGAACCAACTCTTGAGCTGATACACTTGTGCTTAAAATGAAAGCACCAAATAAAAATAATAGTAATTTCTTCATAACTTTGCGATTTAAATGATTTTCCACTGCAAAATTATGAGAAAAAGAAAACTCTTGCAACAAAAATGACTTTTAAGAATTAACTAAAAATTAACCAGACTTATCTTTCTGATTGTCAGAATGTTAAACCTCAAATTTAACAAATGATTTACCTCAAACCTATCAATTTATTTTGCCCAATTCCTTGGACAATTCCTTCGAACTGCCTTTCTTTCCATAAAGATTCGCCATCATCTCCGTACTGGTTTTGGAAATATAGGGTGGAGTTACTCCTAACATATTAGCTATCTCGCCAGCTTTAAAATGCAAACGTAACAGAAGGCAAATGTGATATTCTATTGTATCAATCTTCAAATGGGACAAAAGAAAATCATAGAATCCAGGATAGTATTCACTTACCAAATTTCGAATGTTGTCCCAATCACTATCAGAAAGTTTCTGTCCTTTATAGGCAAACTCTTCAATTTGCTGATAATTGGGGGATAGTTTTAGATTATTATCTATCTTTTCCGAACCAAAGAAAACCAACTTTCCATATTTGCCTAATTTACTCTCCAATTTCTTAATTCTCTTTTCATTGTCGGTAATCTGCTGTTGGTTGGCAACAACATCTTGCTTTAGCAAATAGTTATCTACTTTAATCTGGTGAAGTTCTGATGCCGTTTGCTCTAAATTCTCGATTACTTTCCTGCGAGCAATGTATAGCCATGATGCCACCAGAAATACTATCAACAAAACAACAAGACTGATTAAAAAACGAATGTTTGCTTTTGTTGCATTTTGTGATTCCTTGTGGGCTATTTCTTGATGACGAGTATAGTTGTACATGCCCTGTATGCGCTCAATGTCCTTTGTTGCCCGACGGGCATACATGGAATCATTCATGTCATAAGCATAGAGACTGTATTTTGCTGCCGAATCCAGCTGGTGGAGTCTTTGATAAAGTTCTGTCAATCCTTTTGCTCCTGCATTTTGGTTGTTGAAGTCCTTACCATCACGCAACTCCTTGCGAAAATGGTATTCAGCAGAATCTAGCACATTTGTATTCAGAAAGTATAGCCCTTTTATTCGATAATAAACCTCTCGTCCTTTCTGGATATTTCCATGAGAATCAAAGAATCCTGATTCAGCCTCGTATATTTGCATATATTTCCTGACCTTGTCAAATTCCTGGCGATAAACAAGTGTACTAAGAGTGCCTACCAATGCTATAGCGGCATAACGGGTATAGCCATATTTGCGATAAAGCTGAGAAGCATGCTCACATATATATAATAATGAGTCAGGCATATTCAGGTTACGGTATGCCTGACTTTCTTGTTCATAACTCATTAGGGCAGCAAGTGTGTCCTTACCTTTTAAAGCACATTTTACTGATAAATCAATATGGACTAATTCTTGTCTGTAAAGTCCCTGCTCGTAGAAAATCTGTGCCATTTGGGCATAGACTCTGCAAAGTTGCTTGTAGTCGCAATCTGCGCTCAAAGTGTCGGCGCGGTCGATGGCATCCTGATAGCTCTGGAGGGCTGCCGGGGCCTCGCCCATGTCGCGATAGGCACAGCCCAGCAGGTAGTGGGCACGCACCTGCTGGTCGGCAGTGCCGTGACGGTCGTAAAAACGGGTGGCGTCAAGAAGCAGCGAGTCGATGCCGTCGGTCAGGGGGATATAGGCACTATTCATGCTGTCCGCCCTGTCGAGCAGGGCACGCATACGCTCGCGGTCGGCCTCGCTGGTGCAGCAGACCAACGTCAGCAAAAGGACAAATATTATGACCAGATTCTTCATCCTCCTAAGTGGATTATCACTTTGTGCAAACAATAATCTTTTTCTTGTCACGGGCAGGGGTCACATGCACGTTGATGACTTTGCCTTGTCGGAGTTCGGCTTCGACGACGGTGCCGCAAGAGGCATGCAGCTTGAAGCGTACGTCCCACTCTTTGGGCCAGGCGGGGAAGAGGTATAGCGTGTCGCCGACTTCCTGCATTAGCATCTCCTGCATGGCAATCATTCCCGAACCGCCCCAGTTGTGGTCGGGCGTCCAGTCGTAACCGGGTCCCCAGAAGGCGGGGAAGCGATACGGACCGTCGTGCATCTTCAGCGTGACGAGCCGCTGGGCCTCGTCAGTCATTCCCAGACAGGCGGCCCAGATTGCGTCCTGTTTCCAGCCGACATGCGAGCGGAACTTCACAGCGAGGGTGTCGTTTTCATAAGTACGACGCGCTACGTCGAGATTGGGACGTCCCACACCGTACATGCGCCAAGGGAATACGGGATACAGTTGGGTAGTTTCCACATTCTGTACGCGTTCGTAATGCAGGGCCGGGGCTATCATGCCGTCACGTATTGTAATATCGGGCAGACGCGATAGGAAGGCTTTCATCTCCTCCGTCTCATATCGCATGTCGATCAAGGCTTCTGCTACTGTGCGCAGGGCGGCAATGGTCGATGTGGAATTGTAGGCTCCTTTGAATGTCTCTCCGCCTGAACCCGGGTAAAGCACCAGTTTGCCGTTACCGTCGAATCGCTTGGCACCACGCTGGTTGGCTAGATACTGGTAATGTTCGTCGAAGAAACGGAGGCATGAGCGGATCATGGGCAGATAGTCTTTGATAACCATTCCCCCATAGCGTTGCGCTTCGAGGGCCATCATGCAGAACTCCAGACAGGTGTCCCACTCGTATTCCAGCCAGGCGTTACGCTCCATGCCGGGGTCGAAACCGGCAGGGCGCTTCGTGCCGTATTCGGGATAGCAGGGCAGTCCGTAGTTTTCAATCTGCTCGGTCAGACAGGCTCCTTCGTGGCCCCAATAGAGCCGCGAACGCTCTTCGGCATTTTTGTAGATGCGCAGGTAGAAGTCGAGTTGGGCCTTCAACAGGTCGAAGTCGCCATTCTTCAGCATAGGCCAGTAAACCAGTCGCTGGTTTTGGGCAGTATGCACGCCACCACCCCAGTTCCGGAAGTCGGGCGAGAGGTGGTACTCTTCGGCGCTGTTGACATATTCCGGGTCGAAGGTAAACAGTCCGCCATTGAATTTTGTGGGCCATTGGCTGTGGGCATTACAGCCCAGCATATAGCGGAACAGGTTGTAGTTGCGTATTATAGGGTGGTGCGAAGTTTCGGGGGTACGAGGTTGTGAGGGAACTTCTATATAGCTCCGCTGCCAGAACTCACGCCACCACCCGCGCGACGATTCGCAATCGGCTACGCGACTGATGCTCTTTTCCGTTGCGTCTAATAATGCCTCCCATTCCTCTGGTGTTCCCTGTACGGTGGCCATCACAACCTGCAAGTGGAAGGTGCGCTTGGGGAATTTCGTCACATACAACCATCCCTCATAATCGCTGCTGGCATAGTGCCCACTGATTTGGTCCATCAGAATCATGTCTTTCACCAGCATCCGTCCGCCACTGATACGGTTTTTCAGGGGATTATACAGACGGTCTTTCACCGTGTCCATACCTTGTTGGCTGACAGTGGCGTCGAAAACTGTCTCCGCACTGTTCTGGTGCATGAAGATGACGCCTTCATTGGTGGCCACTACGCTGTCGGCATGGGTGGTCAGACCCTTAGGGGCCGCAAACTTATAGCTCGTCTGGAAACTCTCGCGCTTAGTGAGTTCGATTTCCTTAGTACGCCAGTTCTCGTAGGTCACCGCCATACTTTGCTTGATTCTCGGACTCGATACGTCGACATGAACCACCGGTTTCCATACATCGGCCCACAGTTGTATTGACAGTTGTCCGTCGCTGATCTCTACGTAGCCCTCCTCCAGATGCAGTGTCTGACGGAAATGCTCCATATTCAGACCTGGCGACAGGCTCAGTCGGAAACGACCGGCTTTCAGTAGGGTGTTGTTCTCGTCGAACGCCCCGCTGCGTGCCGCATAGAACAGCACATCGCCCTGTTCCACCCACACGTTCATGCCAATGTCGCCACCTCCACAGGGCATCGACTCTGATGAGTTTTGGCTCTGCGTGCGCCATTCGTAGTCTGCCGGCTGGCCTGTGGCACCCGCGGCAGTGAATGCTACCAGACAAAACGTTATAAGTATTTTCTTCATGCCAACTGTTCAACGTTCACCGTTCCTGTTACTTGACGCGCCAGACGTTGAGGACGATACCTTGGAAATTTTGTGAGAAGGTGGGCGCACAGAGGAAGAGAGAGTTGTTGAGCCAGGCGTACTTGCTGTCGCTGGGTGCCTCGAACTGTGGTGCACAACGGAAATAGAACGTGGGATTGCCTTTTTCGTCCTTGCCACCATTTATAATGCCTCGGTTGCGGATGTGTATGTAGACGCCATCATCGGTCTTGATGCAATAGATGGCTTCGAGCTCGGTGCGGCCGGCACTGTTGGCTATCTGATAGTCGGCACCGCCATTGACGATGGTACCCTTGATGTCAGGACCCTCGAAAGTGCCGCCCGTAATGGGAATAATGGTGCGTCGGCCGTGCTGCGTCTCACCACAGGAATAGGCCTCGCCGAGTGTGACCTTCAATTGCATGACGAACTCCAGCTGTGGAGTGTCTTTGGGAATTTCAACTTGTGCGCTGGCGTTGAGTGTGAATGCCAGCAGCGATAATAACATAATAAAGGTCTTTTTCATATTAATATTTGGGAGTTAAAAATGGAGTTAATAATTGAACGAAGAGCCACCGAGGAATTCGCGAAGGAGCGACGTGGGTGGAATCTGGTCTTCAGGAATAGGGTGGATATAGCTCAGGAATTTGCGCAGGCGATAAGCCTCAGCATATTCCGGACAGTTTTCGGGCACCTGTTCCAACAAGGGTTCTGCCTGACTCTTGATGACAGCCAGCTCGAAAAGCATGGCTGAGTTAAACATGTCGTCAGCGTTCTCTTGGAACGGGAATATCCAACGGTTCTCACCTTTGCGGACACTAGGCCATCTGCGGATGGTCTCTTGAGCCGTCACACCACGATACTTATGGTCTCGTATAATGCGACGTAGCAGGCGGTTGTCGGTGGTGGGTATGTAATTGTGATAATCGAGCAGGATGGTGGTCAGCGCAGAGGCATAAACGCGGAATATTTGTTCTTCTGGAATTTGTGCCGTCAGCTCAGGGTTCAGGGCATGAATGCCTTCTACGATGAGGATTTCCTTGCCTTTCAGTTGCAGCTTCCTGCCACTCAACTCGCTCTTGCCCTTTTGGAAGTTGTAGCGGGGCAGCTCTACTTCCTCACCGCGGAACAATGCATTCATCTGCTCGTTCAGCAATGGTATGTTGAGGGCATGGAGATGCTCGAAGTCGTAGTCACCCGTTTCGTCGCGTGGTGTCTGGTCGCGGTCCAGAAAGTAGTCGTCTAAAGAAATGCCTATGGGCCAGATGCCATTGACGGCCAGTTGTACGCTAAGACGCTTGCAGGTCGTGGTCTTGCCACTGCTGCTAGGACCTGCGATGAGTACCATCTTGATACCTTTCCTATGGGCAATCTCGTCAGCGATCTGTGCGATCTTCTTCTCCTGCAAGGCTTCGCTAATCTGTATAAGCTGGTTAGAATAGCCTTTGGCGATGGCTTCGTTCAGGTCGCCAACAGTGCGCAAGCGCATAATGTCCTGCCAGCGGTGCTGTTCCTTAAAGATTTCGAACATCTTGTCCTGACGGATGAAAGGTTCCAGTTTTGATGGGTCTTCCTGCGACGGGATACGGAGTAGCACACCGTCAAAGTAGTACTCCAGACCGAACAGATAGATCTGCGAGGTGTTGGTAAGCAGGGCACCATAGTAATAATCCAGGTATCCGTCAATGTCGTAATAGGTGGTATAGAGTGACCCTTTGCTCTCGAGGAGTTTTACCTTTGAGAACGAGCGACTTTCGCGGAACATGCGGATAGCCTCCTCAGTAGTGGTCTCGTAGCGATGGATAGGCAGGGCTGCGTCAATCAGTGCCTGCATACGTTCGCGCAGGGCATGAACATCGTCAGGGGTCATCTCCATACGATTGCCAGCTTCGTCCGTCCGGCGTATATCAACATAATATCCGTTGGACACGGGAATATCGATGGAAACGATGCAGCCGGGCCACAGGTCGTGGGCCGCCTTGCTGAGAATGAAGAAAAGAGTACGCGTATAGGCGCGCAGACCACTGGAGGAACGGATGTCGAGGAATTCGATATCCTTGGGTTTATACACCCGGTAGTGCATTCCTTCTACCTTGTTATTAACACGTGCACTGGTGGGTCCGTAGTCCATTTCGAGCCCAAGAAGAGAAAAAATTTCAGAAAGATTGCTTCCGATGCTGATATTTAGAAATTTTTTATTATTTTTGCAACGGATTTGTATTTGTTGTTCCATAAACGTAAGTTTTTAGTGACGGCAAAGGTACAAAAAAAAATGAAAAATGAAGAATGAAGAATAAAGAATTTGCTTCTGCACAGCTTAAAATAAACAAAAACTATAATTATTTATGTCAATTTGGGTATTTTTCACGCTTTTGGGCTCTCTGGCTCTGCTGATGTTCGGCATGAAGACCATGAGTGAGGCACTCCAAAAAATGGCGGGTCCGCAATTGCGACACGTCTTGGGAGCTATGACCACCAACCGTTTTACGGGTATGCTGACAGGAACGTTGGTGACGGCTTCGGTACAATCCTCTACCGCTACGACGGTGATGACCGTCTCGTTTGTGAATGCTGGACTGTTGACGCTGGCTCAGGCCATCTCGGTCATTATGGGTGCCAACATCGGTACGACGCTGACGGCATGGATTATGTCGGCAGGTATGTCGTTCGACGTCAGTAGTTTGTCGTATCCGGCCTTCTTCGTTGGTATTATCCTCATCTACCAGAAGAAGTACCGCTATATCGGCGACTTCCTGTTTGGCATTGCTTTCCTGGTGTTCGCATTGGCCATCCTGCGCAAGACGGGACAGGACATGCATCTGGGTGAGAATCAGGCCGTGCTGGACTTCTTTGCCTCGTTCGACCCCAATTCGTTCCTGACGACCTTGATATTTCTGGTGTTGGGTGGTATCCTGACGTTCTGCGTACAGTCGTCGGCAGCGGTGATGGCCATCACGATGATACTCTGTTCGAGTGGCGCACTGCCTATCTATCAAGGTATTGCCTTGGTGATGGGTGAGAATATCGGTACCACCGTGACGTCGAACCTGGCGGCAATGTCGGCCAATACCCAAGCACGACGGGCGGCCTTGGCGCACATGTTCTTCAACGTGTTTGGCGTCGTCTGGATTCTGTTCGTCTTCCGCCCGTTTATCGACATGGTGTGCGGATGGGTAGGCTATGACGTGTCGATGGTGAACGACGGAGGGAATACCACAGCTTTCCTTGCCAACGCCGCCAAGCTGAGCTTTGTGCTGGCAGCATTCCATACTTCGTTCAATGTGGTCAATACCTTTATTCTGATATGGTTCATTCCCCAGATTGAGAAATTCGTATGTTGGGTGATCAAGCCCAAGAAGGTCGACGAGGAAGAGGACTTCCGTCTGCACTTTATTACTGCAGGATTCATGAAGACCCCAGAGCTCTCGGTGCTCGAAGCACAGAAGGAGATTCAGTCGTTCTCTGAACGTATGCAGCGCATGTTCGGTATGGTTCGTGAACTGTTGACGCTTTCGTCGAGCTCGAACAACAAGAAGGATAGTCAGGCAGGCGATTTCAACAAGTTATATACCCGTATTGAAAAGTATGAGGGCATATCGGACAATATGGAGCTGGAGATTGCCAACTATCTGAATTCCGTCAGTGACGCTCACCTGTCAGACGACACCAAGGCCAAGATTCGTGCTATGTTGCGTGAGGTCAGTGAGTTGGAGTCCATCGGCGATGCCTGCTTCAATATGGCTCGTACCATTTCGCGTAAATACAACGGTAAGGAAGATCACTTCGTCGATAAACAGTACGACCATCTGCACCAGATGATGGAGTTGACCGACCAGTCGCTGACGCAAATGAACCGTCTGATGATGGGACGTAAGGAGTCGTTCGACGTGAACCGCACGTTCAACATCGAGAACGAAATCAATAACTACCGCAACCAGTTGAAGTCGCAGAACATCACCGATGTCAATAATCGCGAATACACCTATGCTGTAGGCACCATCTATATGGACCTCATCAACGAGTGTGAGAAACTGGGCGACTATGTGGTTAACGTTGTTGAGGCTCGCATGGGCTTGCACTAAAACAGGTCAGTGTGCAGAAAAACGACCTGTAGAGTGGGAAAAAGAGAAAAAATCACGGTGAATCCGAAAATAAAAGGATAAAAAGTGTGATGTTTCGAAAAAAACCATTAAATTTGCAGGCAGCTAACAAAAACTCTGATAATATGCGAAGAAAACTGTTCTTAACCGCCATGATGTTGACCTTAGCGTTGACAATGATGGCACAGATTACAAATTCTGCTATGAGCGGAAAGGTAAGCATGACGGACACCAAGGAAGAGGTGATCGGTGCTACAGTGCAGGCCGTTCACGATCCCTCGGGTACCAAGTATGCAGCGATTACGAATGTGGATGGTCGCTTTAACATCCAGGGTATGCGTAACGGTGGTCCATACACTGTTACTATCAGCTATATCGGTTACGAGACAAAGACCTACAAGGACATCTATCTGCAGTTGGGTGAAACTTATAACCTTACTGTGTGGCTGTCTGAGAATGCCAATGAGCTCACTGAGGTAATAGTCAGCGGTAAGGCTTCGAAGTTTGCCGCAGAAAAAACGGGCGCTTCGACCAACATCAACAACCGCACCATTCAGGAGCTGCCTACCATCAGCCGTTCTATCGGTGACATTGCGAAGCTCTCTCCATACTACGGAGGTTCTAACAGCTTTGCCGGTAGCAGTGGCCGTATGGCAAACTTTACGCTTGACGGTGCCAACATGAACAACAACTTCGGTCTGAATTCCGACCTGCCTGGTGGTGGTAATCCCGTCTCAATGGATGCCATCGACGAAGTGCAGATGGTTGTCGCTCCCTTCGACGTGCGCCAGTCGAACTTCATCGGCGGTGGTATCAACGCTGTTACGAAGTCGGGTACGAACACCTTCAGGGGTACTGCTTACTACTACTATTCGAACGAGGACATGCACGGTAACCGCGTAGACGGCGTGCAGAACTCTGAGCCAAATCCCAACGAGAGCAAGACCTGGGGTTTCACTCTCGGTGGCCCAATCCTGAAGGACAAGCTCTTCTTCTTTGCTAATGTTGAGCGTGTGGAGACAGAGAACATCCCTACCTACTGGCATCCAGATGCTGATGGCTCGACCAAAGGAGCAGGCGACCAGAAGACATATACTTCCCGTACAACGTTGGAGGACATGAACACGATTTCCGAGTTCGTAATGAATAAGTACGGCTACGATACCGGTTCTGCTACTGCCTATCCCGGTGGTATCACCAATAACAAGTATCTGGCTCGTATCGACTGGAATATCACGCAGAATCACCACTTGGCCGTTCGTTATAACCATACCAACAATAAGAAATGGGTGGTTCCGAGTGCTACATCGCGTGACGTGGGCGGTCTGAGTGCTGCTTGTGTGGGTATCAAGTCTTTGGCTTTTGCTAACTCGTTCTATTGCATTGAGAATAAGATTTCAACCTTGTCGTTCGACTTGAATAGCCGTTTTGGTGCAAATATCTCCAACCAGTTGCTAGTGACTTATTCGGACATTGACGATCCGCGTAGCAGCAATTCGTCTGTCTTCCCTATGATTGATATCTTGAAGGACGGTGATCCCTATATTACGTTAGGTTATGAGCTTTACACTTATAATAACCGCGTACGTAACACCATTCTGACTATCAACGATAACTTCACCTACTACTTGGGGAACCACAAACTGACAGCTGGTATCAACGTGGAACACCAGATGGCACAGAACAACTACATGCGTCAGGGTACAGGATACTATCGCTATGCCAGCATGCAGGACTTCATGGATGGAGTAGCTCCTATCGGTGTAGGTCTGGCTTATGGCTATGACGGCGAAATGGAGCCTTCTTCAAAGGTACGCTTTAACCAGTTCGGTCTCTACCTGCAGGACGAGTGGAACATTCTCGATAACCTGAAGGTAAATGCCGGTATCCGTTTCGACAACATCTCGTTCTACGATAACGACCTGAAGGCCAACAAGGCTATTTACGACCTTGACTTCGGCGGACGCCATCTCGACGTCGGTTCATGGCCTAATGCAAACATTCAGATTTCACCGCGTATTGGCTTTACATACGACGTGTTTGGTGACAAGACCTTGAAGATCCGTGGTGGTACGGGTCTCTTTGCAGGTCGTCTGCCGCTGGTGTTCTTCACCAACATGCCTCAGAACTCCGGTATGCTTCAGAACCTCGTCTTTATCAAGCAGAACGATAAGAGTCCCGACCCACGTCTTGCTAACTTTGCAGGAGATCTGGTAACGGATATTGACCAGATTCGTGAGCGACTCGGTGCTCCTCGCAGCTTGGATGCCAATGGTGTCGTGCCTTCGGCTCTTGCAGGTGTAGACAAAGACTTCAAGATGCCTCAGGTGTGGAAGTCAAGCTTTGGTATCGACTATCAGCTGCCCGTCGAATTCCCATTCACGTTGACAGGTGAGTTTACCTATACCAAGAATGTCAATGCCGTCAACCTCGATAACTGGAACCAGAAGAATCCAGATGAGACGTGGGCACGTATTGCAGGAGCCGATAACCGCTATCTGTATCCTTCGAACAAGGCAGACTGGAACTATTACACCCAGTATAGCAACGTTTGTGTGCTGACAAACAACCATAAGGGTTACGGATGGACTGCCAGTGTCCAGTTGAATGCGGAGCCTATCAAGAACCTGAACATCTCGGCAGCCTACACCCACACAGTGAACAAGGAGGTGACGGGTATGCCTGGTTCGAATGCTTCGTCGGCATGGACTTATCTGTACACCGTCAATGGTCCTAATGTAATTGAGGTTCGCAATTCTGCTACTAATACTCCCGACCGTGTCATTGCCAACGTCAGCTACAGGTATGGCAAGGATCACTTCTCGCTGTTCTATAGCGGCTATTCACCCTCGGGCTGGAGCTACACCTACAGCAACGACCTCAATGGCGACGGACTGGCATACGACCTGATGTATATTCCTCGCGACGATTCTGAAATCAAGTTTGCCACTGATGCTGACCGTGTTGCTTTCTGGAAGTTCCTCGAACAGGACGACTATCTGAGCAGTCACCGTGGTGAATATGCAGATGCCTATGCTGCACGTTCTCCTTGGGTACATAGCTTCGACTTCAAGTGGGCTCACGACTTCGACGTGAAGCTGGGCAGTACCACTCATAAGTTGCAGCTCATTGCCAACATTGAGAACATCGGCAACCTGCTGAACTCAAAGTGGGGCGTTGCCAAGCAGATTCCAGGCATGAGCAACAACCAGTTCAAACTGCTGACAGTGTCTAATGCTGCTGAAGTCAAGAAGGGTGAACAGCCTATCTTCAAGATGGCAACCGACCTGACAAGCACGTGGGACTACAACCACAGCTACGGCCAGTGCTGGCGCCTGCAGGTGGGTGTGAAGTACTACTTCAATTAAACTCAGAGACATATATATAATAAGGTGGCATTCCTCAAAGAGGGAGTGCCACCTCGTTTTCGTCGTTTCTATGCTTGTGCTGCTGGCCACCTGCTTAGCCTTGCTCCATGGGTTACAGGGATTCAGACGGCATGTTGCAGGGAGCGAGACGGCATGTTGCTAATTTGCCCCGGCGGCTGGGTAAGATTACGGGAGAGTGAAGTCGATGCCTACAACGAGTCGTGGGTGAGATTTCAGGAGGTCGTTGCCCCAAAGGTAGAAGGTCCAATTGTTGATGGTATAGTAAGCTCCTACTGCCAGGTCGACGTCCTGATCGAACTTCCAGGAATGAATGGCTCCGAGCATGGGAGTCAAGGCCTGGCGGCTCTTGATGGGAATGGTATAACCGAGATATTCGTAGTTGGAAAAAGTGTTGTCTGCCTCTCGATTGACAACCCACCAGGTATTGGTACACCAGAAGAGACGACCGTCGCTAGTGATGGCACCATTCTGGTAGAGTGCCGATGTGAGGTAGGAGAACTGGAAGCTGTGATTCAAGTCGAACGAGGGGGTGACTTCAGCGCCGATGTTATACCATTTGCTGATGCCGAGTCCATAGCGCACCAGACAGCCCCAATAGGCACAATGAAGGCCAGTGTATAGATCGACACCAGTGGCAAAATGATTGCCAATGCCATACTGGAAGGTGGTATAAGTCTCCTGATGATTGATGCCAGGACGGGCCTTGACGGAAGTGTAGCCATAGAGTTTGCCGTTGCCCACAGTACCAGCATAATAGGGAATTTGCGCCACTGCACGAAGCGACAACAGCAGGAGTGTAAGGATCAGGACGGGCTTCTTACTTCTAAGCTCCATAACTTCTTGACTCTTTATTTCGGCATTTCGATGACAATGCGACAGCCTTGTCGGTAGTTGGTGTCGATGGTCAGGCTGCCACCGAGACTGACGGCATGACGCTTGGCCAGCGGCAGACCCATGGCCACACCGATTTGCAGGTTGTCGATTTCTGCAAACGGATTGTAATTCAGCTTCGGCTCGGCAGGTATGCCAGGCCCCACATCCTGAATGATGAAAGTGACGGTGGTTTCCGTTTGACCGACATGCAGGGATATGTGCTGTCCGTCGGAATGATGAACGGCATTATAGAGCGGCTCGATGAGCACACAGAGCAGAAACATGCGGTTTGTCAATATGTGGATGGCATCCTGCAAGTCGGTATCGAACTGGATGTTTGCCTGTGGGAAGTGTCGAAGTATGTGGTCAGCGACGTCGCGTGCGATGCCGTTGCACGACACCTCGTCAACACGGTGACACATCAGATTCCCGTTAACATCCGTCGCCGTGGCGTCTAACATCATAAGCACCATGCGGTTCATGTTGATGACATTGCGGTTCATCATTTCCGTGATGCTATCCAGTTCCTCGTTGCTGACCATGCTTTCGTCGGTCATACTGTCGCCCAGCACATCGGAGAATCCAGCAATGGCATTCAGTGGCATGCGCATCTGGTGCGTCATGTGGTGAATGAACTGGTTCTTCTGCTGTATGGTGTCTTCTGCCTGCTGTTTGGTCTGCGTCAGTTCTTCGTTATATTGATGAAGTTCGTCAGCATGTTGGCGCAAACAGCCCATACGTTCGTTCAGCGACTGCTGCATCTGTGCGAAACTGTTTTGCAATTCGGCGAAGTCACCCTGTTGATGACTGACGGGAATAGGCTCGTTGTACTGTCCCTCGGCTATTTGCCGGGTAATGTCCGTCAGTCTGACAAAGGGGCGGATGGTATGCCTCACCACACGACTGCTGAGCATCAGGATGAGCAGCATACCGGCAATGAGCAACACGATGATGACAATGCCCAGACCATAGAAACTCTTCATGGCATCGCTGTCAGGACACACCAGCGCCAGACTCCAGTTGGTGCCCGGCACGGGCTGGAAGGATACGTGATACAGTTCGCCGCCCCAGTTGATGTGAATGGTACCCTGCTTGCCGACAGTCATCTCGTGGCCCAGTGTGATGATGTCCATGTCCTGGCTGGGGTCGACATCGGTGAAAATGGTCTTGCGGAACAGCCTGGTGGTGTCGGGATGTATGAGAAAGCGTCCGTCAGCGCCCAACAGCATGAAGTATGCGTTGGGATAGTGATGCTCTACTTCTTTTAGCATGTGTGCCATACGGCTGAACGACAGGTCGACGGTAACGACACCGACGATGCGCCCGTCCTTCTGACGGAGCGGTCGGCAATAGGTGGCGACAGCCACGTTGTGGTCAACCTTTCCTTCGACATTATCGGCAAACGGGTCTACCCAGCAGGCCTGACCGGAATAGACGGGAGTGGTGTAACAGGCCTTGTCGAAGTAGTCGTATTCCGGCTCACAGTAGGTGGCCACCGTATCGCCTTGATTCACAGTATAGACAGAGAAACTGTGGCCGTATTCCCTAAACATGTCGGGCACGGCAAATACCGAACTGCTGATAACGGGATCATTCAGCCGCACAATGCGGTTTGACACCGACTGTAGCGAGTCGGGGCGGAAATTCTCCTCAAGCATCCAGGCATTCGAATTGGCTGCCGTCTCGATGGTGCCCATATAAGTTCGCACACGGTGCAGCGTGGTGTTAAGCATACTGTGCGTACTGTCGGTGACCTCCTGATGTATCAGGTTGTTTGACCGCCAATAGAGAATGCCCAGCGACAGTATGAAGACGGGGGTCGCCATAAGCATGACGCCCAGGATGAGTTCGCGCGACAATTTCCAACGGTTCTTATGCATGGGCTTCCTCCTTTCCTGTACTGGACTCGGTGAAATGAGCCATGTGGTTCAGTAACTCGACCATCGTCTGGGTTCTCCGCTGGATGTTATCCACTTGACGGTCCATGTCCTTTTGGATGACGTCGTGACGGTTGTAGCAAAGTGTTGTCACGCTCTTGTCGATGCTCTCGGCACAATCTGACATCTGCCTCGTCATGTAGAGCAGGAACGATGACTTAAGCTGGTCTGTCTCCACCGTTTTGTCGTATGCAGCGTTCAGCGTGTCACTTTGCTGACGGAGCTGTGTCGTCTCATCCTCCAGTTCGGTCACCTGCGCCCGTAATGACAATTGCATCTGCTCGAAACGGTTCTGCAGCAGGCCTATCTCGTCCTGACGGTCGGAGTAAGGCAACATTTCATGGTAGTTGCCCTCGGCAATGTGATGAGCGGATCTGACTAGTTGCCTCACAGGTTTCAGCTGTCGGCGTATGATCCAACTGCATAGCAGGTAGAACAGCAGCATGCCTGCGACGGCGATGCCCAAGACCAGATAAAGCAAAACATTGTAGGATTCGAAGAAGTCCTCCTCAGGACATACCACACCAACGCTCCAGCCGATATTTCCGTTCGCCCGGCCTTTCCACTCGGCGCGCTCGAAGGGCTTGAAAAACACGCACCAGTCGTGGTTGTTTCTGCGGAATTCTCTCATGCCGCTCTCACCAGCCAACATGGCTTTGGCAGCATCCAGTTCGCTGACATCCGCTCCCTGTTCCATCTGACTGAACACCGTCGGATTCGACAATTTTTCCTTGTCAGGGTGCACGATATACGATCCATTGTGTGCCAAGAGGACACTGTAGCCGTTTTCTGAAGGTTTGGCCGCCAGAATGATTTTCGACAGCTGGTTGATAGACACGTCTACGGCAATGACACCGACACGCTCACCCGTCTTGTCGTTGAACGGCAGACAGAAAGTAACCAACGGCTCGTTCTCAGCATCAATGCCCTTCAAAGGGTCAATCCAGCCTATCTCTCCCGTCTTCATGGGTTCGGTAAACCACACTTGCTCGGTATAAGGACGGTTGGTAAATGTCTCGGACGTCACCAGATCCGACGGATTGTCTGTGGCTGACGACCTGCGGTGAACGTATGCCATGAACAGGTCGCGGCCAGGGTAGTAGCCTGGAATGAAACAAATGGCACAACCCACGATGTTGGGGTTACTCTCGACCAATGCCCGGCTGTAAGTGTACATGCGGTCGGGATTGTCGAGATGTTCCAGAAGGTCATAGTACACGTTGCCCGTCGACTGCTCGACGCTCAACAGGATGTTGTCTATGTCCTGCACAGTGCCCTCTAACGTCAGCTCTGCATTACGCAGTGCCTCTTGCCGTAAGGCCTTGTGCGAGAAATAGGCCAGAATGCCCAGCGTCACTGCCAGCAGCAACAGCACCTCGACGGCAACCTGTGCGTTCAGTTTCAGTTTATTCAGCATATCTTATCCGTCGACAAATGATCCATACTATCATAATTCCCAAAATAGCAAGTGCAAACAGTGCAAAACCCATCGTGAGGGTGGGCTTTTGTATGTCGTCCCGTGGAACCACTACCACCAGAGCCCAGTCAATGCCTTCTATCGGGCCGTAGTATAACGTAGAGGGAACACCGTCGACCGTCATGTCCTGTGAGCCACTCTTTTTCTGCTCCAAGTCCTGCAGCATGTCTTTGTCCTTGATAGGCAGTTTCTTGTTATCAGGATGGATGAGGCAGGAGCCGTCATGGTCGACCACCACTGAGAAAAAGCCGAGATTGCGCATCAGGACATATTTATTCAGCGACTCGTGATGTTGATATTGCTCATCTATCCGTTGCAATTCCTTGGTGAGCCAGTCGAAGGTAATGTCAGCACCACAGACGCATGCCAATCGTCCCGTCGCATCGAATACAGGTTCGACAAAAGTACAATAGTGTCCGCTCATGTCGGTGCCGTCGTAATAATAATAAGGATCTGACCAAAAGCCTTCCTTCGACTTCTGGGCACGGACATACCAGTCGGATTTGGTATAGTCGTGACGCGCCGAACCCACCATGCTCAGCACAAACTCGCTATTGTCAGTATGATGCACGTAAGGCTCGAACCATTTGCCTTTCTCCTTGAAATATTCTGGTTCGAAGGCGGCAAAATAGCCCCGCACATCGGGAGCCAGACTGGTCTTACTCTGCAGTGCGGCGATGACAGACTCGGGAGAGTCAAGGTGTTTTTCCACTTCGTCGAACACGTTTTTGGCATTCGTCTCCATTCCCTTTATGGTCTTGGCCATCTTTTCCGAAATGATGTTTTGCAGACCGACATAGCGAACGTTGGTCTCGGCACGCATCACATAGGAAAAAGCTAAGAATGACATTCCTAGACTAACAATAATAACTGCTGTCACGACCAACAACACGTACATAGATTGTCTTTTCATAATTTACAACACAATCATTTGCAATTTTTCAAAAATGAGACATAATATAATGCAAAAGTAAGAAAAATATTCGACATTTAGTCAACGCCGTCGAAGTCTTAACGAAAATTAACCCTAAAGGTTAGTTCATTTTTTTGCATTTTCCTCGCTTATTCGTAACTTTGCAGGCAGGATAGAAATTATAGGTATTATGAAGAAACTGATATTATCTTTGTTTATTGCAGGACTCGCGCTAGCGGCCAGTGCGGAGGACGGACACCTGTTGTGGCTGCGTTGTCAGCCCGTGAATAAAGCAAAAGTAATCGTCAAGAAAACGTCGCCAACTATCAATATGGCCAAAGAGGAGTTGGAGACTTACTACAATGGCGAGAGTGTCACCCTGAAGCTTGATGCCAAGATGCCTGACGACGACGGCTATCGCATTGACGGCACGACCATCACGGCGCGTCGAGACGTGGGACTGCTGTATGGCGCCTATGCCCTGTTGCGCATGCAAGAGACATCAGCCCTCAGCCCTCAGCCCTCAGCCATCGCCGAGTCGCACCCCACCTATTCGCTGCGCTTGCTGAACCACTGGGACAATCCCAACGGCACCGTGGAGCGAGGATTTGCAGGACGGAGCATCTTCTGGAATGAAGAATTAAGAATGAAGAATGAAGAATTAATGAAGATATATGCACGAGCCAATGCCTCTATCGGCATCAACGGCACGGTGCTGAACAACGTAAACGCAAAGCCTGAGGCACTGACTACCGAAAGCCTGCAGAAGGCCAAGGAGATTGCCGATCAACTGCGTCCCTACGGCATCCGTGTCTATCTGAGCATCAACTTCGCCTCACCTATTAAGGTCGGTGGACTGACGACTGCCGATCCGCTGAATAGCGACGTCATTCGTTGGTGGAAGGACAAGGTGAAGGAGATATACAAGATGATTCCTGACTTCGGTGGTTTCCTCGTGAAAGCCAACTCTGAGGGCGAGCCAGGCCCGCAGGACTTCGGACGGACGCATGCCGACGGTGCCAACATGCTGGGCAAGGTGCTGAAGCCACATAAGGGCATTGTCATGTGGCGTGCATTCGTCTATGCACCCCAGAGCCCCGATCGTGCCAACCAGGCCTGTCTGGAGTTTATGCCATTGGACGGTCAGTTTGCCGACAACGTGATTATCCAGATCAAGAACGGTCCTGTCGACTTCCAGCCTCGCGAGCCATACAGCCCGCTGTTCACCTCCATGCAGAAGACACCGATGATGGTGGAGTTCCAGATTACACAGGAGTATCTGGGCGCTGCCAACCATCTGGTATTCCTCGCACCGATGTGGAAGGAGTTCTTCTCGTTTGTGAAGCCTGCCAGCCTGAAGGCAATGGCTGGTGTCGCCAATATCGGTGACGATACGAACTGGTGCGGACACCACTTCGCACAGTCTAACTGGTATGCCTTCGGACGACTGGCATGGAACCCCGACCTGACATCAGAACAGATTGCTGAGGAATGGCTGCGTCAGACATTTGATCTTAAGGCGGAAGCAAATTCTTCACTCTTCACTCTTCATTCTTCACTTTTGAACGTCATGCTGGACAGCCGCGAGGCTTGCGTCAACTATATGATGCCACTGGGCATCCACCATATCTTTGCCGGTACCCATCACTATGGACCAGAGCCTTGGTATGCTCCGCGCGGAGTAAGAGCCGACTGGACCCCGCCCTACTATCACAAAGCCGACAGCATCGGACTGGGATTCGACCGCACGCTGAATGGCTCTGCCAACGTCAAGCAGTATCCAGAAGAGCTCTGCCGTTTGTATAACGATATCAATACCTGTCCTGAAAACCTGCTGGCATGGTTCCATCATGTGCCTTGGGACCACAAGATGAAGAGCGGTCGCACCTTCTGGGACGAGCTATGCCACAAGTACGACGACGGAGTCCACCAAGCACGCCATTTCCTGACTGTTTGGGATGCCATGCAGCCCTATGTAGACAGTCAGCGCTTCGAGGAAGTGCAGCGTAAGTTGCGCATCCAGGCTCGTGATGCAGAATGGTGGCGCGACGCTTGTCTGCTGTATTTCCAGACCTTCTCGCATCGTCCCATTCCTCAGGATATGGAGCATCCCGTACACAACCTGGACGAGATGATGAAGTTCAACATCCCCATTGGCATGTACGAGAACCCTGCGCAAGGATATACCAAATAAAGGTAAAAAGGTAAAATAGAAGAAGGATCCTTTTATGGAAGAGATAAAGCTTTGGGTAGAACAGTTCGTAAGGGATTGCGGCATTACGGGTGACGCTGTCAGTATCGTCACACATATCATTTTGGTCATTCTTGCCATTCTATTGGCAGGGCTTTCAGGATGGATATGCAGGAAGGTCTTTGTACCTGTGGTGCTGAAACTAACCGCCAAGACGGAGGCGAAATGGGACGACGCACTGTTCAACGAGCGCGTGCTGAAGTCAGCTTGTAGCATCGTGCCAGCCATCGTCATTTGGCTGGTGCTACCTTGGACGTTCTACGACTTTCCATCCGTTCGCGAGCTGTTGGCTCGTCTGACAGCCATTTACATCACGGTGATGTCGACGCGCACTGTTATCGTCTTCATCGATTCATTTAAATTGCTGGAAAACGGACCGCGTTCAGCTCGCAGGCAGTATCTTTACTCCTTATGCAGCGTGCTGAAGATTATCTTCATCTTCATTGCCATCATTGTGGTCATTGCCATTGTCGTCGACAAAGACCCCTCGACGCTCTTCGCTGGTCTGGGAGCGGCTTCGGCCATTCTGATGCTGGCCTTTCAGGATACCATCAAAGGCTTGGTGGCTGGTATCCGCCTGACGAATAACGACATGGTGCATGTCGGCGACTGGATAACGGTTGCTTCCGCAGGTGTCAACGGCAGGGTGGAAGACATCTCGCTGACAACGGTGAAGGTACGCAATTTCGACAATACCATTGTCACCGTTTCCCCTCAGACACTCGTTGACGGCTCATTCCAAAACTGGTTGGGCATGGAGCAGAACGAGGGTCGTAAGCAGACACGACAAATCTATTTCGACTTCCGCTCCATTCATCTCGACGACGACGGCGTGGCCAACATCACCAAGTTCCGCCAGCATATAGAACAATGGTTGCGCGAGAATCCGAAGGTTATTGCCGAGAAGAATCCGTTGGTCCGTCAGGCTGATGCCACGCAGGGCGGATGCTGTCTGGAGTTTACTTTCTGGCTGTATGCCCAGGCGTGGGCCGACTTCGAACACGACACTGCCGACATCATGGAATATATCTTTGCCGCCAGCACCGAATACGGCCTGACCATCTATCAGCAGTTCCCAGAGCAGGGATAATACCCCCACCAAACCTCCCCGAGGGGAGGCTTCAGGTCACTCCCCCTCGGGGGAGACGGAGAGGGGGGCAAAAGCTTCGCGGGTCATATAAACGGCTATCATGTCCTTCCACATCTTGCGGACGGACATATAGACCAGTCCGCCATAGGGGCGGTCCGTCCCCCACGAATTCTTCATCACATAGTAAGGTTTGCCTTGTTCGTCGCGAGCCACTCCGACAATGGCCATCGCATGGCCGCGACTCTCCCAGCAGACGGGATGGCGGTTGCGGAGTGCATGGTCGACGTGCTTCCTAAGCGTGTCGAGCGGAAGATTCAACAGGCGGTTGTGCTCCCAGTTGTCAGGAACGTCAATCTCTACCTTTTTATAATAGGGGGAATCAGGCCAACAGGTCAGCGCCAAGTATTCGTCAGGAGCACATACTGAATGGGCAAATTCCTGAGGTGTATACCTGGCACCCAGCATAAAGACCCACTGAGGAGTAGGAAGGTCTTCTGTGGCATCGTCTGGCAGCACGTCGTAACCCACGACGCCCTCGTTCTGAATCATATTAAGCAGCGTCATACCCATCGCACGCTGGGACGTAGGAGCATTCGGCACAGACGACTGGTAGTGCTTCAGCCGCCGTCCGATATAGACGGCAGAGAGGTTGACGGAGTCGCCCCGCAGAATATGTTCCGTCTCGATGGTGGCCAGCATGGCGTAGGCCCAGCAAAGCTCCGACTTCCCCTGATCCTTGACAGGTGTCATAGGTAGCAGGAAATCGTGCGTGAACTGATGCTGTTCTTTGCGCTTACAAGCACCCAACAGTAACAAAACGGCCATCAGCAGGATACCAATTCGTAACTTCATTGAATGATTCGTTTGATTTCTTCGTGCAAAGATACAAAAAACTCTCAACTTTCAACTCTAAACTCTAAACTTTTTCTTACCTTTGCAGGCAGAAATGAAAGAAAAGATAACAGATTTTGAGATTATGGCCCCTGTGGGCAGTCGCGATTCACTGGCTGCAGCACTGAAGGCAGGAGCAGGTAGTGTCTATTTCGGCGTGGAACAGCTGAACATGCGTTCGCATTCTGCCAACCACTTCACCATCGACGACCTGCGCGAAATTGCTGCCACCTGCAAGGAACATGGGGTGAAGTCATACCTGACGGTAAACACCATCATCTATGGCGAGGACATCCCGTTGATGCACCAAATTGTGGATGCTGCCCATGAGGCGGAGATTACGGCCATCATTGCCTGCGACATTGCCGTCATGCAGTATTGTCGTCAGGTGGGTGTGGAGGTGCATCTCTCTACCCAGCTGAACATATCGAACATCGAAGCGCTACGGTTCTATGCTCAGTTTGCCGATGTCGTCGTGCTGGCTCGCGAACTGAACCTCGACCAGGTGGCCGACATCTACCGACAGATTGAGGAACAGCATATCTGTGGTCCCTCAGGCCAGCTGGTGCGTATCGAGATGTTCTGCCACGGAGCACTCTGTATGGCCATCAGCGGCAAGTGCTACATGAGTCTCGACAACACAGGGCGCTCAGCCAATCGTGGAGCCTGCATGCAGATATGCCGTCGCTCCTATATCGTCACGGATCGCGAGACGGGTACGGAACTGGAGATAGACAACAAATACATCATGTCGCCCAAAGACCTAAAAACCATCCGTTTCATCGACAAAATGATGCGTGCTGGGGTCCGAGTATTCAAGATTGAAGGACGCGCCCGCGGACCCGAATATGTGCTTACCGTAGTGCAATGTTACAAGGAAGCCATCCAGAGCGTGCTCGACGGTACGTTTACTGATGAGAAGAAGGACCAGTGGGACGAGCGTCTGGCCACCGTATTCAACCGAGGCTTCTGGGACGGCTACTACCAAGGGCAACAGCTGGGCGAATGGAACAAAAACTACGGTTCCAACGCCACCGAACGCAAGCAATACATCGGCAAGGGCGTCAAATACTTCTCACGTCTGGGCGTGGCAGAATTCACCGTTGAAGCCGACACCTTCAGCGTTGGCGACAAGATGCTCATTACGGGGCCGACGACAGGGGCGCTCTATGTCACCGTCGACGAGATTCACGACGACGTGCAGGCCGTGGAGACTGCCCAGCAAGGCACACGCGTCAGCATCAAGGTTCCTGAAAAGGTGCGTCCCAGCGACAAACTCTTCAAAATCATTCCTGCCGAGAACCCTCAAAACTGACATACGATGAAGATTTGTATCTTTTGTTCTGCTAACGACCAGATTGATCCAGACTTCTTCCTGCTGACGGAAGAGCTAGGAAAATGGGCTGCACAGCAAGGTCACACCATCGTCTATGGTGGTGTCAACTGTGGACTGATGGAGTGTGTGTCGAAGGCTGCCCACGAGGCTGGCGGACGAACCATTGGCGTCATTCCCAGAATCATAGAGCAGGGAGGACGCATGTCGCAGTATGTCGATATAGATATTCCGTGTGACAACCTGAGCGACCGCAAACAACTGATGGAAGACCAGAGCGATGTGTTTATTGCCCTGCCTGGCGGACTTGGAACACTGGACGAGGTATTTACCATTGCCGCTTCGGCCACTATTGGCTATCACCAAAAGCGCGTCATTCTCTATAACATGAAGGGTTTCTGGGACAAACTTATCGCCATGCTCGACGAATTACAGGCCAAAGGTCTGACCCGTAAGCCTTGGCGCACATACATTGAGGTTGCCAATAATCTCGATGAAATCAAGGATTTTTTAGCGCAGGGCTAACGCTGCATTCTCTGCGGCTTCCATCTGCTCACGCTCTCCAGGGCCTTTGTCGTTCAAGCCACAAAGGTGCAGAATGCCGTGAATGATGACACGGTGCAGCTCTTCATCGTATTCCTTCTTAAACAGTTCTGCATTCGTACGGACGGTATCCAGCGAAATGACCAAATCGCCATTCACCACATTGCCTTCGTCATAGTCGAAAGTAATGATATCGGTGTAGTAGTCGTGCCCCAGATACTCACGATTGACGGCAAGGATATGTTCATCGTCGCAAAACAGATAGCCCACCTCGCCGACCTTCCTACCATAAGTGGCAGCGACGCGACGAATCCAAGCCGTCGTCTCGCGACGCTTGATGTTGGGGAACTTGACGTTTTCAGTGTTGTAAGTAATCATATTCTCGTTATTACGATATTACGTTATACCGTTATTTCGAACGTTTCGGCAGAAACGCACTGACGTCTACCCCAAAGTGCTGCAATTCGCGCACCATGCTCGATGAAATGGACGAAAATTGCGGCTCGGCATAAAGCAGGATGGTCTCAACGCCACTTAGGCTGCGATTGATGTCTGCCTGCTCGCGTTCGTATTCAAAGTCCTTGACGGAACGGACACCTTTCACGATGAAATGGGCATTTTCTGCACGGGCAAAGTCGACAGCCAGCCCATAATAAGGTTTCACCTCAATGGCAGGCACGTCCTGATAGAGGTCGGCAATAGCCTTGATGCGCTCCTCGGCAGAGGGCATATCGGGCTTACGCACCTGATCGCCCACCACACCAATCACCAAGCGGTCGAACAGCGGCAAAGCACGTCTCACAATCGAGTCATGCCCCACCGTAAACGGATTGAAACTCCCAACAAATATTCCTGTCTTTGTCGTCATAGCGGTAGCAAATTGACTTCATCGATACTGCTCACGCTCGGGATAGCTGATTCGAGCATCGCTCTCTCTCGCTTAAGCGCAGCATTCTTCATTCTTCATTCTTCACTCTTCATTCAAAGAGGTTCGGTTCCATAATATTTCCACTATACGGATTGCGTCCGAAGTGCTTGTACGCCAGTTCTGTCACCATACGACCACGTGGGGTGCGCTTGATGAAGCCCTCCATGATGAGGAATGGTTCGTAGACCTCCTCCAACGTACCTGCATCCTCACCCACAGCGGTGGCGATGGTGGTGATGCCCACAGGTCCCCCACGGAACTTGTCGATGATGGTCAACAGGATGCGGTTGTCTATCTCGTCCAGTCCGTACTGGTCAATATTCAGCGCTTTCAACGCAATCTTGGTAATCTCAGAGTCAATCTTGCCCGTACCCTTCACCTGAGCGAAGTCGCGTACCCTTCGAAGCAGGGCATTTGCAATACGGGGCGTACCACGCGAGCGACGGGCGATCTCGTCAGATGCATCGGTAGTGATAGGTACGCGTAATATCGAGGCAGAACGCTCAATAATGCGCTGCAGAGTCTTAGGATCGTAGTACTGCAGGTGCATGTTGATGCCGAAACGGGCACGCAACGGGGCTGTCAGCAAGCCACTTCGCGTGGTGGCACCCACCAGCGTAAACGGATTCAGGTCAATCTGAATGCTGCGAGCCGAGGGACCTTTGTCGATCATGATGTCGATACGGTAGTCCTCCATAGCAGAATACAAGTACTCCTCAACCACAGGGGACAATCGGTGAATCTCGTCGATAAACAACACGTCGTTCTTCTCCAACGACGTCAGAATACCAGCCAGGTCGCCTGGCTTGTCGAGCACAGGACCTGAAGTAATCTTGAAACCCACACCCAACTCGTTGGCAATGATATTCGACAGCGTGGTCTTTCCCAGTCCTGGGGGACCATGCAGCAACACATGGTCGAGGGGCTCGCCACGATACTTGGCGGCCTCCACGAACACCTCCAGATTCTCCACCACCTGCTCCTGACCGCTGAAATCGTTGAACGACAGCGGGCGAAGGGCGTTTTCAAAGTCCTTCTCAGCGGAGTTGATCTGCTCGCGGCGGATGTCAAAATCTTCGTCCATCATGATTTTTCTTGCTTTTGTGTGCAAAGGTAATAAATAATTGATAATTGACAATTGATAATTGATAATTATTTTGTAATTTTGCGCCCAAATAACAAAAATCTACTTATGAAACGTATTTTCTTTGCTTTTTTTGTGTTCCTGACTACACTGGGAGTCAGCGCCATCACTACCGTTCCCCTGAAAGGGACTGTCATCAAACCCTCCAACCCAGACATTGTGTATACGGGTCGCATCAGTTTCACCAATCCCGATCGTCCGGCATGGAACTATCCTGGCGTACAGATTATGGCTGCTTTCGAGGGCACGTCGCTACGTATGATTGCCAAACCCCGCAGTGGCTATTTTATGGCACAGATCGACCAGGCAGAGCCTTTCAAGGTCGCTTTCCGTGGAGAACGCGACTCGGTGGTGACGCTGGCAACAGCCTTGCCCGAAGGCCGTCATCTGGTACGTCTGATGTATGTCATCGAGGGCTACGAGTTCTTCCCTGAGTTCTGGGGCTTTGTGCTCGACGAGGGCCGGCAGCTGGTTAAAGCCCCTCTCCTTCCGTCCAGAAAGATCGAATTCATCGGCAACTCCATCACTTGCGGCTATGGCAACGAGGGTCTGAAAAAGGAGGAAGGTTTCGACTATGCAACAGAGAATCACTACTACTCCTACGCCTCGATAACCGCCCGCAACCTACAGGCCCAGCACTGGGTGGTGGCACGTAGCGGCATCGGAGCCTATCGCAACTACGATGGTCCGAAGACGGGTAATCCTGACTCGAACATGCCTGTGCAATACGAGTATACTGGCTATGCCTGGAAGCCTGAACTCCGCAAGGAGCCCACGTTCCTTCAGGAGAAGTGGGACTTCAACCGCTATCAACCCGATGTGGTCTGCATCAACCTCGGCACCAACGACCTGTCAACGCCCAACTATGACCTCTCGCTGTTGAAGCAGGGCTATCAGAAGCTGCTGAAAATGGTGCGCCAGCATAATCCCAAGGCAAAGATTGTGTTCCTCACGGGTTCTATGCTCTATCATCAAGAGCTGCAGCTTGCCAAACAACTGTTGGACGCGGTGACTGCCGAAGCCCAGAAGGCCGGCGACAAAGAGGTCTATCGTTTCGACATGGCACCCATCAACGGCAATGAGTTTTACGGCAACGACTGGCATCCCAACATCTATCAGGACGAAAAGATGGCTGGCGAACTGACCGCCTACCTCCGCAAACTGATGAACTGGTTCTAAAGCTACTGTTGCAGAAGGAAGAGACCTATCGCAACTGTTCGCGACAACGCTCAAGGATGGCCAACAGGTCATCCTTTTTTTCTGCCCTCAGCATGGCGATGCGCGTCTCGCGGAAGTTGGGAATGCCTTTGAACACGGGCGATGCGGCCAGATGGCGACGTGTGTGCAGAATGCCGCGATATTCGTCGATACGCTCTACGTTGATGCGTAACTGCTCTTCCAGCACGTCAATCTTCTCGTCCAGCGTCAGCTGCTGGCGACTGAATATCCAGGGGCATCCAAATGTGGCGCGACCAATCATGACGGCATCGACGCCATACGTGTCGAAGGCCCTGTCGGCATCGTCCAACGACTTGATGTCGCCATTGCCGATAATGGGGATATGGATGCGTGGGTTGCGCTTCACCTCGCCAATCAGCGTCCAGTCGGCCTCACCCGTATACATCTGACTCCGCGTACGACCATGAATGGTCAACGCCTTTATGCCACAGTCCTGCAACTGCTCGGCCAGCGTGGTGATGATGAGCTGTTCGCAGTTCCAGCCCAGACGGGTCTTCGCCGTCACAGGCAGCTGCACGGCATCCACCACCTTCTGCGTAATCTCCAGCATCTTGGGAATGTTTTGCAGCATACCGGCACCCGCACCCTTGCCTGCCACCTTCTTCACAGGACAGCCGAAATTCAAATCAATCAGGTCCGGGCCTGCCTGCTCGACAATCTTCGCCGCCTCCACCATTGCGTCCACGTCGCGTCCATAGATCTGAATACCCACAGGGCGCTCCTCGTCGCTGATGGTCAGTTTCTTCACCGTCGACTTCACGTCGCGCACCAGCGCCTCGGCCGACACGAATTCCGTATACACCATCGAGGCGCCAAAGCGCTTGCACAACATGCGGAATCCTATGTCCGTCACGTCCTCCATCGGAGCCAGAAATACTGGGCGCTCGCCCAATTCTATCGTTCCTATCTTCATTGTTAACTATTCTACTTCAAAAATGATTCTTTGATATCCCTTCAGCAAATAGGGACCTTGGTCGCTCACTTCACACACGACGTGCAGCGTCTGGCCGGCTGCATCCTGGGGAATGCGCACCTCAGCCGCGTCCGACCCCTGTATGTCGAGCGTCGCCGTACCAATCTCCGGCTGCTGCCACCAATTCTTGGTGATGGAGTCGCCATCTGGGTCGTACGACTTCGAGGCATCCAGACGGACGTCGTCGCCAGCTTTTACACGGAGTACCAAGGGCGACGGACCACGGTGACCGTTCACCACCACTACGGGATTGCGGTTGCCCTCGCCCCTATCGGCCCACTGCATACGAGCCTTAAAATCGGCCATTTCATCGGGATAGAAGCGCTGCTTATAACCCACGCTGATGCTGCGCACGGGTTCCTGCCACGAGGTCCAGGCGGTAGTCAGCGAGTCAGGACACATGCCCCGCTCATGATAGCCTGCCCAGCCTGCCTGAAGCGGGTCTTCAGGGTCGTTCAACCCATTAGGCAGCACGTAGAGGAAACTCGGCGTGTCGCCCTCCACGCCCCACTTGTAATTGGGATATTCCTTGCCCAGCGCACCCTTCGGCTGGATGTACTGCTGGTGCTGCGTCCAGTTCTGCTTGCCCAACTCACACTGCTCCTGCCACGTACCCTCGTCCCAGATGAACTGCAGGTCGTCCTTGAACTCCTTGCGCAGCCACATGTGCGAGCTGCGGGCACGGTCCATGCGGTGGGCGTAGTCCATGTCCTGGTCAGTGATGGTATAGAGGCGGAACTTGCGGACGAAGTTTTTGACTTCGTCTGAAGTCCGCGTCTGCTTTACGCGCCAGATGGCCTGTGCCAGCGTGTTCGCCCCACCCCATGCTGCCACATAGATGGGTCGTGGGTCGTCCTCGTCAGCCAGTCGGATAAGCAGCTCGCTGCCTGGCGAGTCGTTCTGCTCGCCGATGGAGCGGATGCCGCCATTCGTACTACCCATCACGACACGACTCGTAATATACTCCGCACTGGGCCAGTAGCCTATCCGCTGACATGCGTTTTCCTGCTCCATCGTCAGAAACTCCTTCTGTCCTGAACGCTTCATCAGGTTCTTCACGTCCGTTGCGTAGGCACCCATCACGCGATACATATACAGCGACCACGCTATCGGATACGGGTCGCAGTTCCATCCCACCGACGTGATCAGCGCCTCGATTTCAAACATGTCGGCATACGCCATCAGGTGCACCATCGACTCCATATCGTCGGGTTCCACATCGGCTGGCGCAATGTCCGTACATACCACCAGTCGCGGCTTCAGCGTACTGTCCTGCCGCGTCCTCTGCGCCCCCATGGGCATGGCCATCAGGGTTGCAACAATCCATGTCATTATTCTCATCATTCTATACTTTTTTTATCCATTCTTTTCTGTCATATATTTCCAATAGCGGCGCGGCATGTCGCTGAGCTGCTTCTTGGGATTCATGCGTTCCTTGATGCAGATAGCCTTAAAATAGGTGCGCCACAAGTCCTGGAAAAGCTGGTCGTTCTCGCTGAGGATGTCGGCATCCATTTTTCCGTTCGATAAATCGAACGGCACGGAGGCCTCATCCTCGAAGGTTACGCGGATAACCTTGTAATTACTCCCCTCGCCCTTTGGAGAGGGGTTGGGGGTGAGGCTATAATAATACCCATAATGCCGCTTCGCATCATAGATGAGCCAGGGCTGGTCATTAAATCGATCGCTGAAATGGTCGGTAATCAATGGAAGTACGTTATGGTCGGGTGACACCACAGCCAGATAGGTACCATCCTTCGCCTTCTGGAACCGGATGAACTGTTTCATCCGCAGCTGTTCGTGGAGCACGCGGCGACAGGTGTTCCTCACCGCCAGCACGTCAGCATCGGAGGCATTCTGTGTGATGTCCATTCTCTCCTTCATGCCGAAGGCTCCCCCCTCGCCCCTTGGAGAGGGGGCTAGGGGGTGAGGCTTGAACACCTTACAAATCATATTAAACAGCGGTTGGTTCAGCGCACGCTCCTCTGACAGCCAGCTGAGAGTAATCATGTGCAGCCCTTCGCGCGACAGATGCTTTTCCAAGCCTTTCCACACGCGTTCAGCTTTCTCACTGTCCGTGACCACCCGATGCGGCTCGCCAGCAAACAGCGGCAACTGCTCTCCCTCCGCCAACAGCGTCACATCCTGCTGGCGAAGAAAGAAACTGTCGAACACCGCCGTCAACAGCCCATCGAGCGTATTATCGAACACGTACGTTTGCATTTGATTTACCTTGGTGAAAGAAATCCATGGTCGGTAAGACCCTTGTAACTCTTAGCAGCAGTTTGAAGGGCTTCCTCAGTGGTATACTGCTGGTACAGCGTGCAGCGGGTGACAATAGTCTGTGGCGAACAGCGGTTGTCTACAACCCGAACCAGTGCCCAGCCCTTCATCTCGTCGGCAAATTCTTCACCGACCAGTACCAGATGTCCGTCAACCACAGTCATCTCATGCGTCGACACATCACGCTTGCTGAACCGTACACGAGGCACACCTTCCATATTCTGTTCTGCCGTATAAAGCCACAGCTTCTCATTATAAAAATACTTGCCGTATTGGAGATCGGTTATCAGGGCAGGAGTACCATCCACTTCACCTAATTGCTGCTGTACCGCAGGAAGCGTACCGTCGCTTACTGGGATGCCAGGCATCAGGAACGATGCCTGATCTATGAGTTTTTCCACAAACACCACCGGCATTCTGTTGGCCAGTGACATGAAGTTGTTGTAGGCCGTCGGGCGCTGTGTAAACATTGTCTCACAAAATTTAAGCATCTTCCATAGTTGTACGGAGTGCCGCATCTTCTGTCGCTGTATGAATTGAGGCAGCGTATTGCTGCGCTTTTCGTTTGAATTCGACGACCGCGTAACCAGTTTCCCTTGCTTCATGTAGACAGTCACACCAGATGTGCGCAGACTGCCAACCAGCATCAATCCTTTGCTTGTCGTGTCCTTTTTCTTCATTGTTTGGGTCTCCTATCTCTTTTGTATGTTCGACATTGCTTCGTCGTTACTTCAATGTAGCTCCAATTCTTCTCCATTTCTCGTCCATTTCTTCCCCGTCTGTTGCTCGTTATATGAACGGACAACAATCAGACAACAATCGGACATCAAACGAACAACAAACGAACAAAAGTTGAGAGTAATCCCTCGCTGCACCGAAGGAACCTTACGGCTACGTCTTACCTAAGTCTCGAACTTGTCCTTTGCTTTTTTCGTCGTTTCTACGTTGCAAAGATACAATATATTCCGAACACGACCAAATATTTATTCCCAATTTTAAACTACTATATTATAATGATGTGGAAACCGTCATGGTTTCCACATCTCTGTTCGCTTAATAATAAATATCTAATCCTAGATTCCTAGTCGTCGACCCTCTCAACGATGAAGTCGCAAGCGGAGAACCAGTTGCTGCTTTCACCGTTTTTCATTGCAACGTCACGATCGAAGGAGACACCATAGGTAAGCGCATGGTTGGGGGTGTCATCGGTAATGGTGATGTCGTCGAGATAGATGCGGTTCCAGCCGTAGCCTTGTCCACCATGCGCCGATGCCTTGTTGATATCGAGGGCTAGGACGCCTTCGTGGGCATTGGCCTTACGTGAGAAGCGGCTGAGGCCAGAGAACCACACGTTGCCACCCGTATCACCATCGGCAGGAATCTCCTTATTGATATTCTTATCGCCTACCTGAGCAAAGACGAGCAGTCCAGAGTGTCCGCTATTGGTCTTTTTGGCACGAACCACAGCCGATACACGATAGCGCCCAGGACGCAGGTTCTTGAGGGTGTTCTCAATGCGAAGACCGCTGCCATAGTTCTCGCGTTTCACATGGAGGTAACCCGTCTGCTGGTCAGCGGTATAGTGTTCGCCACGAGCCGTAAACATGTCCTCGTGATGATATTCCATGGGCTGGTGAATGACGGTCCAGTGGTTACGGTTCAGGTAGTCCTGGTCGTTGTCGCTCAAGCTGTCGATGTCGGCGGTCTGGTTGCGCATGCGAAAGATATAAAGCTGGGTGTTGGCGGCTTGCTTAACCAATTCCTCTGGCATGTCTTTGATAATACCATCGGTCATACGTTTCAGTTCCTGTACCTGCTGACCTGAGAGCATGTAGGGATAGCTCTCCACCTCTTTGTTGAGCGTATAGCAGATGGCTTTCTGCTCGGTGATGGTGGCGGTGCTGCCCATACCCATCATGAGTTCGAGTTTGGCCTTCAGGGCCTCGTAGCTAGTCTTGAGGTTGTATGTCCTGGGCTCGTCGTAGAGCTGCTGTGCCATCTTGATGAAATTGTACTGGAAGACCTCGGCCAGCGTGTCAGTGTCGAGGGCTTTGGCACGTTCGGGTTCCTTTTTGCGTATTTCAAACAGCAGGTTCTGCGCTACGCTGAGGGCCGTGTTGCTGCGGTCGAGGTATTCCTCGTCATCGAAGGACTTTATCTGCGGTGTGGACTTCAGTTTCGGACAATGGAACTCGTACATGATGCCGGTTGTCATGTAGTACTTGTGCTTCGTGTCGATGGGGTCGTCCTCCTCATTGCTATACCATGTAAGCAGATAGGTGGAGCGGAAAGCGTCGTCATCCTTGAAGCCAATAATACGTACGTTCAGAGTAGGGTGAAGCTGCAGCGGAAAGGCCTGTCCGTCTTCGCCAAAGGCGATGCTGACACCAGGGAAGACGGCCTGCTCGTCGCCTGCCACATAGCTGTAGTAGCTGGAGGCGTAAGGTGACTGTTTGTCGTAGGCATCGAGAATCTGACGCAAGGGCAGGTTAGGGTCATCAGGCACATTGCGGAACTCGAACCTCCAGCCGTCAAGATAATAAGGGCCAATGACTGCCCTGTTCTTCGCGAGCTGCACCACGTTGATCTTGTTCTTGGGGACAAGTCCTGCACCGTCGAGGGCTGTCCAGAACACGCTGGTGCTGTCTTCTTTCCCTGGTGTCCATTTGGCTGTGATGTCCTTTGGGAACTTGCTGTGAAGCGTTTCGATGAAGGCCGTATGCAGGGCCTGGGCGTGTTTATTCTCCTGAGCATGGAGACTAGTTGCGCTGATGGGCATCAGCATGATTGCTATGGTAATAATAATCTGTTTCATAATTATTCGTGGAATTCGTTTAATTCGTGGTTTAAAAACTAACATAATTAGCGGTACTGTCGTTTAATATTTTGTTCATTGCCAGCTCCGTCTGTTTGCCGACTATGCGATTGACCATTTGTTGCAGTCGGAAATCGGCAGCGATAAGCCTTTCAACCTGTGCCGAATTGACGCTATCGTCAAGGTCGTTCATTTCTGCTTCCAATCGGGCAATGCAGTCAGCCAGACTTTCAGCTGCAGAAGCAGATTCGGAATTGGCCGTTTTGGGGGCTGGGTGTTTGGCCGTTTGGGGCTTTGCAGGAGCAGCCTGAGCCACGACAGCATCCTCTATCCTCCCTATGGGAGTGATGGCTTCGTGCTTTGGCTGTACGCTGTCCTTGGTGACTACGTTTTCCACTGCCACCAATGTAGGCTGCTCAGCGGTGCTTCTTCCGAGATAGAATACCAAAAGCAGGGCGATGCTTGCAGCAATACCAGCCATCAGCCATCTGAGGGTGACTATCTTTGGTTTCTCCTTGACAGCCTGTGGAACCGATTTTGGCTTTTGGCTATTGGATATTGGCCGTTGGCTGTTCGTTTCGTTTTCCAAATCAATGTCCACCTCACCGTTGTCAAACAGCGCGAACATCTCTTTATATTCTGCCCAATCTTTGTCGACCTCATGGGTGCGGAAGTACTGTGCCAGCACCTCTTCCTCGGTAACACTGGTTTCGCCAGCCATAAACTTGCTGAGCAACTGGGCTATTTCCTGCTTGTCGTACTGTTGTTTCATTGTTGGTTCCTCCTCTTTAATTTCGTTAGTAATTCGTTTCGGGCTCGTGAGAGCAGGGTGGATACTGATGTCTGCCGTATGCCCAGGATGTCGGCAATCTCGCCTAACTCGCGGTGCTCCAACTGACGCATCCTCAGCACCATACCCGCTGTGGAAGGCAGACTGTCTATCTGTTCGGCTATCCAATGTTCCAGTTCCGTATATTCCAGTCGGTCGTGCAGCGAGTCTTCATCTATCAGCGGCATTGTGACGGCAATCTCGGCATGCTTATGGGTCGTGCGCCACCGGTCGATGCACACCCGTTTCGTAGTGATGACAGCCGAAGCCTTCAGGTGAGCCGCATCGTTCAGTTGTTCGTGCAGGTTCCAAAGCTTCAACATCACGTCTTGCGCAATGTCCTCCGCATCGTCCTGGGCGTAACCGAACTGCTCAGCTATTAACACGGCTTTTGCCCGCATCTCACTTGCCATATATGTGAACTCTTTTTGTGTCATTACACTTATATAACGAACAACTCCTCACAAATTAAACAAGAAAATGCATTTTTTATTTTATCTCCTTTTCCAAGGTTTGATTTTACTCATCTTTAAAATCAAACGATAATTGCTGTTCGGCGGCAGCGCGTTTCTGCTGGGCTTTCGAGAGCAGCAGAGGGCGCAGGCGTTCAGGACGGAGTTCATTGATGCCGATGATGGGTTGCGAGAAGGCGGAGGTGAGCTCGCCGCAGGTGATGAAGTACTTCGCCTTCTTCATGACCACACCCATCTTTTTCAAGTGATAGGAGGTGATGCGGTTGAAACGACGGGAGTTGACGATAAGTACGGCACTTTTCACGCCGATGCCTGGTACGCGGAGAATCTCTTCGTAAGATGCCTTGTTGATATCGACAGGGAAGAATTCTGGATGGCGCAGGGCCCAGCCGAGCTTGGGGTCGACGTCGAGGTCGAGGTGGGTGTGCTTATCGTCCACAATCTCGTCGACACTGAACTGATAGAAGCGCATGAGCCAGTCAGCCTGATAGAGACGATTCTCGCGCACCAGAGGTGGTTGCTTGAGTATAGGCAGACGCGGGTCGTAGGTATTGACGCTGACGTAGCCGGAGTAATAGACGCGACGCATGGTGGGCTGCAGGTACATGGCGTTCGACATGCGCAGGATATCGAGGTCGCTCTCCTTGGTGGCACCTACAATCATCTGTGTGGACTGTCCTGCGGGCACGAAGCGCGGTGCATGGCGGAACTTCCGCCTGTCCTCTTTGTTTTCCAATACGCCTTGCTGAATCTGCGACATTGGCAAGAAGATGCTCTTATGGTCCTTCTCGGGCGCCAAGGCCTTCAGCGACTCCTCTTTGGGAATCTCGATGTTGATACTCATACGGTCGGCATAGCGCCCAGCTTCCTGCAACAGTTCCTGCGAGGCACCAGGAATGGTCTTCAGGTGGATGTAGCCATTGAAACGATGCACGGTGCGCAGGTCGCGCACGATGGCCGTCAGCCGTTCCATGGTGTAGTCAGGATTGCGCACTACCCCACTCGACAGAAACAAGCCCTCTATGTAGTTGCGGCGGTAGAACTCCATCGTAATCTCCTCAAGCTCAGAGACGCTGAGCGTAGCCCGCTTGATATCGTTGGTACGGCGATTGATGCAATAGGCGCAGTCGTACATGCAGTAGTTCGTCAGCATCACCTTCAGCAACGAGATGCAACGCCCATCGTCGGCAAACGAGTGGCAGATGCCCACACCGCCAACGGTGGAACCCACCATGCCCTGCTTGCCCTTGCGCACGGTGCCGCTCGACGAGCACGACACATCGTACTTCGCCGACTCTGCGAGGATCCGCAGCTTCTCCATCGTCTTCTCCGTCAGCATAATTATATATTCGCTGACAAAGATACGAATTATTTGAAGAAAAACACCATAAAACAAAAATAATTCGTACCTTTGCAAACATTAATTACATCAACAATGAAGAAAACCATCATTACTACCCTACTCGCCCTTGTCGTACTGACAGGTTCAGCGCAGGTAAATACAACAACAGCCCTGCTAGGTTCATGGTCAGGAAAACTCAAGGTCGGCGCCGTGTCGCTGACGATAGTGCTCCATCTGGAGCAGGCCGACGGCTACGTCAAAGCATCGTTCGACAGCCCCGATCAGGGTGGCAAGGATATTTCCGCCTTCAAGGAATACCTGTCAGACGACTCGCTGGCCCTCAAGGTCGAGTCGCTCGATTTCACCTACCGCGCCCGACTGAAGGACGGCAAACTGGACGGAAAGTTCACACAACGCGGATTCACGCTTCCTCTGGTGATGGAAAAGGGTGTCCCCGAGGTGAAGCGTCCACAAATGCCACAGGGGCCATTTCCCTACGAGACGGAGGAGGTGACGTTCAGAAACGAGAAAGACAGTGCCACACTAGCAGGAACGTTGACGTGGCCTGTAGGGTACAATCCGAAGTCGAAAAAGAAACCAATGGTAGCAATATTCGTATCGGGTAGCGGACAGCAGAACCGCGACGAGGAACTCTTTGAGCACAAGCCGTTCTTTGTCATTGCCGACTATCTGGCACGTCAAGGTATAGCAACACTACGCTACGATGACCGCGCGACAGGAAAGTCGGTGGGTGGTGACGTGAAGAATGCCACCTCAGAGGACTTTGCCCGCGATGCCCTTGCAGGTATCGAATTCCTCCTCAATAAAAAGGCTTTCAGTAAGGTAGGTCTCATAGGACATAGCGAGGGAGGACTCATCGCTTTCATGCTCGGCGCACAGAAAAAGGTCGATTTCATCGTGTCGCTAGCAGGCCCTGGTGTCAAGGGTGACACCTTGCTCGTCTCTCAGGTCAACCTCATCGGCCTGCTCTCAGGCCAACTACCCAATATGACCATCCAGAAATACCGCCAGCAGGATGCCGTCCGGCAGATGCCCTGGATTCAGTGGTACCTCGACTACGACCCGTCTGACCATATCCGCCAGACACGCTGCCCCGTCTTCGCCCTCAATGGCGACCGCGACTGCCAGGTCATCTCCAAACAAAACCTCACGGCCATCAAACAGCTTCTGTCCGAATCCACACAAAACTGCATCAAGGAATACCCAGGATTGAACCACCTGTTCCAACACTGCACCACAGGACTTCCTAACGAATACGGCCAGATTGAAGAAACCATCTCGCCCGAGGTGCTGCAAGACATTGCAGCGTGGATGAACAGCCTGAAATAACAAAGAAATCCCACATTGCCTAAGTGCAGTGTGGGATTGTTATTGTGGGCGTTGACGGATTCGAACCGCCGACCCTCTGCTTGTAAGGCAGATGCTCTAAACCAGCTGAGCTAAACGCCCTTTCTTTCGAAAAGCGGTGCAAAGGTACGGAGTTTTTTTGAAACCACCAAACTTTTGCACCACTTTTTTAGTTATTTTTTGATTTCGACCGTTGCACGACGGTTGTAAGCAGTGGGCGACAGGGTGTCGACACCACCTGCTGCGACCGCTTCTATTTGTTCGCGCGGGAAGCCCATCTTCACGATTTCGTCAGCCACTGCCTCGGCACGCTGCTGGGAGAGCTGGCGGTTGCGATCGGCACTACCTGTCTCGCTGTCGGCATAGCCTGTGACAAGGATCTTAGCCCCCTGTTGTTTGGCCATAGCAACCAAATCGGCCACGTTCTGCAGGTCGCGCTGAGAGGCGATTACAGCCTTGTTGAGGTCGAAGAACACTGACACAGGAGCAGCAGCCAGCTGGGTGATTGTAACAGGCTCCTGAGGAGCAGGAGCGGGTTGTTGGGCGTTCTCGAGTTCCTGATTCAGACGGTCGTTTTCAGCCATGAGGTCTTCCAGCTGTGCATTAAGGGCGTCAATCTCGCTCTGTGCCAAAGCCTGTGCTGCGTCAAGATCGGCTGACGACTTCCAAGAAGATTTACCCAGGCGATAGGTGATGCCCACCTCGGCATTGATAATGCGGTCGCGTCCTTTCAGACTGAGTTTAGTATCAGTACCTCCGCTAAAGCCGTCGAACGAAGCGTCGTAGGAGCCGTAGTTGATATCGATGTTGAACGCCAGTTTGGGAGTGATACGGAACGTGTTCAACACACCTATAGAATACCCCAAGACATAGGTATGGTACGACACACCGTGTCCCACTCCACCACCAAAATAGGGAATGACGTTCCACGTGCGGTGTTCGTTATAACCCATCAGCATGTTGCTGAGGTTAAAAAGCATCTGTTCCTGAAGCGTCCAATACTTGCTGGCATTAAGTTCCTTGCTCTCAAAAACGACGGTACGTCCCCAAAGACCATTGAATTTGGTGCGAAGAGCAAGGCCTGGCGTAAACCACTTACCCACAGCCAGCGAAAAGCCCAGATTGGTACGATAGTCCTTAAACAGTTCGTCTAACTTGACAGACTGATGTTCCTGACTGCTCCAAAACGACGAGCCAACCACATTGGCCTGAACAAACCAATTGGCCCAGAACGAATTTGTAGCCACACTATGTTTTGCACCCGTCACTTCACCCTGAGCCAATGCAGTCGATGAAAGGCTGCACACCAGAATTAGCAAAAGAATCTTTTTCATATACTTAATATCTTTAAAGTTCAAAGTTCAATGTTCAAAGTTCAAAGTTTTATGTTTATCCAAGCAATTTCTCGATATCGCGCTGAGGCAGGATGCCGAGAATGGCCTTGCCGTCAGGAGTATAATTGACATTAGAGCAGGCAAAGAGTTCGTTGACCAGATTTTCCATCTCGCTGTTGCTCAGAACCTGTCCCTGAGGAATTGCCACGTGACGTGCCATGCTCAGTGCCAGCGCCTTATTGAGTTCGTCCATGGAATCGCCTGCACTGCTTACTGCATCGGCCACCATATCATGCAGCAGCTGCACATAGTTCAAACCGTCGAGTCCCGTTGGAATGCCATTAACGGCAAAACTGCCCTGCCCCAGATCAGTGAGTTCGAAACCTATGGCCGACAGTTGCGGCAGGATATGTTCCAACAATGGCTGCTCAGAAGGAGCGAACTGTACCACCTCAGGGAAGAGCACCTGCTGGGTTTCTGCAGAACGGGCCTGCAAATGTGCCAGACACTGTTCGTAACGGATACGGACATCGGCACGATACTGGTCGATGACCATCAGTCCCGATTTCACGGCAGTCATGATGTAGCAACCCTTATATTGATAATGGGCGGGCGACTTGTCTGACCACTGGTCAGCGTGTGGCGTTATCACCTCGCCCGTCAGGGAATCACGTTCAGCAGGAGCAACGACAGGGTCTGGCAAAAAACCATCGTCAAAAAACGACGGCGATGAGGCTGAAGGCTTATTTACTGGCTGAAGGCCCTCGTAGAGTTGTTCCCAACCGTTTGACGCCTTTTTCTGAGCAGGCGAGAAGGGATTGTAAGAGGGGTTGCCAGGAGTCTTGGGAAAACTCGGAGTACTCTGAGTATTCGGAGTATTCTGAGTATAGGCAGGAATGTCTGGGCGCCCCTCGGTGTCGAAGTCAATTTGCGGAATCTCGCAAAACTGTCCGATGGCATCCTTGACAGCCGCTGTCAGAATCTGCCAGATGGCCTGTTCGTTCTCGAACTTAATCTCTGTCTTCGTAGGATGGATATTGACATCGATATCGGCAGGACTGACGTCGAAGTAAATCAGATAAGGTACATGCATGCCTGCTGGTATCAGACGGTCGTAAGCCTGTTGGACAGCCTTGTGGAAATACGGGTGTTTCATGAAGCGTCCATTGACAAAGAAGCACTCTGCCACGCCCTTCTTTCGAGCCGTTTCAGGTTTAGCGACAAAGCCAGTAATCTTACACATCGCCGTATCGACACTGACAGGCAAGAGATCCTGTCCGTAACGTCGTCCATAGATATCGGAAATGCGCTGGCGCAGTGTGCCTGCCCGAAGGTTCATCAGTTCCTGTCCGTTGCTGTGGAGTGTGAAGCTGATGTCAGGATAGACCAGCACAATGCGTTCGAAAGCCGTCAGGATGTTATTCAGCTCTGTAGCATTGGTCTTGAGGAACTTACGACGTGCGGGGACATTGAAGAAAAGATTGCTGACCAGAAAACTGCTGCCTACAGGACAGGAACAAGGTTCCTGACTCTCAACGCGCGAACCAGCCATCACTAGACAGGTTCCCACCTCGTCGCACTCCCGACGGGTGCGCAACTCCACTTGTGAGACAGCAACAATAGACGGCAGTGCCTCGCCTCGGAAACCCATCGTATGAAGGTCGAAGAGGTCATCGGCCTTGCGAATCTTACTAGTTGCATGACGCTCAAACGCCAGACGGGCATCGGTTTCCGACATACCACAACCGTCGTCGATGACCTGAATAGACGTACGCCCCGCATCGACCACCAGCACATTCACGGTATGTGCTCCTGCGTCGACGGCATTCTCCACCAGCTCCTTGATGACTGAGGCGGGGCGTTGTATCACCTCGCCGGCAGCTATCTGATTAGCCACACTATCAGGGAGCAGTTGGATTACATCTGTCATTTCTTTACACTATTCTTAGGTGCCTCGCGACGTTTCTCTTCTTTCAGTTCCGTACCTTCCTTCTTGGGACGCCAATTGAAGATGTCGTCCTTGTCGACAGGACGGATATAGTCGAACCAGGCATATTGCGGAAGGAACTGCTTGCCAGCCGGTATCTGCGTCATCGGATAGAGCGTACCCGAAGGCTTTTGCATCCAGATGCGCTTCATCTTACGGTTCTCCAGAAACATCTTCAGCAGAGGAGTCTCTGTGTAGTTCAGTCCGATGAGTGTGCTGTCGGCATCGTCTATTGGATAATACACAATGAGAACATTGTCGATGGCCTGCGACTCACGAATCTGACCATGATCGAAGAACGCCTTCATCTCCTTTGAGGACACCTGGTTGAAATGCACGGAGTCAGACATCTGTTCAGCAGAGAAAGCCTGCCCGATGACGTGTGCCCAATCGATGGTGGAGTCGTTCATGTAAACTTTAATCTCTTCGCCAAAGAGCTGCTGCCCTTCGTTCCAGACAATGGGGTCGTGGTACATCGTCATACAGGAATCGAGCGAACTATAGACCATGGAGTCGCACACCGCCTGCACGTCAACACGGTACGCGCGAACCTTATTATAAGCATGAATCTTGCGATAGACGGAGTCTGTCTTGTTGTTGAAGGTAAAAATCTTGAAGGTGTCGGCATGCATATACAGCGAATCCTTCTGCGAGAAGTCTATTACAACAGCACGTTTCGTGGCCATTGCATAGCCTGTAGAGTCGTTGTACTCACAATAGTCGCCCGTAATCATGTTCTTGTTGACGGAGTCCGTGAGAATCACATTGCGATAGGCATAGTTCGTACCGTCCTTGGCATTATGGTAGACGCTGTCGCCAACGAGCGTCTTGCCTTGGTCCTTCACCACCGAGCGTCCGAAGAGTTCGGAATAGCCCGTCTTGGTGTTGTAGTAGCCGTCCTCGCTATAGATGTGGCTGGTGCTCGACGTGATATTGGAAGGTCCGACGATATGGGCTGTCGACGTACGCGTATCATAATATAGCGAGTCGGTGGTCAGAAACATCTTCTGGTCTTTCAGACGTACGTCGTAGTAGAACATAGCCATCTTCGTGTCTGTATGGTATTCTCCCCAGTCGCTGGTCAGCGTCGACTTACCATCAACCAACTTGCCGCCCTCGAAGAAATTTCCGAAATTATACATACGGTCATAGTCAAGAGAGTCGGTATAGAGCGTCGACTTACGGTGCTTAAGTATCACATTGTAACGGGCTTGTGCCAACTGGTCGTTACCATCATAGTAGGCGTAGTCGCTGAACAATTTCAGCGTGTCGCCCTGTAACATCTTAACATGTCCGAAAGCCTCGAAGGAATTGGTCTGTTCATAGAAGTGAGCACTATCACAATAAAGATTGGCACCCATATGGCGAAAATGAACGTGACCATGCAGCACCTGGGCATCACCATTCTGGAACTGGTTATAGTGCAAATTGTCGGCATGAACCAGATAGACTCGTTTGTCCTCCACCTTTTTCTTGCGTGGAGCACGTTTACGGGCTGGCTGCATGGCAAACACCATAGCCAGTACCAACAATCCGAGGATGACAAACAGGTATCTCTTCAACGCTTAACTATTAACTTTCAACTCTTACCGTACCCAGCCTTCATATTCAAACTGGCAGTCACGATAGCGCTCGTTGATACGCACATAGGTTGACTTGATGCGGTTGACCACCCACTGATGGAGTTTCTCCTGACGGCGCTTCTCGAGTACCATATTCTTCAGGATCTGGAAGTCTTCAGTAATCGTGGCCTTATGGCCCTCTGTACGGCTCTTCAGCTTGACGATAGCGCACACCGTTTTACCACGTTCGTTAATCATTTCGAAGGGACTCGACACCTCGCCAACCTGTAGTCCGTCAATTACCTTGGCCACTTCTTGAGGCAGGTCGGCCAACTTGAAGCGTGACGTACGGCTTTCTTGTGTGACATTAACCATCAGACCATTGTTGTTGCGTGTGTCTTTGTCGTCAGAATATACTGACACCGCATCCTCGAAGGTGAATGTTTCTCCCTTGAAATAAGGCTTCAAGGCCACAGGAACCGTTCCTGCCCTCACGTCATTTGCCACAGAGTCCAAACGGTTGAGCGCCTTTTGGATGGCGTCGTCACTAATCTCAGGTTTCAGCAGAATGTGGCGCACATTCACCTTGTCGCCACGCTTGTCTATCAGCTGGATAATATGGAAGCCAAATTCAGTCTCAACAATTTTCGATACACGCTTAGGATCAGTCAGGTTGAAAGCCACATTGGCAAACTCAGGAACCCATCCTGCACGGCCTGTGTATCCTAACTCACCGCCATTACGGGCAGAGCCGTCCTGGCTATACAGGCGAGCTAATGTCTGGAACGAAGTCTCTCCCTTATTGATACGGTCCGTAAATTCGCGCAGACGTTCCTTCACGCGGTTAATTTCCTCTTGTTCTACACGTGGTTGCTGAGTGATAATCTGCACCTCGACCTCCGTAGGAACAAAGGGAATGCTGTCGAGTGGCATATCCTTGAAATAACGACGCACCTCAGCAGGTGTCACTGCGATATCTTCCACCAGTTTTCTCTGCATGCCCTGTACCATCTGACGCTCACGATACGAGTCGCGCAACTCAGAACGAATCTGGCTCAGTGTCTTTCCCTGATACTCCTCCAGCTTCTCGCGAGAGCCAATGACTGATATCATATTTTCGATATACTGCTCTACACCTTGGGTAATTTCAGACTCAGTGACCTCCACACTATCGATAATCGCCTGGTTAAGATAGAGTTTCTGGACGGCAATCTGTTCTGGAATGGAACAATCGGGGTCTCCCTTCCAACGCAAGCCTTCCTGCTGCCCCTGGATGCGCATAGCCTCCACATCAGACTTGAGGATAGCCTCATCGCCTACCACCCATATTACCTCGTCGACAATCGTTCCCAAGGAATCAGTCTGGGCATTAACTAGTGAAACTAGGGATACTAGAAATACTAGTATAACTAGAATTCTTTTACTCATGCTTATTAATGGTCTTTAATACTTCATCATTCACTATGACGGCATACTTCTTGCGAAGGTCGGCTACCCACTGACGCTCCATTTCGTCCTGCAAATCAGTCAAAACAAGAGCACGCACATCAGTATAGTCCTGAGGTTTCTTCAACAGCTTGCCATAAACGGCATCAATAGGATATCCCTTGACACTGTCCACCTGAACATCAGCCACCTTGAATATTTCGCGATCGACAAGTTTGTTGTCGCCCTTCTTGAAAATACCCTTCTCTGCACGAATACGAATGACGGAGTCCTTGTTGAACGTAGTGCGCAACGCCTCGTTCCAGTCGTCGAACTTCAGTTTCTTCACGCATTTCGCCACAGCCTTGACGTCAGCCTGATTCTTCACGTGGTACACCATACCCTTGAAGCGGGGCTCGTCCCACTTATACTGCTTTTTATGTTTCTTGAAGTAGTTCTCAATGGCCTGCTCGTCCTGTGCAGCCTTCTCCCAGATGGTGCTGTTACTGATTTCAAAAAGCAACAAACCATCGTGGTATTCCTTAATCAAATAACGCATCTCAGGATCAGCAGCCGACAGGGAATCTGCACGTTGGTCGAGAAGACTCTCCTTTGTCACCGTATTATTCGAGGCCTGAACTATCGCATTCAGTTTCTGTTCTGTAATGGCATCACGGGCATTACGCTGCTCCAAATAACGCAGGATGTTTTCCTTATGGAACTCAAACGGTTCAAACTGCTTGCGCTCCTTCATCAGGATGATATGCCAGCCATAAGGCGACAAGAAAGGTTTGCTCATCTCTCCAGGCTGCAAGGCGAAGGCTTCGTCCTCAAACTCCTTGACCATCTGTTTTCTGGCGAACCATCCCAACATGCCACCACGACGGCCTGAGCCTGGGTCCTGAGAGACCTGCTTGGCTAACGCCTCGAAATCGGCACCAGCCTGCAGGGCAGTATACACCGAGTCGATACGACGCTTGGCCTCACGCTGTTGTTCTTCTGTCGCCTTCTGGGGAGTCAGAATCAATATATGGGCAGCACTGACCAGACCATCGGGGCCGATTTGCTCCACAGTCTCGTCGTACACCTTATGTGCCTCAGCCAACATATCCTCGTCCGTAACGAATGTCGGACGGATCTGCTGGTCACGATATTGTGCAAACTCCTTACGGAAAGCCGTTGTGGTATCCAAACGCGCATCCAAAGCAGCCTGTACCTTCAACTTGTAATTAACAAACAATTCGACATACTCCTCGACAGTCTTCTTGTCTATGACACCGTCGGTATTGTTCTTGTTGTACGAATACTCAAACTCCGAACGCGGTACATCCACACCTGCCACAGTCATCACTATAGGATCACTGCTCTGAGCAAAAATAGCAGTAAACGGAACAACTGCACTAAAAGCAGCAATGATGAGTTTTTTCATTTTACTTTTCTCTATTTAATATCAATCGTTGGGTCTAGAATAGTTTGGAGCCTCACTGGTGATAGTAATGTCGTGCGGGTGACTCTCGTTGACACCAGCATTGGTGATACGGGTGAACTTTGCCTCGTGCAACTGCTCAATGGTTGCTGCACCACAGTATCCCATACCCGAACGCAGACCACCAACCATCTGGTAGATGACCTCCTGAACCGTTCCCTTGTAAGGCACGCGTCCTGCGATGCCCTCGGGCACCAGTTTCTTAACGTCCTTCGTGTCGGCCTGGAAATAGCGGTCCTTAGAACCATGTTCCATAGCCTCCAGTGAACCCATGCCACGATACGACTTGAACTTACGTCCATTATAGATAATAGTATCACCAGGACTTTCCTCGGTACCAGCCACAAGTGAACCCATCATAACGGAAGAGCCACCAGCTGCCAATGCCTTGACAATATCGCCTGAATAGCGAAGGCCACCATCAGCAATCAAAGGAATGTCAGTATTCTTCAGGACGCTATACACATCGTAAATGGCTGACAGCTGGGGCATACCCACACCAGCCACCACACGAGTAGTACAGATAGAACCTGGGCCGATACCCACCTTGACAGCGTCAGCACCATTGTCTGCCAACATCTTGGCAGCAGCACCTGTGGCAATATTACCCACGACGATATCGATGTTCGGGAACGACATCTTGGCTTCGCGGAGTTTCTCGACAACTCCCTTCGAATGACCATGAGCAGTATCAATGACAATGGCATCGGCACCGGCATTCACCAAGGCCTGCATACGTTCCAAAGTATCTGACGTCACACCAACACCTGCAGCGACACGCAGTCGGCCTTTCTCGTCCTTACATGCCATAGGCTTGTCCTTAGCCTTGGTGATGTCTTTATAAGTAATCAGACCTATCAGGTGATTGTCCTTGTCCACAACGGGCAGTTTTTCAATTTTGTTCTCCTGCAGAATCTGAGCGGCAGCAATCAGGTCTGTCTGCTGATGCGTGGTCACCAGATTCTCCTTCGACATAATCTCTTCAATGGGACGATCCAGACGACGCTCAAAGCGCAAGTCACGGTTCGTTACGATACCCACCAGATGTTTTTCAGCATCAACCACAGGGATACCACCAATATGATACTCAGACATAATATCGAGAGCCTGAGCCACTGTGCTACCCAATGGAATGGTAATAGGATCGTAAATCATACCGTTCTCTGCACGTTTCACGATGGCCACCTCGCGGGCCTGGTTCTCGATAGACATATTCTTATGAATCACACCAATACCTCCCTCACGGGCAATGGCAATAGCCATCTGGCTCTCAGTAACCGTATCCATCGCTGCCGTCACAAAAGGCACGTTCAGCTCAATGTTACGCGAGAAACGGGTTTTCAACTCTACCGTCTTGGGCAGCACTTCCGAATAGGCCGGAATCAACAGGACGTCGTCGAATGTCAGGCCGTCCATCACAATCTTGTCTGCAATAAATGATGCCATAATATATAACTTTTTTACCTTTTTACTCTTTTACTTTTCTCTAGTTCGCCATATCGCTGATGAACTTGATGCGCACCAGTCGGATTTCGTCTTCCGTACATTCAGCACCCAACTCGTTGATAGCATCCTCGAGCGAGTCACTCTCGCTGTCGGCAAAGTAGTCGTAGATGTCGTCGACATGATCCTCGTCCATCACCTCCTCCAGGAAATAGTCGATATTGAGTTTGGTGCCACTATATACAATGGCCTCAACTTCGTCGAGCAGCTCCTCAAATTCCAAGCCCTGAGCTGTGGCAATGTCGTCGAGAGCTATCTGACGGTCGATGGCCTGAATGATCTTCACCTTCAGAATCGACTTCTTCGCCACCGTACGCACACGCATATCAGCCTGACGCTCTATCTCGTTCTCTTCACAGTAGCGCTTGATCAAGTCGACAAACTCTTTGGCATAGGGTTGGCGGACCTTTCCCTCACCAACACCCTGAATGTTCTTCAGTTCTTCCAAGGTGACAGGATAGTCGGTGGCCATCTGCTCAATAGACACATCCTGGAAAATAACATATGGCGGACGTTCCAGCTTACGGCTAACCTTCTTACGAAGGTCCTTCAACATGGCACTCAGCGTCTCGTCGAGGGCACTGATACCTGCGTCGTGCTCTGACGACGAATCATAGTCCTCGTTGAACTCGTTGTCCTCTACAATCATAAACGAGACCGGATTCTTCAGGAACTTCTTACCTGCCGAAGTCAGTTTCAGCAGTCCGTAGTTCTCGACATCCTTTTTCAGATAGCCTGCGATGAGTGCCTGTCGAATGACAGGATTCACCAGCTTGTGTTCCAAATCCTCACCTGCGCCAAACAACTCGTGGTTGTGGTGCTTGTGAGCCAGTATCTCCTCCGTTTCCTTACCAATGACGAAGTCGACAATATAGTCTGAACGGAAATTCTCTTTCAGTGCCTGAATTGTTTTCAGCACGATGACCAGCAGGTCCTTTGCCTCCTGCTTCGTCTTGGGATGCAGACAGTTGTCGCAATTGTGGCAATTATCCTGAGTATACTCCTCACCAAAATAGTGCAGCAGCATTTTTCTGCGACAGACGCTGGTCTCTGCATAGGCAGCCGTCTCGGCCAACAACTGGCGACCAATGTCCTGCTCAGCAACGGGTTTGCCCTCCATAAACTTATCCAGCTTCTGCAAGTCTTTTTGGGCGTAGAAAGTAATGCACATGCCCTCCCCTCCGTCACGTCCGGCACGACCCGTTTCCTGATAGTAGCCTTCCAGCGATTTGGGAATATCATAGTGGATGACAAAGCGTACATCGGGCTTATCGATACCCATTCCAAAGGCAATGGTGGCCACGATGACGTCAATCTCCTCCATCAGGAAGTCGTCCTGAGTCTGTGAACGCAGAGCCGACTCAAGTCCAGCATGATAGGGTGCCGCCTTAATGTCATTCGCTTTCAGAATCTCAGCCAGTTCTTCCACCTTCTTACGCGACAGACAATAGATAATGCCACTCTTGCCTGGGTGCTGTTTAATGAACTTGATAATATCCTTGTCAACGTCCTGTGTCTTGGGACGAACCTCGTAATAGAGATTAGGGCGATTGAATGAGCTCTTGAATTCTGTAGCATCTGTTATGCCTAGGTTCTTCTTGATATCCGTACGAACCTTATCTGTGGCCGTTGCTGTCAGCGCAATGATAGGTGCAGGACCTATCTCGTTGATAATCGGACGGATACGGCGATACTCCGGACGGAAATCGTGACCCCACTCCGAAATACAATGCGCCTCATCAATGGCATAGAAAGAAATCTTTGCCTGTTTCAGGAATTCCACATTCTCTTCCTTGGTCAGCGACTCAGGAGCCACATAGAGCAACTTCGTCTTACCATCCAATATATCGGCCTTCACTTGGTCGATGGCCGATTTGTTGAGCGAGGAATTCAGATAGTGGGCTGTTCCCTCATCACTCATCGAACTGATGACATCAACCTGATTCTTCATCAAGGCTATCAAAGGTGAAATAACAATAGCAGTGCCATCCATTAACAATGAGGGAAGCTGATAGCAAAGCGATTTGCCACCACCCGTAGGCATCAGCACAAAGGTATCCTTGCCATCCAACACATTCTGCACGATAGCTTCCTGATCGCCTTTGAACTTGTCGAAGCCAAAATATTTCTTGAGCGCTTCTGTCAGATTTTGTTTCTTTTTTGCCATAGACTTTAAGAATGTTATTGTAGATGCGACTTGTCGAGTTGCTGCTGGGCAAACTCCTTTGTCACTTCAAAGGATTTTACGCGTTTGGAAGGTATCTCGAACATCGGCTCCATCATGATATTCTCCACGATGGAACGCAATCCGCGAGCACCCAACTTATATTCAACGGCCTTGTCGACAATGAGTTTCAAGGCCTCAGGGGTAAAGGTAAGCTTGATGCCATCCATTTCAAACAATTTCTCATACTGCTTGATAATGGAGTTCTTAGGCTCTGTCAGAATCTTTGTCAGCGCCTCCTGATCCAACGGATTCAGAAAGGTCAGTACAGGCAGACGACCAATAATCTCAGGAATAAGTCCGAACGACTTCAAATCCTGCGGAGCAATATACTGCATCAGATTCTCCTTGTCAATTTTGCGCACATTCTGTACTGAATTATAACCTACCGTATGGGTATTCATGCGCTGTGCTATCTTACGCTCGATGCCGTCGAAGGCTCCTCCGCAAATAAACAGGATATTGCGTGTGTCGACACCAATATATTCTTGGTCAGGGTGCTTACGGCCTCCCTTGGGGGGAACGTTGACAACGGTTCCTTCGAGCAACTTCAACAGGCCCTGTTGCACACCTTCACCACTGACGTCGCGAGTGATGGAGGGATTGTCCGACTTACGGGCAATCTTGTCAATTTCATCGATAAAGACAATGCCGCGCTGAGTGGATGCCACATCATAGTCAGCTACCTGTAACAGACGGGTCAGGATGCTCTCCACATCCTCACCCACATAGCCAGCTTCCGTAAAGACGGTAGCATCGACGATAGTGAACGGCACGTCAAGTAATTTGGCAATAGTACGTGCCAATAAAGTCTTACCGGTACCCGTTGAGCCAACCATAATGATGTTCGACTTCTCAATCTCCACACCCTGGTCGCTGTCGGGCTGCTGCAGACGCTTATAGTGATTGTAGACAGCCACAGAGAGGTATCGCTTAGCCTCGTCCTGTCCAATAACGTATTGATCCAGATAGGCCTTGATCTCCCTAGGTTTGGGGACGTTCAACTTCTTACCCGAACCAGGCTTTTTCTTTGCGTCAGGACCATAGCCGTTAGCTGTAGCTACCTGGTAGGCCTGTACAGCGCAATCCTCACAGATAGCACCATTAACACCCGTTATCAGGAGTTTCACCTCGCGCTCTGTACGTCCACAGAAATTACATCTGTTAGCCATTTCTGCCTCTTATTTCTTTTTAAGCACCTGATCAATCATACCATACTCCTTGGCTTCCTCTGCGGTCATCCAATAGTTGCGGTCCGAATCATTCCAAACCTTGTCGTAGGGAGTATGGGAGTGCTCAGAGATAATGGTATAAAGCTCTTTCTTGAACTTCATAATCTCCTTGGCCTCAATCTCAATATCGCTGGCCTGACCCTGTACACCGCCTAAAGGCTGATGAATCATCACACGACTATGGGGAAGGGCCGAACGCTTACCCTCGGTACCAGCCACGAGCAACACTGCTGCCATCGAGGCTGCCATACCCGTACAGATGGTAGCAACATCGCTGGAAATGAACTGCATGGTGTCGTAGATGCCCAAACCTGCCGTCACACTGCCACCTGGGGAGTTGAGGTATATAGAGATGTCCTTGCCGGAATCCACAGAGTCCAGATACAGCAGCTGTGCCTGCAACGTATTGGCTGTATAGTCGTCAATCTGCGTACCAAGGAAGATGATACGGTCCATCATCAGTCGTGAGAAGACATCCATCTGGGTGACGTTCAACTGACGCTCCTCCAGAATGTAAGGGTTCAAATACTGTGCCTGAGCACTCATCACTTCGTCAAGCACCAAACCATTGATGCCAAGATGCTTGGTAGCATATTTCCTAAAATCGTTGTTCATATAGTCTTCTCCTATTTTCGTTATTTATGACAAAAGCAGGACGTTGTCTGCCTTTTTTTGCGTAAAGTAGATACAAAATTACAAAAAAAAGTCGAGATGCAAAACATCTCGGCCTTTTTTTTGGTTAAAGAAATATAATTGCTATTTCTATTAACGTTTATTTCTCTTGGAGCATCTTCTGGAAGTCTTCGAGTGTGATGTCCTTCTCGTTGAGCTTCACCACATTCTTCAGGGCTGCAGTAAGCTTCACATCGACAGCACGGTCAACGAGTCCGTCGGCATTCTCACGCTTCTTCAGCATCTCCTGAGCATAGTTGTCAAGATACTCATCAGGAACGTTTGACATGCCATACTGGGCAAACTGTGCACGTGCAGCTTCCTTGGCCACCTGCTTAAGGTCGTTGTCGTCAATCTGGATACCCTGAGCAGCAACCAACTGCTCCTTGATAAGGTGCCAACCCAACTCCTTGATGCTGGCCTCGAAGTTCTTCTCCACGAACTCCTCGACATCCTTGCGGTCTTTGTTGTTGTTCTTCATCACACGCTTCAGGATGGCCTCTGGGAACTCCAACTTACCAACCTTCTTCTCCATGTGGGCACGAACGTCAAGCAGGAACTTATAGTCGGCATCAGCCTTGAACTGCTGGCTGATGATGGCAGCAATCTTCTCACGGAACTCCTTCTCACCCTTCACAGTACCCTCACCGAAGGTCTGGTCGAACAGAGCCTGATTCAGTTCAGCCTTCACGAAGCGGCTGATTTCCGTAATCTGGAAGGTGAAGTCGCCCTCGTGGTCCTTGACGTCCTCTTTCTGGATCTTCAGCAGACTGCTGACCTCCACGTCGCTCTCAGGATAAGCCTTACGGGGATTCCAAGTGATGATGTCGCCCAGTTTGCAGCCGTCGAACAGCTTTTTCTGGTCTTCCACCTTGATGTACTGGGGCATCAGAACAGCATCGCTGACCTCAATGCCACCGTCCTTACCAACCTCACGAAGGTCACCTTTCAGCATGTCGCGCTGCTCAGCGTCGAACTGCTCAACCTTCTCATACTGGCCAGCACGGCTCTGGTACATCTCCACCTGCTGGTCAATCATCTTGTCGTCAACAGTGATGTTATAATAGTCAATCTTGTCCTTGCCACTGAGCTTTGCTTCAAACTCTGGAGCAACTGCAATGTCGAACTTGAAAGTCATGGGTTTGTCGCTCTCGAAATCGAGGGCTTCCTGCTGCTCGCTGGGAAGGGGCTCGCCCAACATCTGTATCTTGTTCTCACGAACATAGTCATACAGTTTTTCACCCAGAATCTTGTTTACAGCGTCAACCTTAACACTTGTACCGAATTGACGCTTGATCATGCCCATAGGAGCCTGACCAGGACGGAATCCAGGAATGTTAGCGCGCTTACGATAGTCTTTCAGGGTTTTGTCAACCTCAGGCTGATAGTCAGCCGACTCCAATGTGATGGTCATCAAACCATTAATCTTGTCAGGAGCTTCAAATGTGATATTCATCTCTTTCTTATACCTTATTTAATAATATAGTCGTCGTTTGAGCGTGCAAAGATAGTGCAAATCGAGCGAAAAACCAAAAAAATTCGCATTTTTTTAGTTTTTTCCGAGATGCAGCTTGCCTTCGCCAATGGTAAAAGGTACGAAAAATATCACACTTCTTCTGCCTCTTCTGCTTTTCGATGTTCCTCCAAGGCCGAGAAATCCTTCTGACGCAGGACGAACGACTCCGTCAGATAGTTTTTACGCACGATAGGATTTGCAGCTAATTCCTCTGGAGAGCCATGAAACAGGATGCGACCCTCGAACAGCAGATAAGCACGATCGGTGATACACAAAGTATCCTCCACATTATGGTCGGTAATCAGAATACCGATATTTCGGTCTTTCAGCTTCCACACAATAAACTGGATGTCCTCCACAGCAATAGGGTCCACACCAGCGAACGGCTCGTCGAGCATGATGAACTTCGGCTCTATGGCCAGACAGCGGGCAATCTCCGTGCGACGACGCTCACCACCAGACAGACGGTCACCCGTGTTCTTGCGCACCTTCTCCAGGCGGAATTCCTTAATCAGGCTCTCCAACTTCTCCAGTTGGTATTCGCGCGGCTTACCTGTCATCTGCAGTACACTCAGGATATTATCCTCGACGGACATCTTACGAAACACAGAAGCCTCCTGGGCCAGATAGCCGATACCTGCACGAGCACGCTTATAGACAGGATATGTCGTCACATCCTCGTCGCCCAGATAGATATGGCCCTTATTGGGTACGATAAGTCCAGTAGTCATATAGAACGACGTCGTCTTGCCAGCACCGTTTGGGCCCAACAATCCAACGATTTCGCCCTGCTTCACGTCGAACGACACATCGTTCACTACCGTACGCTTACCGTAAACCTTTACCAGTCCCTCCGTGCGCAGCACAAGACGTTCCTGCTCCTGAGGCTGTTCTTGCAGCACTTCCTGCTCCTGTATATTATTGTTTTCATCCATTTCGCCTGCAAAGTTACGAATAAGTGAGCAAATTGCCAAACTTATTGAGCCTTTTTGAACGTCAGCGGTTCGTTGTTGTATTGCGAGAACAAATTGAAGATCTCTCTCAGGTCATCATAGCTCTTCTCTGAATGTGTCAGCTTGTTGACACTGAACTGACAACTGAGCATCACCTTATCATTACCTGTAGAGGTCTGATAACGACCTTCTACTCCCTTGTCCGTCGAAACGATGGTGGTGTTTCTGGGTTCTCCCTGCAAGGTATAACCCTCGGGCAGGGTGATATTTACCACAACGCGGTTCGTACCTGTGCTGGCAAACTCAACGGGCATCTTACGCTTTTCAGCCTTGAAGGGATTATTCTTCATTGGATTGGGGAAGGGACAGATGGAAATCGTACCGTCAGTCACCTGACCCTGCAAAGTGAATTCCGAAGTGTCGGTCACGTCAGGACCAAAGGCGTCCATACCTTTTTCCTGTCTGTATTTCAGGGCTGCCAATCCTTCGTAACGAACGGTCTGTTTTCCTTTCAGCACACCATCGGGAGTCAGCACAGCGTCGATGATGGTGTTCTTTTGCGATTTCATCAGTTTCTGCAAGTTCACCCAGATGCTCTTGTTGTTCTTTTGTACTAATCGGGCACGCTCAACGAGCAGATTCTCAGGCAACACGTTCAGATAGCCGTCCTTAGACGAAGCGTCGATGTAGACATTCTTTCCTGCGTCAGTCACAATGCCGACGACAAACGACGATAGCTTCTGCATCGAGGGGAAGTTTACGGGCAGTTGTCCTTCATCGCGCGTTCTGAGCACGACGGGAGCGGCAACGAGTCCGACATCGTTCAGCGACTGGATGAGCAGCATGTTGATATCTGCATTCGAGCCGGTTCCCTTAGTGAGGGTCTCGCTGGTCTTGGCTGGCTCCAACTTGTAGGTGCCGTCCCATTTTACCTTGCTCATCACTAACTGATAGACCGCTACAGCACGCTCGTTCTTGTCGGCAATCTCGGCAATCTTCTTTTCCTGTAACAAGTCTTTAAGCGGACTTTGTTCACCCAGCTGCTTACCCAGGTTCTCGTCGTCGAGAATCATTTTGTCAATCTGCTCCCAAGTCTTGGCATAGTCCATCAGCATGGTACCACGCAGTTTGTACTTCTTCAGTTCGGCAGTCACTCCTGCACAGTAATCCTGAACACAATACACATAATCGTCCTTAGGCATAGCAATCAGGTCTTGTCCGACGCAAATGTAATGGTTCGACACAGCACTGACAGGATTAGCCATCGGATCATTAATCAGCTTATATCTGACCACACCGTTTGTGCAGGTACACTTCAGGCGCTGTATGCCGTGCTCTTCCACATTGAACTGCAGGTAGCTGGGAATGTTCATGTCCAGTTTGGCATAGACCACAGGAATCTCGCGCTGGGCAAACCAGTCGTGCAACAGCCAGAACAACTCACTATGAATAGTATATTCATATTCTATGACAGTACCCACCTCAACATCGGGAACAGTGAAGACCACCTGCTGATGCTGCTCGTCAATCTCTATTTTCTTGACATCTTCCTTCTTCAGCAAACTCTTGACCATCTTGCCGTTCTTCAGATTGAAAGCAGTGGCCTTCAGGTCCTCTACGCTCTCGTCAGAGTAGTCGCCCATAGCCTCTGAGGTCATCGAACCACCATCATAACCGACTTCAGAACTTCCGCCCGCTGTCAACTGGTTGGCATACATCGAGAATCTGAGACCACCCAGATTGCTACCGTGCGATGTATTTATCATATAGGGTACAACGACTTTGGCATACTGTGTACCAGCGGGTTTCAGCACCTTGATGCGACACTTCTCACGATAGTCCACCAGATAACCGTTCTCCTGTATGATATACTCCACATCAGTCAGTCTACAGAGCACCACAGCATCCGCCTCGGGGTCGGCCTCGTAGGTGGTCATCTGTAACTCTTCCTTGGTGGGCTTTCCAAACTTCATGTTCACTTCACCCTCTGCCATAGCTGTCATGAACGGCCAGGCAATCAAAACAGATAGAAAAAATGTCTTTAGTTTCATAGTTGGTAATCGAGTTACTTCCATATTTTGCCTGCAAAGTTAGTGCAAAACGAATGAAAAACCAAAAATAATTTTGATTTATTTTGTATTTTGCTCACTTATTCGTACTTTTGCAGTCGAAATGATAAAGATATTGCACCATTGGCTGACGTCGTTCGGCAAGTTTCTGATCCTAATGGGACGTACTTTTAGTGTTCCAGAACGTTTCCGTATGTTCTGGAAACAGTACGTGAAGGAAATGGAACAGCTGGGCATCAACTCGATAGGTATCGTGCTGTTGATATCGTTCTTTATCGGAGCCGTCATCTGCATCCAGATGAAGCTGAACATCCAGTCGCCTTGGATGCCCCGTTGGGTCAGCGGCTATACCACCCGTGAAATCATGCTGTTGGAGTTCTCGTCGAGCATCATGTGTCTGATTCTGGCTGGTAAGGTAGGCTCGAACATAGCCTCTGAGATTGGCACCATGCGTGTCACCCAGCAGATTGACGCACTCGACATCATGGGTGTCAACTCAGCCTGCTATCTGATATTACCGAAAATCATGGGAATGATCACCATCATGCCCCTGCTGGTCATCTTCTCCAGCGCGCTGGGCATTGTGGGAGCCTACGGAACGGCTTACGTGGGCCATATCATCGTACCTGATGACCTGACGCTAGGCTTGCAACACCAGTTCAAGTCGTGGTTCATGTGGATGTCTATCATCAAGAGCCTCTTCTTCGCCTTCATCATCTCTGCCGTTCCCTCCTATTGCGGATACACCGTCGAGGGCGGTTCCGTCAATGTGGGTAAAGCCTCAACGGATGCTGTAGTGACGTCGAGCGTACTGATTCTCTGTAGTGACGTATTCTTAACACAGTTACTGTCATGATTGAAGTCAAGAACCTATATAAGAGTTTCGACGGCGTTGAGGTACTGAAGGACATTTCTACCGTTTTCGAGGACGGTAAGACGAACCTCATCATTGGTCAGAGCGGAAGCGGAAAGACGGTGCTGATGAAAAACCTCGTGGGACTCTTCGACCCCACAGCAGGCCAGATTCTGTACGACGGACGCGACTTCGTAAAGATGTCGAAACAGGAAAAGGTACACATGCGTCGCGAGATGGGCATGATATTCCAGTCGGCAGCACTCTTCGACTCGCTGACAGTACTCGAAAACGTGATGTTTCCCCTCGATATGTTCTCGTCCATGAATCTGCACGAACGCCAGAAGCGGGCTATGGACTGTCTGGACCGCGTCAATCTGGTGGGAGCCGAGGAAAAATATCCTGGCGAGATATCGGGTGGTATGCAGAAGCGTGTGGCCATTGCCCGTGCCATTGCCTTGAACCCAAAATACCTGTTCTGCGACGAACCCAACTCTGGCCTTGACCCCAAGACCTCGCTGGTTATCGACGACTTGCTGCACTCCATCACACAGGAGTTCCAGATGACCACCATCATCAATACCCACGACATGAATTCCGTGATGGGCATTGGCGAGAACATCATCTTCATCTACGAAGGGCACAAAGAATGGCAGGGTGTCTCGGCCGACATCATGGGCAGCACCAACAAGCGGCTCACCGACTTCATTTTCGCCTCAGACTTGCTGAAGGAAATGCGTGAAGCGGTCACCAACCGCTAACAACATTAAACATTAGAGATTAAAAATTATATTTCAGTTTACTGAGCGTAGCGAATTTAATGTTTATTGTTTCATGTTTAATTTAAAGACCTTGATTAAGGTCAAAAAAAACGACTGTGTGCGCAAACAATTTTGTTTTTTCCTTGTTTTTACCACAAAATCGTCGTACCTTTGCAGTGCGATTTAAAAAATCTCACTGCGAGAACAGGCTTCGCCTCAGCATAGAGCGAGCTCTCTGCATTCGGCTTGCACTGTCCTTGTCAGCGTCAAAAAGAAACAAAAGCTGCACAGCGGTGCAAGCACCATATAAATAATAGGTAATTAGTTAGTTTAGTTAGTAAAGTGAATTTTTAAAGTCCCAAGCGAAGGGACAAAGTGCATTTGGAGCCCCTTTTAAGGGGCAACAAAAATGCAGGATAACAATTTAAAGAAAAGAAAGGTAAAAAGATTATGAAAAAGTTAATTAACAAATGGCTCAAGAGTGAAGCCTACACAGAGTTTTGTAACAACATGGCAAGATTATACAACTATCGCGCCGCAAACTAAATAAACGGATTGATTCCAACGGAAATCGATCCGTTTACTTTTTTATACTCTTAATTCTAAATTCTTAATTCTTAATTACTCAATATTCCTCAATGATGCGCTTCAGTCGTTCGCGACGCGATTCCTTCTTGCTTTTTCGCCATTTATTGGGAATGAGCTTGCCAATCAATCCGAACAGGTTCATACCCGAATTGGTGCTTGCCCCAATCAGTTGCGCATCAAGAGGACTCAACCCCAGTTGATTCTTCAAGTCCTTCAGTTTGTCGTCACGCTTTTTCTGTCCGAACACCACCACTTCCTTCAGATTCAGCAGTTTCGAAATCAGGAACACCGTATCCCTCACCTCCTCCAGATTGAGCATACGGCTTTCGTAGTTGACGTGCGAGAATACGAGCGTCTTGCAAGTGTCGGATACGGTGATACACCCCATCGAGTCCGTCTGAGCCGTGCGGGCCTTGCTGACCACGTTGGCTCCAGCCACAGGAAACAGCGTTTCCACATCCACCACCCTCAGCTGACGTTGAGCCGAGAGCAACAGACTATACGTAAGGGCTGTCAGGAGAAATGTTATCCGCGTCGCATTCATCGGCTGCAAAAATAAGAAACTTCTGCATTACCGACAAATCGTTTTGCATTATTTAGCCTTATTCAAGTCCCGTTAAGTTAAAGAACAAAAAATGCCCTGACAACCTTCCAGCACATCACGCCAAGTTGCTTCAAAGTCACCAGTATACCACGGGTCGGCCACATCGCCAGAACGTCGCGTGAAGTCCATCAGCAGGCAGATCTTTCCTTCTGGGTCACCGCCACAGATGCGATTCATGTTTCGCAGGTTCCAACTGTCCATACCGACTATCAGGTCGAAACGGTCGTAGTCCGCACGCGTCATCTGCCGTGCTGTTTTACCAGCACACCCGATTCCGTGCTCTGCCAACTTTCGCCGGGCTGGTGGGTATACGGGGTTGCCAATTTCCTCTGTCGAGGTCGCTGCAGACTCAATATAATACTCCGCCTCGCGTCCCGCCTTAGCCACCAAATCCTTCATCACAAACTCCGCCATCGGACTCCGGCAGATATTCCCGTGACATACAAACAATATTCTCTTCATACAATCGTTTCCATTTCCTTTTGCCCTGCAAAGATACGAAAAAAGCCACATTCCTCCTTGCATTTCTGCATTTTTTTAACACAACGGCCTCTTTTCCAGCGACACGGCCTCTCTCTCCCAGCAACACGCCGTATCACTACCAGCGAGAGGCCGTTTCTCTGATAGCGAGAAGCCTTATTCAATGCCCGTTAAGTTAACGATTTACCCTTTAGGCCTTAAAGGGTTAGGGTTAAAGCCGCGAAGCTTTAGAGTTCAGTCCTTAAGATTCACGGAATAAATAGTCAAGTTTTCTACTTTTCCCCTGAATAATTTGGAAGTTTCGAAAAAAGTTCCTATCTTTGCCTCACAAACCGTAAGTAATATGACTAAGGCAACTGTAATAAGTAACATCAAGGAAGTAGCTGGTAAGACATTGCCGGCTAATAGTTCGTTATTGCTTTATGGTTCAAGGGCCCGCGGTGACAATCGCCCAGATAGCGACTGGGACCTACTGATATTGCTCGACAAGCCTAGTCTTACTTTCAAGGATTACGATTACGGCTATCCGTTTACCGAGTTGGGCTGGGAAATCAACGAGGAGATTAATGCACAAGTCTATTCTAAGAAGGAATGGGCCGATTATCATTTCACCCCGTTCTACAAGAATGTTGAACACGACAAAATAGTGCTGTTATGAGTTTGACAAATGAAGAACGCCAGATTCTGGTTCAGCGTGAACTAGACAAAGCACATGAAGCCTACGAGGACATAGAAATCCTAAAGGCTCGTGGACGCTGGAACGGAGCAGCAAACCGCCTGTACTATTCCGTATTCCATGCTGTCAATGCACTATTTATTAACGATGGCTTAGAGGCTGGCCGCCATAAGACTTCCCACTCTCTTTTCAGTATGCATTACATTAAGACTGGCATACTGCCAATAGATTATGGTCGCCTTTACAATAACCTTCAGAGACTTCGCGAAAAGAGTGATTACAACTGCTTTTTCGACGTGTCGGAACAGGACATTGTTGACGGTATCGCCATTGCTGCAGACTTTATCAAGGCGATAGAACAGCTAATCAGCGAAAAGAAATAAATATGTATAACCCTTAAAACCGCAGATGCCTATGGGCTGAGATAAATATAAAAACAAAAGACATATAGGATGAATATCCGCTTTTAGATTCTTGTATTCCGATAATTGGGGAATTAAAAGAATACTGCAAGAACTAAAGTAGATAGTTCACGCCAATGGCGTGGGCATTTACTAGTTTAAGCAGTACAGGTTATCCCCAATACCTCGGAATACGTAGACGAAGTAAATTGTCCACGTTTTCTTTTTGTATATATTCTAAAAAAAATATTATCTTAAAACAAAATGATTATGAAGAAACTGCTACTATTACTTGTTATGATGTTACTGCCAATGATAGCAATAGCAGACACTGTGGAGATTGATGGCATCTATTACAATTTAGTAAAGAAAGCAAAAGAAGCTGAAGTAACTCGGAATCCCAATAATCCCTATTATTATACTGGAGACATAACAATTCCAGAATCTATTATATATGAAGGAATCGAATATAGCGTTACTTCTATTGGATTGGCGGCTTTTTATCCATGTCAAAATTTAACATCCATAATAATTCCAAACAGCGTAACCTCAATAGGAGAACAGGCTTTCATGGGTTGTACACAATTAACATCAATTACGATTCCTAATAGTGTATCGTCCATATCGAAAAATACTTTTTACGAGTGTACAAATTTAACTAACGTGTTGATTCCAAATAGCGTAACATCGATAGGGGAAGCAGCCTTTATGTCTTGTGCAAATTTGGCTTCCATTTCACTACCAAACCAATTAACTTATATTGGAGGAAGGGCTTTTTGTTATTGTCATAAGTTAACTGATATTACGATTCCTAATAGTGTAACTTTTATTGGAAATTCTGCTTTTTGTGAATGTCCCAACTTAACTTCGATTACTATACCGAGTAACATAACTACTATTTATTATGGGACTTTTTGGGGCTGCAAAGGATTAACTTCTATCACGATTCCAAATAGTGTTATTTCCATTGGGGGTATGGCGTTATATGATTGTAGTGGATTAACCAATGTAATAATAGGAAATGGGATAAAATACATACATTCTAAAGCTTTTTCAAATTGTAAAGAATTGATTGACGTTTATTGTCATGCAGAAAGTGTACCCACTACAGCAAGCGACGCTTTCCTAGATTCTTATCAAGAATACATTACGCTACATGTTCCAGCGAATTCAATAAGTAGCTATCAGCAAACGGAGCCTTGGAATACGTTTAAAGCAATTGTAGACATTAATGCTGTTCAATATACCTTGACCTATATGGTTGATGGTAATATCTACAAGCAGTATAGTCTAGAAGAGGGTGCAACGATTACCCCCGAGCCTGCACCCACAAAGGAGGGGTATACATTCTCTGGTTGGAGTGAAATTCCAGAAACGATGCCGGCACACGATGTAACAATAACAGGTTCTTTTGTTCCAAACAAATATCAACTAACATATAAAGTCGATGGTGAGGTATATAAAAGTTATAACATTGAGTATGGTGCAATAATAACCCCAGAACCTGCACCTACGAAAGAAGGGTATACATTTAGTGGTTGGAGTGAAATACCTGCGACTATGCCTGATCATGATGTAACAGTTACGGGTACATTTACAATTAACAAGTATAAGCTGACTTATAAGGTAGATGGCGAATTGTACAAGTCGTATGAAATTGAGTATGGAGCTACTATCACCCCAGAGCCCGCACCAAATAAGGATGGTTACACATTCTCTGGGTGGAGTTGGATCCCAACAAAAATGCCAGCCGAAAATATAACTGTTATAGGCTCTTTCTCCATTAACAAGTACAAACTAACTTATTTAGTGGATGGGGAAGTGTACAAGTCATACGATGTTGAATACGGAGCAACCATCTCACCAGAACCTTCCCCAACAAAAGATGGGTATATTTTTAGTGGATGGAGCGACATTCCAACAACGATGCCAGCTCACGATGTAACGGTTTCAGGAACGTTTAATATTCAAAAGTATAAACTTACATATTTTGTTGACAATGCGGTGTATAAAATCTATTATATTGAGTATGGGACAAGCATCACTCCTGATGAAGAGCCAACGAAAGAAGGCTACACCTTCAGTGGTTGGAGTTGGATACCTACAAAGATGCCAGCAGAAGACGTATCAGTGAGTGGGTATTTTATCGTTAACCAATACACTATCACCTATATAATAGACAACGAGGTGTATACGACTGATAAGGTGGATTATGGGTCGACGATTACGCCTCCGACACCACCAAGTCGTGAAGGATACGACTTCGCTTGGGGTGACTATCCGGAAACCATGCCTGCTCATAATATTACGATTTACGGTACATACACAACGGGTATTGATGCCATCATGGTAGGGGAATGTGGCAATGCGAAGATCTACACGCTTGATGGTAAGCTGTTGGATAAGCCTCAGAAAGGAATCAATATAGTCCGAATGAATGATGGAACGACCAAAAAGGTGGTAGTGAAGTAACATAGAGTACACATTAGAATCGTCCCCGTTGTGTAAAAATATTCCCACAATTCTGTGTGAGTTGTGGGGATACTTGTTACTTTTAGTAACCCCGAAGCAACTTTGAGGTCTCTTATTGCCCCGTCCGAAGAATTTCTATGCGCCGTTCTAAGAATTTCTTTGCTCCGTCCCAAGAATATCTCCGCGCCGTCCATAATCTGGATATCACGGTGCCTGGTTTTTGATTGAAACTAAGCAATTAAAATCAAATAAACAGTCTCTGAATTTTAATTCTAGGGGAGAAAGGGGCTAGTTTTGATTGAAACAAAGTAGTTCATATCAAATAACCAGTCCCTGAAATTTTATACTAGGGGAGAAAGGGGAAAGGCCCGTCCTGGCAAGGTGTCATGGGGAAAGGCCCTCTGATGGAGGGTTCTAAAAAAGAGTTCCATACCTTATTATTATAATTAATCGGCCATTATAACTGCATCAGTTTTCTTCATATCTCCCCACATTCGAAGCAACTTTTTTACACAGAGGGGTCCGCTGTGTACTTGACCTTCATGGGAACGACCTCACAGCGTGCCCTCTAATACCATTTCATCATTTTCCTTCGGTATCGAGAAGTAATATCCTGCCGTACTTGTCGAAGAAAATGAACTGGGTGTACTGCTCGTTCACCGGCCAGGCATAGAGTGCAGCATAATCATCGTTGAACGTGACGTTTTGCAGCCACTCATTGTCAGTAGTCACCAGTGCCACGTGGGTTTTGCTGTTTCTTGAGTAGTATCCCGTGTCGCCAGTATAGATTACCAACAACTTGTCGTCGTCGATGAAATAGAAATCGCCGGGATAGTATTCCGTACCCTCGTCGTGCATCGTGTGCATCCATTCTATCTGTCCTTGGGCATCCACCTTGACAATCATAGAGCATGGATAATATACTCCGGCATTCAACTCATAATGTCCAAGAAAGTATGTGTTGCCATTCTTGTCTCTGACGGACTGAACGAAGTTTAAGTCGTAATCAAAGTCCCTGTCTTTTGAAGAGTCTAACGACGTCCTGACCACTTTGCCCGATGCGTCGAAGGTAACGGCCACCAGCGTTTCCTCGCCTTTTTTGCCCAACGCTACGACATTGCCGTCGGCCATCTCGTGGACTATATACAGTTGATCGACAAGACTGGATCCTCCCTCGCGAATCACTCGGCCGTTGGCATCCAAGCGTGCGAAATAATAGGTGTACGGCACCTCGCCTCGTCCCACAATGACCATACCTCCGTCCTTGCATGCATAGGCCGCATTGATGAAACCTTCCTTCAATTTAGGAGTATATTTATATAATACGTCTCCTGTCTCTGGATTTACTCTGCATGCCGTGTATAACGACCAGGCTGCAATGTTGCCTTCCTCGGAGACAGAAGCTTCCGTGGCCGCTATGTTGCTTCTCCATTTCACCCGTCCATCGGCATCGGTCCGGCGCAGGCGGTAGTCTTCGTCGGAATAATAACAGTATCTGTGGGTAAAGTCGAGGAAGTCGCCTCCGGGAAGTTGTAGGACATAGCTGATTTCTTCCTCGTTGTTCCCGAAGAGGTCCATCTCGCGCCAACCGATGACGGATGCATACGACTTAAGGGTGGTGAATGTTTGCTCCTTTTTAAGAACTTTTACACCGTCCATGGCCGTGATGGACAGATGGTACTCGGTGTTGGGCGTCAGGGCCCGCAGCGTTATCTTCTTTTCGTTGTCAAGTGTCTTAACGAGCACGCCGTCTAGGTATATATAATGTGTCAGGTTCTTATAGAGCGTAATGTCGACACGATCTGTATGAACCTGCACCATAGCAGGAAGTTCGCCATAGCTGTACGAGGGTTCTTCCTGACCGTAGGTAACCTCTTCCCAAATTGTATTGGTACTGCAGCTGTTCATCGCCATTACCAAAATAACAAACAGCACTGAGATGATAATAGATTTTGTTTTCATTTGAGGTCAAAGTTAAAGAAGTGCATACATGTGGCATCAAACGAGTATTTCAACAATGGACCTACAACAAGTTTGTTGTTGTGGAAAGTGGCAGTCAGAATAGCGGTACCTATAGTCATAATGTCGTAAAGGCCTAGCAATTCCCATTGCCTTTTCTTGAAGTCATAACTGTAGATGCAAGGGTTCCCGCTATCGATATCGGTCCCACCGGGATGTCCAACATAGAAGAGCTTGCCGTCGTGTTCGAGGAGGCATTGCCCATAGTTATTAGAGAGGTATACCGAAGTCAGCTGTGACACGCGTTCCCACACATCTTTGTTTGAATCATACACCCACAGGAAGCCGTGAGGTGTCATGATGTAACCATTGGTCTCGCCATTGCCCGTCTGCATCACGTTCTCACCAGTGGGTCTGTCGGCAACCCTTGTCCATTGGCCGTTGGATATGTCGTACTTCCACATCTCCATACATTGTGTATAGGAATAATAGTTTTCATCGTTAGGAATCTGTCCGCCGCAGATATATATATTGCCACCGGCAACGAACATCTTCATATTAAGGATCTGACCCTTCACAGGCAGGTTGCCTAGATACTTCCAACTGTCGGTCTGGGGATTGTACTCATAAAACTTGTTTTGTACCGATTCGATGCTGACACCATGCATTCTATACAATTCAGTGATGCCATACGCCTTAGAACCGATTGTCACCATCTCCGAGATTTCATCGTCCACATCCTTGTGTTTGGTCCACGTCTTCGTGTTGAGGTTGTAAGACACAAGTGTTTTGGGTGTCATCTTTGTATAATAATACATCTCATTACCAATTCTGAACGATGCCTTGGCATCGTAGGGCTGATCCTTGAACTCACTGAATGGAATTGTTTCCTCCTCTTCCGCTTTCAATGGCAGAATTCTTATTTTCTTCGGCAAGGGAATTTCTGCTTCTGGCCAGTACAGGGCGACATCGTAAACACCAGGCTCAATATCAGTCATTGTTACCTCCATCATGGTGTCAGATTCGTCTCCTCGCAATGAACTATCCCAAACTACAGGATAGATATGACTGCCTACCCTAACCTCGACAGGTTTGCCCTTCAGGGCCTCCTTCACGACAATATACAGACGTCTCGACAACGAGAAGTGCAGCGCAATGTCATCTGTCGCATGCTTATAGGGATATGCCCTCCCCTCATAGCGGACTGCCTCCTGATAGCGCGGCTGCCCCCAAATAAGGAGATAGCTCTCGGCAGTCATCTTGGCCGGACTGACAAAGAGCGACCTTGACTTGAACGAGTTCTTCTCGGTCTTCAGCACAGCGCTCACTATATATTGGTCATCCACAACAGGCACGGTGAAGGTCTTCTGGACCTTTTGCAGACGGTCTTCCCCAAGCTCCACGTTGATAGTGGAAAGCGCACGGCTCACATCCTTAGCGTCATAGACTAGCAGCTGCACGCTATGATTGGAGAACGACTTTCCCTTGTCTACAGTCATATAGGCTGTAAAAGAATTACTGGAGGCTACGACACACGAATCCATCGTAATGCCCGGAAGTTCGTAGTCCTCCGCCTCCTTATACTCATCCTTAGTACATGCCATGAGCACGAGAATAATAGCAGATAGCAATAAGAATTTCTTCATCCTTTTCATATTCAATACAAAAGATTTGCAAAGGTAAGCAAAAAAGCCGTAAGTGCCAAGGCTTTCGGCCTTTTTCCCACAAATAAACTCGGGGACGGTTCAATAAACTCGGGGACGGTTCTGAGTGATTCACTTTGTTTTCGGCGTATATTTGAGCTTTTGCTAGCGATTTTGAGTGGTTTTTGGCAACGTTTCTGCCTGAAGGGGCAACACTTTTGGAGGCATTAATAATAAGAATTACCAGTATTAATGGTAGCAATTATTCCCTAAGCAGGGAATTTTTGTGCGCTGGGCAGGGAGTAAATTTTTCGTAGTATGACCGTAAAATGGGGGATAGTTTTGCCAACGTTGCCGCGTTGCCAACGTTGCGTAAGTACCCTCCATGGTGCAGGCAAAATACTTAATGGATAGTATTTTAAAGATTATGATAAATAGAATTGTTTATTTTCTACTATTATACACCTTACGCAACGCAGGCAACAGCGCAACGCGCAACGTTGTGATCGTGCGGCTCTGTAATCATTTTGAGTATTCGACAAAGGTACACGCTGACTCGTTTTTTGCTCCGTCCTGAGAATTTCTATGATCCGTTCTAAGAATTTCTTTGCTCCGTCCTATGAATATCCCCGCGCCGTCCATAATCTGGATATCTAAGGGGACAGACTGTCGAGGCCGTTATTGCAGGCCTTCGAGGTTACATTTGCAGCCCCCTCGGGGTAACACGTGCAGACTCCCCGAGGTAACACGTGCAGACTCCGGACTCAGCAAAACGGGTTGCGAGAGGTGGGGTATAAAATATAGAAAGGTGCCGCCTAAAAGGTTGGAAGGTTGCTTGCAAAGTTAAATCATCGACGATGATTGATAAATCAAAGGCGTTGATTGTTAAATCAAAGACAATGATTGATAAAACTAAGGCAATGATGGATGTTATGAAACGGTATCATCGTCGCCTTGCTGGAGATATCACCGCGTATTATGTATCGCGGACTTCAGGTTCTCTTCTGCCTTTGCTATCATCTCAGTGAGCTGGACATTGGGGTCTTCCTCTTTTCGGGCGAGGTTGAGGAAGTGCTGGTAGTAGGTCTTGGCCTGCTCCTTGTCCTTGAGAAGATAGGCATAGGCATTGGCAATATTATAATAGGTGGCGATGGACGCGGGGTTATAGGTCAGGTGTTCCTTCCATGCAGCAACGGCCTCCTCGTAATGCTCCGTCAGATAGTAGCCTTCGCCCTGCGAGAGCGTGATGGCCTTCATGGCGGTAGTGTCGGGCTGCATCAACTGCATGGCGAGACTAAGATAACCCAACCCCTCATCGTAGCGTTGCGTGTCGACGCACACCACACCAAGCCGGTAGGCAGCACCATAGTGCTTCATGCCACTGAGCCAGAGAGCCGGCTTCAGACATTGGTAGGCCCGTTCCAGCGAGTCGGTCTTGGTGTAGCACATGCCGGCGGAATAGAGCGTGCTAAAGGTGGAGTCGCCCTGCTGCAGAAGACGGTTGTAGAGCTTGGCAGCCATTGTATAGTCTCCATTCAACAGCCAAGACTCGGCCTCAGCACGGTTGACAAGGATATTCGTTGAGTCCTTCAACGTATACATTGCCGCACAGACAATGCCTTTCTGGGGCTGATTATCGCGGGCATAGGCGAGGGCAAGACCTGCCACTATCTCACCATCCATCGGATAACGCTTCAGCAGCTGACTGGCCCAATACATATACGCCCCGTTATCGCCCTGATGCTTGTAACTATAGACGAGCTGTCGGAAAGCATCATGCGTGAGCGAGTCCTCCGACATGTTCTTCAACAGCTCGGCGCACTGGCGATAGTTGGCGCGTTTGTAGTGGCAGTCGGCCAGTTTCAGGCGAACCGTTTTTGGCACTACGTCTTCAGGGACGTATGGCCGTGAATGGCTGAAATCGTCGTTCATCGAGAAACGGACGATGCCTTGCTTCGATGCGACATCAAAGGCCTGCTGGTAATGCTTCAATGCTTCGAAGGTGTTATACTGCTGCATGCAGCTGTCGCCCTGCTGGACGCATATCTGTAGAGAATCCAAAACCTCGCCCCTGGCGGTGGCTGCCGTCAGCAGGGCGAGGATGAACATAGTGAATAGCCTATGCATAACGAGAGAGTGTTTATTTCTTTCCTTTTAACTTGACGCTGACACGGCCTTTCGTCTGACCGTCCTTTGGCTTATCGACATGAATGCTTTCAATGTCGTCAGGGTTGATACTATTCAGCGCTTCAGCATCCATCAATTTGCCGTCCACCTCTAAGTCGAAGGCTTTGGCATTGAGACTGGTTACCCCGACAACCTCTTTGGACTCATTCCCCTGCAACTTGAATGTGATGGGAACGGTGTATTTTACATTCACAGGTTCACCATTCTGCCTACCAGGGATCCAATTTGGCATAGAATGGACTACACGTAGCGCCTCTTCATCTAATTGCGGGTCGACGGACTTAACCACCTTGGCATCCGAGATGCTGCCGTCTTTGTTAATGACGAAGGTGACTATGACGCGGCCTTGGATTCCGTTTTTATACGCTTCTTGAGGATACTTGACGTTCTTGGACAGGAACTCCATCAATGCTGCAGGACCGCCAGGGAATTGAGGCATCTGTTCTACAACATCGAATGGCTTGCCACTAGTATTCGACTCATCACTATCATCCTTCTGCAAACGAAGGTCATACTTGACCTGTGGGTCATTGACAACTATTGATCCGCTGGCATAACCCACATACATCACTTCTATCCGATCGCCTTTCTTCGCTTCCAGCGAGAACTCACCGTTACTATCCGTTACGGTACCTTTCTTAGAGCCATTGACTCTGATAACAGCACCAACAACAGGTTCTTTCTTGTCTTTGTCCTTCACAACACCACGAATGGTGTATGTCTTAGCGTCTTGCTGAACGGCTGGAGCCTGCTCTACTACTACGACTTCGCCAACGGTACCAGCATTGATTTTGGCATTCGCCTTGCCCTTCTTGATGATTTTCTTCTGGGGTTCATCGTAGACATAGTCGGTGACGGTACGGGCATTGAGGGCGAGAGCTGTGCCGACGATGGGCACGAGGGCGAGCAGCTTCAACAGGTGGCTGCTGCGGGTTTTCTTATTTGTCATCATGTGAATACGGTTTTTGAGGGTACTGTGACTGATGCCGTTAGCAATGGAGTACCCGCCAATGCTTGTGGCCTTCGAGATTAACAGATATTGATATTGACGCGCGTTAATCCCTTGAGAGAGTACTGCACCGTCGGCCTCGTATTCGTGGATGGCGCGCAAATCCTGGCGCAGCATCCACATAGCTGGGTTGAACCACTGGAGGGCGGTGAGCAGGTCCACGAGGAGCACGTCCCACGAATGACGCAGGCGGATGTGTCCCCGTTCATGGGCGAGAATGGCGGCATCGCGTGCCTCATAGTCGCCACGATTCATCACAATATAGCGCATCCAACTGAAAGGAGCCACGTCAGCGTTACCGGTCACGCAGACGATGGTGCCATCAGGTTCAGGATGCTGTTCGCTTTGTCGTATCAAGAGCAAGACTTTCCATACAGACAACAGAGTGTGCCCCAGCGTCGCTGCCACACCTATTATATATAATATAGGTAGGGCGATTTGCCACAGGGGTGTTGCTGGTTCTTCAGCCAGCGTCATCTGCACATCGCCGATGCTTACCTCAGGCACGGCCTGAATGGTCACCGTCTCGTGCATCGTAATGACACACAGGGGAAGCACAAACGAGGCTACTGCCGTCAGAAGCAGCACCACTCGGTTCACCCGATGGAACGTCTCGCGGGAGAGCAGCAAGCGGTAGAACATGTAGAATACGATGATGAACACCGCCACCTTGAGGTCGTATATCAGAAAGTCAATCATATTTACTTTAATGTTGAGTGTTGAATGTTGAGTGTTGAATGTTGAATGGTCGCCTGCAGCAATTGATCAATGAATAATTGAGAATTCTACATTCGACCATCGCAGCGAAGCGAGAATAATTCCTCATTCCAAATTCCTCATTCCACATTCCTCAATCTCGTCGATGAGTTCGCGCAGTTCTTCTACGCTGATCTTCTCTTCCTTGACAAACGAGGAGACGGCAGAGAGGTAGGAGTCGTTGAAATAGTTCTTGATGATACCTGCTATCGACCTGCGTCCGTACTCATCCTCCGTAATCAGCGGATAGTACTGGTAGGTATTGCCAAACTGCCTATGACCGAGGAATCCCTCACGCTCCAGAATACGCACGATGGTTGACAGCGTGTTGAAGTGTGGACGGGGCTCGTCGTAATGCTCCAGCAACTCGCGAACGAACATGGGACCGTGCTTCCAGTAGAGGTCCATGATTTCCTTTTCCTTGTTGGTCAGTTTCTTCATTGCCTTTTTGCTTTTAGTTTCAATCGTTACTTGCGTCAATTGTCAATATCTGAGCGCAAAGTAACTAAATCTTTTCGTTATATACAACTAAAAGCCTTAGTTTTTAACGGTTATTAAACTCTTTTTTTAGTTACTAACGAAAGGATTTAGTTACCCTTGAAAAACAAAAAGGTGCTGACAAAAAGGTTATTTCATCAGCCACCGCCCGTCGCGCTCGACCATAGGAACGGGGAGAAAATTGGGACGGTTCTGAATGATCCATTTTTCAGTTGAATGGTATTACGCGGAATAGTCCTCATAATCTGCGCTCTGCGATAAGATTTTTGTCTGTCGGTTCAATCCATACATATATATAGGTGGATTGGACCGATGGACAAGAATCGCCTACTTAAACTAGTAAAAACGAGCCAGATCTGCAGTCCTGCCCTTGAAGAAATGTAAGGAAATGGTTAGGAGTCAGGACATGTCACCTCCCTTTCTACACAGGCTTTCTACGTCATCTACGACACCAAAACAAGTTGTTTTGGTGGGAAAGAAACGGCACTTTACGATGAAAGAAAGGCCTTCTATGACACCAAAACAACTTGTTTTGGTGTCGGAAGCAATATCGCCTTCATTACAACCAGGGAGGAAAAGGGGGAAAAGTCCCGTCCTGGCAGGGATTCAGACAGCATGTTGTCGCATTACCAACATTCGCCCCATTTCATTCAGAGCGACGAATCTGTAGCGTTGCGATTCCACGGGAACGGCAGTATAAACAATATGTTTAGCCTTAGCCTTCCGTCGCAAAGCCTCCTCAGTAGCCATCATCACCGCAGGATTGACAAAGGCGCTCTTATCTGGTTCCATGAGCAACAACCGCCCTTTGGAACAGGCGTCTTAATAAGCTCCGCCCGGTTTGTAGAAACGCTCATGGGGCGACCCCTCGGCAGGAAATCCATCATTCAGCAGAACCACCAACGGGAACCCCTTCTCACGCACCGTTCTGGCTATTATGCGTTCACCTGTGCTAATAGCTGCAGTATAAGTCACAGCGCCATTATGAGCTGCTGCCAATACTGATTTCAACCTCTCATCTATTTGCTCGTTGCTGGCACTCCGGCTCATCTCCACCAATTGTCTGTCAGGCCACTCCAACAAGAAATGGTTACCCATTGAGGTAAACAGCAAGCCACACGCCTCTGTCTTGCGGTGCATACGGAAAAGATCGGGATTCTGTCGGCGCTGCCATGCACGCTCAGTATTGGCTTTCACATATTCTATCATGGCGTGAAGTTGCCCTTTGTGTGTCAGCACACGATAAAATGGCGGGCCATCGTAAATATTTTCTGTGAATCCATGTTTGCGTGCCTCCTCTTTGCAGCCTTGCATATAGCCACGCACCACTTCCCTGATACTACGAGGCATCGTTCGCTGCACCTGAAACACGATGTGATGATGGTCAGGCATCACTTTGTCTGCAAGGATTTTGATTTCAGGACACAGTTCCAACAACCTGCGCTGCTGATTGATGAGCGCCCAGCCAATGGGTGTCTTTTCAATCACCGCCTCAGAACCATTATGCGTGAGTTTGCCAAACAACGCCTGCCGCGAGTTGGCCACCATCGTGACATGCACGATGCAGGGCTTGCGCCAAGCCCCTGGCTGCAACCATGTGAAGGTTTCGTTCTTGGGCGTGCTTTTGTTCTCGTTAGTCATTCGCAAATGAAATTTGCTGTTAAGTGACGGGACAATGATAAATGAAATTTGCTGTTAAGTGACGGGGCAATGATAAATGAAATTTGCTGTTAAGTGACGGGACAATGATAAATGAAATTTGCTGTTAAGTGACGGGACAAATTCCACCCGTCACTGTTTGCATGTTCCGTTATTTCTACGCGGATTGCATTCGTATAAGTTAGGCTAGGCCCGTTATGACGGCAGGCGCTGCCGACCTATTTACTTTGCGCGTTTCCAGACTTGCGTCTCGTAGAACGGGCCGAGGTAGCCGCGGACTTTCAGGTTCTGGCCATCGAGCCAGATGGCACACTTGTAGGTCTTGCCGTTCTTGGGGTTGTAGATTTTGCCTCCTTCCCACTTGTCCTTCTTTTTCGAGAGGCCGCTTAGGATGTGAACGCCCATAAGCTTACGCCCTTGAAGCTTGGCATCGGGGTTGTGCTTGTCCTTAGTCTCAGGACCCTGTTTCAACCAGACGATCTTGCCGTTCACCTTGTCGCCCTGCTGATAGATTTCAACCTGGGCGTCGCCAGCCTCTGTGACCCACTTGCCCATAATGTCCTGCGACCAGCCTGCGAGGGCTGTCAGAGCGAAAAACATAGTTAACAATACTTTCTTCATAGTCGCTATTTCTTTTTGTTTTAATGATTACGCATTTATTTCATCAGCCACTGGCCATTGCGCTCGACCATAGGAACGGTGATTTCCTCCTGTGTAGAATCACCATAGCACAGAATCAAGAAGGCGTAGGTCAGATTTAGCGAAGTATCGCGACGGGCTACATTGTCGGACACCTGCACCTCGTTCAGGCCATTATGTTTGTCGAGCATATCTGCACGATACTGATTGATGACCTTCAGCAGCTGTGCACGATAGCTGTCAGGCAAGCTATCAGCATTGGCCTTGCCCCGAAGGAACTCCTCTGGGCGGTCGTCAATCAGGCACTGATAATAGCCGCGAGCCGCACGGGCAGCCTGCTCCTCAGGTGTCGAAGAAGAACAGGCACAGAGCGCTATTAAATTAAGAATTAAGAATGAAGAATGAAGAATTTGCTTCCGCATAAATCCGTGAAATCCGTGTAATCTGTGGTTAAATAATTACTTCTGTCGAATAAACACGTTAATCGGCGTGCCTGTCAGCGTCCAGTTGTCGCGAAGCTTGTTCTCGAGGAAACGACGATAGGGCTCCTTGACATACTGAGGCAGATTGGCATAGAACACAAAGGTAGGAATCTGCGTGTCGGGCACCTGCGAAACGTACTTGATTTTGATGTACTTTCCCTTGATGGAAGGAGGCGGAGTCTGCTCGACGATGGGCAGCATAACCTCGTTCAGTTTCGAGGTACCGATCTTGATCTTACGGTTCAGATAGACCTGCTTGGCCGTTTCGAGCACCTTGAAGATGCGCTGCTTGGTGACAGCAGAAGCAAAGATGATGGGGAAATCGACAAACGGAGCCATACGCTGACGGATGGCATTCTCGAAGGTCGTAATAGCAGCCTGCGACTTATCCTCGACGAGGTCCCATTTATTGACGACAACGACGAGCGACTTGTTGTTCTTCTGGATGAGCTGGAAGATGTTCATATCCTGAGCCTCGATGCCTCGTGTGGCGTCGATCATCAAGATGCAGACATCTGAGTTCTCAATGGCACGGATGGAGCGCATCACCGAGTAGAACTCGAGGTCCTCCGTCACCTTGTTCTTACGACGAATGCCAGCCGTATCGACCAAATAGAAGTCGAAGCCGAACTTATCGTACTTGGTATAGATAGAGTCGCGAGTGGTTCCTGCAATATCGGTAACGATGTTGCGGTCCTCGCCGATAAAAGCGTTGATGATGCTCGACTTGCCTGCATTGGGGCGTCCCACCACAGCAAAGCGAGGGGTGCCGTCCTCCAAGTCGTCCACCTCGTCAGCCTTCAGCTTGGAAAGCACGAAATCAAGCAGGTCGCCAGTACCAGAGCCCGTAGCAGCACTGACACAGAACGGGTCGCCGAGTCCCAACTTGTAGAACTCGTATTGGCCGTAGAGGTCCTTTCCGTCATCAGCCTTGTTGGCCACCAGTACGACAGGCAGCTTAGAGCGACGCAGAATGAGGGCTACGTCCTCGTCAAGGTCCGTCAGGCCGTTCTTGATATCCACCAGAAACAGCACCAGGTCGGCTTCCTCAGTAGCAACAATGACCTGCTTGCGAATCTCCTCCTCGAAGATGTCGTCGCTGTTGACCACCCAGCCCCCCGTATCGACTACAGAGAACTCGCGTCCGTTCCACTCGCACTTGCCATACTGGCGGTCGCGCGTCGTACCAGCCTCGTCGCTCACAATGGCTCGACGAGAGTTGGTTAACCTATTAAATAATGTGGACTTGCCAACATTCGGGCGTCCTACGATAGCTACTAAGTTTGCCATATTATTCTTTCTAGTATTTCTAGTATATCTAGTACTCCCTAGTTATTCGGGATTATAGCCGAAGGCATCGAGTTCACGCTGCGACGAGCGCCAGTCCTTATCGACCTTTACGAAGGTCTCGAGATAAATGGGCTTCTGGAAGAACTTCTCCAAAGCTTTACGGGCTTCGGTGGAGACTTTTTTCAGCGCGATGCCCTGATGGCCGATGATGATGCCCTTCTGCGAATCGCGCTCCACATAGATGATGGCATTGATATGGATGTTTTTCTCCGTCTCCTTGAAACTCTCCACACGCACTTCGACGCTGTAGGGAATCTCCTTGTCGTAATAGAGCAGAATCTTTTCGCGGATAATCTCAGACACGAAGAAACGGGCAGGCTTGTCTGTCAGCTGGTCTTTGTCGAAATACGCCGGACTCTCAGGCAACAGTTCCTGAATGCGCTTCAGAAGCATATCGGTGCCGAACTTGTTCTTAGCTGAGATGGGCAGAATCTCCGCATTGGGGAGCAGAGTGTGCCACTTGTCGACGATAGCGGTCAGCCTAGTCTGACTAGTATTACTAGACTTACTAGTCATACTTGCATCACTAGTTAACTCGTCAATCTTATTAATGAGCAGGATGACGGGGATGGTCATTTTCTGCACCTTCTCCAAGAAGTCCATATTTTTCTCAGGGTTCTCCACCACGTCAGTCACGTAGAGCAACACGTCGGCATCCTGAAGAGCTGACTCCGAGAAGGCCAGCATCGACTCCTGCAGCTTGTAGTTAGGCTTCAGCACACCAGGCGTGTCTGAGAACACAATCTGCATGTCTGGGGTGTTGACGATGCCCATGATGCGATGGCGCGTCGTCTGAGCCTTAAACGTCGCAATCGAAATACGCTCACCAACCAACTGGTTCATGAGCGTACTTTTACCTACGTTGGGATTACCAACAATATTCACGAATCCTGCTTTGTGAGTCATTTCTCACTACTCATTATTCATTTCTCATTTGGCTCCTCCATCATACGCCCAGCGATAGTAGCTTGCTCCATGTACGAAACCTGCTCCGAAGGCGGTCATGATGAGGTTGTCACCCTTCTTCAGCAGATGTTCATACTCCCAAAGTGCCAGGGGAATGGTTGCCGCTGAAGTGTTTCCGAAATGCTCGATATTGATCATCACCTGCTCCATAGGAAGCTCCAGGCGCTTGGCAACGGCCTCAATGATACGCATATTGGCCTGGTGAGGAATGACCCACTGGATGTTATCCTTATTCAGACCATTGCGTTCAGCAATGAGAGCACAATCGTCGCTCATGTTCGTCACTGCATAGCGGAACACGGTGCGACCCTCCTGATAGAGGTAATGCAAGCGGTGGTCGACGGTGAAGTGACTGGGAGGACTGACAGAACCTCCAGCCTTGATGTGCAGGAAAGGCAGGCCCTTGCCGTCAGCACGAAAGTATGAGTCCATCACACCGATGTTCTCCTCCTGCGTGCCTTCAAGCAACACTGCTGCTGCACCATCGCCAAAGAGCGGACAGGTCGCACGGTCCTTATAGTCGACCACTGACGACATCTTGTCGGCACCAATGACAATGATCTTTTTGTAGCGGCCACTCTGGATCATCGAGCCGGCAACGTCGAGCGTATAGAGGAATCCACAGCAGGCGCCCCAGAGGTCGAACGCAAAAGCATTCTTCAGTCCGAGTTTGCCCAGCACAATGCTGGCTGTGGAGGGGAACTTATAATCTGCCGTCGAGGTGGTGACAATGACAGCATCAATGGTATCCGGATCAACGCCAGTCTTCTGCATCAGCTGTTTGGCAGCCTTACGGGCCATATAGCTGGTGCCAAGACCTTCCTCGGTGAGGATACGACGCTCCTTGATACCAACGCGCGTCATAATCCACTCGTCATTGGTGTCTACCATGCGTGACAGTTCTGCATTGTTCAGAACATAGTCAGGCACGTAGCCACCAATACCGGTGATTATCGCATTGATTTTACTCATTATTCAGCAGCTTCGTCCATAACAATGGCAATCTTGCCACGATAGTAGCCACAGGTGGGGCATACGGTGTGGTAGATGTGATAAGCACCACAGTTGGGGCATACAGCCAGTGTGGGAGCTACTGCCTTGTCATGTGTACGACGCTTAGCGGTACGAGTGTTCGATTGTCTTCTTTTAGGATGTGCCATAATTGTATAACTTTTAAATGTTTTACCTTTTTACTTTTTTAATTTTAATAATGCTTCCCAACGAGGGTCTATTGCTTCTGCCTCCTCTTCGCCGCTTCGGACAGCGCCACTCAACTCTTCGAGCTTCTGTGTCATCGCACTATTGCATTTTCCAGGTGCATGAACGTGCTTGATGGGTATGGCCAGCATAATAAACTCGTAGATGAACCACGACAGGTCGAGTATTCCTTCGTTCTCGTCGATTGTCACAGTATCATCCTCGTCAGAATATGTGTCGCCCAGCTTTACCATCATACGGTTGTCCGTAGAGATTGGCTGCTCCATGTCGTCGAGACAACGGTCGCAGCTGACTGTGACAGAGCCTTCGGTATGGAACAGGAGTTCGAAAAAGCCAGTCATCTTGCGTATAGACACTGACACATGCAATGCTCCATGCTCCAACTGAGAGCCGTCCAAAGACTGAAAGAAATCATCGTGAAGGTCGAAGTCGAGAACGGTTTCGTCCTCTTTCAACCCCTTCAAATCAATCTTATAAGTCTCCAAACTACACATACGGGCTGCAAAGTTACGAAAAAAATAAGAATTAAGAATTAAGAATTAAGAAAATTTTCGCTTTTTATTGAAAATCAGCCACTAACGAGGCTTCACTTTGCACATTCATGGCGTACAATGTGCAATTATCTGGGCATTTCTATACGGAACGTGGTACCCTTACCCAATTCAGAGTTCTTGACGAAGATACGTCCTCGATGGTATTCCTCTACGATACGGCGAGCCAGCGACAGACCCAATCCCCAACCACGCTTCTTGGTGGTAAATCCTGGAGTGAACACGTTCTTCAGGTCCTTCTTTCGGATGCCTTTTCCAGTATCCTGTACCTCGATGACCACACTACCGGGTTCTTCCTGTAGAGTCAGCGTAATGGTACCTTTACCCTCCATCGCGTCAACGGCATTCTTACATAGATTCTCGACAACCCACTCAAAGAGCGAAGCATTCATCTTAACAACAACCTCTTTTTCAGGCAGATGGGTTATCATCTGCACCTGGCTGGACGTACGACGGTCCATATAGCTGACAACATGAGCCAGCACCTCGTTCATCGAAGCATCGACGGGCTCAGGCAATGAACCAATCTTTGAGAAACGCTCTGCTATCAGTTGCAGACGTTTGACATCTTTGTCCATTTCGGGCAGGAGGTCGTCGTCAGGATACTGTTCTTTCAGCATCTCAACCCATGCCATCAGACTCGAGACGGGAGTTCCTAACTGATGTGCTGTCTCTTTGGACAATCCAACCCACACCTTGTTCTGTTCGGCACGTTTTGACGACAATAAGGCAAAGATGGCCACAACTACGAAGATAAGCACAATGCCCAACTGGACATAGGGCCAAGCCTGCAGGCGTTTCAACATAATCGATTCATCGAAACAAACCAACTGACGGTCCACTCGAATGGTGTCGCCAGACTGTATCATGCGTTTTGCATAGCTTTCAAGTTGGGTTGTATCTTCGATATTGCGGTAGTCGCTGATAATGCCCTCGTCACTCACAACAATAACGGGAATGGTATTATTGCCCTCCAAAACATTGGAAATCAAGGTGACATCCGTCGTTTCGTCAGCCTCGTTCAAGGCATGCAGAGCTTGTGCCCACACTTCCATGCGGCGCTGTTCCTCCTTCGAGAGGTCGCGCACCAGAAAATGGGATATCAGCAGCGACGCCACAGCAATAATAACTGCCAACGTCACCAGCAGAATCTTCACTTGTCTGATTCTATCAGTCCATTGCATACGTCTATATTAACGCAATTGACACAACTTTATTGAATATCTATTCGCAAAATGTGTTAAATTTTTAAAGGTTATGCAATAATTGGCCTTTTTTTAGTACTTTTGCACGTTCAATATTGTATAATATGTCAGAAAACAACACTTTTGTAGGATCCAAGATCAAAGGGATTAGGGAAACCAAGAACCTCAGTATAGAGGAAGTAGCAGAGAGCAGTGGCCTGTCAATAGACCAGATATCATCTATTGAGAACGGACAAAATATGCCATCGTTAGGCCCGCTGATTAAAATTGCAAGAGCTCTGGGTGTGCGTCTGGGTACATTCATGGACGACAACGATGCTTTGGGACCTGTAGTTTGTCGCGCAGAAGATCGTGAGCGCGATAGTAGCATCAGTTTCTCAAACGGAGCTACCGATGCACGTAAACACATGGAGTATCACCCGTTGGCACAGCAGAAGGCCGGTCGCCACATGGAGCCGTTCGTCATTGACATTAACCCTGAGGAGAGTCCTGAGTTCCAGCTTTCGGCTCACGAAGGCGAAGAGTTTATCTACGTCATGCAGGGTGAGGTAGAGATTGTCTACGGCAAGGAAACCTATACTTTGAAAGAGGGAGACTCCATTTTTTATGATTCTATAGTCAAACACCACGTACATGGTGCACCCGGCAAGAGCGCCAAGATTCTGGCTGTTGTCTACATCCCATTTTAATTAACCGTTATCCCGTAATATCGTTATAACGAATAAAAGAATGAGTAACGTGAAATTAGACATGGCAGGCAGACCGCTGCCAGACAGAACATACCCTGCAGAGACAGGAAGTGCCGGATATACGCTGCATGAGCGTACCCTCGGCCAATGGCTGGAACATTGGGCAGAGACGACACCTGACAAGGAATATATCGTATATAGTGACCGCAACCTTCGCTTTACGTGGAGCAAGTTTAACGAGCGCGTGGATAATCTGGCCAAGGGATTGATTTCGATTGGCGTAAAGAAGGGTTCGAACGTGGGTATCTGGGCAACCAACGTACCCGACTGGCTTACCTTCCTCTATGCCACTGCCAAGATTGGAGCCGTTCTCGTCACGGTAAATACCAACTACAAGCAGAACGAGTTGGAATATCTGTGCAAAGACTCTGATATGGAAGTTCTTTGCATCACTGACGGTACATGGGATTGTAACTATGTCGATATGACCTACACCATGTTGCCCGAACTGAAGACCTGCGAACGTGGACATTTGAACAGCAAGCGATTCCCATACTTGAAAAACGTCGTATATATTGGTATGGAGAAATATCGTGGCATGTACAATACGGCAGAGTTGCTGCTCCTCGGACAGAACATCGAGGACGAGACGCTGAACGAGATGAAGAAGAATGTCGACTGCCACGATGTCTGTAACATGCAATACACCAGTGGCACCACGGGATTCCCCAAGGGCGTGATGCTGACTCACTACGGTATAGCCAACGATGGATTCTTTACTGGTGAGAATATGGGCTTTACTCAGGATGACAAGCTTTGTGTCTGTGTACCGCTATTCCACTGTTTCGGTGTGGTGCTCGCCACGATGAACTGTCTGACACACGGATGTACAGAGGTGATGGTAGAGAAATTTGACCCACTGGTCGTGCTTGCCTCTATTCATAAAGAAAGATGTACTGCAGTCTATGGTGTACCCACGATGTTTATAGCAGAACTGAACCACCCGATGTTCGATATGTTCGATCTAAGCTGTCTGCGCACGGGTATCATGGCGGGTAGTCTCTGTCCTATCGAATTGATGAAGCAGGTATCAGAAAAGATGTATATGACCATCACCAGTGTTTACGGACTGACAGAATCGTCGCCAGGTATGACGCAGACCTGTCTGAACGATACCTTCGAGCAGCGCTGCACCACAGTAGGTCGCGACTTCCCGTTTGTAGACGTAAAGGTGCTCGACCCAGAAACTGGAGAAGAGTGTCCCGTAGGCGTGCAGGGTGAGATGTGCTGCAAGGGCTTCAACGTGATGAAGGGCTACTATAAGAACCCAGAAGCTACGGATGAGGTTATCGACAAGAACGGCTATCTGCATTCTGGCGACTTGGGTGTAAAGGACGAGGAGGGTTTCTATAAGATTACCGGTCGTATCAAGGATATGATTATCCGCGGTGGCGAGAACATCTATCCGCGCGAAATCGAGGAGTTCCTCTACCACATGCCAGGAATCAGAGACGTGCAGGTGGCTGCTGTACCTTCTAAGAAATATGGTGAGGCAGTTGGTGCCTTCATCATTTTGGAAGAGGGCGCCAAGATGACTGCCGAGGACGTACAGTTGTTCTGTCGCGGCAAGATAGCACGCTATAAAATTCCGAAATACGTATTCTTTATCGACCAGTTCCCGCTGACAGGTTCTGGCAAAATCCAGAAGTTCAAACTGAAGGAGATGAGCCTGAAACTTTGCGAGGAGCAGGGAATAGAGGTCGTTTAAAATATGACGAGGTACGTAGGGCAAAACAAATAACCTGCGTACCTCGTTTTTCTTTATTAAAAGAGAATCACTGCTCTACATAACCTCTACGCAATAGATTTACTTGAGTAACTATATTATAATACCCATTAACAAACAATCCCTTTTCACGCAATTTCTTGATATCATTTGCGGTTAGGATAATGCGATAGACCTTAGAAGCCTTACCCATCATCACACAACCCCAAGGATTCAATTCGTTTTCATTTCCCTCAAGGGTCGTGTCTGTTGTATTGATAACTGTCTTGAAAAGCCAATATGTAATGCTTGGATCACTCGTATCCGTTTTATATATAAGTTCCAATTTATCTCCCTCTAGGGCAGAAGTAAACTGTTCTGGTTTAATCACAAAACCATTTTCCCAATTACCAAAAGAACAATTACCTTCCCAAATAGGCGTTGACTCCCACACGCTACTACCAGGAGTCAAGTAAACTCTCTTTACATAAAGTGTACTGGTATCAACAGCCTGGAGTGCTATTTCATCAATAGATCTCATATCCTGACCATCAAAATAGCACGTCAACGAAGTAATACCCGGTTTACCCGTCGTCCTTATCTTATCGGATATATTAATTTGAGTAGCTACTTCCGTCGGCTTAGCAAATTCAAAACAAATTGATTCGTACTCCGACCAGTCAACGGGCATATTCTGTTTTTTGACACTAGCGACAAGGCCACCCCAAGGGAGTGCATGATATGTTATGACGCCATCGAAGTCACGTTCTATACCTTCATGAATATTCCAAGTACCATTAAACTTAGAAGTAAGCAGATTGTCGTCTTCACTGTTATGAACCAAGCCACAACCAGTAAACAAAACACATGCAAATAGTAGATAAAAAGTCTTCATTAGGAGTGAATCTATTTGATTTTACCGTGCAAAGATAATCATTTCTATTGGAAAAACAACACTTTATCTATTAGATTTTTAAATAATGCACTAAAAAACGAAGAAAGCCCTCTCATCGTTGCTGATGAAAGGGCTTCTCTCTGAAAAAAAGTGGCGGCCTCCTACTCTCCCGCATTGCATTGCAGTACCATCGGCGCAGGCGG
>CACWWZ010000006.1 GCA_902764705.1 uncultured Prevotellaceae bacterium | reverse complement strand
ACCAAGTGTTAAAAGTCAAAAATTATTGAAAATGAGCGTTTTACAAATGGTTTGTATTAGTTATCCCTGGTTATTTATACCCGTTTAGATACAACCATAGAATGTTGAGCCTTCAATACTTGTCACAGCGTCTGGAATGGTGATGGAGGTCAAGCTTTTGCAGCCTGAGAATGCTCCTTCGCCAATGGTCGTTACGGAGTTGGGGATGGTGACGGAGGTCAGTTTATTACAAGAAATAAAAGCCCATTCTGCTATGTACGTCACCGTGTTGGGAATGATGACGGAGGTCAGGTTAAAGCTGAAATTAAAAGCCTGGTATCCGATACCCGTCACGGTGTAAGTCTTACCACCGTATTCCACACTTGCCGGAATGGTCAGATTACCTGATGGCTGAGTGAGAGATTTTGTTACCTCAACCTTAAGATCGGTGGTGGAAGTAATATTATAACTGAGACCATCTACTGTAAAATCTGCTGCAAGGCTAAGCATTGTACAGAGGAGAAATGCTGAAAATAGTAATATTCGTTTCATAGTTTAATTTTTATGTACAAGATAGTCGGACGTCTGCAAGGAGCATCCTAATAGTGGGGCAAAGATAAGAAAAAAAGCCGAAAGTTCCAATCTTTCCGGCTTTTTTCTTCACCTGGCGTTGTTTTGTGTGGGAATTAAAGGAGTAATGGATACTACATATCCTCGTATGTATCCAGGTACGTCACGTGGGTGACCAGATACTCCTCAACGCCATGCTTGCCGTCGGCACCACCGATACCCGACTTCTTCACGCCAGCGTGGAAGCCCTGAATGGCCTCGAAGTGCTCGCGGTTGATGTAGGTCTCGCCGAACTCCAGCTCGCGGCAAGCCTTCACTGCCACATTCAGGTCCTTCGTGAAGATGCTCGAAGCCAGACCATATTCGCAGTCGTTGGCCATAGCGATGACCTCGTCGAGTGTCTCGAAGGCCACCAACGGAATCACCGGACCAAACGTCTCCTCGTGGATGATGTCCATGTCCTGACGGCAGTCGTCGAGCACAGTAGCGGCATAGAAGTAACCCCTCGTGCCTACGCGCTGTCCACCACAGAGCAACTTGGCACCCTGTTTGATGGCGCGCTCCACCTTCTCGGTGACACTCTCCAGGGCACGCTGCTCCACTAGCGGACCCATGTCGACGCTCTTGTCCTGGCAGGGGTCGCCGACCTTCACCTTCGACATCTTGTCGACAAGAATCTTGGTGAACGCCTCTTTCACCTCTTTCTGTACATAGACGCGCTCAGCATTGTTGCAAATCTGTCCGTTGTTACCGATACGGCTATCGACAATCCACTGGGCAGCACGCTCAAGGTCGGCATCCTTCATGACGATGGCCGGTGCCTTACCGCCCAACTCGAGACTGACCTTCGTGATATTCTTCGCTGCAGCAGCCATGATGCTCTCACCAGCACCGACACTTCCCGTCACAGAGACGATGTCGATCTTCGGACTTCCGGCCATCTCGTTGCCAATGACAGAACCCTTACCCGTGACGATGTTGATGACACCTGCGGGCAGGCCACTGTCGGCCACCACCTTGGCAAATTCGGTACAGTTCTCGGGAGTCAGCTGTGAGGGCTTGATGACTATCGTACAGCCAGCAATCAGCGCTGCACCAGCCTTACGTGCAATCAGGAAGAACGGGAAGTTCCAGGGCAGGATACCTGCCACGACGCCGATAGGCTTCTTGGTGAGCAGAATGGTCTCATTAGGACGGTCGCTGGGGATGATCTCACCCTCGATATGACGGGCGAAGGTAGCCATATACTCAAAATAGGCAATGGTAGCTCCCACCTCGATAGATGCCCATGTGCGCGTCTTGCCCTGCTCGCGCATGATGATTTCCGTGAATTCCTGCTCGCGGGCCTTGATGCCGGCAGCAAACTTCAGCAGATACTGGGCACGCTCAATGGCAGGCACCTTGGCCCACGCCTTCTGAGCGGCACGGGCAGCATCCAGTGCACGGTTTACATCCTCAATCGTGCCTTCCGGCTGACGACTGATTACTTCCTCCGTCGAGGGGTTCAACACATCGATCCATTTGCCGTTCGAACTCTCGCAGAACTGGCCATTGATGTACATCTGTAAGTCTTTCATAAGTGTTTGTTTTAGTAGAATTAATACAATTGGTTTTGCAAAGTTACGAAAAGATTCGCAAACCTATTCCGTATCTACGACAAAATAGTTACGTAAACGTTTGTGTACAAACCAATTCCGCAACCGCCAATGAACTGGCCAGTTCTTCTATCGCTGGTGATATGGAGGATTCTTAATGTAATACCTTTATTTATATTCGTATAGTTGTATGTGCAGAATCTTCCAATCGCCAACGCTGATGCGGGCATGGCGGCCCTGATGACTCTGGTCGCCGTTATGACGACGAAGGAATTGCATCTGCCCTTGATGGTCAATGGTGACTTCATCGACAGAAAGAAGCCCAAGACGGGAACCTGTGAACTTTGAAGTTTGAGATTTGAAGTTTGAGGTCTTATTGCCTGCTTCTGCGAAACCGTCTTCGCCCAATTTCTTCTGTTGTTCCTGCTGTTTCTCTGTGCGAGTCTTAAAGTCAACCACTACCCCACTGCCTGCCAACAGATAGTCGTATTTGCCCAATCGGATCAGCATGGCGCCACCCTCAGGCCATGTCGAGCCATCAGTAGCACGAGGATCCCAAGGCAAAGTGAAATAGTGGCGGCAGGTCATCACCACACCTTCGTCATCAATGATGCGTTCCTTATCATCTTGATCGAAAAGCAAACCCCAGGTATTAAGTGAAGAATGAAGAGTGAAGAGTGAAGAATTTGCTACCGCACTTGTTTTTAGGCGGAATATCTGGCTTAGCAGATTATAGGCCTGCGTTACAGATTCCGTCTCTTTGGGTGAAGCCTGGTCGATGGCGAAAGGCGAGAAACCAAGGGCCTGATGCTCTCCAAAAGCATAGAGGGCGCGAACACCACTGTTCTCACAGCAACGACTCTCAGGAATGAAGAGGCGGTTCTTCACCTTGCCACCGTCTTGTGGCCGTAATGGCATAGCATATTGCGAGACCCACGACTTAAAACCAGTATCGTAAATGTCTGGGGCAAGAATATCGATGCTGGGAGCACCAGCTTTCCATATATCAGCGAGATGCGCCAACGGACCTGCTGACGGGTATTCACCAGGCTTACGACCACGACTGTTCATCGCCGCGTTCACATAAAGCGGCATATTGTGGATACGTTTTGCTGCCTTTGCCAAATGCTCTACATAACAGGCATAGTGCCAGGCCATGAACTTCTCATCGGTATAGTCGTCTGTACCGAAGACCTCACTCCAATTCCCTTGCTTTTTGATGTCCAACGCTTTAAGCAATGCAAGGGGAACAGGCTGGCGGTAGGCTTTCTCAGCCAGTGGCGAGTGGTCACGTGCCGACTCCAGCATACCAATCTCGTTCTCAATCTGCATCAAGATAACCACTTCACGCTGCGGGTCTTTCTCAGCGATACGCTGCATCAGCGCGGAAAAGGCTTTCAGGTCGGCCTGTAGCACGTTGCCACTCAAGCACGAGGCTATCTCCAATGGTTTTCCTTCTGCCGTTACAGCCCTCGGGAATCGTTTTACATCACGCTTGAACCAGGCTGGCGCATAGCACGACATCGAGTTCTTCCAAGCCCCGAACCACAGAGGAACTATCTTCAGCCCTTGCTGACGGGCCACTTCAATAGTACGATCAACGAGCGTGAAGTCCAGTTGTCCCTCCACAGGTTCAAGAAACTCCCAATAGACTGGCACCAGTACCGTGTTCAGCCCCAGCGCCTTCATTCGTGGTAACACCTCGTCAATATCACTCACCGACGTTGCTGCTGAGTTACTCAATTCACCACCCAGAATACGGAACTGTGAAATAACGTCGTCAGCTCGCATTGTATTTGACACGAACATCATGAATATGCTCAACAATACCGATATCATTCTGCTTTTCTTCATAAACAATCATAAATATGGCTGCAAATTTAGCGATTATTTCAGATGCTTCTCGAAGAAATCGAGTACGCGTAGCTGCGAGTTCTTGCCACAACTGTGGGGCATATCCCATAGTTCGGTTTCAAGGTTGTCGGCGGCTCCCTGACTATCCCACGTGTCGTGCATGATCTTGAAGGCTTTCTCTACACCTGCCACGGGGAAGAGCTTGTCTTGTGAACCATTGATGAACAGTATAGGCTTGGGACAGGCTATACTGGCTACATGCGGGTAGTCGAGCCAGCGGCGCAAGCCTGGAAAGCAGTTGGCGAAGCCACCGTTCTCCGTACGTTGGTACTTGAATCCCATCTGCTCGTCGGCGGTTACCATCCAACACACGGCGGCTCCCACTTTGATGCGGTCAGACAGTGCTGACAGCATACATGCACGATAGGCACCCATTGACCATCCGGTGCAGCCGATACGGTTGGGATCGACTTCCGGCATCGATGCCAGAAATTCCGTTCCGGCAATGTCGTCGTAGGTCATGTAGGCCGACAGATCGATGCCGTACATCATCATATTGCCTGCTATCATGTCGTAGCGGTCACGGAGGGCTCCTTCTTTCTGTCCGCGTTCACCCCACATGGGTGCATCGGCCGAGAATACCACATAGCCGTGCTGGGCAAGATAGTCGCCAAAGAACTGTCCCTCGTAGCCTGCCAGCCATGCTTCGGCATCGGCCTTCACCTCGTCGGGCTCGCACGCCAGCGGACGAATCATCTTCTCCTTACCGATAAACAGGTGGGCACCATGGTCGTGCAGGACATTGACGGCAGGGAACGGTCCTTTCCCGTCAGGAATCAACACATAGGCAGGAACGGTGTAATATCTGGACAGGCGAATCTCCAGCTTACGAGCCTTATAACCTTCGCGCTGCTCTTCGAAAAGCACTTTCACGTCGTACCCTTCTGCTGGTGGCGGAGGTGGCGTCAGCATGCAGTCAAAGACCTTCTGCCGGGCCACTTGTTTCCATGCGTCGAAGTCGCTGATATCGCTGTTGCCCCAAGCCATCGGATAGGTCAGGTCGGCTAACAACGAATCGGCATACACGGGCAGATTGCGCATGAACTCGTACTTCTGGCGTTGCTGTGCCGATGCCGTTAACGTCAGCATCAAGCAAAGCAGGATGATTCGTGTTATTCTTTTAATCATATTAAACCACTATTTTACGGCCGTTATGGATGTAGATGCCCTTTGAGGGGTTGGAGACTTTGCGACCATGAAGGTCGTAGAACGTGGAACCTTGACCTTGAAACTTGAAACTTTCAACTGTCCTGATGCCGGTGGTTTCTGAAGGCAGCTTCTCGCCCTTCAGCTCGCCACCTTCGTTCTGGGCTGCCGTAATGTCGGCCACCAGCGAGTTCAGATAGATTTCGAGGTTCGTGTAGCCGCCTTTACCGGTCTGATTGCCGTCGGCCTTATTGTTCTTGTCCAGGCCGTGACTGTCTTCCCATTCGTCGGGCATGCCGTCGCCGTCGGTATCGGCCTTGGGCGCTTCTTGTTTCAGTTCAGGCCATAAGGTGGGAATCTTCGACTTGACATCATCCTGCGAGTTGATGAATCCTGAGCTATTGCCAGCGCCCGTGAAAGTGGCCACACCGTCGCGGGCATCACTAATCATGATGTCGTCGAGTGCGTCGCGGTGCAGACAGGCACCCACATACTGCAGCACCTTCTCGTAGGCCTGCTCGGCGGTATGCGTCGTCGTAGCCACGAATGCGATGGGTTCCTCCAAGCGTATCGTATCCTTAGTGACTTCGGTGTAGGTGCCGTCGTTGCCGTTGGCATCTATCTGGTTGTAGATGCCGTAGGTCCAGTTGTCGTTGGTCACCTGACTGTATTTGGAGTTCACATTGCCGTCGACAAAATACTTTCCCCATACGTGCCACATTTTGTCCCATTCGTTGGGTGATGCCGTGTCGTGCTTGGTGTAGTCCGAGGTACGGATATTGATGCTGGCAATGCGCATACCCTTGGTGCCCGAGGGTGTGCCGGGACCGGGCTTGTAGTAGTTGTTGACGATGTTGACGTTCATGCCCTCGCCGCCGTAGCATCCGTTGCCGCCCCAGTTGTAGATAACGTTGTTGCGCAAATCCATGCGCTCGTCGGTCTGTGTACCTGGACGCGGACCCAGACGGGGTGTACGGCTGGTGTGATGAATCATGAGGTTGTGATGATAGGATGCTCCGCTGCCACCCCAGTTGCCGCCATAGCCATGATTGCCTTTGGAATGGCCCGCATTCACCAGGCTCTGCGAGGAGATACACCACTGCACGGTGATGTCCTTCGAGCCATAGACGGAGAGGCACTCGTCGATGGACCAACTGACAGAACAGTGGTCCACAATAATGTTCTTCCGGTCCATAGCGCCCAAACCGTCGCCCTCATGGGCCGTAGGATTGGTTTTGATGGCTTCGTTGCCTAACCGAAAGCGTACATAACGGACAATGACATTCTCGTCCAACGTCACGGGATAGTTGGCCAGGCAGATGCCGTCGCCAGGTGCCGTCTGACCAGCTACCGTCGTGTTCTTGCTGATGCGCAGGGCTGACTTGAGCATGATGGTACCGCTAACATCGAACACAATGGTGCGCGGACCACTCTGTGCGTTGGCCCAGCGGAACGAGCCCACCAGCGAGGTTTTTCCATTATCTTCCAATGTCGTAACGTGGTACACCTTGCCGCCGCGACCACCAGTAGTAAAGCGTCCGAAGCCCTCAGCGCCGGGAAATGCTATCATTCTCTCAGTCTGTGCCGTCACCGCCACTGTTATCATGGCAAGTACGGTAGTCAATAGTAGTTTTAGTTTCATGATTGTTTTGTACAATTATTTAATGTATTTCTTAAGCCATAGCATCTGTCCGTAATTGGTGTCGTCACTGGTCCAGTGTTCGTTGACGGGGGTGACGAGCGACTCCTTGGGGGCAGTGATAAGGTTCCACACGATGTAGCTGGTGGTGGGTGGACAGACATTGTCGTTGTAGCCCCACGTCATGAAGACGGGACAGGTGATGCGGCGGGCGAAATTCACGACGTCGTAGTAGGCCATGGTTTCGACCTTTGCGGGTGTCAGCATGTTGTGCTGTCTGTTGAAGTGCGGATATCCTCCGGCGCGGTTGGCCAGATAACCTGCCATATCGCTCAGTGCCGGATGGTTAGCCACACAGGCGGTGACACGAGGGTCGAGTGCGGCGGTGATGAGCGAAAGTGCCCCACCCTGGCTGCCGCCCTGTACGAAGACGTTCTTGCCGTCCCATTCGGGCAGTGAGCAGAGGTAGTCGAGGGCACGTACGCAGGCTACGTAGACATGCTTCATATAGTAGTTGTCCTTGTCGTAGAGACCATTGCAGAGATAGCCGTTCTCGCGGTCGAAGGCACTGCTGATTTCCTTGAACTGCTCTGCCGTCATCTCAGGATTCAGACCATGAATGTCTATCTCCAGGCGGATGAATCCGTTGCGGGCATAATAGAGGTTGCGCATGGGTTCCTTGATGGTTTTCACACCAGCTCCCGGAGGACAGAGAACGACAGGATACTTATTAGTTGAGAGTTCTCTCTTAGAGAGTGTGGCGTTGCGAGGAGAGTTGAGAGTTGAGAGTTTGGGCATGGAGAGGTAGGCGTAGATGCAGTGGTGCGGATCGGTGTTGAGTTTCAGCAGAAACATGTCGGTCGCGTCAGTGCAGTACTCCTCTACCCTCTTGCTGCTTACCAGCAAGCGCTCGGTGCTCACCGCTTTGCGTGCCTCACTGAGAGCTTTCGACCAAAAGTCATTGAAGTCGGCAGGATTCTTGGTATAGGGTTTCAGCTGTTCGGGCGAGAAACCTACCTTCACGTGGTGCTCATAGCTGTGACCGTTGAGCGAGGCCTTCAGGCGAAGATCGAGAAAGCCTGGGGTTTTCATGGTACCCATGTCGATGTCGGCACGGCCGTTCTTCAGCATCACCTTGCCAGACGACGTCGCAGGCATCATGTCAGGACCGATTTCATAGGTCACCCCAACATCCTGAGGAATGCCATAGCGGTAGAGGCTAACCTCGACCTTGGCTTTCTCACCAGTCTTGTAAAGCCAGTCGGCGTGGTCAGGAACTGTCAGCCACAGACAGTCGGCACGATAGGGATAATTCTCTGCGTGTGTGCTGACGCCCAACAACAGCAGCAAGGCGGAAGCAAAGAATCGTAGTAAATGGTTCATAGAATCGTTGTTTGATATGTGAATATGTTGTTCGTAGTTTGTTTCCCGTTTTGTTTTGTAAAGAGAGCGAACCTATATATGGGTCCGCTCTCATTATATCATTGGTAGTGTTGGTATGAATTACTTCTGAATCATCTTACGGCCATTCTTGATCACTACGCCCTTGTAGTTCTCAGAAACCTTCTGACCTGCGAGGTTGTAAGCAGGAGCATTCAGGTCTACTACGGTAGCCTTTACATTCTCAATGCCACTAACGACTTCGCCTGCAGCGATAGTGATCTCAATAACGTAGCAGCACTGCTCACCTGTGTTGGTGAAAGTAATGGCGTTCAGACGGTTCTCGCCAAAGTCATAGGTACGCTTGTCGGGATTGGAAAGGTCGGTGTTGAAGCACTGGAAGAGACCACCTGAGGTTGTGGCATCGTAATTAATACCTGCAACTTCCTTCCAATAAGAATCACGATCTGTAGCTGCATCCTTATTCACGTAGCTGTAGAATGTGATGTCTTTTGCCACCTTTCCAGCAGGCAAAGTCAATGTATTCTGAGCACCGTTTGAAACTTTCATGGACTGATAGTCTGTTCCATTGATATTCAAGTTCTTACCATTACCAATAGTCTTGGTTTCATTACCCGTAATCTGAAGCGTGAAACCATTGGAGAACTCCAGCTTGTTGGCAGCGCTCATTCCATCGAAAGAAATCATGAATGTGCCATCGCCAGCTTCTCCACCGCCACCACCGGCACCAGTACCTTCGACGTAATCAAGACCATAGAGACGGCCTGTAGTGCCACGAGCCCAGAGGGTATATACCTTGCCTTCTTCCAGTTTGAATACTTTTATTGCGTTAGCATAAGCGCCGTCAATATCAAAGGTCTCATAAGTAACTGCAGCAATAGCTGCGGAAGGCTTACTCTGGTCGATGAGCTTCATGTCCTTACCGTCATTCTCGGCATAAGCATCATTAGCAGCCTGACGACGATAATAAACAGTCAGATCAACATTTTTCTTGGCAGTAATCACCAGAGGAGTACTGCCACCCTTGTCGGTTCCGGTAGGATTGTCAGCAGTCGGAGCGGCATCCACACGAATCTGCATGTAAGTCTCAAAGGTCTTGCCACCATAAGTCACAGGAGTCAGATTGCCAACTTCGTCCTTCAGTTTCGAACAGGTCGTTTCAAAAACGGTAGCAACTTTCAGCAGGTCGTCTTTGATAATTGAAGAGCCAGCAGCAGGAGCCTCTTCAGATGGTCTCCACTCGGTCTGAGCACTAGCACCAAGAGCCATAGCAGCCATTGCGATTAGGGTAAAAATTTTCTTCATACGCAAAAAAAGATTTGTTTAAATTGTTAGTAAAATTATTATCTTCGTTTTCGTTTTGTGTGTAATAACACGTTGCAAAGATAGGAATTATTTCTGAAACAACAAAATTATAGTTCTTTTTATGGGCAAAAATCTACGCAAAGGTTTACGAACCAATACGTTGTTTGTAGCCCTAAAAGACAAAAAAAAGATGAGATTCCGGTAAGGAATCCCACCTTTTATGTGAATGAATAGCCTGTCTTTATTTCACAACCTTTTTACCGTTCTTGATCACTACGCCCTTGTAGTTCTCAGAAACCTTCTGACCAGCGAGGTTGTAAGCAGCAGCGTCAGCCTTCTCAGCCTGTACACCCTGAATACCTGTAGTACTACTACGAGTAATCTTGAAAGTATTGAAATAGGTGCTCTTACCTGTCGCACGGAAAATGTAGAAGGTCTTTTCTCCACAGATGGCATCATCTGCGGCTACTGTATAGGTGGGAGCGTCACCCCAAGCCTGCTCTGAAGCTGTAGCAAGAATAATAGAAGTAGATGTCTCGCTAGGACGAGAATCATTCTTGTCAAAGAAAAGACCAAGGTCTGTATCTGTTCTTGACTGCATACGAACACTGATTACGTCACCAGCCTGAAGAGCCTCGTCAAGGACAACCTTAAAGAAGGTGTTATTGTTAGTGCACTGGAAGGCATATTCATTGCCCTGTTTCTTAATCATTTGCTTTGCAGCATCCTGCTGATTGATGGTATACATCTTTCCACCAGCAATCTCTGCATATGTTGCAGTAATCTCTGTTTCTCCCGTAGGAGTGTCCCAATTGGCCCCAAGTGTAGTCAATGGAGTTGCCGAGAAAACGGTTGTCTGGGCATTCACTGTCAAAGCCATAGCGGCTACTGCAATAAGAGTAAAAATTTTCTTCATACGCTTAAAATGTTTTGTTTAAAATGTTAGTAAATAAAATATCTTCGTATTCGTTATGTGTATAATAACACGTTGCAAAGATAGGGAATAATTCCGAAACTACAAAATAATTATTCTTTTTGTGGGCAAAAAAATACGTAAAGGTTTACGAAGGGGCTGCGATAAAAATTCTGTCGGACGAAAAAAAATTTCTGTCCGACGAAAAAAAAATCTGTCGGACGTAAAAAAAATTCCGTCCGGAGAAAAAAATTTCCGTCCGGAGAAAAAAAGTGTGGACACTATTGCAGTGTCCACACTCCTTGATTATTTTTAAATAAAAGCTATTTATTGCTGTTGGCAGCAATCATAGCAGGTCCGTCGAAAGCAGTCTTGGCACTCCAAGTGTAATTAGCCAGTTCAGTCCGCATACTGTCTTTTGACAAAGTCATTTTAACTTCAAAATCGTTATGGCATACACCACCGACAGTGTCAACACAGAATGTAGGAATCATGATCTTCTGCACGATGTCGTTCTCCTCGTTCGACAGGGCAGCCACCTTGTTGAAGTTGTTCGTGGCATAGTCGAGCGTAACATACATGGGGTGCTCGATAACCTTGATAAGCTTCTCGCCATAGATGGTGGTGTCCTTCAGTTCCACGAAACGGGCCTGTGCTGCAGCTGAGAGGCTGCCGGGATTGCTCAGTGTGAAGTCAATCCAATAGTCCTGCTTGTCGCCCTGGGTGTGATCAGCCATGGGGTCGCCCGTGATGTCGTTATCCCTGTCGCAGCTGAAGAATGTTGCCGACATGGCCAACACAGCCAAAAGTACAGTTACATATTTATAAATCTTCATAGCTCTTAACTCTTAATTATTAATTATTAATTATTAATTGTACTTTATTTTCCCTTCAGCAGACGCTGACAACCTGCACCGCTCTTGTAGATAGCAGAGTTGCGCACAATGTCGTTCTGCTTGTAGTAGAGGCCGTCGATACCATTGTCAGTATGGAAGTCGGTGCCCTTAGGTGTCTCACCGATGAAGTACTTCGGATTCGGGCTCTCCATCAGGTCGGTAGCACGCAGGGTCTCTTCCAGATGTACAGCCAGCTCGTCGGTACCGGCAGGATAAATACCCTCACCGCCCTTGATGAACTTACCAGGCGCATTCGACGTAGCATTGAAGGCATTGGCCAAGAAGGGCTGCCCGTTGCTGAGATGCTCCTCGTCGTTGGTGGTCCAGTTGTTGTAGATGTTGAAAGTCACCTGGCCGCTGCCGTCACCACCCTGGATGTCACGGGTGTCCCAACCGGCAGACGCCAGTTTGATAGCACCACCGTCTACCACTATTCCACGCTTTGTATCAGCGGGATCCTTGGTCAGGATAATGACGTTATCGTGGAACTCGAGCACTGAGCCACCAGGATTGTAACGGGTGTTCAGAATCGGGTTGTTGGCCACGGTACAGAAGTTGACGAAGGTGTTGTGGTGCAGACTGATGTGCCAGCGTACGCTCTCGTCCCAAACCAGGTTACGGTTATTGTCGGTAACAACGGAACGCTTCGGGTTGTTGTAGAACACACAATCGCTGACCTCGACATCCTTCAAGATGTTCGACTTGGTCTTACCATTGTGGTCACCGAAGATGTAGGCATAGTCACCACCATTCTGTGAGTAGTAGCCGCAGTTGTAGAAGTCGCAGCCAACGAGACGGATGTGCTGGATGTAGAAGTCGTTAGAACCCTGGATACGGAAGAATCCGCGGATGAGTCCCTGGAACGAGCAGTTGCGCCACTCCAGTGTGGTGACGTTGATACCCATACCGTTCGAGTACATGTTCATGAAGTAGTTACCGATAGCACCGCCGATACCCTCCTGGGCATGACCGTAGTTGGTGGCCTGAGGCACGTTGACGTCGAGGTCCATGAAGCGGACAGAGTCGATGTCGAGCGTGATAGAGGCGTTCTCACCAGCAACGGGCTGACGACCCAGCATGAAGTTACAGCTGTTGACAGAGCTACCCGTCTTGGTCATACCGCTCAGGTAGAACTTGGCACGTCCCTTACCGGCAGCGAGGTCGGCAGGATTGGTCTGCAGGGTGAAGCCCTTGTAAACCTGTACGTTCGAACTGACGAAGTAAGTCTTGCCGCCTTCCAGATAGAACACCTGATTCTCGGCTGTTGTGCTGCTTTCGCAATAGCTGTTCAGAAGATTATCGAGCTTGCAGGCCTTATACTGCGAGATGTCGTAGATGTTCCAGGTAGCAGGATCGGTACCCATGGTATCGTTGGCCCATACTTCATGCTTGACGAGAATGGGAGGAGCCGGTGTACCCTTGGTGCGCTTCATCGTGGTGTTGAAGCAGGCATCAATGGCCAGAGGAATCTGCTTGTCCCATACATTGATGTTGTAGCAAGAGTTCTCAGAGAGTCCTTCTACGACGATCTCAGCGATACCCGCCTCGTTCCATGCCGACTCAGGAATCTCGTACTTCACAAACTGAGCAGGTACGACAGCATTGGGTGTACCGGCATTGGGCTCGAAAGTCAGATAGTCGACACAGAGGATATTCTGCTCTGCATCCTTGAAGTGCCAGTACTGACGGAACTTGTCCTTTTCAGCATCCTTATAGGTAGCAATGTTGCGGTTCAGCGTCACCTTCATAGAAGTCTTGGTGATGTCGGACACCTGGATGACAAAAGGCACCCAGTCGCGGGGAGCAGTCTCAAGCTGGAAGTAGTCAGCCCACTCGCGGAGGTTACCGCGACCGTACCACGCCGAGTTCTTCGGATCGTTCTTCCAGTCGGCATCAGCAGAGTTCAGTACGTCGTAGACACCTGATTCGCCTCTCCAGAGTTGATAGCCAGACGGATTGAACGAGTTCAGGGCACGGATGCAGAAACGGTAGCTGCTCTGGTAGCTCATGTTCTCGATGATGAGGTTGTAGCGATTTGGATCGGCAACGACGACGTGTCCCTCCAGGAACTTGCCATCTACATTCTGCTCGGTCTCAGCCCATGCATCCTCACCATTGGCTACGAAAGCATGAGGAGTGGTCCACTCAATCTCATAGGCTGCAGCGCCATCAACGAGGTACCAATACAGGTTGGCCGTGTTGTAGTCGGTGATAACCGTATTGTAGGGGTCGTTACTGCCCTTATTGGTATTGTCGTCCTTACGGAACATGGGGCGGAACAAACGACCATCAGCACCTTCGGGGACGCTCTTGTCATCATCCTTACAAGAATCGAAGGTCAGTGTCATCAACAGGGCCAGTGATAATAATAATATCTTTTTCATATTAACTTTCAATTTTCAATGATCTATTATCAATTAATATCCGTAGTAGTTCTTGTAGACATTGCCTGAACGGGCAATTGCCTCATCAGGAATCGGCAGGAGATAGCGCACAGCTGGCAGGCGATTGATGTTATCCTGAGCATTGCTCGTATTAATGTTGAACGACTGAGCGGAACCATTGTCGACAACAACGATGTTACCGGCCTGATTGACACGGATATATCCATAGAGTGAGTAGACAATCTGATTCTTGGGCGAACCATCGTCGTTAGACCATGCCAGCGTGGTGGTAGTCCATGCAACGCTATTAGAAGCGGTCGAGAGACCGGTAATAGCCTTCGGAGAAACAGGATTGTAGATTTCATCCAGTCCGTTGTCCTCGAAGTACTTGGCAGGAGCCGTACCTGTCGGGTTCTGCATAGCACCGTTATACGGGTTAGCAATGTAGAACATATAGACACCCTTGTTGGGGAAGTTGGGATCGTTGTAGTTCTTGACCAAAATAGAGTACATGCTCTGTACGAATACATCGCTATAAGGAACCTTGTCGTACTCCTCAACCATATCGATGTAAGAAGAAGTACCGGCCATAGCCTCGGTCATTGCATAATAATCGAGGAAGGTGAAGAAAATCTTCTCAGCATACATATTGTTGCGGACAAGGTCCTTCCAACGCATGTTCTCGCCGGCAAACTCCCACTTGCGCTCGTCGAGCACCAGCTTCAGGAAGTCGGCCTTAGAGGTGGCTGCAGCAACGTAAGCATCGACCTTCTCTGCCCGATCCTCAGAAGCGAAAGCACGACGGCGAACAACCTTCAATGCCTCCTGAGCATCGGCCGTAGGACCGTTCAGTTCGTTCTCTGCCTCAGCAAACATCAGCAGCACATCGGTGTAACGGATGTAAGCAAAGTTGATACCTGTAGCACCTGTCGTGGTCTTACCCAGACCATTGGTATTCCACAACTTCGACCACTTGTTGTTGTGCATAGCATAGTCGAGGCGCATGGTGGGCAGACCCTGGTTAGAATAGTACCACAGACCGCAAATGTAGTCACGGCGCAGGTCCTTTGCGTCGAACGAATAACCATAGAAAGCAGTAGTACGGACGCCACCACTGGTAGCACCCCAAGCAGAGTTCGAATAGTCGGTATCCACACCGGTATCGACACCATTGGTCGGACCCTGTGCATAACCCCAGCTACCATTGGTTTCCTTGGCAAAAGGAATCTCGAAGATAGCGTCGTCACCTGTGGTGACGATGAAGTTACACTCGTCGACAAATACGTCGCGGAAACTCTTGTTCAGTGAGTGACCACCCGCGTCGATCACCTTCTTGGCATAGTCACGGGCAATCTTATAGTACTCCTGATAGTTAGACGGACGAGTCATCTTATAAGCAGTCACATCGTTGGCTTCATGGTTCAGAGAGTAACCACCAGCCTGCAGAGCCAGACGGGCTATCATGGCATAAGCAGCCTCCTTGGTGATACGCTCAGGAGCAGCCACCTTGCCATCCTTGTCGGAATACATATACTCGGCAGCATGCTGCAGATCAGCAATCAGCGCGTCGCTGACTTCCTGACGCGGCGTGATGGCCGGATTCAGGTTGTCGGTCTCGTAAGTAGACTTCAGGGTGAAGGGAATGTCGCCCCAATAGCTTAACAGCTCATGATAGAACATGGCACGCATCACCTTGGCCTCACCCATCATCTGGGTCACGTCAGTCACCTTAGGCACCTGAACAGTGGTAATCGTACCGTCAGCAGCCTCAGAGGCAGCGTCCTCGGTCTCCTCGTCATAGGTGCCATTGTTCTGAAGATTGAAGATGAACTCATTGGCCGTCTCCACAGCTGAGTAGAGGTTGTTCCAGAGAGTCTCCACATTACCGGCATCAGAGCGAACGTCGAAACGACGAGGCTGATTGCCGGCAGCTGCTTCGTTCGAGTTGGCATAGAAGTCAACGTCACTGTTCAGCTGGAAATCATTATACAGCTTGCCGCCAAACAGGTTGTCGGAGCAAACCTTAGCATAGATGCCATACAGGGCCGTGCGAATCTCACCATCCGAGCCAAACACCAATTCGGTGCTTGCCACATTGGTGGCAGGGTCTACCTCTAAGTAGTCGTTGCACGAAGTCAACGCCAGCATAGCAAGTCCACTGATAAATATCTTATTAAGTTTCATATAATTTTCAATTTTCAATTATCGATTATCAATTAGAACGTTACGTTGACACCACAAGAGAAAGTGCGTGCACGCGGATAGCGATTGTAGTCCATAGAAGGAGTCAAACCAGACTGTACGTCCACCTCAGGATCGTAACCAGAATACTTGGTCAGGATAAAGAGGTTGGAAGCCGATACATACGCGCGAACCTTATTTACATAAATCTTCTTGACGAGGCTCTTCGGCAGTGTGTAGCCGATGGTCACGTCAGAGCAGCGGATGAATGAACCGTCCTCTACGAAGGCATCCAACATGATGTTAGTCACCAAGTCAGCGGGGTTCCACATCTTAGCATTTGCGTTCATGTCCTTATAGAGACCAGGCATACCGTCGAGGTTACCGTTCTTATATAGAGACTCACCAGTGATGTTGTGTCCACTCAGGTCAGTAAAGCCGTCGGGAGCACTGTAACGCCAGCGGCCGTCAGCAAACTTCGAATAGACATTAGTGAAATTGTTCTGGCCGGTCGACATGCTTGACAATGCATAAGCGGTAGCATTGTAAACATCGAAGTCGAGCATGTAGGTGAAGTTAGCCACGAAGTCGAAATCCTTCCACTGGCCAGAGATACCGAAACCGCCCTGCCACTTGGGAGTGGTACGGCCGATGACGGTCTTATCGTTCTCGTCGATCTGTCCGTCGCCGTTCAAATCCTTAATCTTGATCTTACCAGGCATGGTACTGTAACCAGAGTGTGAACCACCCAGTACACCATTACCTGAGTTACCCTCGTAACCGTCGGTAATTGTACCACCTACGAGAATGCCGTTTACGAGACCCTTGCCCTTAGGATTGGCAGCATAGGTCTGAGTGGTGGGATACAGGAATTCGTCCCAAGTGTACAGGCCGTCGTAGACGTAACCGTACATCAGACCGAGCTCGCCACCCACTTCGAGCAGGTAGTCGTTCTGGTCGCTAGACTTCCAGGCACCAGCATAGTTGAAGATGCGGGTGTCGGTGGCATTCAGGGCCTTGATGGTCATCTTGTTATGACCCAGCGTGAAGTTGGCACTCAACACGTAGTCCTTACCACGCAGGATGTCACCATTGACAGTGAGTTCCCAACCGTCGTTCTGTACCTTACCGATGTTCTGCATCTGACGGCTGTAACCGGAAACGCCGGGGATTGGCGACTGATAGAGCAGGTCGCGTGTGGTGTTCCAATAGAACTCCGGCGTGATGGTGATACGTCCGCCGAACAAAGAGATATCGGCAGCCAAGTTACGGGTAATGGTGGTCTCCCACTTGATGTCCTTGTTAGGATAGTTGCCGGGAGTGCTGTAGTACAGCTCACCATTGGCTGTAGTGGTCGAAGCAAACTCAGGGCCACCCGAGTTGTTCGAAGTATAGAGGAAGCGCCACAGGTCGTCGCTGATATTGTTGTTACCAGCCAGACCGAAAGCGGCACGGATCTTCAACTGATCAATCCACTTCACGTCCTTCAGGAACTTCTCCTTGTTTACTACCCAAGCACCAGAGATAGAGGGGAAGTAACCCCACTGGTTGCCAGGAGCGAACTTCGAGCTACCGTCAGCGCGGAACGTAGCCGAGAGCAGGTACTTGTGGTCGAAGTTGTAAGAAACCTGTCCGAAGAACGAAGCGGTACGGTTTGGTGTAGAACGCAGCGTGTAGGTGTCCTGAGCATAGGGCTGACCGAGAGCCATGTTGTTAATGGCAGTCTCTGCATCGATACCACGATCAAAGAGGTGGGCAGTCTGCTTATTCTCCTTATACTGCGTGTTATAGATTTCCTGACCAAGCAGGAACGAGAGGTTGTGCAGCTTGATGCTCATATCGTAGCTGGCCGTATTGGTCCAGGTGTACGACTCGGTAGTGCGATTGGTCAAGGCAGCTACCGGCATCTGCTGGTGGACAGTCTTCTGACCCTCAGAAGTCAGCCAACCCCAATAGCGCTGTGTATCGCGGAAAGAAATGTTGTAGTTACCCTCTGAACGAAGCACAAGCCCCTTGATAGGCGTCCACTTCAGAGAGAACTGCTGCGAGATAGCATAGCTGTGCTTCTTCTGGGTATTAGTGTTGATATCGCTCACCGGGTTTGTCAGGTTAAAGCGCTCAGCATCAGCAGCATCCTCCATGATGGAGTAGTTACCCCAAGAGCGCAGACCAGCTGTGGGCTGATAGCGCAGCACGCGGTCGACCAGGCCACCGGAACCCACGTTGGCACCACCGGCACCCTCGTCGCGACGATAAGTCAGTTTGGGGTTGTAGGTGAACTCGAGGTTCTTGGTAATCTTGGTGTTTAACTTGAAGTTCACATTGGTACGACGTACGCCGGAACCGAGGATGATACCTACGTCCTCCGACTGAGTCAGCGAGAGGTTGAAACGAGTCGATTCGCTACCGCCACCAACAGTTACGTTAGCCTGATAGCTCATCGGGTGGTTGCCCAACACCTCGTCCTGCCAGTCGTAAGTGGGCTGGTTATAATAGAGGATATTGTCCTTAGGGTTACCGAAGTCACCACGGAACGCCTTCTGCCAGCTGTCGCGGGCACCTCCACCGTTACTGGAAGCACGGTCGTACATCAGGTCGACAAACTGACCGGTGTTCATAATCTTCATTGAACGAGTCAGCGACGAAACACTCAGACGACCATTGAAAGATACCTGAACCTTACCAGCCTGAGCCGACTTGGTTGTTACGATTACAACACCATTACCACCCTTTGCGCCATAGACGGCAGTCAGAGAAGCATCCTTCAGCACGTCGATAGAAGCAATATCCGAGGGAGGAATATCGTTGATGTTAGGAACCTGGAAACCGTCGACAATGAACAACGGCTCACTAGACTGCGTCACCGACGTTGCACCACGCACGCGGATGTTGATGTCGGCACCGGGCTGACCATCGGTTGTGGTAACCTGCACACCGGCAATCTTACCCGTCAGGGCCTCTGCGGCAGACGATACAGGAACAACAGCCAGTTTGGCACCCGAGACAGAACCCACAGAACCCGTCAGGTCCTTACGAGCCTTGCTGGTGTAACCAACGACTACGACTTCTTCCAGAGAAGCATTGTCGTCCTGCAATGTGATTTTCAGGTCGCCTCCTGTAGCATTTACCTCCTGTGTGACCATACCGATGTAGGAGATCACGATGGTCTTCGACTTCTGGAGCTTCAAGGTGAAGTTACCGTCGAAGTCGGTGACTGCTGCATTCTTGGCATTACCCTTCTCAACTACGGTTGCGCCAATAACGGGTTCTCCCGTCGCGTCCGTAACCGTACCCTTAGCGGTAGTCTGGGCCGAAACCTGACCGCACACCAAGAGCAGACACAATAAGAGTGTCGTTCGGAAAATACTCTTAACTTTAACAGACATAAATTAGTAGTTTTAAAAAATTAATTAATAAATAGAATATTCTGACTGCAAAGGTACAAAGTATTATTAAGATTTCCAAACATTATTTGGTATTTTTTTCGTAATCGTTTACGAAATATTATACAAGAAATACACAAAAAGAGAAGCAGAAAGCCTGTTGCTCTCTGCTTCTCTTTATATTAATAAGGTGTCAGTTACTCCTGCTTGAAACCGTAACCATTGGTGAAGCCACCGTTAGCCAGCACGTTCGGGGTGAACGGCCAGAGGTAGATAGGAGCCTTCACATAGTCATAGTCGAGGAAGAGGTACTTGTTGTACTCGTCTTCTGCCTTCACCAGGTCAACAGCCCAGTTGGTCTTCTTGTAGCCGTCAGCCTCGAGTGCTGCAATCTCGTCAGCAGTGAGTGCCTTGAACAGACCCTTGATAGCCAAGTTGGGAGCATAGTTGTCGGGAATAGCCAGTCCGTAAGCACTCCAGTCGTTGTTCACGCCACGCCATCCGGGGAACTGTGCAGGATCGTTCTCGTCGGTGCACTGGTTGACAAGACGCTTGCCCTTACCGAGGTCAACATACTTCGTCCAGATATAGCTGGAGATGGTGTTGCCATTCTCGAAGGTATAGTAGCCGTTAGCCTTCAGACCGTCGAACATCTTCTGGGTCAGCTCCTTGATTTCCTTGATCTTCGGGCCGATAAGACCGGTACGGATCAGTGTCCAGCGACGGTCACCCTCACCGGCAAACTCGAAGCCGCGCTCCTGAATGATGGCATTCAGCAGAGAGCCTTCCTTGGCGATGAAAGCATCGGTCTTAGCCTTGTCGGCACCACCGAAGGCACGGTTGCGGATGATGTCGAGATACTGGCGGGCAGCAGAAGCATCGCCCGTAGCAGCACAAGCCTCAGCATAGCCGAGATAGATTTCCGAGATACGCATGTACGGGCCATTGATACCCGACTTACGCTGGTTGGCAACCCAAACCTTATCCTGACGGTTCTCGTCCCACTTGTTGAAGGAGATACCGCCGCCCTTGCCCTGTGAACCGGGAGTGAAGGGGAGGATGATCTCAGTACCGTCGGCACCCTTGGTGGCCGTTACCGTGCAGCTGACGTCACGACGCATGTCGGCAGGATCGAACACACCATAGTAGAAGGCAGGATTGATACGGCCCTGACCATAGTTCTTACAAGGATAGTTGTTCTTTGAACCACCGGTAGCAGGACGACCGAAGGAGTAAGGACGTGCATCGTTACCTCCACCCTGTGTGATGGCATACTCATAGATGCTCTCATCGGCATAATTCTCGTCCTCGGTATGCATCTGCTGGAAGAATACCTGATAGGCGTTAGCTGACGAGCGTGAGTCGGTAGTGATGAACTTAGCAGTACCGGGGTTGTCGATGACAGCCTTGAAGTACTTCTTGGCAATCTCGTAATAACCCTTCCAGTCGCTGCGGCGGCCATAGGTGGCACCGTTGTTCTCTGAACCCATATTCTCGAAGGTCAGCGCATTACCCTTGCCATCCACGCGGGCGATGTCGCCACGACGGGTCTGGTAACCACCAGCCTCGAGAGCGATACGTCCGATAAGACCTTCCACATAAGTGCGAGAGAAGTAGTTCTTGCCCGTAATGCCGGGAATAGAACCGACGCGATACATGACGGGAGCTGCCTGCTGCAACTCGTCGAGGATGACGTCATAGATAGAGTCACGGCCTACGAGTCCCTCGTGGTCAGTGGTCTTACCGCTGATATAAGGAACATCGCCAAAGTACTTGATGAGCTCACGATAAGCAGTAGCCTTCAGGGCCACAGCCTCACCATAGAGCTGACCCATCGTGCACTCCACACCGGCGTCGAGCATATCCTGGAAGCCTTTGGAGCTCTGGATGGCACTCACTACGATACAAGCCTTGTTGATGACAGCATACAGCGAAGCATAGGTATCGTTCTCCTTCTGATAGCTCAGCAGGGTATATTCGCTGGCATACTTACCATTCTGGTAGAAGCACTCCGGATAGTGACGACCGGGCTGATTGGCGAAATTCTCAGGGTGACGCTCAATGTCAGAACCTGCTACGTCGGCAGCATAGAACAGACCGTCGCCGAAGACTTTATTCTGTGCAGCATCAGTCCATGATGAGTAGGCACCTTCAAGAGCGGCACGAGCCGTCTCGTTGGTCGAGAATACGAAGGCTGCATCGGCCTTTGACAGCGTGTCAGTCTCCAGATAGTCGCTACATGATGCACCCAAAATGAGGGTGGCTGCTGCGAAAAGGGTTGAATATAATATCTTTTTCATATCTTTCTTACGATTTAGAATGCAACATTAAGACCGAAAGTATAAGTTCTGGCACGCGGATATGAGTTCCAGTCATAGTTCGGAGTGGGGAATCCGTTGTTGCCACCGGGACGGGTGTTCACATCGGGGTCGCTGCCGTTGTAACCGGTCAGACAGAACAGGTTACCACCCGTAAAGTAGACGCGCAGATTGCTGATACCAACCTTCTTGGTCAGGTTCTTCGGCAGTGTGTAGCCGAGCGTCAGCGTGTTCAGGCGCAGATAAGAAGCATCCTCGATGAATTCAGAGTTCACCAGACCATACTCTGCGTAAGGCAGTGCATACTTGGCACCGGCATTGAGGCTGGCCAGAGCAGTAGGATCGGTAACAGCAAACAGGTCGCCGCTAGCATCGACATCATAAATCTTCCAGCAGTCAGAAACAATAGCCAGACGGTTCCAACCGAAGCTGGTATCCTTGTTACCCATCATAGAATGCATGGCGTTTGCGTTGTACACGTCGCCACCAATCTGATAAGTAAAGCCTGCCGAGAAGTCGAAGCCCTTGTAGTTGGCATTCAGGTTAATACCACCTGTGTGCTTAGGCATCGTGTGACCGATGACTGTGCAGTCCTCTTCTGTGATGGTTCCGTCGCCATCGGTATCCTGGAATTTCACCATACCGGGGAATGCCACCTGCCCCTCAGGCAGATTGTAGAGAGCCGATACGCTACCGGGATAGTTGGTCACGTTAGAACCCATGTCGGGCACGCCGGGCTTCAGTGTCCAAACTCCGTTGCTGACATTGAAGTCGTCAACGGTATAGAAACCGGCTGACTTATAGCCGTAGATGGTTCCTACGGGCTCACCCTCGCGGATGATGTAGTCGTTGTACGGACGCTTCATCGAAGAACCCCAGTTGGTGTTCGTGTCGGCATTCACACCCTCAACAACCTTCTCCACATTATTCTTATTATAGTTGTAAGTAGCGTTGACGCTCAGATTGAAGTCCTTCGAACGGATAATCTCGTAGAAGATCGAGAACTCGATACCCTTGTTCGATGTCTCACCGACGTTCTGGTACTGATAGCTATGACCGGTTGACTCTGCAACGGGAACGCGCATCAGAATGTCCTTCGTGGTATTCCAGTAGAACTCGATGCTACCACGCAGCTTACCATTCCAGAAGCCATAGTCGATACCGAGGTTACGGCTAATGGTGGTCTCCCACTTCAGGTCGGGGTTAGCCAGTACGGCACCCGGCGAGAAGGTCACCTTGCGGACACCATTGGTCCAGACGACCTTCGGCTCCCAGTATTCTTTCCACAGGCTGGCGTCGATATTGTCGTTACCAGATGTACCGTAAGAGAGACGCAGCTTCAAGTTGTCCAACCAGTCCTTCGTAGAAGCCATGAACGGCTCGTCGTTGATGCGCCATGCGAAGGCTGCAGCGGGGAAGTAACCCCAGTGGTTGTTGGGAGCGAAGTTCGAGCTACCATCGGCACGGAACGTAGCGGTGAAGAGATAGCGGCCCAGATAGTCGTAGTTGACACGACCGAACCACGACAGCGTGTGCTTAGGCTCACCAATGGTGTAATTAAAGTCTGAAGCCTGCTGAGTCTGAGTAAGATACTCGTCCACCATATTATACATATTGAACATACCGAAGGCACGTTCCTGCGAGAATTCGGAGGGATATCCGGCACCGATCATCGAGCTGCTTGTCGACTTGCTGGCCAGCACCTCGTTACCAGCGAGGAACGACAAGTTGTGGTCCTCACCGAGGCCCTGCACCTGATAGTTCAGCGTGGTGGCCCAACGGATGCCATAGCCGTCGCCCTGCGACAGACCAGCCTTGTTGTAGGGATTCGACGACTTACCGCCATCCCAGTCCTCTGTCTTGCTCCAGTTGCGGCTCAGCGAGAGTTCACTCTTGGCGGTGAGGCCCTTCAGCACATTCCAAGTCAGGGTACCCATAGCGCGGATACGCTGGCGATTCGAGATGCTGCTATAGTTGTCGATGATTGACAGCGGGTTGCTGATGTCTTCCACGCTAGCGCTACCCATACCGAGGTCAGAAGGTTCGTCGCTGCCCAGAGGTTTGTCGATGGGTCTGAAACCATAGACGGCATTACCGGCAGCATACTCATACTGTGTACCCTCGCGCTTCATCTCGCTGTAACGCAGGTCAGCGTCGAAAGTCAGGTCCTTATTAATCTTCTGAGATATCTTGAAGTTGGCATTCCAACGCTTGAAACTGGTGTTGATGCGGTTACCCTCATCGTTAACGTAGTTGATAGAAGCATAGTACTTGGTCTTCTGGTTACCACCAGAGAGCGACAAGTCGTGGTTCCACGAGTGAGCAGTCTGCATCACGTCGTCCACATAGTTATGAACACCCATGTTCTTGAACTCGTTCAGATGGTTGCCGTAAGCACTGCCCAGTCCGAAGTAAGAGGCAACGCCGTCGCCGTAAGCTTCACCGTAAGCCTTGGCATAGCTCCAGTTGTGCAGCACATAGTCGTAGGCATTCTGCACGTCGGGAGTATATGTCGACTTCTTGATCTGATAGTACATGTTATACTGCACCTTGGTCTTGCCGTCACCCTTCGAACCCTTCGTGGTAATCAGGATAACACCATTGGCACCACGGGCACCGTAGATGGCCGTCGAGGCAGCATCCTTCAGCACGTCAATGCTCTCGATGTTGTCGGCAGGAATATCCGAAATGTCACTCACCTGTACACCGTCAACGATATACAACGGGTCGTTCGACTGGGTGATAGAACCACCACCACGAACACGGATCTGAGTGGTAGCACCGGGACGACCGTCCTGAGAAACAACGCTCACACCAGGCAGCTGACCCTGCAGGGCCTGAGCAATGTTCGAAACGGGGTTCTTGGCCAGCGTCTCACCGGTTACTGATGCCACAGCACCCGTCAAGTCGCGACGCTTCATCGTTCCATAACCGATAACGACCACGTCCTCAAGGGTCGTATTGTCTTCCTCGAGGGTGACATTCATGTTGGCACCGGCCTTCTGAGTCGCAGCCTTGTAACCAACATACGAGAACTTAATGGTTGAGCCAGCGGGGGCGTTGACACTGAAGTTACCGTCAATGTCGGTCACCGTACCCTGGCCGTTACCATAAGTAACGCTCACTCCAATCAGCGGTTCACCGGACTTGTCCTTCACGGTACCCTTGATTGCATTTTGGGCGAAGCCCGTTAGCCACAGTGCACACAGCAAAAGGGCTAAGAGTAGTCTTCTTTTTTGCATGTTAATAAAATTGTTTGTTTGTTTTATATAAAAGTAGTTTCTTAAATTGCTGCAAAAGTACAAATATTATTTAATACTACCAAGTGTTTTATGCTCTTTTTTTCGTAAACGATTACGTATATTAATAAAAAGAGAGCGGGAAACGTCTCCTTCCCCGCCCTCTTAACTATTTGTAAGTGTTTATTCTTACTTAATCACAACCTTGAGCTTTGCTCGAGCTTGCTCACGTTCGGAAGTGTAAGCTTGCTTTCACTTCGCTCACTTAATCACAACCTTGTTACCATTGATAATGTAAACACCCTTCGTGGCGTTGTTCACCTTCTGACCGTTCAGGTTATAGATAGCACCATCGACAACAGGCTTAGCTGCACTGACGTTCTCAATGCCAGTTGCTGTTGTAGCGGCATCAGAAGCTTCGCTCAGACCACCCATCTCGTTGGCAGCACGCACGGTATAGGTTGCCGTAGCGTCGTCGACGGTATAGGCAGGCTCAGTGGTGAAGCCAACAACGCTGCCATTCTTGCAGACAGCCCACAACAGAGCGTAGTCGCTGTTGTCCCAAGTCAGACTGGTTCCGGCAATCTTCACGTTCTGTGGAACAGGAGCCTGCTCGGTAAGCAATGTGGGATCCCACTCGCCAAATACATTGTGCAGGTTGCCAGCCTCGGCAGCTTCCTCGGCAGTCAGTATAGGATTGTTGGCATGACCTTCGCCGAAGGTCTTCTTACGACCGCTCAGGTCAATCTGCGAACCAGTAGATGTCATTGAGTTGTACTCAGCGAAACGCTTGGGCCAGCCATTACTCATCTCACTCCAGCCAATAGCTGAAGGCACCACATTCATCTTCGTGTCGATGAAGAGGGCTACAGGAGTGCCGCTACCCCAAGGACGACCGAGGGTATAGTTGCCGTCAACATTATCACCTTCACCGTTGATGACGCAGTCTTTGTAGACGTAACCGTACTTGATGCTCTTCGAAGGTACGGCAGCATAACCACCGGCAATCTGGCGCAGTTCGACACCATTGAAGAATGCGTCGCCCTTACCGCACATGTAGTCGGTACGTCCGCGAACGTAACCCTCCTCGAAGTAGTAGAGTCCGTTGTCGTTGTTCGAAGTCCAAGTATCCTGATAGCCGCGCAGACCGGTATTCTTATAAATGGTACGCGTAGCCTTATCCTGAACGGCGAGGTCACGACCAGTAGCGTCGTCCATACCGCTCTCGATGGTCAGATCCTGGAAGTAGTAGTCGCTACCGCTGATCTGGAACACGTCGCTGTTACCGATACCGTCGTACTTGCTGGTAGTGCCGTACTGACCGGCGAAGGTAGCGTTCTTGTCAATACCATTGGTGATGATGACACCGTCGCGGCTCTCGCCGATGAACGATACGTTCTGGGTATTGATGAATGTGATACACTCAGGCACCTCGTAACCGTTACAGGTCTTCATGGTGCTCTTCAGAGGAATGGTGTATTCACCGTTCTTGATGAAGATGCGGTAGCGCACGTTCTTGTCGTTGCGCTTCTGGGCAGCTTCGATGGCAGCCACCAGCTGCTCGGCATTCTCGACAACCTGGTCGTAAGCCTTCTTCTCTACCGTCGGACGCGTCATGATGGTAAAGTTAATCGTGATGTCCTTGTCCAGATAGTTGTCTGTCAGGTCGCTGACAGTGTTGGCTGCCAGAGAGAAGGTGTAAGGAGTAGCATACTCCAGTCCCTTATATTCGAAGGTAATGGCCTTACCACTGACGGTGGGCTCTACCTGCCAAGCACCGCTCATGCCGTTGTTGACAGCCATCATACCCTTAGCACCGTCCTTCATCTTCACGCGCTCGTCGAAGGTAAGCACAATCTTACCGCTGGCAGAAGCGCCAGTAGCACCGTCGGCAGGAACTGTCGAAACAAGCACAGGAGCCGTGCCGTCGTCAACCAGCTTCGGAGTACCAGTGATGAAGAACATAGCCAGCGTGTTACCGTCGTTAGCCGATGCAGCGCCGTCGACCTGCGAGGTCTTGTCGGCCTTCATACGGATGAAGAGATCCTTCTGGTTGTTGGCAGCCTCAGGCAGCTTCTCGTTGAACTGAGCCACAGCCTTCACACCCGTCATAGTCACGCTGCCGAACTTGGTCCAGTTCTCGCCGTCCAGCGAGTATTCAGCATCGTAGGTCTGATAAGCGTTGTAGTTATACAGCATCTGGAACTGTACGTTGATGTCGGTAAATGCCTCGGCATTGATCTTCGTCTGCCAGTGCCAGTTACCCACGTCGCCGTTTTGCTTGCCCTGACGCCAGTTGACGGCAGCACCGGCAAAGCTCTCGTAACCACCTCCGGCAACAGTCGACTTGTCGAGCCAGCCGCTGGTCTCACCAGTCTCGGTATTCACCAGATTCAGTGCGTCACCGTCGTTGTCCTGTGCGGCGAAGTCAGCCTTACGGCCACTGGCACCAGCCTTATAGAAGTCCCAGCCGGCAATGATGTCAGCCTCAGAATAAGTTGCGACAATATCCTTATCGCCATCCATCGTTACAGTCAGTTCGCTGCTCGTCGTACCGTCGTTCCAGTTGGTGAAGGTCACCAGACCCTCATACTGGCTGGCCGTCAGGACAACCGTTGTACCAGCCTCATACATCCACTTGCCGTCAACCACTGTAGGAGCGGGACTGACAGCAACCATGTAGTCATTCGTACCGTCAACATTCAGTTTCAACTCGTAAGTCTCCACCTTCTTGAAGTTGGCGGTCAGTGTCTCGTGACTCATCACGTAATACTTGAACTTAGCCTCAGTGGAAATTTCCGAACCTGTAGCATTCGTCCAGTTCACAAAGTCGTATCCGAAGTTCTCGGTGGCAGTCAGCGTAACCTCGGTATTCTCCTCGTATTCATCAGCATTCGGATATTTGCTGACACTACCGCCTTCTTCAGGACTAGCAGCAACAGCAAGGGTGTACATCTCGACAGCGGCCTTCGTACCGTTCACCTTACCATAGATGCGGACATCGGCGAAACCGCCGGCCTTATTGTTGGCCAGACCGGTTGTTGCATACAGGTCGAAGCCTTCGCCAGACGTCAGGGCCTTTTGCTGCTCCTCAGTCAGGTCGATCACCACCTCGTTGACCAGGTTACTGAGTACACCACCCCACTGGCCTTCCTCCTGGCTGTCATCCCAGTTGGCACGGCGTGCCGTAAAGGTTCCAAGAGACATCGGCTCGCCTTCACCCACCTTGGCGGTAACGACGACACCGTCCTTCTTGTTGGTACCGAAGCGCTGTACGTACATCTTAATCTGAGTCGGAGTGAAGGTAATGCCCGAAGCAGGCTTCACATTCCAGTGCAGCTGAACGTTCTCACCCGTAAAGGTCACGAACTTCAAACCGTTATCAGGATCCTTGCTGCGTGAACCGGTGGCAACCGTAGCATCAGCAGGGCTATATTCGAAAGAAGTTACTGAAAAAGCAGACTCAGGATTGATGGTCTTGCTTTCCAAATCCACATTTCCGTCAACCAGCATTGGCCACTCAATAGAAGCATCGACATTGTCAAACTTCTCGCCGCCGGCGCTGGCCACTACGGGCAGCACCACCTGGATGTAACGATAGTATGAGCCGTCGCCGATAACCACGTCAACGGTCTCTGCAGAACCACCAATCTCGTAGCTGATGGTCTTGCCGCTGGTATAGTCGGTCTGACCGTCGATGGTGGTAGTGGTGATTTCACTATAAGCCTCCATCGATACGGTGGCACCCTTACAAGAAGGAATAGTCCACTTTGTACCCTGGTTCAGCTGTGCCCAGTCGTTCCAGTTGCCGTTGGCAAACTTACCGCCATTGTTGGTGTCAAAGTCAGCCTTCACATCGATGGTCTTACCATTGACAGTAGCCTGAGCCACCCAGAAACCCGTAGCATTCTGATAGGCTACAGTAGGAGCACCTGCATCGCGACGGAAGTTCCACTTCACGGTCACGGGCTCAGTACGGTCTTCGAGGTTCACCTGATTATAGGTAAAATTAGCAGTCAGCGTAATATCCTCAGCGGGAACGGTAAATTCAGAACCGGGGGCATAGTAGGTGGTACCGTCGGTCCATGCAGTCAGCGTCTTGCCCTCCGCATAGAGAGTGTAGTTCTTTGGCAGTGTAAAGGTACTGCCCACATCTTGCTTGACTGCGGCAGGAACGACGCCTTCAGCTCCATCGGCTGCAAAAGTCACAGTAGCTTCGTTGGCCAGCTGAGAAGGATCAACAGCCTCTACAGCAAAGTACGGAGTATAGCTGCCGCCACTAATGGTCAGCGTGGTAGCCTCACCTTTGTAGTACGTCGAGGCAATGTTGTCGGTCTTGTTGTTGTGGTAGCATGCACCGGTGTTCGTGTTGAACGTACCTACGGTAGCACCCGTGGCATCCTTAATCGTCACGTCACCACCCCAGGCGCAGGTTCCCATGGAAACCTTTACCGGGCCATCCACCTTGACAGTGGCCGAGAAATTACTGATACCATGCTCGTTCGAGTGGAACTTACCAGTAATCACTGCGTTAGCATCTGCAGCATCAGCTGCCACACGTGTAAACGTGCCGTCAGCATTCATCTTCAATCCAGCAGTAGTCACACTGGTCTCTTCAGCAGTGAAGAACGAACCATTGGTGAAATCTGCCTTGATGTCAGTGAACGCTACTGCCTGCGTCATTCCCAGAATGAGCAACAAGCATAACGTACTAAATCTTAGTAGTTGTTTTTTCATACAATTGTTTTTTTAGTTGTTTATAGTAATAAAAATAAAAATTGTTCGCGCGTAAAGCAGATTAGTTGCGGTTCATGGCCAGGCCATAAATCACCTGCAAAGATACGAAAATTAAAAATAGCTGATTATTTTTGGCGCAATAAAATCTGTTAAAATCCACGAAATCGTTTACGTTCTCCCCCACCCGAGCGCGACAAAATGCAGGCAGAGGGCTGCCAGTTGTACCTCGTCAGGTCGCCATCATCCTGCTGGCGACCTGACGATGATGGAAATCTATCTTTTATAAACAACTTTAGAAGAGCCGTCAGCACGCTTCTCGATGCACAGTCCACGAGGTATGTCTATCTGGCGACCCTGCATGTCGTAGTAGGTTGCGGGACCGTCTTCCTCTGTTCCTGATACCTCATAGATGGCAGCACTGCCTTGGTCTATCATGAAGATGTATGTGTTCAGGCTGCGAGCAGGCAGATCGACCACGGGATTTTCTGTAGGCTCATCGATGGCGATGGGATATTCCTGACAGAGGTTCTCCGGTTCGTTGCCTGTGGACAGCAAATGAACGCCACTTTTCACCTTGTAGGGCAGTTTAATCCTCATTTCACGGCTGTTCGCAGTAGTGTCGATAGCCATCACAATGATTGAGTCGCCTTTGATATAGGCCGAGAACTCTCTCTCAGCTTCCGTTGTGTTATCAATGGTGGAAGTAGTAGCCAGACGGGTTGACCCGGTGACATGCTTGGCGAAGTGGGACAGTACATAGGCACGCGGCAGCAACTTGTTCTTGGTGTTGCCAGGAATAGAGACTTTCTTGCCATTCACTTCGATGGGTTCACCAGTTCCGACAAAAGCCCAATGCGCACGCATATACCAATAGATATAACCCGTACAACCTGCTAACATACACTCGTTGAGTTCCTCGGCAAAGAGCAGCTGTTCGTGCCAGTTGGGCAGACGGGCACCGATATTGTCGGTTGAAGAGTGTTCTGTCATCCATACTTCCTTACCATATTGGTGAGCCAGCACGGCGGCATCCTTCAAATTACCGGCCTTCAATGGTGCATGACCGTAAATATGACCGGCAACAATATCAATTTGCTCACGAGCCACAGCGTTGTTCAACAGCACGTTGCTGTATTCAGGGGAAAAGCCTAAAGGTTCAGCACTGATGAGGCGTACGCCCTTGTATGTCTCGCGGTCAAGCATGTGAGCATAGCCCTTTACCAAGTCGAGCTGTTCCTGCGGCGTATAAAGACAGCCTGAGTAGCTGACCCACCAGTCGGGCTCGTTCTGGATGGACACGGCATCGACGTCGACACCATGATCCTTCATCCACTTCAGGAAGGTGTTCAGCCACGGGAAGAACTTGTCATAGCAGTCCTTACGCAGCCTGCCCTCCTGATTACCCTGATCTGCAGCATTGCCACCTTGCGCTGTGCCGTTGGTCTTATACTCGCCAGGAGGCGACCAAGGCGTGCCAAACACGATGCCGCCACGCTGCTTGACAATTTTGGCCGACGGCAACGAGCCGTTCCAATCGTAAGGTGAGTCCCAGTTGCCCCACTCTGGCACTCTGATATCGCCTTCGAAATTCGGCGAGATTTCCATACGCATGATGTTCAGTCCTATCTTGGACTCATCGCCATAGAGAAGCTTTACAGGGTTGGTATCTGTACCAACGGGACACATAGCTCCATCGCAGCAAGCTGCGCCGAAGCCGGTAATCGTCTGATAGCGGGTATCCTTCACTGTAAGTCTGTAGGGACCTGCATAAATGGTTGTAGTGGCAATCAGCGCCACAATAGTTGAAATAATCTTGTTCATAAGTTAGAAATTTTGCCTGCAAAGGTACGAAATTTTGTGAAAAGTGAAGAGTAAAAATAGATAAATTTGCTGCAGCATACAAAATTTCTCTATATTCTAAACCCTAAACTCTAAACTTTTTTGTACCTTTGCACCCAAATTGAAAATAATAAGAAAAGACAATGGCAGAAAAAAAGTTTAAAAGAACGACGGTGACCTCTGCCCTGCCCTATGCCAATGGCGGAGTACATATCGGTCACCTAGCTGGCGTATATGTGCCGGCAGATATTTATGTGCGTTACCTGCGTCTGAAGAAGGAGGACGTGATGTTTATCGGCGGTTCTGACGAGCATGGTGTGCCCATCACGGTACGTGCCCGCAAGGAGGGTATCACCCCGCAGGACGTGGTAGACCGCTATCATAAGATGATCAAGGACTCGTTCGAGGAGTTCGGCATATCGTTTGACATCTATAGTCGCACAACCTCGGAGACGCACCATAAGTTTGCCGCCGAGTGGTTCCGCAAGCTGTACGACGAAGGCAAGCTGGTGGAGGAAACCACCGAGCAGCTGTACGACGAGGAAGCCAAGCAGTTCCTGGCTGACCGCTACGTGACGGGCGAATGTCCCCACTGCCACGCTGAGGGTGCCTATGGCGACCAGTGTGAGAAGTGCGGCCGTGACCTGAGTCCTACGGAACTGATTAACCCGAAGTCGACAATCAGCGGCTCTACGCCCGTGCTGAAGGAGACAAAGAACTGGTATCTGCCCCTGAACGAATATCAGGAGTGGCTGAAGCAGTGGATTCTGGAAGGTCACAAGGAGTGGCGCCCCAACGTATATGGACAGTGTAAGTCGTGGCTGGAGATGGATCTGCAGCCCCGTGCTATGACGCGCGACCTGAACTGGGGTATTCCCGTACCCATCGAGGGTGCTGAAGGCAAGGTGCTGTACGTGTGGTTCGACGCGCCCATTGGCTATGTGTCGAACACCGTAGAGCTGTGCGAGAAGGAACCCGAAAAGTGGGGTTCGTGGGAGAAGTGGTGGCAGGACGAGGACACCCGTCTGGTACACTTCATCGGCAAGGACAACATCGTGTTCCACTGCATCATCTTCCCCGTGATGATGAAGGCCCACGGCAAATATATCATGCCCGACAATGTGCCGTCGAACGAGTTCCTGAACTTGGAGAACGACAAGATTTCGACGTCGAGAAACTGGGCCGTGTGGTTGCACGAATACCTGGAGGACATGCCCGGCAAGCAGGACGTGCTGCGCTACGTGCTGACAGCCAATGCCCCCGAGACGAAGGACAACAACTTTACCTGGAAGGACTTCCAGGACCGCAATAACAACGAGCTGGTGGCTGTCTACGGCAATTTTGTCAATCGTGCCCTGCAACTGACCAAGAAGTATTGGGACGGCGTGGTGCCTGCCTGTGGCGAACTGCTTGATGTCGACAAACAGGCCTTGGCAGAATTCAAGGACGTGAAGCAGAAGGTGGAGGCTTTGCTCGACCAGTTTAAGTTCCGCGACGCCCAGTTCGAGGCAATGAACCTGGCCCGTATCGGCAACCGATACATCACCGAGTGTGAGCCTTGGAAGGTTTGGAAGACCGATCCAAAGCGTTGCGAGACAATCTTGAACATTTGCCTGCAACTGACTGGAAATCTGGCTATTGCATTCGAGCCTTTCCTGCCATTCTCGAGCAAGAAGCTACGCGAGATGTTGAATCTTGAGTCGTTCGACTGGAATGAGTTGGGCACCACCGATTTGCTGAAAGCCGGCCACAAGTTGGGCGAGCCCGCCTTGCTGTTCGAGAAGATTGAAGACGACGTCATCCAGAAGCAGCTGGACAAGCTGGAGGCCACCAAAAAGGCCAACCAGGCTGCACAGCAAAAGGCCGCGCCCATCAAGGACACCGTCGACTTTGAGACCTTCGAAAAACTCGATATCCGCGTCGGTCTGATCAAGGACTGCCAGCGTGTGCCGAAGTCGAAGAAGCTGTTGCAGTTTATCATCGACGACGGCAGCGGCACAGACCGCACTATTCTCTCGGGCATTGCCGCCTTCTACGACGACCCATCAGTATTGGTGGGCAAGCGCATCCTCTTCGTGGCCAACTTTGCACCGCGTAAGATGATGGGTATTGAGAGCCAGGGTATGATTCTTTCGGCTGTCGACGCCGACGAGAGTCTCAGCGTGGTGACAACGACCAAGGACGTGAAACCAGGAAGCCAGGTCGGATAGAATTAAGAGTTAAGAGTTAAGAGGGGGTATGCAGGCGATTATATTGGCAGCGGGTATGGGGCGCCGACTGGGCGACTACACGAAGGACAATACGAAGTGTATGGTCCCTGTGAATGGCGTAAGGCTGATTGATAGGCTGTTAGGTCAGTTGGCCAAGCAGCAGTTGAACCGCGTCATCATCGTAGTGGGCTATAAAGGCAAAGAGTTGCGCGAGTACATTGATTCGCAATATGGCCAACAGCTAACAGCCAAGTGCCAATTGCAATTTGCCGAAAACCCTGTCTACGACAAGACCAACAACATCTATTCGCTGGCCATCGTCAAGGACAAGTTGCAGGAAGACGACACGCTGCTCATCGAGAGCGACCTGATTTTCAGCGACCGGCTGATTCCCATGATTGTCGACAACCCCTACCCCAACCTCGCCCTCGTGGCCAAATACGAGACGTGGATGGACGGTACGATGGTGCGGCTGGACGACGAGCAGAACATCGTGAACTTCATCTCGAAGGATGCCTTCGACTATAACGACGTCGACTCGTACTACAAGACGGTGAATATCTATAAGCTAAGCCGTCAGTTCTCGCAGCAGAAGTACGTACCCTTTCTAGATGCTTATACCAAGGCGGTAGGCAACAACGAATATTACGAGAACGTGCTGCGCATCATATCGTTGCTAAACAACCACGATATGAAGGCCCTGCCCATCGGACAGGAGAAGTGGTACGAGATTGACGACAAGCAGGACTTGGACATTGCCGAGGCGCTGTTTGCCGACGAGAAGGACGTGCTGCGCAAGTACTACGGACGCTATGGCGGTTTCTGGCGATTCCCGCAAATGCTGGACTTCTGCTACTTGGTGAACCCCTACTTCCCCAGTCGCAGAATGAAGGACGAGTTGCGAGCCAATTTCGACACGCTGCTGACGGAATACCCGTCGGGCATGAAGGTTAACACGCTCATCGCCAGCAAGTGCTTTGGCGTCAGCGAGCCGTATATCGTTCCCGGCAACGGTGCCGCAGAGCTCATCAAGATTCTGATGAGCCTTACCACAACCCTCTCCAACGGAAAGAGAGTTAAGACGGGATTCGTGCGGCCGACTTTCGAGGAGTATCCGAACAGATATGACAAGGATGCACAGGTGACCTTTGTGCCCCAAAATGAGGACTACCGCTATACGGCCGACGACCTGACGGCATTCTTCAGCGACAAGGACATCCGCCAGCTGATGGTCATCAACCCAGACAACCCCTCGGGCAACTTCATTCCCAAGGCCGACGTACTGCGTCTGGCCCAATGGTGCGAGGAGCGACAAATCCGTTTGGTTGTCGATGAATCGTTCGTCGACTTCAGCCGCGACTATGCCACCAACTCACTATTGAGCGACGAAACGCTGGAGCAGTATCCGCACATGGCCGTGATGAAGAGTATTTCGAAGAGCTACGGCGTGCCTGGTCTGCGCCTGGGTATCTTAGCTTCAGCTGACAAAGAACTCATCAGCCGCATCAAGAAAGAGGTAAGCATTTGGAACCTGAACTCTTTCGCAGAATTCTTCATGCAGATATACAACAAGCACGAGAAGGACTACCAGCGCGCCTGTGCGAAGTTTGTCGCCGAGCGTGACAGCTTCGAGCAACAGCTGCGCGAGATTCCTTTCCTGCGCGTCATACCCACCGAGGCCAACTACTTCCTCTGTGAGGTGCTGCACCCCTATACTGCCAGCGAAATCGTGATTCGCATGTTGAAGCAGCACAACATCTTGACTCGCGACTGTAGCCTGAAGCCCGGTCTCGACCCCAATAGGCAGTATATGCGCATTGCTGTCAGAAATCATGAGGACAATACGCGACTTATTGAAGGTCTTAAAGAACTAAAAATTACACAATAGGGTCGGTTCCTCTGTGTAAAATCAAATAATCAAGGGACAAGCATGGTTTCAGTCATTCAACAATCTCAAATCGAGCAGCTACACATCAACCCAGCAGAATGTATCGAATGGGTAAAATTCGGTTTTCTTGCCAAGGATGACGCACAAATGCCTGCCAAACTTAGTGTGCATCCTCAGGGGGAAGATTTTATGACTACGATGCCGTGTTTGTTGCCCGAACACAATGGTAAGAAATATTTCGGTATCAAACTGGTAAGCCGTATTAAAGGCCAAATTCCAACATTGAAGAGCGACATCACTCTCTATGATGCAGAAACGGGACAACTGTTGGCAGTCATTGACGGCGACTGGATTACCGCCATGCGCACGGGGGCTGTTACGGCCTTGGCAGCAAGGACTTTCCAACGAAAAGGAACAGCCACCTATTCCATGATAGGATTAGGCAACATTGCACGAGCAGTAGCACTTTGTCTCATTGCAGACAACAGCGACCGCCACATCACCATTCGCCTGATGCGCTATAAGGACCAAGCGGAACAGTTCATTGAGCGTTTCAAGGCTTACAATAACGTTTCGTTTGAGATTATTGACGACAAAAACGCCTTTGCGTCAGAGGCCGACGTACTGATTTCCTGTGTCACCGTTGCCACAGAGCTGCTATTCCCCGATGACACCTTGCTTAAGAAAGGAGTAACGGTCATCCCAGTTCATGTACGTGGCTTCCAGAATTGCGACCTGTTCTTTGACAAAGTCTTCGGCGATGACACAGGGCAGATTCAGAAGTTCAAGTATTTCAATCAGTTCCGCGAATACGACGAGATTCACCATGTGCTGCAAGGCAAGAATCCCGGCCGCACCAACGACGACGAGCGTATCTTAAGCTACAACTACGGCATCGCCCTACACGACATCGTTTTCGCCTCCCGTATCTATGAGAAAGCGGAAGCGAATGGTGTCAGCTTTGAATACATCAAGCAGAACCAGAAAATCTGGGTTTAGTCAAGCCAATAAGCTTCGAAATGATGCGTGACGCGTTGCTCCACTGGGGGTAACGTCATATAATCGCCATAGGTGCGCTCTAAGTAATCCTTATAGCCCACCATCGTCTTATACATCTTGCCCTCGAACTCGATATCTACTGACGAGACGATATCGGAAGCAGGAAAGCAACCTTCTATCCTGGGACCGGCTTCAGTCATATTACAGACCGTGTTTGTTGGTGTGTCGAGCACAATGAGTTTTCGGATGCTACACTCTATTTGCTTCACCGTCAGAGGCCAGCATTTATATACCCAATAAGCCAGACGCGACCGAAGAGGGTTGCTCTTCGATATCTTACAGCGGCGAATCTTATACAGCAGTTTTTTCTCATTGAAAACGCGTTCACGTTCTTGCATGTCGTCCGTTACATAATCCACCGGGAAGATGTCCATAAAGACACCAATCTCATACCCCTCGGTTTCATCCTCTAACATTTTGGTGCGCAGGTCGACAACCTTGGCAAACGTATAGTAATAATGGGACTCTGTGCTATGATTGATGGCACGATAGATACCATTGGCATCGGAAAACGTCTGCAGAAACTGCTCATAATCCTTACGAGGCATATAGATGTCAATGTCGTCGTCCCAAGGGATATAGCCTTTGTGGCGGACAGCTCCGATCAGCGTGCCACTCGACAGAAAATAGCGCAAACCGTGAGCCTCGCAGAAGCGATGGACCTCGTCGAGAATACCCATCTGAATCTGTCGCAACTCCTGTATGTCTTCTATTTTTCTCATTTCCTCAAATCTCAAACTTCAACTCCTACCAAACAACCACTTCTTGAAGAACGGACTGATGCGGAGAATATTGGAAGTGATGATGCTGAAACCAATAATGACCAAGCCCAGCAGTACGGAAAGCAATATATCGACCACAAAATTATGGGGATGTGCATTAAAGAATTCACCAATATGGGGCAGGTCAGGCATAAATAGGAAATGAATAAGATAGATGTCCAGCGTCCTGCGTCCGATGTATTGCAACGTTGCTCCCATGAAGGTCATCTTGGTGAAATACTGATGATAATGACGGAAATACATAAAGGTTACCGTCAGCAACAGGAATTTGGCCATCGTCAGCGGCACAATAGCCCACGTCATTCGCATGAAGTGCCACTTCAAGGCATCCATCGTACAGAAAATCACCAGCACAATCAGTATGGGGAAGAACCACTTGCTGTCCATAATGCGCTGGGCCTTCTCCCAATAGCGATGTACGATATTGCCGTACAGGAAGAAGGGGAAATAGAGAAACACTTGTCCCAGACTGGTGTACATCAGGAAATGGTAGAGTTCCGTCTTGGCCCCTTTGTAGCCTTGTGCCCAAGAGAAATACTTGGGCTGGTAGCAACTCTCATAAAACAATAGTGACACCATAAACAAGAATACGATGGGAAGCCACGAGGCATGCTTCATCTTGCTTTCCAAGTATGCGAAGGGATAATAAATCAGGAACATCCACAGCAATGCTATGGTAAACCAATAGCCACCCTTGAGGGGCGACATAAGTTCCATCTCGACAGAAGGCCAGAAGGTTTTATAAAGCAAGGCAATGGCCAACAGGAAGAACACCAAGGTAGGAATGAGCTGCACGCGTAACTTCTTCAGTATCAACGCCCTCAGGTTACGCAGATTCCATATCTGTGAAGCTTTATAGGCTAGGAATCCGCTGACGAAGAAGAATAGCGGCATACGAAACAAGATGAGGAACGGCATCGACGAAGAGTGACGCCACGACTCACCAAATCCACTCTGTGCCACATGATAGGCCACAACAAGAATCATGGTGAAGCCTCTTAGTGCGTCCAACCATTCCAAACGCGGCTTCTTTACTACTTTATTCTCCATATTCGCTGCAAAGATAATAAAAAAAATTATAAATGTAAATGAAAAATGAAAAAATGAGGACGGCGACAGCAAATTATTCACTCTTCACTCTTCACTTTTCACTTTTTTTCGTACTTTTGCAACATCAAAAGTGAAAAAACGATGAAAATAGCGTTTCTTATCTCCGCCCATAAAGATCCTCATCAGCTATTCCGACTGACCGAACGGTTGCCTGAGGACAGCGAGATATTTGTACACGTCGACCTGAAGAGCGACCTACAGACATTCTGTACGCTCATCACCTCGCCACGTGTACATTTCATCAAAGAACGCTATGATGTGATGTGGGCCAGCATGCAACAGGTGAGGTTCCAGACAGCCTTACTGAAGGAAGCACTCAGTTTTGGAACCCATTTCGACTATCTGTTCACTCTTAGCGGACTTGACTATCCCATATGGGGCAACCAGCGCATCAAGGACTATTTGGAGCAACATCAAGGTCAGGAGTTCATCCAGGGCATCTGTATGGAACACCAACAAGGACTGGATGCCAGACTATATCAGGAATACCGTTTCCTGAACGACCACGCGTGGCGTTATGGTACGCTGAAAAGCAAATTCAGAGTGTCGCTGCGGAAGATATCCTATGCACTGGGCATCCGAAAAAAGCTGTATTTCCCTGTCGACGGGCAACCCTATACGCTTTATAAAGGTTCAGATTGGTGGGGCATCACTTCGGAACTGGCGACATACTGTCTGCAGTTTATGGACGCCCATCCTGACTTTGTCCGCTATTTCAAGACTAGTTTCTGTCCGTCGGAAACGATTTGGCAGACTATTGCCTTCCACTCGCCCTTTGCTTCGCGATGTATTCTCTCGGAAGGGACTTTTACCCGACTGGAAGATTATACGCCTCTAACCTATATAGAATATGGTCAGGAAATTAAGGTTTTCACTGAGGACGACTATGACACCATTCTGGCCAGTGGTAAGATGTTCTTTCGCAAGGCAGTGACTGGTAAGAGCGACAAACTAATGGATTTGATTGACGAACACAGAAACAATGGATAACCTGAAAGAGAAAACAGCCAAAGGCATTGCCTGGGGAGCCATCAATAATGGCGCCACACAAGTGCTGAATCTGGTATTTGGCATTATTCTGGCACGTAAGCTTTCGGAGGCGGACTACGGTATTGTAGCTTTGATAACCATCTTTACCACGTTGGCAGGATGTATTCAGGCGGCAGGCTTCTCACAAGCATTAGCCAACTTGAAACCTCCCACCCAGCGAGACTATAATGCGGTGGCATGGTTCAATATCTTTGCAGGATTCTCCTTATATATCATCCTATTTTTTTGTGCGCCACTGATTGCCTGGTTTTTCGACCAGCCCGCGCTTACTGACGTATCACGGGTCGCTTTCCTGACCATTCCCATCTCCGCTATCGGCATCGTCCCCAATGCCAAGCTGTGGATAGAGTTGCGCAACCGCGAACAAGCTATTGCCAGCATCATTGCCCTAATCATATCAGGCTGTTGTGGCGTGTGGCTGGCATGGAACAGATACGGTTACTGGAGTCTGGCATGGCAACAGGTCGTCTATATTGTTGTGGCAACCATCATAAAGTATTACTTCACACGTTGGAGACCCACCCTACCAGTAGATTTCAGCCCCATCAGACAAATGTTCGGATTCTCGTCGAAGCTGCTCCTGACGAATATTCTTACTGTCATCAGCCAACAAGTGCAGACCTTTATCTTCGGAAAGATGCTGCACATCAACACGGTGGGACAATTCAGTCAGGCTAACAAATGGAACACAATGGGGCATTCGTTCATCTCAAACACGATGGCTCAGGTGGCACAGCCCGTACTTACCAATGCCGACAATGAAGAAGGCCGCCAGCAGCGCGTGTTCAGAAAGATGCTGCGTTTCACGTCGCTGGTATGTTTTCCTCTGATGTTCGGACTTGCCTTGGTGGCTCATGAATTCATCATTGTCACCATTGGCGCGAAATGGGAGCCCAGCGTCATTCTGCTACAGATACTATGTATTGGTGGTGCTTTTATTCCCTTACAGACACTCTATCAGAATCTTATCATCAGTCGTAAGCGTTCGGACATCTACCTAAGACTGGTGGCTTTGCAGATTGTGTTGCAGATTATTCTGACACTTAGTTTCGCGAAATTGGGTATCGTGGCAATGGTGGCAGCCTTCTCGGCCCTGAATTTACTGTTTACTGCCTGCTGGCATTTTGCTCTTCAACGCATACTGCCCCTATCTATGTTTGATGTCCTGAAAGACACTATACCTTTCACGCTTATTGCTGCTGTCGTGATGGTGGCAACCCACTATGCCACCCTGTCCATCACCAACCTCTGGTTGCTTTTGCTGATACGCATCATGATGGCTGCCGCACTCTATTTAGTCGCTATGCGTTTGCTCAACGTGGCTATACTTAAAGAATGCCTACAATTTATCCGAAAGAAGCAATAAGTGTTTTATAGCACCACTTTACAGTCAGATAAGCAAATCTGAGCAAAGAGAGCGTCTGCTTTCGTGCCAAGAGGCCATGTAAACAGCGGAAAACAAATGATTGCGGTTGGTAGCTGAGTAAAGCTTTGATTTGTGGCAGGGAAAAATCTCCTGCCAAAGCATGATAATACGCATTGAGCATACCAATCTGGAAGGCAGTAAGGAACTCGTTGCTTTCATCGTTTTTCCGGAAGTACAGCCAGAGGACCTGATTTGCCTTCAGATACGATTCGACATGTTTCGCCGACAAGTGATTGGCAAACGTACTGGCCGATGAGTCGTCACGATAATAATAGGTAATGTCGTCGATATACGAAATACTTCGTGCCGCATGAATGAGCCTGGGTGTCAGAGCCATATCTTCTGCCATGTTAATACCCTCTAAAGAAGTGATTTCATGGTCCAAGTATAGACTTCTGCGAATTAGTCTTGCCCAAATGTGGGGAAGCAGTGTGTTTTGAATGAGCATCAATTTCAGACTTGTCTCCCGGCTTAAATCCGGCTCCGAGCGACGGACAATCTGTTCGTTTTCATAATGTGAGCAGTAAGCACCCGAAACGATATCCGCCCCTGTCTGTTGTTGGTTTTCCACCATCTTTTCCACAGCGTCCAAGGCCAGATAGTCGTCGCTGTCGACATTCATGACAAAATCGCCCGTCGCAGCCTCGAAAGCGGTCTTTCGTGCCGCTCCAAGCCCCCGATTATGTTTATGTCGGATGATGCGGACTTGATTCTTGCGTTGGGGATATTCGGCAAGAACCTGTTGAAGAACCTCTACACTGCAGTCTGGAGTACAGTCATCCACAAAGACATATTCTATATCAAAGTATGTCTGAGCAAAAAGTGTTTGGGCACATTGCTTAATGTATTTCTCAACTCCGTATATCGGAACTAAAACAGAAACCTTCATCTCTTTCCTCGTCAGTTATTTGTAGTACTTCTCCACCAGAGGAACAATGCTGTCGGGCACCATTCCTTTTATACTCTCCCCTGCCCCAACTTTTTGACGAATCTCCGTACTCGACACAGGTATCAAGGGCACGTCGATGGTGCCATGGTAATTGTCGCGCGGATAGACCACCACGTCATAGTTACGCAGGATATCCTTCCAATGACGCCAGCGTTCAAAGTGTGCCCAATTGTCGCCACCGATCAATAAGGAGAAACGATGGTCGGGATAGTCTTTCGATAGATTTTGCAACGTGTTCCAAGTATAGGAAGGTTTCGGCAAGTAGAATTCATAGTCGCAGGCAATCACTCTATTGATACCTTCCAAGGCCTTTTGTGCCATTTCAAAGCGCAGACTATCGTCCAACAATTCAGACTGTTGCTTCAATGGATTCTGGGGCGACACCATCAACCACACTTCATCCAGGCGGCACTGCTCCAAAGCTGCACGTGCAATGGCCAAATGTCCACTATGAATAGGGTTAAACGAACCACCGAAAATTCCAATATTCATGAAGCAGAAGTGGAAGTTGTTATCCTAGAAAGTCTTTCACCACTTGCAGGGTTTCTTGTTTAGCTGTTTCCAAATCATCGTTCACAATGACGTGGTCAAACAAAGGAGCAAAAGTCATCTCATATTCTGCTTTGGCCAAACGCTCGGCAATAGCTTCAGGAGTATCAGTCCCACGTCCTTCCAAACGATGGCGCAGTTCCTCCACAGAGGGAGGCTGGATGAAAAGGCTCAGAGCATCATCACCATAGTATTTCTTGATGTTCACACCACCTTTCACATCGACATCGAATACGACATTCTGTCCTGCTTCACGCTGGTTCTCCACCTGCTGCTTCAGCGTACCGTAAAAGCGGTTATCGTAAACTTCCTCGTATTCCAAGAACTCATTATTCTCGATACGTTGGCGAAATGCCTCAGGAGTCAGAAAGAAGTATTCCACACCGTTCCGTTCCGTACCACGAGGCGCACGACTGGTACAACTAATTGAGAAATACAGCCTCAGTTCCGGATGTTCTCGCATCAACCAGTTTACGATAGTACTCTTTCCGCTACCAGAAGGGGCAGAAACGATTAGCATCTTTCCTTTCATCATATATCAATTCGTGAAATTTGTTGTTTAAATTATAACGCGTTCAGGACTTGTTCCTTGATTTGTTCGAGTTCGTCCTTCATCATCACCACAATGTTCTGCATCTCGGCCTGATTCGACTTCGAACCGGTGGTATTGATTTCGCGACCCATTTCCTGAGCAATGAATCCTAACTTCTTGCCCTGTCCAGGAGCATCAGCCATCGTCTCGCGGAAATATTTCAAATGGTTGGCAAGACGCTGCTTCTCCTCGCTGATATCCAACTTCTCGATATAATAAATCAGTTCCTGCTCCAGACGGTTCTTGTCGTATTCAGCACCTGGAATCTGTTTCAATCCTTCGACAATGCGCGAACGGATTTTTTCCACGCGAGCTTTCTCGTAGGGTTCTATGGACGACATCAAACGCTCGATGTTATCAATCTTCTCAGCGAACTTCTTCTCCAACGCTGCACCTTCCTGAGTACGGAAGTCAACCAGATGTTGAATAGCCTCACGTACACCCTGTCGGGCAGCGAACCACTCATCTTCCTCAAGGACTTCAACTTCTGTCTTCGTCAACACGTCGGGCATACGCACCAATGTCTGCATCCAGTCGATGCCCGATAAGTTGTGATCCATGGCAAAGCCTTCCAACTGGCGATAATAGCTGTCCATCAGGGTGGTATTAACCGTTGCGCCCTCTGTGGTGGCATCCTTTTCTATCCAGATGGCAAACTCCACCTTGCCGCGCTGCAACTGTTCAGCAATCATCTGGCGAATCTCCATTTCCTTCTCACGATAAAGGGGTGCAATACGTGTAGTTAGGTCAAGCTGCTTCGAATTGAGAGACTTGATTTCAACGTTAATCTTTTTCCCTTTGTAGGCCACAACAGTCTTGCCGTAGCCCGTCATTGATTGTATCATAACTAGGTATTTTTCTTAAATATGGTTGCAAAGGTACAAAATTTTTATGAAACATGCGAGTATTGAAGGAAAAATTCGTACCTTTGCACTTTAAAAAGTGATATATGGCTTGCATATTACATATAGAAACAAGTACTAACGTCTGCTCTGTTGCTGTTTCCGAGGACGGACAATGCATCTTCGAACAACAGGAACATGGTGAGCATGGTGCTGGTGCCGAACGCCTTGGAACGATGGTCGACGAAGCAATGTCGTTTACCGACAATCATGCAATTCCCTTCGACGCTGTCGCCATCAGTTGCGGTCCCGGTTCTTATACAGGACTGCGCATTGGCGTGTCGATGGCGAAAGGTATTTGCTACGGTCGCAACCTGAAATTGCTTGCCGTGCCTACATTGGAACTGCTGTGTGTCCCCGTGTTGCTGAAGAATCCGGAAATGGAAGAGAACGCCCTGCTCTGCCCCATGCTCGATGCCCGCAGAATGGAGGTTTACGCAGCGCTTTACGACCGCAGCCTGAAGGCAGTTCGTCCCGTTAGTGCTGACATTGTGGATGCCGACACCTACAAACAATGGCTCGACGAGCGTCCCATCTACTTCTTTGGCAATGGTGCCAAGAAGTGTATGGACATCATCAATCATCCCAACGCCCACTACATCGAAAACATTGAGCCTTTAGCAAAATGGATGCAACCACTGGCCGAAAAACGTTTCCTCAACGAGCAGTTCGAAGACGTGGCCTACTTTGTGCCTTTCTATCTGAAAGACTTTGTGGCCATCAAACCCAAGAAACTACTCTAGTTAAGAATTAAGAGTTAAGAATTAAGAAACAATGGATATCAAAGGATTAGACTATAACACCCAGCGTGAGAAGCTGGTCATGCCTGAATACGGGCGCGAAATTCAAAAGATGGTGGACCTGGCTGTTAGCCTGCCCACCAAGGAAGAGCGAAACCTCTGCGCACAGTCCATCATTCAACAAATGGAAAGCAAGAATCCACAGATTCGTACCAGTCCAGACTACGAGCAGACCCTTTGGGATCATCTTTACCTAATGAGTCACAAGCAGCTTGATATTGACTGGCCCTTCGATGTGGGCAATGCCGAGAAAATTCTCACTAAGCCTCAGCCATTGCCATTACCTGGTCAAGACGAAATACCTTATCAGCGTCACTATGGCCGACTGATGGCAAAAGTGTTCGAGGAGCTGAAAACCATGCCAGAAGGTCCTGAACGTGATGAACTGGTACGCCAGACAGCCAACCAGATGAAGCGCGACCTGACAACATGGGGACATGGCTCTATGGACGACGAACGTGTTGCCGACGACATGGCCCGTTTCACTGACGGCATCATCCAACTCGATCTTTCTGACTTCGAATTCGAGCACATACAGTCTGCTAAGGCAGGCGACAGCAAGCGCAACAAGAAAAAGAAGTAAGATGGCAACATTCAAGATTGAAGGCGGACACTTGCTCAGTGGCACGATTACTCCACAAGGCGCTAAAAACGAAGCACTGCAGGTTATTTGTGCTACCTTGCTAACCAGCGAGCCTGTCACCATCAGCAACATTCCCAACATCCGCGACGTCAACAACCTCATTCAGTTGCTGAAGGACGTCGGAGTAAAGGTATGTTCCGAAAAGTCCGGAACATATACCTTCCAAGCCGACCAACTGAACATGGAATTCCTCGAGAGCGATAAGTTCGTCGAAAAATGTTCCCAGTTGCGCGGTTCTGTATTAATGATTGGACCGTTGCTGGCACGCATGGGTAAAGCCATTATAGCAAAACCCGGTGGCGACAAGATCGGGCGTCGTCGTCTGGACACCCATTTCTTGGGTTTCCAGAAGCTTGGTGCAAAGTTCCGTCAATTAGCCGAGCGCGATGTCTACGAAATATTTGCCAAAAGCCAAAAATCAAAAGCCAATAGCCTAAAGGGCACCTATATGTTGCTCGACGAGGCTTCTGTCACTGGTACAGCCAATATCATCATGGCTGCCGTACTCGCAGAAGGCACAACAACCATTTATAATGCGGCCTGCGAGCCCTATATCCAACAGCTCTGCCACATGCTCAACCGTATGGGCGCCGATATCTGTGGTATCGGCAGTAACCTGTTGACCATCAAGGGAGGTTCATTGTTGCATGGTACTAATCACCGTCTGCTACCTGATATGATTGAAGTGGGATCGTTTATCGGAATGGCCGCCATGTGTGGCAATGGAGTACGCATTAAGGACTGTTCGCTCGACAATCTGGGCATTATTCCCGATGCCTTCCGCCGTCTGGGCGTTAAAATCGAAGTTGATGGCGACGACCTGTTCATCCCACATCAGAAACACTACGTGGTAGATTCATTCATTGACGGCACCATTATGACACTGGCCGATGCGCCTTGGCCTGGACTAACCCCCGACTTGCTGTCAGTACTGATCGTGGTGGCCACACAGGCCCGAGGTTCCGTCTTGTTCCACCAGAAGATGTTCGAAAGCCGCTTGTTCTTCGTAGACCGTCTCATTGATATGGGAGCACAGATTATTCTTTGCGATCCTCACCGTGCAGTCGTCGTAGGTCACGACCGCAAGGTGAAGCTACGCGCGAGCCGCATGTCCAGTCCTGACATCCGTGCAGGTATCGCCCTGCTTATTGCTGCCATGAGTGCCAATGGAACAAGCATCATTAGCAACATAGAACAAATTGACCGTGGTTACGAAAACATCGAAGCACGCTTGAATGCACTCGGTGCAAAAATAGAGAGAATTAACTAGTAACACCAGTGTGACTAGTAAACTAGAATATGATTAAGAGAGAAGACGTTTACAAGATAGGCCGATTAGGCAAGGCTCATGGAGTTAAAGGCGAGGTGTCGTTCCAATTTACTGACGACATCTTTGACAGTGTGGATGCCGAATATCTTGTGCTTGACGTGGATGGCATTCTGGTACCCTTCTTTATGGAAGAGTACCGGTTCCGCAACGACAGCGTCTGTTTAGTTAAATTTTGCGACGTCGACACACAGCAACGTGCCCAGGAGTTGACGGGATGCGACGTCTATTTCCCCCGTGCATTGGCAGAAGAGGCTGAAGAGACACCCTCGCTGTCGTCCCTCGTAGGGTTTAAGATTGTCAGTGTACCCGATGGTTCTACTATCGGGACTATTGCAGCCATTGACGACAGCACACAGAACATTCTGTTCGAACTGGAAGATGGTACGCTGATTCCTGCTAGCGACGAACTGATAGAAAACATAGACGTCAACAAAAAAGAAATCATCATGAACATCCCTGAAGGATTATTAGATATATGAAGAAAAAGCAAATTGCCATATTAGGCTCTACAGGATCAATAGGCACACAAGCCCTGGAGGTCATCAAAGAGCATAGTGACCTGTACGAGGTTTACTGTCTGACAGCAAACAATAAAGTTGAATTGCTGGCTGAACAGGCCCATCAATTCAAGCCTGCCGCCATTGTTATTGCCAACGAGCAGCGGTACGATGAGTTGAAGGAGCTGATGAGCGACCTTCCAGACGTGAAGGTGTATGCTGGCAAACAAGCCCTCGACGAAATCGTAGAGGCAGCGCCCATCGATATGGTGCTAACAGCCATGGTTGGTTTTGCTGGTCTGTCGCCTACTATTCACGCCATCAAGGCTCGCAAGGCTATTGCCTTGGCCAACAAAGAGACGCTGGTGGTGGCTGGTGAGTTGATACTACAATTGGCACAGCAGTACCACACCCCTATCCTGCCTGTTGATAGCGAGCATTCAGCCATCTTCCAGAGTTTGGTAGGTGAGGATGACAACCCCATAGAAAAGATTCTGCTGACAGCATCGGGCGGTCCGTTCCGCAACTTTACGATGGAACAGCTTGAAACGGTTACCAAGGCCGACGCCTTGCGCCACCCCACATGGGACATGGGTGCGAAGATTACCATCGACTCAGCCACGATGATGAACAAAGGTTTCGAGGTCATTGAGGCCAAATGGCTCTTTGGCGTTGATGCCCGTCAGATTCAGGTACTGGTGCATCCGCAGAGCATTGTACACAGTGCCGTACAGTTCCACGATGGCGCCGTCAAGGCCCAGTTGGGTGTGCCCGATATGCGACTGCCTATCCAATATGCTTTCTCATTCCCCCAGCGACTGTCGCTTAGTGGTGACCGCCTTGACCTCTTCACTTCACAGAAACTCGAGTTCTTTGAGCCCAACCTGAAGAAGTTCCGCTGTCTTGCATTGGCTTTCGAAGCCATTGACCGTGGTGGTAATATGCCTTGTATCGTCAATGCAGCCAACGAGATTGTCAATCGCGGATTCCTCGACGACAAGTGTGGATTCCTCCAGATGGCCGACATCATTGCTGAGACTATGCAGCGCGCAACATATGACAAAAACCCCAGTTACGACACCTATATTGCCTCCGACGCTGAGGCCCGTCGTATTGCCACTGAATTAATGAACAAATAAGAATATAGTATTATAATGGAAGTTTTTTTAATTAGAGTATTACAATTCATGCTGGCCATCTCTCTGCTGGTATTGCTCCATGAGGGTGGCCACTTCTTCTTCGCAAAGCTTTTCGGTGTTCGTGTCGATAAGTTTTACATTTTCTTCGACTGGAAATTTAGTCTTTTCAAGTTTAAACCCAAAAACAGCGATACGGAGTACGGCGTAGGCTGGATTCCCCTGGGCGGATATTGTAAGATTGCCGGTATGATTGACGAGAGTTTTGATACCGAGCAAATGAAGCAACCCGAACAGCCTTGGGAATTCCGCACCAAACCCACTTGGCAGCGTCTGCTTATCATGATTGGCGGTGTGTTGGTTAATTTCCTTCTCGCGCTGTTTATCTATTCACAGATTCTCTTCTGGTGGGGCGACACCTATATCCCCGTCAAAGATATGACCCTCGGAATGAAATTCAATCAGGAGGCCAAGTCGTATGGTTTCCAGGATGGCGACATCCTGGTTGGCACCGACACCAAGGCCTTTAAGGATTTCTCGGCCGACCTCTATCGTGACATCTCCGAGGCCCATCGTGTCGATATTATCCGCAACGGTCAACCTATGAGCATCACGCTTCCTGGCGACCTCAACCTGCTGGGCATGCTCAAGGCAGACCCATCGTTCGTTCGTCCACTGCTCCCCGCTCAGGTCGACAGCATCATGCCCGGCTCCCCAGCAGCAGGAATCGGTATACAAAAAGGTGACCGTATTTTAGCGCTCAACGATGCCGCCATCGACTCATACAATGAGTTTGTCGACCAGCTGGGCCGTCGTCACGACATGCTGCTTACTGCCAAGACTCAGGCCGACTCACTGAAGGCCCGTACAGTAACCGTTGTTTATGGTAATGACACTCATTGCGACACTGCATCTGTCGTTCTAACCCCAGACCTTAAGCTCGGTTTTTCCATCAAGAGCATAGCTGACATTTACAAACCCATCACTACCGAATACGGATTCTTCGAGAGTATTCCTGCCGGTATTAAATACGGCTGGCACGTTCTGGCATCTTATGTTGATGACATGAAGTATGTTTTCTCAGCAGAAGGTGCTAAGTCACTGGGTGGTTTCGGAGCTATTGGCAGTCTTTTCCCGCCCATGTGGGACTGGTATATGTTCTGGAAGATGACCGCTTTCCTGAGCATTATTCTTGCCTTCATGAACATCCTGCCCATCCCAGCCCTCGACGGTGGACACGTGCTGTTCCTTCTTTACGAGATGATTACCCGTCGTAAGCCTTCCGAGAATTTCATGATTAAGGCTGAATACGTTGGTTTCGGTATACTCATCCTTCTGATGGTTGTCGCTAACCTTAACGACATCCTCCGATGGCTAGGATATATGTAAGCCAACTCTTAAAAAAGTGTAAAAACAACACCGGGAACTAAATTTCTCGGTGTTTTTTATGGTTATATGGAAATAATATTGTAATTTTACACCCAAATTCAAATAAGTGTAACCTAAAAAACTATTCATCTAATGAAAAAATCAGCATTCGTATTGGCTGGAATGGCAGTGGCAGCAGCCCTGTTCACAGCTTGTGCCTCTGGTGAACAGAAGGTACTGACAGCGTCTGGTTTGGACGCAGCACGTTTCGACACCATCGTCAATGGTGACACCGTTAAGCTCTACACGCTGAAAGGCGACAAGGGTATGGAAGTTTGCATCACCAACTACGGCGGACGCATTGTTTCGCTGATGGTTCCCGACAAGAACGACTCACTTGTCGACGTAGTACTCGGCTTCGACAACATTGCCCAGTACATGGAAAAGACTACCGACTACGGTTCCAGTGTAGGCCGCTATGCCAACCGTATCAATATGGGACGTTTCGTATTGAATGGCGACACTATCCAACTGAAGCAGAACGACAAGCACGACGGTCGCGACCACTGTCTGCATGGCGGTGGCGATACGGGTTGGATGAACCAAGTCTACAAAGCTGAGCAGATTGACGATCAGACTTTGAAACTGACCATCAATGCTGCCGACGGTGAGAATGGGTTCCCCGGCAATGTTGTGGCTACTACGACCTATAAGATTGTGAATGGCAATACGCTGGACATCACATGGGAGGCAACCACCGACAAGCCAACCATCATCAACCAGACGAACCACAACTACTATAATCTGAGTGGTGATTTGGAAAATGCCGCCTACGATCAGGTGCTCTATGTGAATGCCGACAACTTCACCGAGAGCGACGACAGCTATATGCCTACTGGCAAGATTCTCCCTGTTGAAGGTACACCTATGGACTTCCGCACCCCACATGCTGTAGGTGATAGCATCCACTCAGAATATTATCAGATTAAAAATGCTCATGGTTACGACCACAACTGGTGTTTGAACACCAATTGTGACGACACACAGGTATGTGCTTCGCTCTATAGCCCCAAGACGGGTATCTTCATGGAGATGTATACCAACGAGCCTGGTGTACAGGTATATAGTGGTAATTTCCAGGGTGTCGACGGTGAAGAGAACGTCGTCCGCAAGCTAGGTAAGAAGTATCCCCAGCACGTAAGCATCTGTCTGGAGAGCCAGAAGTATCCCGACAGCCCCAACCATCCCGAGTGGGCCAGCCCCGTGCTGAATCCTGGCGAGAAGTACTTCAGCCACGCTGCTTACAAGTTCTCCGTAAAATAAATAGTAAATTATAAATAGTAAAATATTAAATTATCATGGCATTATTAGACTGGATTGTCATTGGCGTCTTCTGCTGTGCGCTGATTGGCATCGTACTATGGGTCGTTTCACAGAAGAACGACAACTCGGCAGACTATTTCCTCGGTGGTAAGGACGCAACGTGGATTGCCATCGGTGCATCTATCTTTGCTTCGAATATCGGTTCTGAGCACCTCATCGGACTGGCCGGTGCCGGTGCTTCGTCAGGTATGGCAATGGCCCACTGGGAGATTCAGGGTTGGATGATTCTGATTCTGGGTTGGGTATTCGTTCCGTTCTATACCCGCTCGATGGTATATACCATGCCTGAGTTCCTGGAGCGTCGTTACAACACCCAGAGCCGCACCATCCTAAGTGTTATCTCGCTGATTTCATACGTGCTGACGAAGGTGGCCGTTACGGTATATGCCGGTGGTCTCGTGTTCCAGCAGGTATTCGGTATCGAGGAACTCTGGGGCATCGACTTCTTCTGGATTGCCGCTATCGGACTGGTTCTTATCACTGCCCTCTACACCATCTTTGGTGGTATGAAGTCTGTGCTTTACACTTCAGTGCTTCAGACACCTATTCTACTGCTCGGCTCGCTCATCATCCTTGTGTTGGGTATGAAGGCCCTGGGCAGTTGGGACCAGATGCTGCAGCTTTGCGACGTGAAGCCCAACTACGACGGTGCAACAGGTACGATGATTCACCTGATGCGTTCAAACAGCGACCCGCAGTATCCTTGGTTGGGTGCCCTGATTGGTTCGGCCGTCATCGGTTTCTGGTACTGGTGTACCGACCAGTATATCGTTCAGCGTGTGCTCTCCGGTAAGGACGAGAAGGAAGCTCGTCGCGGTACCATTTTCGGTGCTTATCTGAAGTTGTTACCTGTGTTCCTGTTCTTGATTCCTGGTATGATTGCTTTTGCTCTGCATCAGAAGTATATTGGCGACGGTGGTTTCCTGCCTATGCTGGCCGATGGTACTCCTAATGCCGATGCAGCCTTCCCCACCCTCGTGGCTAAGATTCTGCCTGCCGGTGTGAAGGGCCTCGTAGTCTGTGGTATCCTTGCAGCCCTGATGTCGTCGCTGGCTTCACTGTTCAACTCTTCGGCTATGTTGTTCACCATCGACTTCTGGAAACGCCTGAAGCCCCAGACCTCGGAGAAGAGCCTGGTACGCATTGGTCAGACTGCTACAGTCGTCATCGTGATTCTCGGTATCCTCTGGATTCCCATCATGCGTTCGGTAGGAAATGTGCTCTACAACTACCTGCAGGACGTACAGTCGGTGCTGGCTCCTGGTATTGCAGCCGCATTCCTGCTGGGTATCACTTGGAAGCGTGCCTCTGCCAAGGGTGGTATGTGGGGTTTGCTCTCTGGTATCATCATCGGTCTGACCCGTCTGGGCGCCAAGGTTTACTACAGCAACGCTACTGATGCTGCCGATAGTTGGTTCAAGGCCGTGTTCTACGACTTCAACTGGCTGTTCTTCTGCGGTGTCATGCTCGTTGTCTGCTGCCTCGTGGTCATTGTAGTATCACTGTTGACAGAGGCTCCCGACCAGCAGAAGATTCAGGGCCTAGTATTCGGCACGTCTACTCCCGAGCAGATTGCTGCTACCCGTGCCAGCTGGAACAAGTGGGATGTATTCCACACCATCGTCATCCTTGGTTTCACCGTAGCATTCTACATCTACTTCTGGTAAACAACAATGACAACGTATTATTCGGAATTCCAGAAAGTGCTGCTGTCCGTTGACTGCATTATCTTCGGCTTCGACAACAACAAGCTGAAGATACTCATCGGCAAGCGCAATATGGATCCTGGTCGTGGCGAATGGAGCCTCTACGGAGGCTTCGTACGCAACGACGAGAGCCTGGACAAAGCTGCACATCGTACACTACGCGAACTGACTGGTCTGCGCAACGTATTTATGCGTCAGGTAGGAGCCTTCGGTAATCTGGATCGCGATCCTGGCGAGCGCGTGGTGTCTGTGGCATACTACGCATTGATTAACGTGAAAGACTATAGCGAACGCCAGCGTAAGCAGCACGATGTGGAATGGGTAAACATCGAGGATATCCCGCAGATGTATTCCGACCACAACGAAATGGTCGTCAAGGCCCGCAAACTGATGAAGCAGAAGATGAAAACCGACCCTGTTGGTTTCGAGTTGCTGCCTGATCTGTTTACACTGACTCAATTGCAGCGACTCTATGAGGCTGTAAACGGTGAAGAGCTCGACAAGCGCAATTTCCGCAAGCGCATCAAGGAAATGGACTTCATCGAGAAGACGGATCTGATTGACAAAAAAACGTCGAAGCGTGGTGCCTCGCTCTACCGATTCAACAAGAAAGCATTCACTGAAGACAAGACGTTTAAGATATAGTTAAGAGTTAAGAATTAAGAATTAAGAGTTAGAACTATGTTAGAAGAACTGAAAGAGAAAGTGTTCAAGGCCAACTTAGACCTTGTAAAGCATAACCTTGTGATATTCACGTGGGGCAACGTTTCGGCCATCGACCGTGAGAAAGGCCTCGTAGTCATCAAGCCTTCTGGTGTGGAGTACGACGTAATGAAGGCCAGCGACATGGTTGTTGTGGACCTTGAGACCGGCAAGGTCGTCGAGGGCGACTTGAACCCCAGCAGTGACACCCCCACACACCTTGTATTATATAAAGCCTTCCCTGAACTGGGCGGCATTGTTCATACACATTCTACCTACGCTACCGCATGGGCACAGGCAGGTAAGGACATTCCCAACATCGGAACCACGCACGCCGACTATTTCCACGACTGCATTCCCTGCACAGAAGCTATGACACAGGACCAGATGGCAGAGTATGAGTATAACACGGGCGTAGTCATTGTCGACCGCATTACCAAGGCCAATATCAACCCCGTTCACACCCCTGCTGTTTTGGTCAAGAACCACGGTCCCTTTGCATGGGGTAAAGATGCCGATCAGGCTGTGTATCACGCCGTTGTAGCAGAGCAGGTGGCCAAGATGGCTTACATTTCGTTCACGCTGAACCCTGAGACGACGATGAATCCGCTGCTCGTCGAGAAGCACTTCTCCCGCAAACACGGCCCCAACGCCTATTACGGACAAAAGAAGAAGTAAGACCCCCTTTTCGTCCCCCGAGGGGGACACTATACTTAATATATTCTAATTAAAGACCCATGCCCCTATTGGTCTTCCCCCTCGGGGGGATAAGAGGGGGTTAATAACATGTTTGAAAATTTAGAGATTTGGTGGGTAACTGGTGCACAGCTTCTTTACGGAGGCGACGCAGTGGTTGCCGTCGACGGACATAGCAAGGAGATGGTCGAGGGATTGAATGCCTCTGGAAACATCCCCGTGAAGATTGTTTATAAAGGCACTGCCAACAGCTCGAAGGAAGTAGAGCAAGTGATGCTGGCTGCCAACAACGACGAGAAATGCGTGGGTATCATCACCTGGATGCACACCTTCTCGCCCGCTAAGATGTGGATCAAGGGTCTGCAGCAGTTGCAGAAGCCCCTACTCCACTTCCACACACAGTACAACGCCGAAATTCCCTGGAGCGAGATCGACATGGACTTCATGAACCTGAACCAGTCGGCTCACGGCGACATTGAGTTCGGACACATCTGCACCCGCATGCGCATTGCCCGTAAGGTGGTTTGCGGCTACTGGAAGGATGAAGAGGCTCAGAAGAAGATTGCCGTCTGGGCTCGCGTAGCAGCTGGTGTTGCTGATGCTCACGACGTACGCTGTCTGATGTTCGGTATGAACATGAACAACGTAGCCGTTACCGACGGCGACCGCGTGGAATTCGAGCAGCGTCTGGGCTATCACGTAGACTACTACCCCGTCTCTTCTCTGATGGAGTACTTCAAGAAGGTTACCGATGCCGAGGCTGACGCTTTGGTTGAGGAGTACAAGAAGCTCTACACCATCAAGATCGACGAGAGCGGAGAACAAGTTTACTGGGAGAAGGTGAAGAACGCTGCCAAGGCCGAGATTGCCCTGCGCCGCGTGCTGAAGGACGAGGGCGCCACGGCGTTCACGACGAACTTCGACGACCTGGGCGATGCCGACATCAACCAGCCCGATTTCTGTGGTTTCGACCAGATTCCCGGCCTCGCTTCTCAGCGCCTGATGGCCGAGGGTATCGGTTTCGGTGCCGAGGGTGACTGGAAGACAGCCTGCCTATATCGCACGCTGTGGGTCATCCAGCAGGGTATGCCCACCGGCTGCTCGTTCCTCGAGGACTATACGCTCAACTTCGCCGGCGACCGCTCCAGCTGCCTGCAGAGCCACATGCTCGAGGTCTGTCCGCTCATCGCCAGCGACAAGCCCAAGCTCGAGGTCCACTTCCTCGGCATCGGCATCCGCAAGCAGCAGACTGCGCGCCTCGTGTTCACGTCGAAGACCGGCGCCGGCATCAAGGCCACCGTCGTCGACCTGGGCAACCGCTTCCGACTCATCTCGCAGGAGGTAGAGTGCATCGAGCCCAAGCCCATGCCCCATCTGCCCGTAGCCAGTGCCCTCTGGATTCCGCAGCCCACGTTCGAGATCGGCGCCGCTGCATGGATTCTGGCCGGCGGCACACACCACTCGGCCTTCTCGTACGACATCACCGAGGAGTACTGGGAGGACTTCGCCGAAATGCTGGGCATCGAGTACGTCAAGATCAACAAGGACACGAAGACGTACGAGTTCAAGCAGCAGTTGCAGAACAACGAAATGTACTACATGCTGAACAAGGCGCTGAAGTAATTAATATAGAGTTAATAATTAAGAGCATCCGAGTCGTCGGATGCTCTTTTTTTCGCGAGTCATCAAGCCATCGTTGCTGCTTAAGGCTTACGCAGCACATAGAACTTTTGGCTGCGGCTGCCCTTGCTGGCAATGCCCGACGAGGGGTCAAGAGCTAGGCGGCGCAGTTCCATGGATGCCGTCGTGCGCGAGAGGCCCGTTAGCCGTACGTAGTCAGGAACGCGCATGAACATATTCTTCTCCAGAAAATCGCGGGCTTTCTGGATACGTTCCGCCAGGGTTAGCTTCGACTTGCGTATCCTGCTGACGCCGCCCCTCTCCAGCCTACATTTACGACTCGTTGCCCTGATGAGGTCGTTGTCGGCCCTATAGGCCACGCCAGTCACCATGATGCTGTGGGCGTTGCGGGTGCTTTCGCCCTCTTCAAAGGCGTCCTGCAGCATGTCGTCCCTCACGCCGAGTTTCGCATAGAACGTGCCGATGCCGTCCAGTTTCACCGAGTAACCTTCAGCCATATTCAACGCCAGTTTTTCACTCACCAGCGACAGCACGCCGAGGATGCTGCTCTCCTCCGTGTGTCCCTCGCGGGCACACTGGCTTACGAACTCCTCAAAACTCTTGGGCGTCAGTTCCATTTTGTAGTAAGCCTGCGTTCGTCCGGTTCCGTTCAGGTCCGGAATTTCCTTTTTTATATACTTTGCATGCATAGTTTTAACCGTTTATGCTGCAAAGATAATAACAATCCCTGGAAAAACCAAATCATTGGCTTGGATTTATCAATCAATGCCTTGGATTTATTAATCAATGCCATTGATTTAACAATCATAGGCGCAGATTTAACTTTACATACCGCCTCGCGAACTTTTATCCCGTACCTCGCGAACTTTTAGGACGGGGCTCGCGAACTTTTAGGACGGGGCTCGCGAACTTTTAGGATGAGGCTCGCAACATTTCAGCTTATGCCTTCCTAAACGGCCGCCTGTCCGCACGACTACGCCAAACACAGGCACATCATCGTCAGGTCGTCGTTCGGCTCGGCGCCGTTACGGTGGCAGCTGACTTCGTCCGCCAGTGTCTCAATCACCTGACGGGCATTGGCGAAGCGGGTGTTACGGAGGATGGCGAGCAGATGGTCGTCGCCGAACTGTTCCTGTGCCGTGTTCTCGGCCTCGTTCAGTCCGTCAGTGTAGATGAAGAGCGTCCGGCCTTTGATGCTGTCTATCTCCTCGCCCTCGTACTCCAGTCCTGGCCATAGGCCGATGGGCGCATTGGGCAGCATGTCGAGGAAGTCGCCGTGATTCTCACCGCCTCCGATTATGGGAGGGTTATGACCGGCGTTGCAGAAGTCGAGATGTCCTGTCGTCAGGTCGACGAGTCCGAGGAAGAAGGTGACGAACATGCCGTTCTCGTTGTCTTCGCCACTCAGGGCGTCGTTCATGCGGGTACAGATTTCCGCCGGCATCATGCCCTGCTTCGCCAGCGTCATGAAGAGGCGCGTGGCCTGTGCCATGAACAGCGAGGCAGGCACGCCCTTGCCGCTGACGTCGCCCAGCGCGAAGTAGAGTTTATCATCCTCCAGCACGTAGCCGTACAGGTCGCCGCCCACCTCCTTGGCGGGGGTCATCGAGGCGTACATGTCGAGCCCCTCGCGCTCAGGGAATGTGCTGGGCACCATCGACATCTGGATGTCGCGGGCTATCTTCAGTTCGTTCTCTATCCTTTCCTGTGCAGCCCGCATCTCGGCCATGCGCCGCTCCGAGCGTCTTCTCAGAGTGGTATATCCCACGTAGATGAAGATGCCTACAACCAGTATGGCGATAATCCACATCAGGCGCATGATGCTCAAGGCGCTATTCTGTTCGCTGATCTGGGCCTCCTTCTTCTGAGTCTCGTAGATGGTCGCCAGTTCTGCGGCATTATCGTTACGCGTGGCGATAATGGCACTGTCGAGTACCTGCGTGATGCTGTCGGCCATCATCAGTGCCTGAGCCGTCTGGCCCATGCCCCGGTAGGCGGTATATTGTGGTGCGAGTATCTGGCTGATGTTATCGATATTCATAGCCACGTCGCGCTTGACGAGCAGGCTGTCAAACTGGTGGAACAGGGCGGGGATGTCCTGATAGCGACGGGCAGCCTTGAGATATTGCAGGCGCATGTTGATAGTCGAAGGGTTGTTGGCTTGCTTCTTCTCTAAACATGCTGCATACGCCCGCTCGGCTTCAGCTGCCTTGCCTTGGTGTATGAGAACGAGCGCCTCCATCATGTGGATGTCAAACAGGAAAGCATCTCTATTCTTTCTTAACGAGTCCGTATATTGCTCACTCTCTGAGATGGTCTGTTTCGCCTTCTCCAACCACTGCTGCGCCCTATCGTATTCCATGGCCTTGATATATGCCTTGGCTGCCTCAAGGTCCAGTTCGACGGCAGTGTAGTAATAGCTGGTATCCGTCTTCGTCTCGTAATCGATCTCCAGGAACTTGGCGGCATTAATATAACTATTGATGGCAGTCTGGAAGATTTTCTCTGCCTCGTCGGTCTTACCCAGTGCCACAAGGTCGCTTGCCATGATGCCATTGAGTTCAACAGGCTTACTCTTTGGAATCATGAGATTGAAATGGTCGTCAGCATGCTGTTCCATCACATCGAGCGCAGGAAGGATGACCTTGATGGAGCCTTCGTAGTCGCCCTTGTCACGAAGTCTCGTGGCATACCCTAATGAGCCTGAAAGATATGCGGTTACTCCATTATTGCCGCCTTGATAAGACTCTATCGTTTTCTTTATCCAAAACTCGTATGCCTTTTCTTGCCCAAGTGCCATATAGGCGTTGCTCTTGAAATAAAGAAAAATGGTCTCAAACCGAGGCTTTACTTCCTGTAAACTGTCACATAGCGCTATTGCCCTGGGATAGTCCTTGGCGGACAGAGCCTCAAAGATAGGATCAGTGGCTTCTTCTTCTTCAAGATAATCATCGTAGTCCATAAATAGATTCATGACTACTGGTGCAATTTTCTTTTCTGTAAACTCCGGTGCTACTGCGAAGAGGCCTTCCATTACCAACCACAGCACCACGGGCGTTGCCAGTATGCCGACAACACACCATATTATTCGTTTTACAATTTTCTTCATCGCCATAATGCTCATTAGTTATTAACCTGTCGATACTCGCCGGTGTTACCGATTAGCGACCATGTATCTGCTGCAAAGGTACGGAATTTATTTATATTTGCGCTCACTTGCCCACACCTTTTTTATATATTAAGGCGAAATGTTTGGCGGTTAAAAGAAAAAGAAGTATCTTTGCAGACAAAATTTAACTTAAAGCAAAAGAATTATGACAGCAAAGCAAACCATCGAGGCCGGAAAGGCCATCCTCGGAATCGAATTCGGTTCCACACGTATCAAGGCCGTGCTCATCGACCAGGACAACAAACCCATCGCCCAGGGCGCTTTCGAGTGGGAGAACCAATTGGTCGACGGATTGTGGACCTACAGCATTGACATCATTTGGAAAGGCCTCCAGGACTGCTACGCCGACCTGCGCAAGGACGTGAAGAAGCAGTACGACTGCGAGATTGAGTCGCTGGCAGCCATCGGTTTCTCTGCCATGATGCACGGCTACATGGCATTTAACGACAAGCAGGAGATTCTGGTGCCGTTCCGCACATGGCGTAATACCAACACGGGTAAAGCCGCTGCAGAACTGAGCAAGCTGTTCAACTACAATATTCCCTTGCGTTGGTCTATCTCGCACCTGTACCAATGCATCCTCAATGGTGACGAGCATGTGAAGGACATCAAGTACCTGACGACGCTGGCTGGCTATGTGCACTGGCAGGTCACCGGCGAGTTCGTGCTCGGCGTGGGCGATGCCTCGGGTATGATTCCTGTTGACCCCGCCACGAAGACCTACGACGCCACGATGGTCGAGAAGTTCGACAAGCTCATCGCTCCGAAGGGATACTCATGGAAGCTGCTGGACATTCTGCCCAAGAGCCTGAACGCCGGCGAAGCTGCTGGTGTGCTGACCGCTGAGGGTGCTAAGAAGCTCGACGTGAGCGGCAACCTGAAGCCCGGCTGCCCCGTTTGTCCTCCTGAGGGTGACGCTGGCACAGGTATGGTAGCCACCAACGCAGTGAAGCAGCGCACAGGTAACGTTTCTGCAGGAACTTCTTCTTTCTCGATGATCGTATTGGAGAAACCGCTGAGTAAGCCCTACGAAATGATTGACATGGTGACCACGCCCGACGGCTCGCTCGTAGCAATGGTGCACTGCAACAACTGCACCAGCGATATCAACGCTTGGGTGGGTCTCTTCAAGGAGTATCAGCAGCTGCTGGGCGTACCCGTAGATATGAACGAGCTCTACGGCAAGCTGTTCAACAAGGCCCTTGAGGGCGACACCGACTGCGGTGGTCTGATGGCCTACAACTACGTGAGTGGCGAGCCCGTTACCGGACTGGCTGACGGTCGTCCCCTCTTCGTGCGCTCTGCCAACGACAAGTTCAACCTGGCTAACTTCATGCGTGCCAACCTCTACGGTGCTATCGGTGTGCTGAAGATTGGAAACGACATCCTGTTCAAAGACGAGAAGATCAAGGTGGATCGCATTACCGGTCACGGTGGTTACTTCAAGACCGCCGGCGTCGGTCAGCGCATGTTGGCTGCTGCACTCAACAGCCCCATCAGCGTGATGGAGACAGCTGGCGAAGGCGGTGCATGGGGTATCGCCCTGCTGGCTGGCTATCTGATCAACAAGAATGGCAAGAACCTCGCCGACTATCTGGAGGAGGTTGTCTTCGCAGGCAACACGGGCGTCAGCATCGCTCCCACTGCCGAGGACGTGGCCGGCTTCGAGAAGTATATCGAGAACTACAAGAAGTGTCTGCCCATCGAGCAGGCCGCTGTAGCGAACAAAGAGAATTAAGATTTTAGAATTAAGAGGTAAGAGAAATCGCAAAATAATCCTAATTTATTTTGCGATTTCGTCTTTTCTTCTTATCTTTGTGGCAGAAATAGAAAAACGGGGGTCGTGCCGGTTCGATCGGGATACTCATCAAATTACATCGAAAACTGAGTTGACTTCTCTTGTCAATGGCGGGCCATGATCCTGTGCAAGCAGGAAGCCGAAAGGCCGGTGGATTACAAAGACAGAGAGCGCTCGAATCTTTTAACAAAGGAGTTTTCATCACATCACTGGGCGACCCCTTTTTTTAATTAAGAATTAAGAATGAAGAATTTGCTACCGCTGCAGAGGTTATTTTCTTAACTCTTAATTCTTAATCATAATAAGTGTTCAACGTTCAATATATTTATATTATGTTTTCTGGAATCATCGAAGAGTTTGCTACGGTTGTAGCCATCAAGAAAGACAGGGAGAATATTGACTTCACACTGCGTTGCTCATTTGTCGACGAGCTGGGCATTGACCAGAGCGTGGCTCATAATGGTGTGTGCCTGACAGTTGTCAAGATAGAAGACGGAACATACACGGTGACGGCGATGAAAGAAACGCTGGACCGTTCGAATCTGGGTTTGTTACAGGTTGGCGACAAGGTAAATGTGGAACGTTCCATGCTAATGAACGGCCGGCTGGACGGACACATCGTACAAGGGCATGTGGATGAGACAGCCCGTTGTACCGCCGTCGAAGATGCTGACGGCAGCACGTACTTCACCTTTGAATATAAACTGGACAAGGAAATGGCGCGTAACGGTTATTTCACTGTCGACAAGGGTTCTGTAACAGTCAATGGTGTCTCGCTGACGGTTTGCAATCCCACCCAGAACACCTTCCAGGTAGCCATCATCCCCTATACCTTCGAGCATACGAACTTCTGTGATATCAAGGTTGGAAGTGTAGTAAACCTCGAATTCGACATTATCGGCAAATATATTGCCCGCCTTCAACAGTTGCAGTAATATTTTATGGATAATTGACAACAGAATCCATGACGAGAAAGGAAAGATACGAACGCATACTGGATTATTTCCGCAAGGAGATGCCCTTGGCTGATACGGAACTGGAATTCGGCAGTATCTTCCAACTCCTCGTGGCTGTCATTCTGAGTGCCCAGTGTACAGACAAGCGCATCAACCAAGTAACGCCGGAACTCTTCCGCCATTACCCAGATGCCAACAGCATGGCTCAGGCAGAGGTCGACGATGTGCTGGAACTCATCAAGAGCGTATCCTATCCGAACTCCAAAGCCGACCATCTGGTAAAGATGGCAAGAATGTTGGTCGAACGCCACGATGGTGAAGTGCCACAGGACATGAACCAACTGTTAGACTTGCCCGGCGTGGGCCGTAAGACGGCGAACGTCATACAGAGCGTTGCCTTTGGAAAATCGACTATGGCTGTTGACACCCATGTATTCCGGGTGAGCCACCGTCTGGGACTAGTAACCGAAAAAGACGACACGCCCTACAAAGTAGAGCGTGTGCTGGTCAAAAACATACCCGAGGAAGATATTCCCCGGGCACATCATTGGTTGTTACTCCATGGCCGTTACGTCTGCACGTCACGACGACCGCATTGTGAGAAGTGTGGACTTAACGACGTCTGTCCCTCGGCCGTCCACCCGGGAACTTCCCTGGTGTGAACTGCCCGGTAGGGGCTTGCCAGCCTTTCATCATCTTACGATGGAAACGGCTCTCGGCCATAATTGCATCAAAAACCTTGGAAGGCGACACAACCTGCATCATTTTCTTATGATACTGCTGGTCGAGCTGCTTCAGTTCGGTATTGGCCTTATCCCACTCTCGGATAGCTTCTGCACATTTGGCATCATCGGCAGGCTTGGCAGTCTGACGCATACGGGCGTATATGCCGCGCTGTTTGGCCTGTAACTCCCTCATCAAAGGGAAATACTTGGCACGATCCTGCTGGTCAAAATGTGCTTCCTTTGCGATGAAGTCTTCCAGGTCGGCTTGGAATTTCTCCGGAGAGAACTTTTTCTGATCCTGAGCGCTAACCAGGAGCGTCATCAGCAAGCAGCATAGAATAACAGTGTATTTCTTCATAACTTTCAAATTATAAGTTAATTCTCGGCCAAACAAGCGTAAATCTCGGCATTGTCGAGCATTACATAGTCGGCTGCATCATCAATATATTGACTCTCTGTGTTGGTGGTTGTCGAGGTCGAAGCAAGAGGCTGTTCTTCGGCAGAATCATGGGAAAGGAAAGTAACTCCCATGACAACAACAGCAATCGTACATGCTGCAGCATAGAACCAAGGACGAAGAGCCACCAAACGACTCTTCGGGTGACGGTCTGACAAAGAAATCTGCTCTGCCTGCTGTTCACGCTCGGGCAATTGAGCCATCACTCGGTCAGTAAGCTGGTCAAAATAACCTTCTGGCACTCGGAAGGGATTTCCCTTACCGAAACGTTCTTGCATTTCCTTTTCTTCGTAGTTCATATCTTGCTTTATTTTTCTATATGACGATACTTGGGGCAAAAAGTTTAATCGCGGTGCTTAAAAAATTCAGAAATCTTTTTTACGGCTATATGATAAGAGGCTTTCAGCGACCCTTCCGAGGTCTTTAGTATCCTACTCATCTCGCTGTATTTCATGTCATCGTAATAGCGTAAAGTGAATACAGTACGCTGTACATCAGGCAGTTGGCTGATTGCTTCCTGCAACATGGCTTCCGTTTCGTCACCGTCAAAATAGTTATCGGCAACCAGCATATTGGCGACGCCACTTTCAACATCATCCGTATGAATCATACTCGAATTTTTCTGTTTGCGCAGAAAATCGAGGCTTTCATTGACAGCTATGCGATAAAGCCATGTTGACAGGCGAGACTCCTGATGGAAATCGTCCAAATGACTCCAGGCCTTGATAAACACATTCTGCAATACGTCGTCTGCATCCTCATGGATGAGTACCATACGGCGAATCTGCCAGTAAAGCTGTTCACCGTACTCGCGTACTACCTGTTCGAATGCCTTACGCTGCTTCGCTGGATCCAACAGTTGCTGCATCAACAATTGTTCGTCTTGTTTTGTCATTCTACGAAAGGCTTCAATTGGTTCCACATCACTTTGTCATATCCATAGACATCAGGCCATGTCTGTAACACGCCTGCTTCGTCTGGCCAAAGTGTATAATATATAATAAAAATAGGTACGCGAGGAGTCACGGGAATATAGCCGATAATCTTATTACGGGCTTCATGGTCCGGATGCGAACGGATCCACTGCATTCCCTGGTCTGTTTCAGGCGTCATTCCCATAGCGATACGGATACGGTCTAGCAACCATTCGTCTGGACTGTCAAGCACGAAACGAGCCAGTTCAAAGGGTTTTGACACACGCACACAACCGTGCGAAAAAGCTCTGGTATCGCGCTGGAAGGCACTGGGGGTCGACGTATCGTGAAGGAAAACGGAGAAACTATTCTTGAATCGGAAAACAATACGTCCCAACGAGTTGCCTGCCCCACCCTGCTGGGCAATACGATACTTACCGCTAAGCAGCATCTGGCGCGACACGTTGCTAGCGTCAATAGTCTGGTTGGTGGCCTTATCAACGATATTGTAGCGGTTTCTTGCAAAATAGGCTGAATCGCCTGCACGACCCGACACCTCGTTTTCTATGATACTCGTAGGAATCACCCACTGCGGATTCGCTTCCATCCACTCAATATTGCTTGAAAGTTGGGGTGTCTTGGTTTTCACATTCCCACAAACCACTCGCATATCAAGCGTCTCTTCCGGGCTGTAGGCATACAGGTGGAAGGCAGGAATATTAACCACCACACGCTTTCCATTAACGTCCAATGGCTGATGACGACGCCAGCGGCTGCGCTCCATATTAACAATGATGCGCTGACGTTGTTCGGACGAAGAGGCTTGGGGAAGCATCGACTTCAGTTTCTGGTAGAATGCGTCCTGAGGCTGTATCTCACGCAGGTAGTCCGCTATGCTATCGTTAGCAATCTTCCTAGCAACCAATGAGGCGTAGTGTTCACCGGGTGTATCAATATCGACATCGAAAAGTCCACGGTATTTAACGTACCGGCGCGCAGAATCCTGCTTTTCCACATCCAGGTGGTTCAACATGCGATGAGGGTTCACAAAACCAAAACGCAGGCCATAGCAATAGCGCATGCAGGCCTTCGTCAACCGGTATTCCAACCGTGCAGCCACCACACTGGCATGATTCTTCTCATCAAATGCAAGACTACGGAAAGTCTGCAAGTCATTCTCTATAGCCTTCACGCCAAAAGCATTTTCAGAAAATCCTATCTCACCAAGCAAATGTAACCAAGCCAGCAAGGAATCGGCACTTTGGTTAAAGCCAGTACGCTCTATCCACAACAACGGACTATTTTCCTTGTCATAATAGTTTCGCACTTCCCGATCGGCTTCTGTCTTCACAGCATCGGAGCCTGCCATCTGCTGTAGCTGTTGATGGATTTCAGAAGTACTTAAAACAAAGGCAGGCGTCTTCATATCAGAAAACGCCTCCATCGTGATTTTTCTATCCTTATGTACATAGCTGTCACACCCCATAATAAGGAGTAACAACAATGATAAGATGGCTGTTAACGAATGGCAACCTTTCTTACCACTTTGCCTATTTTCAAAATGTAACAACCTTTGGGTACGTTAAGTTCTATGCGTTGAGCAGGGCTCTCAATCTTCACAGTTTTGACAAGACGACCCGTCAGTGAGACGACTTCAAGCGTCAGCCCCTGAGCACCATTAATGGTCACAAACTGACCATTGACAGAGATGCTGATGTCATCCTCTATCGTCTGCTCCTGCGGTATCATTTCAGCTTCGGCAGCACTCACAAAAAGTGGTGCAGAAAGCATCATTGACATGGCAATGGAGAATATGAGTAGTCTTTTAATCATAAGCAAATTACTATATAGTTTGTGCAAAAGTACGAAGAATAATTGATAATTCCAAATTTTTGGGCATAAAATTTCATTTTATACGTCAAAAACAGCCTGTTCGTCCGTCAAACGGGTATTCGGGAACACTTCCTGGGCCTCCCGAAGCAGCACATTCTCATCTTCATATCGAGATGAATAATGTCCCAACAACAGTTGGTCAACACCGGCGTCTCGCGCTACCTGTGCAGCCTGTCGGGCTGTCGAATGGTGATACTTCTCGGCTAACAACAAATTGTCTTCTCCATAGGTACTCTCGTGATACAGGGTCGTAACGCCTTTAAGTCGTTCGTGCAACGTGGGGATATAACGCGTATCACTACAATAGGCATATGCCCGGGGAGCCTCAGCGGGTGTCACCAGACGTCGGTTTTCCACCACCTCTCCTTCAGCAGTTATCCAGTCGGCACCGGCTTTAATGTTGTTCATCTGGCAGACGGGAATCTCATAGAAATCAATCATGTCGCGACGGATATGGGGCAACTGAGGCTTTTCACGGAAAATGTATCCGCAACAGGGCATGCGATGTTCCAAAGGAATAGTCTCGACGGTCAGCGAGCGGTCTTCGTAGATGACCTGTTGCTGTGTAGTATCCACCATATGGAAATCAACCTCATAGTCGAAATCGTGACAGAACATCCGCATTTGTAACCTCAAAACATCCTCCAACTCGCCTGGGGCATAGATAGCCAATCGGGCAGTACGTCCCAACAAACCGAACGTACTAAGCATACCAATCAGTCCGAAACAGTGATCGCCATGCAGATGAGTAATGAAGACGGCACTGATTTTCGTAAACCGGATGTGCGAACGGCGCAACTGTACCTGCGTTCCCTCCGCACAGTCTATCAGGAACAACTTTCCCCTCACCTCCACCACTTGTGCCGAGGCATAGTGGCGAGGTGTGGGCAATGCACTTCCGCAACCTAAAATGTGTACTCTAAACGGTTCCAAGAATGCAACAATTACAAGAAGAATTCGTTCTGAGAATCTTCCAACTGGACATCCTTGCCGTACTCTTCCTTAGGCTTCTGACGGCTGTATTCGAAGGTTTCATCGCCATCTTTGTACACGAGCGAGTCGGCACCAAGTTTCACAATATCGTAGAGATAGGTTTCTTCTTCCTCGCTACCGCCTTCGCGCACCATGACAATCTCCAGCTTTCCACGACTCAGTCGCCAAGTCCTGTAAGCGATAGTACTTTGGTCTATACCCTCAGCAATACCACCTTCCTTGATGGCGATACCGACTTCATCGGAACCATCCAACGGGTTGGGCATCACCCAGTTGCCAAGCAGTGCAGCCTGGTTGATAACCATCACAGCTGACGTTTTTTCTGCATCAGGAATGACGGCCATACGGTCGCCGACGTGCATACCGCCAAACACCTGACTATTCTCCTGTGCCGTTGAAATATCGAGCGACAGGGTATCACCCATATCGGTAATCAACTGTAGGGTATTCATAGCCGTACCTTCGGCACAGACGCCATAGATTGTGGGGTCGGCATTAGCCACATCGGCAGAATCACCATTGTCGAAAGGAACCTTCTCCGATTTTCCACCACACGCAGCCATCATCAACATAACAGCCGATACGATTGTAAAAATAGCAAGTTTTTTCATACCATTATTTTTTTAGTCGTTAGTATCTTTTTCCAGTGCTTTCGCCTCGTTCCACAAGGCATCCATCTCCTCCAGCATCATATCCTTTAGGGGCTTTCCAGCGCGGATACTATGCTGCTCTATATAGTTAAAGCGACGGATAAACTTCTGGTTTGTCATCTCCAGAGCATTATCCGGATTAAGCTTATACAGTCGGGCAGCATTGATGACAGCAAAGAGGAAATCACCCAACTCTTGTTCGGATTTTTCCTTATTTCCCCTTCGCATTTCCACTTCCAGCTCATCCAGTTCTTCACGCACCTTGGCCCACACGTCCTGCTTGTCTTCCCAGTCGAAACCCACATTGCGGGCCTTGTCCTGGATGCGATAGGCCTTAATCAGCGAAGGTAATGCCGAAGGGACACCCGAGAGCACTGTTTTATTGCCGTCCTTTTCCTTCAGCTTAATCTGTTCCCAACTCTCCAGCACTTGTTCTGCGTCCTTGGCAATAGCCTCCCCATAGACGTGGGGATGACGGAAAATCAACTTGTCACACAACTTATTGCAGACATCAGCGATATCGAACTGTCCTTTCTCCTCTCCTATCCTTCCGTAAAAAACGATATGCAGCAGCACGTCGCCCAACTCTTTGCATATCTCGCACTGGTCGTCGCGTATCAAGGCCTCACAGAGTTCGTAGGTCTCTTCAATAGTATTTGCACGCAGCGACTCGTTCGTCTGTTTTCGGTCCCAAGGACATTCTTCGCGAAGTCTGTCCATCACGTCCAACAGACGCCCGAAGGCCTGCATTTTCTCTTCTTTAGTATGCTTTCTTTCCATAGCCAACTGCAAAGGTAAGAAAAAAATGTGAATAGTGTATCATTAATTAAGAAAAATTTCGTACCTTTGCAGCCATTATTTAAATACGTTTATGGAATTAGCAAGCAAATACGACCCAAAAGAGGTCGAATCGAAATGGTATCAGTATTGGCTGGACAACAAGTTGTTCGCCTCGAAACCCGATGGACGTCAGCCCTACACCATCGTTATCCCACCGCCCAATGTGACTGGTGTGTTGCACATGGGCCATATGTTGAACAACACCATTCAGGACATTCTGATTCGTCGTGCCCGCATGGAGGGCAAGAATGCCTGCTGGGTACCCGGCACCGACCACGCCTCGATTGCTACCGAGGCAAAAGTAGTGAAGAAACTTGCCGAACAGGGCATCAAGAAACGTGACCTGACGCGCGACGAGTTTCTGAAGCATGCCTGGGACTGGACCGACGAGCACGGAGGCATTATCCTGAAGCAGTTGCGCCGTCTGGGTGCCAGTTGTGACTGGGACCGCACGGCCTTCACGATGGACGAAAAGCGTTCCGAGAGTGTTATCAAGGTCTTCGTCGACCTCTACAACAAAGGCTACATCTATCGTGGCCTGCGCATGGTGAACTGGGACCCCAAGGCCCTCACCGCCCTCTCAACCGAGGAGGTTATTTATAAAGAGGAGCAGAGCCACCTGTTCCACCTGAAATACTATGTGGACGGTCCCGTGGCCGCTGATTCTGTCAGCGGCGAAGGCAACGTCGTCCACAAAGACGAAAAAGGCTATTACGCCGTCGTGGCCACCACGCGTCCTGAGACCATCATGGGCGATACCGCCATGTGCATCAACCCTAAGGACCCGAAGAACCAGTGGCTCAAGGGCCGCAAGGTCATCGTGCCTCTGGTGAACCGCGTCATTCCCGTCATCGAGGACCGCTATGTGGATATCGAGTTCGGTACGGGTTGTCTGAAGGTCACTCCCGCCCACGACACTAACGACTACATGTTGGGCAAGACGCACAACTTGGAGACCATCGACATCTTCAATGCCGACGGTACCATCTCCGAGCAGTCACCGCTCTATGTCGGCATGGACCGCTTCGCCTGCCGCAAGCAGATTACCAAGGACCTGCAGGAAGCAGGCCTGATGGAGAAGGTGGAGGACTATACCAATAAGGTGGGCTACTCCGAGCGCAACCCCGACACCGCCATCGAGCCGCGTCTCTCGCTGCAGTGGTTCCTCAAAATGGAACACTTCGCAGAGATTGCCCTGAAGCCTGTGATGGAAGGCGAGATGCATTTCTATCCGCAGAAGTATGTCAACACCTATAAGAACTGGCTGGAGAATATTCAGGACTGGTGCATCTCGCGCCAGCTGTGGTGGGGCCACCGCATTCCCGCATACTATTACGACAGTCCGGTGCTCGGCGATTCTGTCGCCGAGGAAAAGTTCGTAGTCGCCGAGACCGCTGAAAAGGCCCTCGAACTGGCCCGCAAGGCAAGCGGCAATGCTAACCTGCAGCTCAGCGATCTTCGTCAGGACGAGGACGCCCTCGACACATGGTTCAGCTCGTGGCTGTGGCCCGTCTCGCTGTTCGACGGCATCAACAACCCCGGCAACGAGGAAATCAACTACTACTACCCCACCAGCGACCTGGTGACGGCTCCCGACATCATCTTCTTCTGGGTAGCACGCATGATCATGGCCGGTGAGGAGTATATGGGCAAGTTCCCCTTCAAGAACGTCTACTTCACAGGTATTGTCCGCGACAAGCTGGGTCGTAAGATGTCGAAGTCGCTGGGCAACAGCCCCGACCCCATCGAACTCATCGAGAAGTTCGGAGCCGATGGTGTGCGCATGGGCATGATGCTCTCCGCTCCTGCCGGTAACGACATTCTCTTCGACGAGGCTCTCTGCGAGCAGGGACGTAACTTCAACAATAAAATCTGGAACGCCTTCCGCCTCGTCAAGGGCTGGAAGGTCAGCAACGATATCGAACAGACCGGTGCAGAGCAGTTGGCCATGAAATGGTTCGACGCTAAACTGAAAGAGGTGGCTGCCGAACTCGACGATCTCTTCTCCAAGTATCGTATCTCGGAGGCCCTGATGGCTGTCTATAAGCTCTTCTGGGACGAGTTCTCCGGCTGGTATCTGGAGATGGTGAAGCCCGCCTACATCGACGGACAGCAACAGCCCATCAACACCCAGACTTATAACGCCACCCTCGACTTCTTCGACAAGTTGCTGAAGATGCTGCATCCCTTCATGCCGTTCATTACTGAAGAACTTTGGCAGGCCCTCTATGAGCGCAAGGGCGGCGAGAGCATCATGCGCGAATGTCTCTCTCTCGACGGTTTGTCTGCTGAGGACGAAAAGCTCCTTGCCGACGTCGAACTGGTGAAGCAGGTAGTCAGCGGTGTGCGCACCGTGCGTGCCCAGAAGAACATTGCCAACAAGGAGAAGCTGACGCTGCAGGTGGTGAACTCACAACTCGAAGGCCAGTATGCTGATGCCGTTGTGAAGATGGCCAACCTGGAAGCAATTACCTCGGTAAGCGAGAAAGACAGCACTGCCAGCACCTTCATGGTAGGTATGACGGAGTATGCCGTTCCACTGGGCAACATGATCGACATCGATGCTGAGATTGAAAAGCAGGAAGCCCAGTTGAAGCACCTCGAAGGATTCCTGCAGGGTGTGATGAAGAAACTTTCTAACGAGCGCTTCGTTGCCAATGCTCCCGAGGCCGTTGTGGCTATGGAACGCAAGAAACAGAGCGACTCTGAGGAGAAAATTGCTGCCCTGAAAGAGTCTCTGGCAGCCCTGAAGGCTCAGAAGAAATAATTAGAACCCCTCTCCACCTCCCCCCAAGGGGGAGTGAACAAAAAAGCCTCCCCGAGGGAAAGTGCCTAAAAAAGCCTTCCCTCGGGGAGGTTTGGTGGGGGTTATTTACAGTTTTATCTTCCACACTCGCCCGCCGTTGGCAGGAACAGCCATGCGGACAGAACCGTCACGTTTCAGGCGAACGGCCAGTTTTTCTTTTGTTAGCAGGTCGGTGGCAATGGCGTTCTTCTCCTTCATGTCCATATAGTCGAAAGCATGGGCGGGTATCGTCACGTCAATCACCGCTTCCTGATCCTCGAAGTTGACCACTACCAGCAACAGCTCGTTGTCAGCCTTGCGCAGAAAAGCGTATTGGCGCTGCAGGTGCTGGTTCACATACATCAGGTCGAACGACAGTCCTTCAGCAACAGCCTTTTCTTTACGGGCCAGCTGCAAGGTCTTCTGGTGGATGTCGAAGATGTGCTCCTCGTCGGCAGTCAGTTTCTTGGATGCAGCACGACAAAGGGTGTTGATGCTCCAGTAGTCGAAGATGGTGGTACGTCCGTCGTTGCCGCTGAATCCTTCGCGGTCCATACCGCGCTCACCGTATTCCTCGCCAGCATACAGCATGAAGGGGTTCTGATACATCAGCGCCGAGGTAATCATGCCTGGCAGGCCTTTTACGGGTCGCGCAGCAAAGAAATCGCTGCCGATACGCTGCTCGTCATGATTCTCTAGGAAGTATACCATGTGGTCGCGGATGTCGTCCGTCTGCTGCCAGGCCTGTGTGATGGCCCCAGCGGGTTCCATGCGGCAGATGACACCACGCATGGTGTCGTACATGCCCACTTTATCGTAGAGCCAGTCGAAGCCCGAAGCCAGATAGTGGCGGTATTCGAAGGGGTTATACACCTCACCCATGAAGATGATGTTCTTGAACTTCTTCTTCACGGCCTTCGTGGCGTATGCCCAGAATTCGGCAGGCACCATCTCGGCCATGTCACAACGGAAACCGTCGACGCCCTTCTTCGCCCAGAACAGCAGGATGTTCGTCATTTTCTGCCACGTGTCTGGGATGGGGTCGAAATGGCCGATGCGTCCGGCATAGTAGTCTACGCCGTAGTTCAGTTTCACTGTCTCGTACCAGTCGTTACGCCCAGGGGCATTGTCGAAATGGTCGTTACCCGTAGCCTTGGCGGGTTCTTCCAGATAGGGTTCCATCTCGCCGTTATACAGGTCGAAATAAGGAGTGAAGCGCTCACCGGGACAGTAGTAGAAGTTGTTCTGCGGGTCAAAGCCGTGCAGCGACTGGTCCGTCTCACCAAGGTCTTTCACACCGCGTGGCTTGCAGATGCTCTTATACTGGCGGGCCACGTGGTTAGGCACGAAGTCGATAATGACCTTCATGCCAGCCTGATGCGTGCGCTCCACCAGCTGCTCGAACTCCTGCATGCGCTGCTTCACGTCGACAGCCAAGTCGGGGTCCACGTCGTAGTAGTCGGTGATAGCATAGGGCGAACCGGCCTTACCTTTCACCACAGCAGGGTGCTGGCGGGGAATGCCGTAGGCTGTGTAGTCGGTCTGTGTGGCGTGACGGATAATGCCCGTATACCACACATGACTGTAGCCCGTCTGCGCCAACTCCTTCAGCACCTTCGGTGTGAAGTCGTTCATCTTTCCACAACCGTTCTCGGCCAGCGTACCATTCTCCTTGCGGGTCTCGTTACGATTGCCGTACAACCTCGTGAACACTTGATAGATCAGAACTTTCTCCTTCATCGGCGGTAACATTTTACCTTTTTACTTTTTTACCTTTTTTCCTTTATGCGATAATTCCATGAGCTGGAATATCGCGATTGATTTTTGCGATCATGCCCTGCAGAGCCTTGCCAGGACCGCACTCGGTGAAGTCAGAGGCACCGTCGGCAATCATGTTCTGCACAATTTGCGTCCAACGCACGGGACTTGTCAGCTGGGCAATCAGGTTCTGCTTAATCTCAGCAGGATTGGTGTGAGGCTTGGCATCCACGTTCTGGTATACGGGACACTTCGGAGTCTGGAATTCCGTCTTCTCGATGGCAGCCTGCAACTCGTCCTTGGCGGGCTGCATCAGCGGAGAATGGAATGCGCCACCCACCTTCAGCGGCAGGGCACGCTTGGCACCGGCGGCCTTCAACTGCTCGCAAGCCTCGTTGATGGCGTCGATGTCACCCGAAATCACCAGCTGACCGGGATTGTTATAGTTGGCAGCGACACACACGCCCTTGCCCATCTTGGCAACCTCCTGGCAAACCTCCTCGACCTTCTCGTCGGGCAGACCAATGATGGCAGCCATCGTCGAGGGCTGAGCCTCGCAAGCCTTCTGCATAGCCATAGCACGAGCATAAACCAGTTTCAGACCGTCTTCGAACGACAGTGCTCCGGCAGCTACCAGCGCCGAGAACTCACCCAGCGAGTGACCGGCAGTCATCTTCGGGTCAAAGGCATCACCCATGCAGATAGCGCTGATCACAGAGTGCAGGAATACTGCAGGCTGTGTCACCTTCGTCTGCTTCAGATCCTCGTCGGTACCCTCGAACATGATGTCCGTGATGCGATAACCAAGAATCTCGTTAGCCTTCTCAAACAACTGCTTAGCAGTCTCGTTCTGTTCGTACAGGTCCTTGCCCATACCTACAAACTGTGCTCCCTGACCGGGAAAAACAAATGCTTTCATTTTCTCTCTTTATTTAATAATTGTATGCGTACATATTTATTTGGCCTGCAAAGGTACTGCTTTTTTTTGAGATAGCCAAATAAAATGAAAAAACTATGAGATTATTTGGCCATTTCAAAAAATGTTATTACCTTTGCAGTCGATTCTGGAGAGTTGGCAGAGTGATCGATCGCGCTGGACTCGAAATCCGGTATACCCCTTTCGGGTATCGGGGGTTTGAATCCCTCACTCTCCGCCACAAAAGGAGCATCCACGTCAAACACGTGGATGCTCTTTTTTTCGAAGAATCAACCAGCCGTGAACATCCCGTCTAAATCCCTGTAACTACGGGACTTCTCCCCCTTTTCCTCCCTAGTTGTAATGAATGGTGATGGTAGGTGATACTTTTAGGAAAAGTGTCACCTTTGTAATAAACTAATATTTAGCACGTTAAGCCAAAAAGTGACACTTTTGGCATTTTCGCACGAAAAAAAATGAAGGAGGTTTGTAGAAATACGTGACGTGAATAACCACTTTATTGTACACTTCTTCCGATGGTGAAACAAGGAGAAAAAGAAAAATTGGAAAAAACGACTCGGGCGTTCCTTCCAATTATCATTACTTATCTTTTCTGTTTTATAGTCTCATACCGACGGAGACGCGGGCGCGCCATTTGTTTTGGTTGACGACAACGGCATCATCGTCGAAGACGGAGTTGTTCATGACGAGAGTGGCTCCGGCGAAGTAGCGGGGCGAGAAGTGATAGACGACGGCGGCACGCTCGTTGAAAATCATGTTGAAGCGCATGTGCTTGGCCTCTTTGTCAGCGCCGTTGACAGTCATTTTGTTGCGGTTATAGACCACGAAAGTGGGCAGCATGGAGAAGTGGAGCAGCCACCGTTTGCCAAGCACCCAGTTGTAGCCGTAACCGCCGCCGATGCCAATATGTCCGACGTCGATGGTGACATCAGGGGCGTTGGAATTCCGCTTTTTGAGTTCGTCTGTGGTCTCGATGCTGCCACCCTGATAGCTGATGCCTGCTAGCCACGAGCCAGCGGAACGACGCTGGATGTAGCTCTGGTTGAATGCAGCAGGGAAGGAAAAGCGGCGATGGTTGAAGGTGTAGTAGCCCGCCAAATTAATCACCTTCAGCATGAGGTCGCCAGATTCCATTGTCTGCACCCCACGATTCTCTCGGTCGACGTCACCCGCCAGCGTTTCCGACCGCTGATAGCTGAAATCGAGACTGATGCGGCTACTGTAGTAGTTGAGGTTGAACTCGTAGTCCTTGTAGGCTCCGCTCATCTTGGCAGGATTGATAGACAGTGATGCAGAGATGCCACGATAGGAGGCTCCGATGCTCATCGTGGTCTTATGGCTGGTTTTGAGGTCAGCCTTCGAGTAGATGCCGTTCACCGTTCCCTTCACATGAAAATCGTTTCCCGTCTGGTTCAGTCGCACCTTCAATGTCAGTTTCCCCTCTGGACGAACGACGTAGTTCGTGTCGTAAGGTATCCTGTAGTATCTGGCTGTGAGTGCACTGTCTATGTGCGCCCTTACCTGCTGGTCGCGGCTCTGGCCCGATAAAGGCAAAAAGGTAAAAAAGTAAAAGAACAAGACACCCATTACACTCCTTAGCCACTTCATTTCCTTATATTTTCGTTGTTTAGAATTCATATCCGAGGTTAATATAGAAGTACGGTTTCTTGGTGCGGTTGCTGTAGCCGACGGTGGCGCCGACAGGCCCAACGATCGTGTTATAGTAATAGGCTATCTGTCCGCCAAGCAGCGTACGGTAGTCCAAGAGTTCTTTCAGACGGTTAGCGTGCTGGGCTCCCGCCACGCGGAGCAGCACATAGCTGTTGCCGCCGATGCGCTGCTGTGCCTGCAGCTGGGCAGCCACGAACTGATGATTGGCATACTCGATGTTACCAATGCCGGCGAAGGGCATCTGCTGTTCAACGTAGTGTCCGAACCAATCGCCGCCAATGGTATTGCTGAAGACGGGCGGAATGGTGCTGCCAAAGAGCAGACGACCATAGAGCATGGGCTGGAGCGTGAAACGGCTGCCGATAGAGAGTGACGTTCGCCAGTTGACATTGACCTCGCTCATGCCCGGTTTGTCGTTGAGCTGGGCGAAGTTGTCGGTCAGGTAGGCATATTCTGCCTTGAACCGTGAACCACGAGAGGGGAAGTACCAGTCGTCTTCGCTGTTGTAGTTCAGGCGGGCACGGTAGCTGTAGAAGTGTTCGTTTTCGAGTGTTACCTGCATGGCTGTTTCCGAACCGAGCTTGTTGCGGTAGTGCATATAGTCCCAACGCAGTCCCATCTGTAGGTTGAAGTGACGCAGGTCGAAGTTGATAGGCAGAAACTCGGCTTGAAACTGGTTGTAGCGGATGTTATAGTCGAGGTCACCATCCATATAGATATCTACGTCGTTACGATGGAACGTGTAGCTGAGCGTGGGACGGGTAAAACTGCGGGGATGGACGGTAATCTCGCCACGTGCCATCATACGCTTGCCCAGACGCAGCGTAATGTCGGCATTGACGGGAACGGTCGTTTTCATGGGGATGTCCAGGCCTAACTGCACAGCGGCATATTCCTCTGTGTCGAAGCGTACGCCGGCATGCAGCTGCACGGACTTCCGATTGCCTGCGGTGAGAACGACATGCACACCGTCGCCCTCAGGAACCAACCGGCATTCGGCAGTCTGGTAAAACAAATCCACACGCATCGATGTGGTGAGTTCTTGTGTCAGTTTAGCATCAATGCTGTCATTCCTGTCCAAATGGAATTTTTGCCTGAGGAACCGCTCTGCCTGCGGCGTCATGTTCTCGAAAGTATAGCTGGTGACGCGCTGCTTCTCGGTCATCACCTTCGGACGCAACGGATGCAGGATGGTAGGACGGAACGACTCGTCGATGCCGATGCGCTTTTTCAGGGCGATGATGTCGTCCCAATGGCTCATAGCCAACTCCTCACCTCGGCGGATGAGGGTATCGATGGCAGCCTGCGAGAAACTGGCCGATCCATAACCTTTGGTGTCCACCTGCAGATGCAAGTCGGTGATGGCGAGGTTCTCGTCAAGCTTGTTCTTACAGTTCACGTCGATAATCTGGCTGAGAATGCTCATGGTACTATTCATATCCTCAGCCACTTTCGGAGTTCCCTGTACGGTGACACCAATAATGACTTCGGCACCCATCTCGCGGGCGATGTCGGCAGGATAGTTGTTTTTCAGACCACCGTCCACCAGCACCATGTCGCCGATTCTCACCGGTGAGAAGGCTGCAGGGATAGCCATCGAGGCACGCATAGCTTGTGGCAACCGGCCACTGTGGAAGTCCACCTCGCTATTGTCGATGATGTTCGTCGCCACACAGGCAAAGGGAATGCGCAGGTCGCGCGAGAAGTCGAGCGAATCGGTAAACCCCACACAGAGCTGCTGGAAGAGTTCGGCCAGGTTCTTACCCTTGATGATACCGCCCCCCTGTTTGTCTTGCTTGCCAATGGCCAGACCCGTACTATAAAGATAGGTATTCTGTTTCTGCCGGTCGTTAAGGCTCTGACGGCGCATGTCTTCCTTGTCGGTGATGACGTAGCTCCAGTCCTGTACACGAACCATTGAGTCGAGCGCATGGGCGTTATAGCCGATGGAATAGAGGCCGCCGATGATGCTACCCATGGACGTACCAGTGATGATGTCGACGGGAATGCCCGCCCGCTCCAACACTTTCAGAACGCCGATGTGCGCCATACCCTTCGCACCGCCGCCGCTGAGCACGACGGCTACCTTAGCTCTTTTCTGAGCAGTGTTACTACTGACAGCCGTGCTGTCCGTCTTTGCATTTAACATAACGCTAGTCAGTAAAGCGGTTATGGCTAACAGAAATTTACAAACGTTGTTCATTGTGAACTGTATTTTTTGCAAAAGTACATAAAAAAATTCAGAACTCATACATTTCTTGCCGAAATTTCGTATCTTTGCCGACGAAAACTCCGTCGACGTGAGATCCCGCGAACGGGAACCAATCAGTTACAGCGGGGACATGTATGACATCGAGACAAGCAAATGACATCAGCAAAAAACAAATACGCCCTGTTCTTTGATATTGACGGGACACTGGTAAGCTTTCAAACGCACAAGATTCCACCCTCTACGATATCTGCCCTGACAGAAGCCAAGGCCAATGGTCACATGGTGTTTATATCGACAGGTCGGCCACCGTTGATTATCACCAACCTTGGCGATATAGAACACCTGATTGACGGTTATGTAACCATCAACGGAGCATTATGTTTTGTCGGACAGGAGGTAATCTGCTGCAAGGATATTCCGAAAGAAGCAGTACAGACGGTTGTCCAGGATGCACAGGAAAAGAACTACGGGCTGATTGTTGTCGGTGAGAAGGACGTGGCCGTGCTTGATCCCCAAGGTGAAGTAGACAGGATATTCCGTGGTGAAATAGCGGTGGAGAATCTGAACCAAGCCAAACCGTTGGAACAGGTTCTGCGCCAGCGAATCCTTCAGCTGACACCCTTCTTTCCAGAAGCCTATGAGCGTGGTCTCATGGAACGCATTCCGAGCTGCACTTCCGGCCGCTGGCATCCTGCCTTTACGGACATCACGGCAAAAGGCGCTGACAAGGGAGAGGGAATCAGGGCGCTGGCTGCCCACCTAGGACTGGACTTGCGTTATACGATGGCCTTTGGCGACGGAGGTAACGACAGCTCCATGATAAAGGCCGCAGGCATTGGCGTAGCGATGGGCAATGCCCTTGAATCGCTGAAGCAGGAGGCCGACCACACCACCACTTCCGTCGACGAAGACGGTGTGATGAATGCCCTGCGCCATTATAAACTAATAGGAGGTTCCCATTACTGAGAACCTCCTGATGTCAAATATTATCCTCCGAAGTTATCGTACATGATTGACTCGGGATCGACGCCGAGCGAGTCGAGCATCGAAACAACGGCTTTTGACATCGGTCCAGGACCGCACATGTAGTACTCGATATCCTCGGGAGCCTCGTGGTCCTTCAGATAGGTGTTGAGCATCACCTGATGGACGAAGCCCGGAGTATACTTCACGCCAGCGGCATCGGCTGCGGGATCGGGACGGTCGAGGGCCAGATGGAAGTGGAAGTTGGGATACTCCTTCTCCAAACCCAGGAAGTCGTCGAGATAGAAGACCTCGTTCAGGGCGCGTGCACCATAGAAGTAGTGCATCTCGCGGTCGGTCGTGTGCAGCGTCTTCGTCATGTGCATGATCTGAGCGCGCAGAGGAGCCATACCGGCACCACCACCAACCCAGATCATCTCCTTCTTCGAGTCGAAGTGTGGGTGGAAGTCGCCGAACGGTCCACTCATAATCACCTTGTCGCCAGGTTTCAGCGAGAAGATGTACGACGAAGCGATACCTGGGTTCACATCCATGAAACCGCTCTTGTCGGCCTTGAATGGAGGTGTGGCGATACGAACGGTAAGCATAAATACATCACCCTCGGCAGGATAGTTGGCCATCGAGTAGGCACGGATGGTATCCTCGGGGTTCTTACACTTCAAGGGGAACAGGCCGAACTTCTCCCAGCTGGGCAGATATTCGTCGCCAATCAACGACTTGTCGAAGTCCTTATCGTAGTCGATGCTGTCGAACTTTGGAATCTTAATCTGTGCGTATGAGCCAGGCAGGAAGTCCATGTGCTCGCCAGCAGGCAGCTGTACCTTGAACTCCTTGATGAACGTAGCCACGTTCTTATTGCTGATAACGGTACACTCGTACTCCTTGACGCCGAGAATCGACTCGTCGACATGAATCTTCAGGTCGCCCTTCACCTTGCACTGACAGCCGAGGCGCCAGTGGTCCTTGATCTGCTTACGGGTAAAGTGGGGCTTCTCAGAGTCGAGAATTTCGCCCCCACCCTCAAGAACCTGAACCTTACACTGTCCGCAGGATGCCTTACCACCGCAGGCAGAAGGCAGGAAGATGCCGTTCTGGTTGAGCGTTGCCATCAGGTTATTGCCCTGAGGCACGTTGATGGTACGGTCGCCGTTAATCTCGATATTCACGTTGCCCGAAGGTGAGAGATACTTCTTCGCTACGAGCAGGATAATCACCAGCAAGATGATTACCAGGAGGAAAACTCCAATACTATATGCTATAAACTGTGCCATACCTTATCAAATATTAAGTCCAGAGAAACACATCATCGCCATAGCCATGAGGCCGACGGTGATAAACACAATGCCGAGGCCCTGCAGGGGCTTGGGAACGTCGGAGTACTGCATCTTCTCACGAATGGCACCCATAGCCACGATGGCCAGCGTCCAACCGATACCAGAGCCAAAGCCGTAAACCATAGCATCCCAGATAGAGGTGATGGCCTGTGAATTAGTTGGTTCCATGAGGATGCGCTGCTGCATGAACAGCGAAGCGCCCATGATGGCGCAGTTTACAGCAATCAGCGGCAGGAAGATACCCAGCGCAGCATAGAGCGATGGCGAGTACTTCTCAACGGTCATCTCGACGAGCTGCACCATACCGGCAATCACGGCGATAAAGAGGATAAACGACAGGTAGCTCAGGTCGACACCCTCAGCAAGGCAGTCGGGACCTAAGACCTTGGTCTGCAACAGATAGTTGACGGGGACGGTCACTGTGAGCACGAAGGTCACAGCCATACCGAGACCCAACGAGGTCTTCACCGTCTTCGACACAGCAAGGTAGGAACACATGCCGAGGAAGAAGGCGAAAATCATATTGTCCACAAAGATGGATCTAAACAGTAATGATATTGCGTGTTCCATAACTTATTTTTCTTTATAGAAGTAAGCACGATGTACCCAAATCACACAGCCAACGAGAATCAGCGCCATAGCAGGCATCGTCATCATACCGTTGTTGACATAACCGAAGTCGTAGCAAGCGTCGGGGATAATCTGGAAGCCCAGCAGTGAGCCACGACCCAGCAACTCACGAACAGCACCCACGATGACCAGAATCATGGCGTAGCCAAGACCATTGCCCACACCATCGAGGAACGACGGCCAGGGCTTGTTCTGCATGGCGAAAGCCTCGAGGCGACCCATCAGGATACAGTTGGTGATGATCAGACCTACATACACAGAGAGCTGAACGCTGACGTCGTAGGCGAAAGCCTTCAGAATCTGCGATACGATAGTTACAAGAGCAGCCACAACGACCAGCTGCACCACGATACGGATGCGGTTAGGAATGGTGTTGCGGATGATGGAGATGATCACGTTCGCAAAGGCGGTAATCACCGTTACGGCCAATCCCATCACGATGGCAGGCTTCAGCTGCGAGGTGACGGCGAGGGCCGAGCAGATTCCTAATACTTGTCCAAGTATAGGATGATCGAGGTTCAACGGATTCGTAAAGACCTCTTTGTTTTGTTTACTGAATAATGCCATAGTTTACTCCTCCTCTGCTTTGGTTGGTTTAACATTCTTCAAGCAATCCTTCAGCATAGCATCCACACCGTTAGAGGTCAGCGTAGCACCTGTCACACAGTCAACCTGCGACTCAGGGTCTTCCACCTTCTTCACAACAGAGAGAATCACGTTGCCATTCTCATCGAAGATTTTCTTGCCGATGAACTTCTCCTGCCAAGCCTGAGAATCCTTGATTTCAGCACCCAAGCCAGCCGTCTCACTCTCGTGGTTGAAGTAAGCGCCAAAGACTTTACCTTCTTTGTCGATGGCTACATAGCCGCTGATACCGCCCCAAAGGCCCATACCTTTCAGATTGGCCACCAAAATGGTCTGTCCGTCAATTTGACACTCATAGACCTTCTGTCCGTCCACTTCATTCTCCTTCTTCACCACTTCCTTGTACTTGGCTTCAGCCTCAGCACCATCGAGGTTGCGGATGTTGAGCGAATAGAGAATCTGCTTCTTCACATCGAGGGCCACGTTAGCATCCTGCATAGGCTTCAGCGCCTGATAGACAAAAGCTAGCAGGAAGGCCACGATGACCACGAGTATCGCGCTATATATAATAATGTACGCGTTGCTGTTAGTATTCAGTAAAGAAGATGGCAAGCATCATACCCTCAGGATAGCCGGCATTCATCACACGGATGATGATGGCCATAGCACCAATGAGGAAGCCGTAGATGTACTGGCCCGTAGTCGTGCGGCAAGAGGTCACTGGGTCAGTAGCCATAAACACCGCACCGAAGGCGAAGCCACCCATCACAAAGTGGTGCCACCATTCCATAGAAGAGCCAGTGCTCTGGAAGAGGAGTGCCAATGCAGCACCACCTACGAACACGCTTAGCATGGTGCGCCAAGAAGCGATGCCCGTCCACAGCAGGATAACCGCACCAATAGCGATGGCAATGACGCTGGTCTCACCGATAGAGCCAGGAATGAAACCACAAATCATGTCACAAATCGATGCGGTGGGGTCGATCCCCTGACCAATCTGACCAAGCGGTGTAGCAGCTGTGAATCCGTCGGGCAGGGTGTTACCCAATCCGAAGATGCTATCCTGAGCTACCCAGACCTGGTCACCCGTCATCTTGGCGGGATAGGCGAAGAACAGGAACATTCTCGCAGCGATAGCAGGATTAAAAATGTTCATACCCGTACCACCGAAGATCTCCTTACAGAAGATAACCGAGAAGGCACAAGCCAGAGCCAGCATCCACAACGGACAGCCGATAGGGATAATCAGCGGAATGATGATACCCGATACGAGGTAACCCTCCTGGATCTCTTCACCCTTCCACTGTGCCCAGGCAAACTCGATGCCCAGACCGACGATATAGCTCACCAGAATCTTAGGAAGTACTGCAAGGAAGCCATACAGGAAAAGCTCGCAGAAGCCAGCTGTTGCCAGCGTTCCTGCAGCGAGATAGTTCTGATAGCCGATATTATACATACCAAACAGCATGGCAGGCATCAGGGCGATGACCACCATACTCATAATACGCTTTGAGTCGATAGCGTCGTGAATATTCACGCCACCAGCCTTCGCCGTGTCGTTAGGCACGTAAAGGAAGGTCTCAAAGCCGTCGAACACCGAACGGAAGGCATGCAATTTGCCACCCTCTTCGAAGTTCGGCTTCACCTTATTGAGATAGTTTCTTAAAAAGCTCATAGTCCTTATGCGTTTTCTTTACGTAAAATGTTCAGTCCTTCACGCACGATGCGCTGCAATTCAAGTTTTGAAGAGTCAACAAACTCGGCCAAAGCGAAGTCCTCAGGACTTACCTCATAAATACCCAGGGCCTCCTGGCGGTCGATGTCACCGGCAATAATAGCCTTAATCAGGTATTCGCCGTAGATATCCATAGGCAGCACCTTGTCGTACTCACCGCTCATAATCATGTGGCGCTCGCCACCCTTGATACGGGCATCCAGTGCATAATCTTTCTTGCCACAGAGCCAAGAGAAGTAGCTGCGGTTCACCGAGAACTGCTTGAAACGTGGCAGAATCCAACCCAGCATTTCGTCGGCATCATTACCCTCGGGAATCACGGTGATTTCAGAAGTATGAGCACCCAAGAAACCTTCCTTTGTGGTGGGCTTGCCCGTCAGCACATTACCATTGATGATACGAACACTCTTAGAGGCATCGAAGCTGTTGGAGAGCAACGTAGAGAGCTCCTCGCCTACCAACATGTCCACATAGGCAGGATTTGCGATTTCACTGCCACAGAGGGCTACGCGTCTGGTCAGATTCACCTTACCGGTATTGAACAAGCGACCAACGAACAGCACCACGGTCGGATCACCGATGGTCCAAACAATTTCGCCCTTGTTTACCGGATCGATGTTGTTCACCTGCACACCTACATTGCCTGCCGGGCATTTGCCATCGAACACGTTCACCTCGACGTCCTTCATGCCTTCCAGTTTGGAACCGACACCAACGCCGAGATAGGTCTTGGCAATCTTAGAGAGGGCAGTGAGACCTGTCTGGAAGTCGGCTACTTGACCTTCGACCTCGAACTCGAAGTTACCAGCCAGTGGCTTGTCGCGCAGGGCAGAAACAAAAATTGCCTTAGGCTGCACACTCGGATTGGTAGACACAGCATAAGGCAACTGGTTGATGTATCCAAAGATACCTGCCTCCAGCAATGCGTTAATGACTTGCTCACCCGTCATCGTGCCGACATCGCGCTTGCCGAAGTCCGTAAACTCCTGCTGCGCATCGGCATCGACCTTGATGCAGAGCACTTTTCTTCGTTCGCCACGTACCACCTCGCGGACTGTACCGCTTACTGGCGAGGCAAACTTCACTTCAGGATACTGCTTGTTGACAAACAGCGCATCCCCAGCCTTGACCTTATCGCCCTCCTTGACGACAACTTTCGGAGTGACTCCCTCGAAATCGTCAGGAACAAGCGCAAACTTGCCGTTCGACTTCAACTGAATCAGTTTCTCCTCAGCACGTCCTTGAAGGTGAATGTCCAGGCCTTTGTGTAACTTGATTACATTTGCCATGAATATAACTAAAATGAATTTTGAATAGCCTTCTATTATAAGAATGGTGCAAAATTAATAAAAAAATGATAGAAGATGAAGAAAAAATGATTGAAAATAACACAAATCACAACTTTTTCTTGTAATTTTGTGCCAAAAATAGAGGCAGACCCTGTGTTTTGCTATCCCAATTTGTCAGTTTTGAAGGTATTTAAGTACATAGTGAACATTATAGTATGGACCCTTTTAGGTCTATACTTATTGTTCTTCCTGACCGTCAAAATTCCTGCCGTTCAACAATGGCTGGGCGGGAAAATGGCCAACGTGGTGGCACAGAAACTGGGGACCAGCGTGAGCATCGGCAGAGCAGACGTTGGCATATTCAACCGACTGACACTCTACGAGATAGTGATTCGCGACCAACAGGATAAAGACATGTTGACAGCGCGCAGACTATCGGCTACCATCGACCTGCTACCACTGACGAAGGGAAAAATCTCGATTGCCACAGGACAGCTTTTCGGAGCACACGGCATCTTCTACCAACGCGACTCGCTGAGTAAGCCCAACTTTCAGTTTGCACTTGACTCGCTGGCATCGAAAGATACCACCAGCACCACTCCTCTCGACCTGCGTTTCAATTCGCTGATTATACGACACTCCAGCATCAGTTTCGACCGTCTGGACCTGCCTGAGACGCCAGAGGTGCTAAATCCTAATCATCTGGAAATCAACGATATCAACATCCATGCCATTGTCAAGACGCTGACTGAAGACTCGCTCAACATCAACCTGAAGCGACTGGCGCTGAAAGAGAAATCAGGACTGCAGATAGACCGTCTGACATTCCGTTTCCAGGGAGGCAGGAACAACAGCAATCTGCAGGACTTTGAACTGAAAATGCCAGGCACCGAAATCAAGCTGGGCGACATCGATGCGAAATATCAATTCAGGGACGACCACTTGATGATTCCTTCACTGGTTTATAAAGGGAGCATCGAACCGTCAACCGTCACGTTCTCGGATTTGGCATGTCTGTTGTCTTCGCTCAAGACGTTCAACAGCACCCTGTCACTCAGTGCCTTCTTCCGAGGACAGGGGGAGGACATCAATGTTTCCGACCTGCTGGTGCATTCGACAACAGGCGATATCGACATCGACATTGACGGGTGGGTCAGGAACCTGACGCTGGCAGACCCCACATGGTTCGCAGACATCAACGACCTCAGACTCTCAGACAAGACCATCAGCTTTATCTCGGAAAACATGAAAGGCCAGCAGATGGACGTGCCGCCCATAGTAACCCGATTGGGGAATATCCACATGAAGGGATTTGTCAAAGGTACAGGCACCAGCGAGATTACCACCAACAGCCAGTTAGCCACCGATGCCGGCAATGTAGCCATGAACCTGATGCTGAACAGACAGCGCGAATTTAGTGGCAGCATTAATACTGACGGCATCAATCTGAAACAACTCTTGGATGATGAAGAATTTGGCATGCTGGCCACCAAAATCAATCTCAGCGGCAAACTGCCGACAGAAGGCAACATCACCATCGAAGCAGAAGGTAAAATCGGCCAATTCGACTATAACGGATACCAATTCCAGAACATTGCCGTCAACGGGCTCTACAGTTCTGACGACATTCATGGAACGCTGAGCATTGACGACCCAAACCTGAGACTGTCGGCAGACGGTATCATGAAACGGATAGGAAATACTGAGAACGTGCAGGTGGAAGCTCACCTCGACCAATTCTCTCCACAGGCCATGCATCTCTCCGACAAATGGGGGAACGCCCGCTTTGCGGCCAATCTGAAAGCTGACATCATGGGCAGCAGCACGAACGATGCCGTCGGCAGCATAGACCTGACGGATTTATCGATGGTGTCAGAGGATTCCAATTACAAAATGAACGCCTTACATGTGGAGTCTGGATACGAAAACAATATCCACCACATCACCATGAACAGCGATTTTGCTACTGCCAGCATCAAAGGCGACTTCGATTACAGCACACTATTGCAGAGCATCACCAACTATGTTGTAACCAAGCTCCCCACCATACCGGGACTTCCCCAGGTGAATCCGAACACCAACAACAATTTCGCTATTGACGTAACCATTCATAAATCCGACTGGCTACAACACCTGCTGCAAGTTCCCGTCAGGCTGACAAGTCCGCTGACGTTGCGCGGAACGGTGAACGACAAGATGCAACAAATTGTCCTTGCATGCAATATCCCCCAAATGTTCTATAAAGACAGTCAGTACGACGACTGTAACCTCAGCATCGTATCACCCATGAACACATTACTCTGTGACTTAAGTGCCACCAAACTGATGGGCAATGGTGAAAAATGGGACCTGCAGGTGACAAGCAGTGCCTATAACAATCAACTGACGGCATCGCTTTTATGGGACAACCATGCTTTAAAGCACATGAGCGGCATGATTACGGCAATGGCGGAATTCAATACAACATTGGAAGGCAAGGCCATTACGAACGTGGATATTGCCTCGTCGAAGATTAAAGTCGATGATGCCACATGGGACGTACAACCCTGTCACATTGCCTATTACGACAACAGATTGGACATCTTCAATTTCGCCGTTCGGCACGATCAGCAACACCTGATGATAGACGGCACGGCATCAGGAAGTAACCTTGACTCATTACAGGTCAACCTCAACGAAATTGACATCAGCTATGTACTGAATCTTGTCAACTTCCACGCGGTGTCATTCAGCGGACTGGCCACAGGAAGCGGAATTGTCAGTGGCGTGCTGGGAGATCTCCAGGCCAACGGAGCCTTGAAAGTTGAGGAATTCAAATTCGAGGACGGACGCATGGGAACACTCGATGCCCGCGTCGACTGGAACAAGGAAAAGGAACAAATAGACATACACGCCATTGCCGATGACGGCCCGGAAGCGAAGACACTTATCGATGGTTATGTGTCGCCAGAACGTAATTACATTGACCTGGGAATCCGCGCTGAAGGCACGTATCTGGACTTCGCCAAGTCATTCACCAGCAGTTTCTGCAGTCATGTCGACGGACACGCAAACGGGGCAGTACGACTCATCGGCCCACTGGATGCCATCAACCTGACAGGAGAACTGCTGGTTAACGGACATGCCCACGTCACAGCACTGGGGTGTACCTACGAAATGCGTAACGACACCATTCGCATGGTACCGAACGAAATAGAATTTGTCCGTTGTCCTGTCTACGACATCTACGGCAATCAGGGAATATTGACAGGCGGTATCCATCATAAGGAGTTGACCAATCTGACATTCGACATCTTTGTGGACGCAGAGAACCTGCTTGCCTATGACTTCCCTGATTTTGGAGAAGAGATGTTCTACGGGACAGTCTTTGCCAAAGGCCGGGCAGCCATCCACGGAAGGGAAAACGAGACCATCATTGAAGCCGACGTTACACCCCAGAAGAATTCCTTCTTTGTCTACAACGCCTCCAGTCCTGAGGTGGTTGCCAACCAGGAGTTCATAGAATGGAACTCCGACACGAAAACCAATAAAAAGAACACAGCTGTTGACGACACAGACGATAATTTCCGAAGCGACCTGACCATGCGGCTGAAAGTGAACACAACACCAGACGCCCAATTGAGACTACTCATGGATGCCCGTACCGGCGATTACATCGTCCTGCGAGGACGCGGCGACCTGCAGGCAACCTATTACAACAAGGGTGGCTTCAATATGTTCGGCAACTACGAAGTAACAGAAGGAAAATACAATATCACCATTCAGAACGTCATCAAAAAGGACTTCAACTTCTCTGAAGGCGGAACCATCGTATTCGGCGGTGATCCCTACGATGCCACGCTGAACTTGCAAGCCCAGCACATCGTCAATGGCGTCAGTCTGTCGGACCTAAACATCGGACAGTCGTTCTCCAATACTGTTCGTGTGAACTGTCTGATGAACATCACTGGACAGCCAAAGGCACCGATAGTCGACTTCGACCTCGACATATTGAACGTCAACTCCAACGAGAAGCAAATGGTGCGCAATATCATCAACGGACAAGACGAGATGCGTCAACAGGTCATCTACCTGCTGGCCATCGGACGATTCTATCCGCAGGGAGCCAACAATGCCGCCGAGAGCGAATCACAGCGCAGCAACACGTCGTTGGCCATGCAGAGCCTGTTGTCAGGAACGCTGAGTGGACAGCTGAACTCGATGCTGGGACAAGTCATCAAGAGCAACAACTGGAATTTCGGAGCCAACATCTCGACAGGCGACGAAGGATGGAATAATGCTGAATACGAAGGCATCATCAATGGACGACTGCTCAACAACCGACTACTCATCAACGGACAGTTCGGCTACCGTGACAATGCCACCACAGCGACGCCCTCGTTTATCGGAGATTTCGACATCCGATACCTGCTCTCCCCCAACGGCAATCTGGCCCTGAAGGTCTACAACCAAACCAACGACCGCTATTTCACCAGATCAGCTCTCAACACCCAGGGCATTGGCATCATCATGAAGAAGGATTTCAACAGCTGGCGATCGCTCTTCCAACGCAAGAAAAAAGAGGAAAATCAGAAAGAGGAGCCCGCAAAGCGTTAAAAAACTATAAATATAGCATTCCCACCAGACTTCCACCCCATACATCTCGTGACTTTTTTGTAATTTTGCAGCCGCTTTTCCCCAAAGGGGGAATAGGAGCCGGAACAGGCGCTGGCACCTATCATTATTAACCCTTTAAAACAACGGTCTGGTAAACGTCTGTTCAGACCACCGCCCGTCGAGAGATTGGGCAACAATTATTTTTAATTATGTCAGAATTAACAAAGAACGTCCAGCCATTACAGGACTTCGACTGGGAACAGTTTGAGAATGGCACGACCGCTAACGTCAGCAAAGAGGAGCTTGACAAGGCGTACGACGAGACCCTGAACAAGGTCAGCGAACATCAGGTCGTTGACGGTAAGGTTATCAGCGTCGACAAGAAAGAGGTAGTCGTCAACATTGGCTACAAGAGCGACGGTATCATCCCCGCTTCAGAATTCCGCTACAACCCCGACCTGAAGGCCGGTGACATCGTAGAGGTTTATGTTGAGAACGCAGAGGATAAGAAAGGTCAGCTCGTTCTGTCACACAAAAAGGCTCGCCTGTCGAAGTCTTGGGACCGCGTCAATGCAGCCCTGGAAGCCCAGGAGGTTGTCAATGGTTACATCAAGTGCCGCACGAAGGGTGGTATGATTGTCGACGTATTCGGCATCGAGGCCTTCCTGCCTGGCTCACAGATCGACGTTCATCCCATACGCGACTACGACCAGTTCGTAGACAAGACCATGGAGTTCAAGATCGTGAAGATCAATCAGGAGTTCCGCAACGTTGTTGTATCTCACAAGGCTCTCATCGAAGCCGAGCTCGAGGCTCAGAAGCAGGAGATCATGTCGAAACTCGAGAAGGGTCAGATTCTGGAAGGTGTTGTCAAGAACATTACCAGCTACGGTGTATTCGTAGACCTGGGTGGTGTTGACGGACTGATCCACATCACCGACCTGTCTTGGGGCCGCGTAGACGATCCCCACAAGGTGGTTGAGCTCGACCAGAAGATCAATGTCGTTATCCTCGACTTCGATGAAGAGAAGAAGCGTATCGCCCTCGGTCTGAAGCAACTCACACCGCATCCTTGGGATGCTCTGGATGCTAATCTCAAGGTGGGTGACCACGTGAAGGGTAAGGTAGTCGTTATTGCCGACTACGGTGCATTCGTTGAGATTCAGCCTGGTGTAGAGGGCCTGATCCATGTCAGCGAGATGTCTTGGAGCCAGCACCTGCGTTCAGCTCAGGAGTTCCTGAAGGTTGGTGACGAGATAGAGGCTGTAATCATTACTCTCGACCGCGACGAGCGCAAGATGTCACTTGGCATCAAGCAGCTGAAGGAAGATCCCTGGGAGGCTATCGAGGTTAAGTATCCTGTTGGCAGCAAGCACACCGCTAAGGTTCGCAACTTCACCAACTTC
>CACWWZ010000005.1 GCA_902764705.1 uncultured Prevotellaceae bacterium | reverse complement strand
AAGACTAATTTCAACGATGTCAAAGATCAATTTGGTCCCCTCATTCCGGGGCTATTTGATTAATATTTAAACTCGTCCCATTTTAACGGGACACTAATGTTATAATATTGCAAATTTACAAATTATTTCCGAAAATGAGATGCACTAATCCTAAATTATCATTTTTTTAACAATTTAATCGTGTTTTTCTAGTTATTGATTATTACGGTAATTCGATTGGGGGAGGGTGTCGGGGGTAAAGGGTGATAACCGGTGCCAAAAGCCATCAGCATTACGTCCTAACAGGCAACGAGGGGGTCGGAATAAACGATGCGGTACAGGAAATATACCAAAGGCTCGTAGATGTCTCCGGGCTGATGAATTGCATCTCGACAGACGCAGTTTCCATGTTTGACCCCAACATGGGAAAGCGCAGCAGGGTTTTGGAAATGGTGGATCGGGAGGCAGTCGATCTGTCACAAAGAGCGATGTGTCCCATTTCAAATGGGGAAAGAAAAAAGTAGGATTTGCCATTGACTAATCTGTAGTCAACGGCATGCTTACTTGTGCAGATAATCGCTGCACTTGTCCATCACGCCATTGTAGCTGCCTGCAGGATTGTGGTTGCATATAACATTGTTGCCATAAAGACTATTGTTCCAACGGCAGTTACCACAGCAGCGTACTCCTTTGTATTCGTCGTCATCATCGTCATTCCGATAGGAGCTATAGCCAGAGTAAGAAGATGAAGAAGAAGATGATGATGAATACGAACCACCGTCATCATCATCGGTAGCAACATCCCATGCATCGGAGATGGCCCTGAAGGGATGAAATATTACTTCTGCGATATTGACGGCCGTACCAATATAGAAAGCCCATTTGCTAAGCGTCCACGCCGTGTCGGAACTCATAATTCCCAAAATAGCGAGAGCACCCGTTATCATGCCCACCCCAAGAAAGGCCATAATGCCTATGATGCAACACCGCATGATGAGAAAAATGCCAAACTTGACGACAACGATGCCTATGCCTATCAAGAAGATAATTCCAAGAATTTGTAACATAGTATTTTGAGTTTATTTCAATTCCAATTTCAAGATTTTCACGGGACGGTTGCTGCCACCATAGAGGTGGGGGCAATAGCCCGTTGTGCCCGTTTCGCGGAAGCCACACTTTTCCATGACACGACCTGAGGCGGGGTTGTCGACGAAGTAGTCGCCCCAGAAGCACTGGATGCTCTTCGATGTGGCACAGTAGTCGATGAGCAGACGGAGTGCCTCGGTGCAAATGCCCTGATTCCAATAGGGCTTTGCGACCCAGTAGCCCACCTCAACATCGTTTTCGCCTATGCTGATATTGCTCTCGCCGGAAAGCAGATAGCCCATAGCACCGATGGGCTCACCAGTGGCTTTCAGCTGGATGGCCCAAGTGCGGTCGTTACTGAAAAAGGTGCGAATAATGTTGAGACTTTCCTCGACGTTCTGATGTGGCGACCAACCGGCACCAGGTCCCACATCGGGGTCGGAAGCATACTTGAAGAGGGCGTCTTTGTCGTTTTCTCTCCAAGGGCGTAGCAGGATTCTTTCTGTTTCCATAAAAATGTATGAAGCATCGTTTTCCTGCAAAGATACGAACTATTTTGCAAACCACAAAAGAAAGTAGAAAATTTCTATAAAAACCAAATATTACTGACATTATTTTTATTCTATAGTTTTAATCAGAGCACAAATAAATGCAAATATATTTGTGTTTTCACTCACTATTTCGTATCTTTGCAGTCAAGGACTGCGAAACTCGGCTGCGCATCAACAATTGTAGCAAAACACATTGCAATCAGCTTGCACGAGCTTTGCACATATAAATTCTTGACAAAGATATGAAGAGAAGATTTTTTAGCTATTGGCTTATGGGCATTACCATCGTGTTTATATGGACTGCCTGTTCGGACAAGGACGATACGACACTGGCACCCGTCGATCCAGAGAAGGACTATGTGGAGCGCCTGGTGCCCGTCATAGACCCGCAGGGTGAGGCACAAGGTACGGTGACGTTGCGTTTCTACAACGACATGCCTCACGTGGCATACGTCAGCGTCAGCAACTTCCAAGCTGTCATGTATCCCGGTACGACAATACAGGTCGTGAAGACCGCTCCTAATCAGTATGCACTGACCAGTCCGTGCGGAACGGCAACGGTTGACACGGAGAAGGACGTCTTCGAGAGCGACAACTACGAGGATTTTACGAACATGATGGGAATGGTGCAGGCGGGTATGGCCAACACCATCTATGATGCACTGCCCATCATTCGCTGGAAATCGCTGGAGATGACACCCAAACAGGTCCATGTGGTGCTGGACTACGGAAAATACGGTATCGACCTGAGGGCTGACAACGATGGCATCTATTTCCCCTTTGCCACGATTGCCGACCTCTATGTGGACACATACATGCATATTGCTGACTTCAACGGGCAGACGGTGATGGTGGCACCCAATGGTGCATATAGTCTGAACGACGGATACCCCGAGCAGTTCATCGCACCCATCCTGCAGGAGACACGTACGGCAGACATGGCGGACTTCGCCTACAAGAACCTGTGCTTCACGCTGACCAACCTCTTCGGCTATCCTGGACGGACACTGCTGGAAAACAAGGGTCTGAAAGAGAAGGGCATGGACCAGGCACTGCAAGACTACGGCATGGCGGGTCAAATGACACGCGAACTGCTGAAGTCGGAAAACATGTATGATTTTATTGCCGGCACGGCCACACTGGGTTGTCTGCTGGACGATGGCGGACATACCAGAACCGATGTAACTCGCATTAGCAAGATAGACTCAGCGAGTGTCTTCTGGAATGAGATGGACAATGTGAAGACGGCCAAGCTGGCTGAATTCAAAAGCTTCTGTCCTGAATACGGAGCCTTTGAGAAAGCTGCGAGCGATAATAAAGCTCTTAAAGCAGAGTTGAACGCGAAGCGCACGGAGAAGATGGGCGAGGGCGTCAAGTACTATAAAGAGGGAGCGACGGTCTACTGCTGGTTCAACAGCTTCCTGTGCGATGACTCGGGCTGGCGCAAGTTCTATAAGGGCGAAGGTCCCAAGCCCACGGTGAAGGACTTTCCCGACGACTGGCTAGTAACGCTGGTCGACGCATTGGAGAAAGCCGAGAACGACCCTGAGGTAAAGAACTTCGTGCTCGACATATCGACGAACGGCGGAGGCTCGTCGGACGTTGTACTGTTCATCACCTCGCTGTTCTGCAACAAGGCCGATATCCTCTACGAAAACGCATTAACAGGCCAGCGTGCGAAAAGTACGTTCGAAGTGGACCGCAACCTGGACGGCAAATTCGACGAGAAAGATGCCCAGATAAAATACCACCTGAACTTTGCCTTGCTGGTAAGTTCCTACAGTTTCTCGTGCGGCAACCTGCTACCCGCTCTGCTGAAGGACTACGGCATACCCCTCATTGGCAAGCAGACGGGAGGCGGTTCGTGCTGTGTCCTTTATAGTCCCTCAGCAGACGGATTCGGATACCGATACTCTTCCCACCGTACTCGTTTGAACAATACGAAGGGTGAGAATATTGACAAGGGAATCGTTCCCACCTACGAACTGGAAACCGACGACTTCTTCAACATTCAGAAGGTCACTCAACTCATAAACAATTTTTACTCGAAATAACTACTCACATATCCGGAGTGTGGTGAAAAAGTATGACATTCAAAACGATATTACTAATCCTAACGACGACGATGATGATGAACTGTAAGGGACAGACGGCGGTGCCAACGGTGAGACCGGCGACACAGGCGGGACGATTCTACGAGGGCAATCCTCAGGTACTGAGCCACGAGGTGGACAGTCTGTTGGCGCGACATGCCAACGACGGGACTTACGATAACGTGGCGGCGCTGATTGTGCCTCATGCAGGATATTATTTCTCGGGCAACGTGGCAGCATCGGCCTATGCGAGACTTGACCCTGAGCAGAAATACAAGCGGATATTCCTGCTGGGACCGAGCCACCACGAGTGGTTAGACGGGGCATCGGTGAACACGGAAGCGGACTATTATGCAACGCCGCTGGGGCAGGTGAAGGTGGACCACGAAACGGCGGTATTATTAACGAACACGAATAGCACGAATGACACAAATCGGGTGTTCTTCTATCGGCCGGAGGCGCACGACAGGGAGCATTGTCTGGAGGTGCAACTGCCGTTCCTGCAAAGATTCTTCACTCTTCATTCTTCACTCTCCACTAAAGAAGTGCCACCCATCGTACCTATCATCATATCTACCAACGACTTCCAGAAGCTGCAGCAGATTGCGGAGACACTGAAACCGTATTTCACCGACGAGAACCTCTTTATCGTCAGCAGCGACTTCTCGCACTATCCGTCGTACGACGATGCCTGTGCGGTGGACGCCAAAACGGGCAAAGCCATCGAGAGCGGCGACGTCAGTCAGTTCATTGCCACCATTCAGGCCAATGCCCGCAGTGGCATCCGCAACCTGGCGACGAGTGCCTGTGGCGAGTTGGCCATCGTAACGTTGATGCTGATGATGGACAGCCAGTATCAGGTGAAGCACCTGCTGTATCAGAACTCGGGTGACATCGACAACTACGACCCTACCCGCGTGGTGGGCTATCATGCGTTTGCCATACTTCGAGGTGAAGAAAAGACTTTTTCGCTCTCTGATAAAGAGAAGAAAACTCTGAAAGATATTGCGTATAATAGCATTAAGGATTCTCTCGACGGCAAACCAATCATAAAGTTCTCTCTCCGAGAGTGTGGCGTTGCGAACAATGTTCAAAAATCAAAGTTCAAAGCTAAATGCGGAGCTTTTGTTTCCCTTCACAAGCAGGGTCGACTGCGTGGCTGTATCGGACACTTTGGCGAGGACGTTCCCCTGTACGAGATTGTGGCTGAGATGGCTCGTGCTGCAGCCTTTGAAGACCCACGTTTTCAGCCTGTAACGCATGATGAGCTCGACGACCTCGATATTGAGATATCCGTACTCACCCCCATGCGTCGCATACAGAGTCTCGACGAGTTCCAATTGCACAAACACGGCATATACATCAAGAAAGGCTATCGCAGTGGTACCTTCCTGCCACAGGTTGCCGACGAGGTGAACTGGACCAAGGAAGAATTCGTGGGCCATTGTTCGCAGGACAAGGCCGGACTGGGTTGGGACGGCTGGCGCGACGCAGAACTATACGTATACGAAGCAATAGTGTTCTAAATTAAGAGTTAAGAATTAAGAATTAAGAGGTAAGAGTTTTGGAGTGTAGGTATTATCAGCGGTTAGACGACGGGCGGGTGGAGTGCATGCTCTGTCCGCATCACTGTCATATTGCCAACGGCAAGACGGGTCTCTGTCACAGTCGCAGGAATCAGAATGGCATGCTCGTCAGTGAGGTCTATGGGAAGCCCTGTTCGCTGGCCATCGACCCCATCGAAAAGAAACCGCTCTACCATTTCCATCCCGGCACCACGTGTCTGTCGATAGCCTGCACGGGGTGTAACTTCCGCTGCATGAACTGCCAGAACCACGACATCTCGCAGGTGTCGCCACACGAAGTGGGACACTACGACCTCACCCCTGAGCAGGTCGTCGACCTCTGCTTGCAGCACCACTGTCCGGGCATTGCCTACACCTATACCGAACCCCTCACCTATCTGGAATATGTCACCGACTGTGCCCGTCTGGCCCACGAGGCAGGACTATGGAATATCCTCGTCACGGCGGGCTACGTCAGTCAAGGGCCCCTGACCGATCTCCTACCCTTCCTCGATGCCGCCAACATCGACTTGAAGTCATTCAGCGACGACATCTACCAGCGCATCAGCGGGGGCCACTTGCAACCCGTGCTCGACACCATCCTCGCCATGCGTGATGCTGGTGTATGGATAGAACTCACCAACCTTATCATCCCCAACGTCAACGACGACATGCAGATGATTCGCGAAATGTGCCGTTGGATAGCTGACAACGGCCTTGCCGACCATCCCCTGCACTTCAGCCGTTTCTTTCCACGTTATAAGATGCAGCATCTGACACCCACGCCCCTTCATACTCTGAAGGAAGCCCGCCAAGTGGCTCTCGAAGAAGGACTGAAGTACGTGTACTTGGGGAATGTATAAGAAAAGGGAGAGTTAAAGAGGAAGTTAAATGAAAAAGGTTCCAGCCGCAATGGGTCGGAACCTTTTATCGTTATAACGTAAGACTAACTTTCAATTATCAATTGTCAATTCTCAATTGATTAAAAGTCCATCTTGTCGAGTTCGTCGGTGAAGTCCTTGGGCTCGTGATTCTCTGCGGGAGCCTGGTATTCATCGTTGCGCTCACGGTGTTCGCCACGCTCGGGACGGGGACGACGTTCTTTATTGTGATCACGACGCTCACCACGATCGCGACGCTCACCACGCTCGGGACGCTCACGGCGCTCACGTGCGGGACGCTCCTGATAGCCCTCAGGCTTCTCGATGAGCACACGGTGAGAGAGCTTGAACTTACCAGTCTTGGGGTCGATTTCGAGGAGCTTCACCTGAATCTTGTCACCCTCCTTGATGCCAGCCTCTTCGACAGTCTCGAGGCGCTTCCAGTCGATCTCAGAGATGTGGAGCAGACCATCCTTGCCCGGCATGAACTCTACGAAGCATCCGTAAGGCATGATGCTGCGAACGGTACCCTCGTAAACCTCGCCGACCTCAGGGATAGCCACGATAGCCTTGATCTTGGCGATAGCGGCATCGATAGCCTCCTTGTTAGGACCGCTAACCTGAATCTTGCCAACGCCATCTTCCTCGTCGATGGTGATAGTAGCACCGGTATCTTCCTGCATCTGCTGGATGATTTTTCCGCCCGGGCCAATGACAGCACCAATGAACTCCTTCGGAATCTCGAAGGCCTCGATGCGGGGAACGTGTGGCTTCAGCTCAGGACGTGGCTCAGCGATGGTATCGGTGATGCACTTCAGGATGTGCTCACGACCAGCCTTAGCCTGCATGAGAGCCTTCTCGAGGATGTCGAACGACAGACCGTCGCACTTGATATCCATCTGGGTAGCGGTCAGACCATCACGTGTACCAGTGGTCTTGAAGTCCATATCGCCCAAGTGGTCCTCGTCACCGAGGATATCGCTCAGAACTGCGTATTTGTCTTCACCGGGATTCTTAATCAGACCCATAGCGATACCCGAGACGGGCTTCTTCATGGGAACACCAGCGTCCATCAGAGCCAGCGTACCAGCGCAGACGGTAGCCATTGATGAAGAACCGTTAGACTCCATAATCTGCGAAACAACACGTACAGTGTAGGGGAAGTCGGCAGGAATCATCTCCTTCAGACCGCGCCAAGCCAAGTGTCCGTGACCAATCTCACGACGACCTACGCCACGCTGTGCCTTAGCCTCACCCGTGCAGAACGGGGGGAAGTTGTAGTGCAGCAGGAAACGCTGGTAGCTCTTGTCGAGCACATCGTCAACGAGCTTCTCGTCGAGCTTGGTACCCAAGGTCACGGTGGTCAGAGACTGCGTCTCACCACGGGTGAAGATAGAGCTTCCGTGAGGCATGGGCAGCGGAGAAACCTCGCACCAGATGGGGCGGATGTCGGTGGTCTTACGACCATCGAGACGGATGCCCTCGTCGAGGATGCAACGGCGCATAGCGTCGCGCTCTACATCGTGATAGTAGCGGTCCATCATAGCGTCGTATTCGTCGTCGCTGATTTCGACGGCAGAACCATCGAGCTCAGTACCTGCGGCTGCGGCTGCTTCAGCGGCAGCCTTGCGCTCTGCGAAGAATTTCTCCTTGAAGTCGGTCAGGATCTTCTCGAAGGCATCAGCACGATCCTGCTTGGGCAGTGCCTGCTTGGTAATGTCGTAGGCGGGCTGATAGAGCTCCTTGTTCATGCGCTCGCGCAAAGCCTCGTCGTTGATCTCGTGGTCGTACTCGCGCTTGACATCTTTACCGAGCTCCTTGCTCAGCTCAACCTGCAGCTCACACATGGGCTTGATGGCGTCCATAGCGGCCTTCAGGGCACCGAGCAGATCCTGCTCGCTAACTTCCTTCATCTCGCCTTCCACCATCATGATGTTCTCGGCAGAGGCACCGACCATGATGTCCATATCGGCCTCCTTCATCTGCTCGAAGGTAGGATCGATGACATACTCGCCATTGATGCGGGCTACGCGAACCTCAGAGATGGGGCACTCGAAGGGGATATCTGAACATGCCAGCGCAGCTGATGCAGCAAAACCTGCCAAAGCATCGGGCTGGTCAACACCATCGGCGCTGAACAGCATTACGTTGACAAAAACTTCTGCGTGATAGTTGGAGGGGAACAGGGGACGGAGCACACGGTCGACCAGACGACTAGTCAGAATCTCGTTGTCCGAGGCTTTACCCTCGCGCTTGGTGAAACCACCGGGGAAACGCCCTGCGGCGGCATACTGCTCTCTGTAGTCTACCTGCAGAGGCATGAAATCTGTTCCGGGAACTGCATCTTTTGCGGCACAAACAGTAGCCAGCAGCACGGTGTTGTTCATCTTCAGCATTACGCTGCCGTCGGCCTGCTTTGCCACTTTCCCGGTTTCAATTGTGATGGTTCTTCCATCGGGCAATTGAATGGTCTTTGTAATTACGTTCATCTTGTTTATAAAACATCTAAAAATAAAAAAATATGCGCCCTTTGCGCAAAATCGGATGCGAAGGTACACATTATTATATAAAGAAACGAATTTTTTCTTAAATATTATTGTTTTTTATGAAATCAGAGCATGAGGAGCTGCAATTTTTCGGGTGCAAAGAGCTGTTGTGCGACATCTTGGATTTGTGTCGAAGTGATGGCATCGATGCGGAGCAGCAACTCGGCGATGCTGCGTTCGTGGCCATAATGCAGGAAATGTTTGGCAAAGTCGAGTGCAAACTGTTCGCGATTGTCGCAGGCTATGGCGAGCTGCCCCATCAACTGTCGCTTGGCAGCTTGCAACAGTCGTTCGGACAGAGGATGTTGCATGAGTCGGTCCAGTTCGCGATGCACCAGTCGCAGGCAACGTTTCACATCGTGATGGTCGCACCCGAAATAGACACTCCAGCAACCCGTATCACTATAGCTGACCTGTGTGCTCTCGACGGTATATACCAATCCGTTGCGTTCGCGCAGCGAGAGGTTCAGGCGGGCATTCATGCCAGGACCACCCAACATATTGTTCAGCAAGAAGAGCGGCATGCGACGTGGATCGTCGTAGCTGAAGGTCTGGACACCCAGCATGACGTGGGCCTGATGGTGGGTATTCTCGGTGGTAAGGGGTGAGGGGTGAGAGGTGAGAGAAATGTCTTGTGGCAGAGAGTGAGGGCGAGGGTATTCTCTTACCTCTAACCTCTCACTTCTCACCTCCAAATTTTTCACCAACCGTGAAAAATCAATGTCGCCATAGACGAAAAAGATGGCATTGTCGGGACGGTAGTAGCGCTGGGTGAACCGTTGGGCATCGAGGGAGGTGAACTGTTGCACCTGCTGACGTGTGCCCAGAATGTTATGCCCCAAGGGATGCCCTTGGAAGATAAGATTTTCGAACTCGTCGTAGATCAGTTCTGCCGGCGAGTCGTTGTAGCTCTCAATCTCGTCGCAGATGACGTCAATCTCACGCTCAATCTCGTGCTGGGGATATTCGCTGCAGAAGACAATATCGCAAAGCAAGTCGACAGCACGTGAAAAATGTTCGCGTTGAATGGCCGCATAGAACACGGTATCTTCCTTGTTGGTAAAGGCATTGAGGTCGCCTCCTACACTCTCCAGACTATTGAGAATCTGCAGGGCTGAGCGACGACGCGTCCCTTTGAACGTCGTGTGTTCACAAAAGTGAGCCAGTCCTTCCTCGCCAAGAGCCTCGTGACGGGCTCCGGCATTGATGCCTATGCCGCAGTAGACCACCGGAGATGCTGACGGCAGATGGATGACGCGAAGGCCATTTGCGAGCGTTGTAACATGATAATTTGCCATTTCGGCCGCAAAAGTACGAAATATTTCTTAATTCTTAATTCTTAATTCTTAATTTATTTGTATCTTTGCAGAAAATTCTAATAAAATGCGAAAAATAATAGGAATCGGCGAGACTGTGCTCGATATCATCTTCCGTAACGACCAGCCCATTCAGGCTGTGCCGGGAGGGTCGACATTCAATGCCATCATCTCGCTCAGCAGAGCAGGTGTCAAAACAAGTTTCATCAGCGAAACAGGCAATGACCGCGTAGGACAGATGATTATCCAGTTTCTGAAGGACAATGGCTGCGAGGCAGACAGCGTCAGCGTCTATCCGGACTCCAAATCGCCTTTGTCGCTGGCTTTTCTGAACGAGCAGAACGATGCGGACTACATCTTCTACAAAGACCATCCCCACGACAGGCTGGACTTTACATTTCCTGAGATTAATGAAGACGACATCGTGCTTTTCGGTTCGTATTATGCCATAAACCCCGTTATCCGTCCGCAGGTAAAGGGCTTTTTGGACTATGCCCGCGAACATGGAGCCATTCTGTATTACGACGTTAATTTCCGTGCGTCACACCAATACGAGGTGATGAAGCTGACGCCCAACCTACTGGAGAACTTCGAGCTGGCCGACATTGTGCGCGGTTCGGCAGAAGACTTCGAGATACTCTTCAAGAAGAACGATGCCGAACAGGTTTACCGTTCGGAGATTATGTTCTACACGAAGAAATTCATTTATACAAACGCAGCATTACCCATCCAGTTGTTTGCCGATAACGGACTGAAAAAGCAGTACCCTGTTGACAAGACAGAGACGGTGAGCACGATTGGAGCTGGCGACAATTTCAATGCGGGATTCCTCTATGGCCTGCTGTTGAACGGCATTACACGCAGTCAGCTGGAAGAAGGACTCAGCGAGAGCCAATGGGACAGTATCGTAGAACAGGGTACGAAGTTCTCCGCTGAGGTCTGCCGCAGTCTCTACAATTACGTGTCGCCCGAATTCGGAGCAGCCCGGAAGGAAGAATTGGAGCAAGTAGAAGAGGAGTAATAAGATAAAGGAGTTGAGCAAATACGAAACTTAAAGATATATTATTATGCAAAAGATTACTGAAAACATCTATTACGTAGGCGTTAACGACAGAAACAAGTCGTTATTCGAAGGGTTGTGGCCCCTACCTAATGGCGTCAGCTACAACTCGTATCTCATCGACGACGAGAAGGTTTGTCTGATTGACACCGTCGAGGTTGACTTCTTCACACAGTATTTGGAACACATCCGCGAGGTCATTGGCGACCGCAAGGTGGACTATCTGGTCATCAATCACATGGAACCCGACCACAGCGGAAGCATCGCCCTCGTCAAGAAATTCTACCCGGAGATTCAGATTGTGGGCAACAAGAAGACCTTCCAGATGATGGAGGGCTTTTACGGCATCACCAAGGATACGGTAGAAGTGAAAAACGGCGATTCCATCGCACTTGGCAAGCAGACGCTGAACTTCGTGCTGACCCCCATGGTACACTGGCCGGAGACGATGGTGACGCTGTGTGGCACCACGCTGTTCAGCGGCGATGCCTTTGGCTGCTTTGGGGCCCTGAACGGTGGCATCATTGACGAGCAGATCAACTGCGACACCTTCTGGCTGGAGATGGTTCGCTACTATTCGAACATTGTGGGCAAATACGGCACACCCGTACAGAACGCCCTGAAGAAGCTGGCCGGCGTCAAGCTGGACTACATCTGTGCCACGCATGGTCCTGTCTGGCACCAATATATCGACAAGGTGATAGGCGAATACGACCGCATGTCGAAATACGAGACGGAGCCCGGACTGGTAATCTGCTATGGTACAATGTACGGCAATACGGAACGTGCTGCAGAGGTCATTGCCCGTGCGGCCTCAGAGGCCGGGGTGAAGAATATCGTGGTATACAACGTGTCAAAGACCCACCATTCATATATCATTCGCGACGTGTTCCGCTATAAGGGCCTCATCGTAGGAGCACCAACGTACAATACCGCCCTGTATCACGAGATGGACGTGCTGCTCTCGGAGTTGGCAGGCAAGGACATCAAGAACCACCTGCTGGGCTGGTTCGGCTCTTACGGATGGGCTTCGAAGGCAGTAGCAGAGATTCAGAAATGGAACGACGAGCAGCTGCACTACGAAGCAGTCGGTGAACCTGTAGAAATCAAACAGAGCCTCACCGCTGAAACAAAGGCAGCATGCGAGGCTCTGGGACGTGCGATGGCTGAACGGCTAAAGGAGGCTTAACGCCTTCGTCAGTGCATCGTTGGTTTTGCCCATAATGTAATAGTATTCGTTCATGCCCCACAGGTCACGGGCAATGAGTGCTTTCAACTGAAGACGCAGATAAGGCAGTGTGCTCAGGCGCTCTGCCTCGTCTTTTGGCTTGATATTCTTCTTCTCAGCCTCAGCCATGATATCGTCAATGACACTCTGAGGCACCTCGAAGCGCTCGCGATAAGCTTCGAAAGTCTGATACTCCTGCTGCAACGATTTACGATGCTGGTCGACATAATGCAGGTTAGCATCTATTATGACCGACTTGGCAGCCAGTTCTCGATGGAATCGCGTATATCTAGTCGTATCGAGGGGCACGAACTCGTCGGGCATGATGCCTCCTCCGCCATAGACGACGCGATGTTTCTTCAGCGTATAGTACTTCAGCGAGTCGGCAAAGTGGACACTGTCGGCACTCATCAGTTCACCACTCTTCAGACGATGCAGCATGTCCTCAGAATAATCCTTTTTATTACCCTTCTCATACGGTTTCTGGATGCAACGTCCTGAGGGAGTATAATAATGGGCAACAGTCAGACGGATCATAGAACCGTCTGGCAAATCGATGGGTCGCTGGACAAGGCCCTTGCCAAAGGTCCTGCGTCCGACGACTATGCCACGATCGTGATCCTGAATGGCACCAGAGACAATCTCTGCCGCAGAGGCCGTATAGCTGTCGACGAGCACGATGACCTTGCCCTTGGTGAAGAGTCCCCCACCCTTGGCTTTGTATTCTGAACGCTGGATACGTCGTCCTTCGGTATAGACAACGAGGTCGTTCTGCTGCAAGAATTCCTCAGCGATCTGCACGGCAGCATGGAGGTATCCTCCCCCGTTCTCCTGCAGGTCGAGGATGAGCGACTGCATGCCTTCCTTCTGCAGTTTCTTCATGCTCTCGCAGAACTCGTCGTGCGTGGTAGCACCAAAATTACCAATACGGATATAGCCCACCTTGGGACGTACCATATATGCGGCATCAATCGTATGAACGGGAATCTTGTCACGAATCACCTTGAATGTCAGCTGGTCCTGTATGCCCCGACGGACGACACCCAGCATGGCGATCGTTCCCTTAGGCCCACGCAGACGCTTCATAATCTCCTCTTTCGACATCTTAACACCTGCAATGGCGGTATCATTGACGCTGACGATACGGTCGCCAGCCAAAATGCCCACACGTTCAGAAGGGCCGTTGGAGACGGTCTGAATGACGAGGAGCGTATCCTCAACCATATTGAACTGCACACCAATGCCTTCGAAATTACCCTGCAGAGGCTCATTGGCTTCCTTAACCTCCTTAGCCGTCAGATAGGTGGAGTGAGGGTCCAGTTTCTCTATCATGCCACGAATGCCGTCCTCAACGAGTTTATCCTCGTTGACAGAATCGACATAGAGATTGGTAATAGCCATTTCGGCAATCTGCAGTTTTCGCAGGGGAGAGTCCTCACCCATGCGGATGGTCATTTGGGCAGAGGCAGATAATATTTGCAGCGACAAAATCGCTGCACACACTATTTTTTTATTCATAATCGTAGTCTTCGGGCTTGTCTTCCTCAATGACGAGGTTGTCGATGATGAAGTTCTGACGCTCCATCGTATTTTTACCCATGTAGTATTCCAACAATTTCTGTACCTGGTCGTTCTTCTGCAGGGTGACCTGTTCCAGGCGCATATCAGGTCCAATAAAACCAGCAAACTCCTCGGGCGATATCTCGCCAAGGCCCTTGAATCGGGTGATTTCCGGGTCTGGCCCTAAGTCCTGAATGGCCTTGATGCGTTCCTCTTCACTGTAACAATAGCGCACCAAAAAGTCTGATTTCTTGGAACTCTTTTCGTCTTCATCAGAAAGGACTTTCTTGTTCTTAATCTTCGTACGCTTGTTGCGAACGCGAAACAACGGGGTCTGCAACACGTAGACGTGTCCTTTCTTGATGAGTTCAGGGAAGAATTGCAGGAAGAACGTGATGATAAGCAGACGGATGTGCATACCGTCGACATCAGCATCGGTGGCCACAATAACCTTATTATAACGAAGGGTATCGAGACCTTCCTCGATGTCGAGAGCAGCCTGCAACAAATTGAACTCCTCGTTCTCGTAGACCACCTTCTTGGTGAGGCCGAACGAATTCAGGGGCTTACCACGCAACGAGAATACCGCCTGAGTATTGACGTCACGGCTCTTGGTGATGCTTCCGCTGGCCGAGTCACCCTCAGTGATGAAGATGCACGAATCCTCCTTGCGGTCGTTCTTGACGTCAGAGAAATGGATGCGGCAGTCGCGTAACTTACGGTTATGCAGGTTAGCTTTCTTGGCACGCTCACGAGCCAGTTTGGTGACACCAGCCATCGCCTTGCGCTCGCGCTCACTCTCCTTCACCTTGCCCTCTATCACTTCAGCTATATCCTGATGGATATGCAGGTAGTTGTCGACCTGCTGCTTGATGAAGTCGCCCACATATTTATTAATGGTCTCGCCGTCAGGAGCCATCTGCGTAGAACCCAGCTTGATTTTCGTCTGACTCTCGAATACAGGCTCCTCGACATTGATGGCAATAGCAGCAACCATACCCGTTCGGATGTCGCCATATTCGTATTTGCCGAAGAATTCCTTGATGGTCTTGGCAATATGCTCCTTGAAAGCACTCTGGTGCGTACCACCCTGAGTGGTATTCTGTCCGTTGACAAAAGAATAGTACTCCTCGCCATACTGGTTGGCATGAGTAAACGCAATCTCGATATCCTCGCCTTTCAAATGGATGATGGGATAGAGCGAGTCGTTCGTCATACGGTCTTTCAGCAGGTCCTCCAGACCATGACGGCTGAGGATGCGGCGTCCGTTATACATGATGGCCAGACCCGTATTCAGATAGGTATAGTTGCGGAGCATATTCTCTACAATGTCGTCCTGGAACTTATAGTCCTTGAACAGCGTATTATCTGGTTCGAAATAGATGTACGTACCGTTCTCGTCCTGCGAATCCTCCGTCACGTCAGTCTTCAGAATACCACACTCAAAGGACGCGCGACGCACCTTACCTTCACGATAGCTGGCCACTTCGAAGTGGGAGCTCAGCGCATTAACGGCCTTCACACCCACGCCATTCAGTCCTACCGACTTCTTAAAAGCCTTTGAATCGTACTTACCACCCGTGTTCAACACAGAGACAGCCTCGATGAGCTTGCCCTGCGGTATGCCTCGACCATAGTCGCGCACGGAGACACGCAGGTTGTCGTCGATGGTAATCTCGATACGCGTGCCAGCATGCATCTTGAATTCGTCGATACTATTGTCGATGACCTCTTTCAGCAACACATAGATACCGTCCTCTGGTAGAGAACCGTCGCCCAGACGTCCGATGTACATTCCCGGACGGGTGCGCACATGCTCCATATCCGACAAATGGCGGATATTGTCGTCAGTATACTGTACTACCTGTTCTTCGATGATGTTATTTTCTTCGTTCATAGCTCCTTTTTATAGCACCTGCGGCGCTTATGCTGTATATGTTCCAAATACTGCCACTGGCTCTGCACCTTCTCGTTTGTTTCCATCTCGACATTGGTCTCGCCCCACTTGAAGCCGTACTTCTGATAAATGGGGATGAGGTCGTAGAACAACAGCGCGTTGGCACCCTTCTGCTGGTATTCGGGCAAAATACCAATGAGCATCAGGTCGAGACACTCTGCCTTGTGGAATTTCAAGGCACGCAGACAATGCCACCAGCCAAAGGGGAATAGACGTCCGTTCCTGCACTTCTGCAAGGCTCGCGTCATATTGGTTATCGAGATGCCCACACCAATGACCTCGTGATTGGGCGTGTTCCAGTCTTCAATCAGACAGAGCATATCCATATCGAGCATGGGGAACCACATCTTCAGATACTCGTCAATCTGACGCTCCGTCATCTGCGAATAGCCGTAAAGATGACCAAACGACTTGTTAACGACATCGAGCACCTTACGGCCATATTGTTCCTTGCCGAACACCTGACTGCGCTTGGGGTGCATGGGATGCAGGTTATAGCGTTTCATCACCATCTCAGACACCTTGCGGAACTTCTCGGGCATGCCCTTCTCAGGCACGATGAGCTTGTATTCCACATAATCATTGTCCTTCACCCAGCCCCCCAACTGCTCCATATGCAGGGGATAGTAAGCATGGTTATAGATAGTGGCCATCGTACCCAACTGGTCGAAACCTTCGATGAGCATGCCCTCCGGATCCATATCCGTGAAGCCCAACGGACCAATAATTTCCGTCATACCCTTCGCGCGTCCCCATTCGGCCACTGCATCCAAAAGGGCACGTGACACCTCCAGGTCGTCCACGAAATCTATCCAGCCAAAGCGCACGCTTTTACGTTCCCAACGCTCGTTGGCACGATGGTTAATGATACCCGCAACACGACCCACAACCTTTCCGTCTTTGTAGGCCAGAAAATATTCAGCCTCGCAGAACTCAAAGGCGGCATTTCTGTCTTTACTCAAGGTATGCACCTCGTCAGCATACAGGTTTGGTGCATCGTAGGCATTGCCACGATACAGGTCATAGTGGAGCTGGATAAAGCTTTTGAGCTCTTTCTTGGTGGTAACTTTCCGAATTTCTACTGATGGCATAAAAAGGGGTTTTTATTATTTAATGTGCAAAAGTAAGGAAAAAAGCGGAAAGCACCAAAATAATTAACCAATTTTTCGGCAAATCAGCAACTTATGTTCCCCTGACGCCATTGTCGTGGCAAAGATAAAAGTGTCGCCACCATCCTTCAGTTTCAGTTTCTTTCGAAGCTGATCGACCGTCATGGGGAAGTTGCGGACAGCAATATTTGCCGATTCCATCGAGGTTGATTTCTGGCTAATTATTTCATTGAATGTATGCTTCATCTCCTGCTTATTCATCGATGAAATGGCCAAAATTTGAAACTTTCTACCTGGGAAATTACCGATTTCAGCGTCAGAAAGGAACAAGTGGGAGTTCTGGGCAATCTGGCGAACAGGGAATTGCTTCTCCACTTCTGCAAAGCATCCCGCCTTCATGATACTGGCGTTGGGCTCGTAAAGATAAAGGGGATTTCCGTCAGTGTGATGCCCGCCCGCTATTAGTACGTCTCGTGCGAACTCTTGGTCCGTCGCACGCGAACTCTGAGTCCGTCCCCTACGGACTGCCTCAAACACGATATCATTATTTACGCATACCAGGCGCAAGTTTTCCATAGGTTCTTTGCTGACGATGAGTAGCAGCTCCTTGCATTCGTTGTCAACACTGACGACATGCACCTCGTGAACGAAGGCCGAAGCACGTTCAATATCGCTGACTGCCTTACGCCAGTCGAGCATGGGCGAGAACTTGAGCATCACGCGGTCTGCTTTCTCCAACAGCTGGGTCATCAGTTCCAGCACGTTAGGGGTACAATCCTCAATGCCATAGGTGCGTCCTCCGTATTCGTTCCTACGTGCAGGATCCAGGAATATCAGACTGACGTGGGGCATGCTGGCTAAATAGGTTACTGTGTCACAACAACTTACGGAGCACTCCAGCCCTAACGTGGCGAAATTATGAGCAGCAATCTCACAAAGTGCTTCGTTCTGCTCGACATAGTAGCGATGAGCAAAACCTTGCGACATCCAATAGAAGTCAACGCCAAAACCACCAGTCAAATCGGCCATATTGGTCTTACCCTTAAAGTTCCCCTCGCCCTTTGGAGAGGGGCTGGGGGTGAGGCTTGCCTTATAGCGTGCCGTTTGTTCGCTGGAGCACTGCTCCATATTGAGATGTGGAGGATAGACAATACCCTCGACTTCTGCCCATGAAGGAAGTTTTTTGCTTGCCACCTGTCTGCCTGCTATCTGTTGCAAGGCCATCTGCATATCTACTTCCTGGTCTTTCGTACCCAGCAAGGCTACCTTCCGCACGTCCTCGTCAGCATGCTCACGAACGAAACTCCACGTCTTCTCATTAATCTTCATGCTGCAAAATTACAAAAAACTTTGGACTTTAAACTTTGAACTTTGAACTTTTTCTATTAGCGGTAGCAAATTCTTCACTCTTCATTCTTCATTCTTCATTAATTTTATTACCTTTGCAGCGATGCAAGAACGACTATGGAATAGGAACTACTGCAAGGTGATGGCAGCCAACTTTGCGCTGTTCTTTGCCTTCTACGAGCTGACACCACTGTTGCCGCTCTATCTGAGCGAGCATTTCGGTGCCACCAAAGACGTCATTGGACTGGTGCTCTCCGGCTATACCATCACGGCATTGGTGTTCCGTCCGTTCAGCGGCTTCATGGTCGACTCGTTTCCCCGCAAGACGGTGCTGATGGTCAGCTTCGCCTTCTTTTCGTTGTTTTTCGTGGGTTATCTGGCGGCATCAACGTTGTTGCTATTCACCATCGTCCGTACACTTCACGGAGGACCCTTCGGAGCACTCACTGTGGCCAACTCCACAATGGCTATCGACGTGCTGCCCTCATCGCGTCGCACGGAGGGCATCGGCTATTACGGTCTGTCGAACAACCTGGCAATGGCCATCGCCCCCACCATCGCCATCTTTATCTATCGCTATACCCACAGCTTCGAGCTGCTGTTCTGGACAGCCCTTATCATTGCCTGTGCAGGCTGGGCCACAGTGGCCACCATCCATACGCCTCGCAGGGAGAAGGTGTGCAACAAGTCGCGCTTGTCGCTCGACCGTTTTTTCCTGCTTCGAGGATGGCTGTTGGGCGTCAACATGGTAGCCTTCGGATTCTGCTTTGGCGTACTCAGCAACTATTTGGCCATCTATGGCAAGGAACAGCTGGGCGTTACCGGCGGTACAGGCACCTACTTCATGCTCTGTTCCGTGGGACTGATGCTTAGTCGTCTGCAAGGCAGCAAGGCCTTGCGGAACGGACTGGTTACCCACAATGCCAGCACGGGAATCGCTACGTCGCTGGTGGGATACACCCTGTTCGTCGCCGTACCCACGCTCATGCCCGACAACCATACAGCTATCATGACGGGCTACTATGCCTCAGCACTGCTCATCGGACTGGGCAATGGTCACATGTGGCCTGCCTTCCAGAATATGACCATTAACGTGGCGCACAACAACCAGCGCGGCACTGCCAACAGCACCATCCTCGTATCGTGGGACATCGGCATCGGACTGGGCATCCTCGCAGGCGGCGTCGTGGCCGAGCATCTGGGCTATGCCGCTTCCTTCTGGACGGTAGCCCTCGTTAACCTCATTGGCACGCTGCTCTATTTCCTGCGTACCAAAAACTTCTTCCTGGAACGCAATTTAAATACGACTGTCAAATAAATGAATCATAATATGATAGACAAAGAAACTAGAAACCGCATTATCGCCATGGTGAACAAGGAAGTTGTTCCTGCCATCGGATGTACGGAACCCATGTGTGTGGCGCTGTGTACGGCCAAAGCCACTGAACAGCTGGGTTGTCGCCCGGAACATATTGAGGCGACGCTGAGTGCCAACATTCTCAAGAACGCCATGGGTGTTGGCATTCCTGGTACGGGAATGATCGGCCTACCCATAGCAATTGCCCTGGGAGCCCTCATCGGAAAGAGCGAGTATCAGCTGGAGGTGCTGAAGGACCTCACACCAGAGGCGCTCGAAGAGGGAAAGCATTTTATCGCCGAGAACCGCATTACCATTGGTCTCAAAGAGCATATCTGCGAAAAACTCTATGCCGAAATTACCTGTACGGCAGGCGACAAGAAATCTACGGCTATCATCGCCGGCGGACATACCCATTTCGTGACCGACTTTACCGATACTGACGAGAGGTCCGACAACGATGATATCGCCCTGAACATGCGATTGGTCTACGACTTCGCCACAACATCACCTCTCGACGAGATACGCTTTATTGAAGAGGCACGTACCTATAATATGAATGCCGCCCGCGAGGCGCTGAAGGGCAACTACGGCCACAACCTCGGAAAGACCATCGACCGTCCCCTGTCGAAGGGCATCTTCGGCAATAGCATCTATTCCCACATCATTTCGCGTACGGCCTCGGCCTGCGACGCCCGCATGGGCGGAGCCATGATTCCCGTCATGAGCAATTCAGGATCGGGTAATCAGGGCATCTGTGCCACGAATCCCGTCTGCGTATATGCTAAAGAGAACGAGAACACATCCGAAGAACTCGTCCGTGCCCTCATGCTCAGCCATCTGACAGCCATCTATATCAAGCAGTCGCTGGGCACCCTGTCGGCACTCTGCGGTTGTGTGGTGGCCAGCATCGGGTCCAGTTGCGGCATTACCTATCTGATGGGCGGCGACTACGAACGCATCTGCTATTCCGTCAAGAACATGATTGCCAATCTGACAGGCATGATCTGCGACGGTGCCAAGCCCGCCTGTTCGCTAAAGATTTCCTCAGGGGTCTCCACCGCCCTGCTCTCCTCGCTGCTCGCCATGGAGGGCAAGTGCGTCACCTCGTCGGAAGGCATCGTCGACGACGACGTCGACCGCAGCATCCATAACCTGACGAGTATTGGTGCCAATGCTATGTGCAAGACCGACGACATGGTACTCCAAATCATGGCCTCGAAAGGCTGCTGAAAAGAAAAACTCAATTATTTTTGGTTTTTCGCTCATTTATTCGTACCTTCGCAGCCGTATTAATACATTATATTATGAAAATAGCTTTAATCGGCTACGGTAAAATGGGCAAGATGATAGAGCAAATCGCCCTGAGCCGTGGTCATGAGATTGTGAGTATTATCGACATAGACAATCAGCAGGACTTCGACAGCGAGGCTTTTAAGAGTGCTGATGTAGCGATAGAGTTTACAGCTCCGCAGGCTGCCTACGGCAACTATCTACGTGCTTTCAAGCATGGTGTGAAGGTGGTTTCGGGTTCGACGGGCTGGATGAAGGAACATGGCGACGACGTGCGCCGCATGTGTTCGGAAGAGGGGCAGACGCTGTTCTGGGCCTCAAACTTTTCGATTGGCGTGGCCATTTTCTCGGCAGTCAACCGTTATCTGGCGAAGATTATGAACCAGTTCCCTCAGTACGATGTGGAGATGGAAGAGACACACCATGTGCACAAGCTGGACCATCCCAGCGGTACGGCTATCACACTGGCTGAGGAGATTGTGGAGAACATCGACCGCAAAGAAGCTTGGAAGGAAGACACCACAGACAAGAAGTATCTGCGCGTGGATCATATCCGTCGTGGTGAGGTGCCTGGCATCCATACCATCCGCTACGACTCGGAGGCCGACATCATTACTATCACGCACGATGCACATTCGCGTCAGGGCTTTGCACTGGGTGCTGTGCTCGCCGCAGAATTCACCAAGGATCATCAGGGACTGCTGACCATTTCAGATATGTTTTCTTTTTAAGAAGTTAGAGGGAGTTAAAAGAAGTTAGAGGGAGTTATAAGAATATGCTTGGCGCAACAAACTTAGTGTTGCTTGACGTCAAAGACATGTAAACCAAGATATCAAACAGAATGGAAAAAAGAGAAAAGAAGAAGCTGAATATGAAGGTACAGTGGGCGAAGTTCATTGCTGTGCTCGTGCTGTATCTGTTGTTCCTCTATTGGGTGAAGTCGTGGTGGGGATTGCTCGTCATCCCGTTCATCTATGACGTCTACATCACCAAGAAAATCAAGTGGCAGTGGTGGAAGGAAGCCGAAGGTCCCACGAAGTTCATCATGTCGTGGGTTGACGCCATCGTATTCGCGCTAGTAGCCGTGTACTTCATCAACCTGTTCTTCTTCCAGAACTACGTCATTCCGTCGAGTTCACTGGAGAAGTCTCTACTGACGGGTGACTACCTGTTCGTATCGAAGGTAAGCTACGGTCCGCGTATTCCCGAAACCCCGCTGACCATGCCCCTGACCCAGCACACACTGCCCCTGTTTGAGTGCAAGTCTTATATTGAATGGCCCCATTGGGACTATCGCCGCGTAAAAGGCCTGGGTAAGGTGGAACTGAACGACATCGTCGTATTCAACTTCCCTGCTGGCGACACCATCTGTTCGGCACCGCAGTATCAGGCCTACGATTTCTATCAGATGTGCTACCAGATAGGCTATCAGATGTATCCCGAGCGTCCCAATCCCGACTCGCTGACACTGGAGCAGCTGCCACTATACTATAACGCCATCTATCAGGCCGGACGACAGGCCATTGAGCGCAATCCGGGTGAATACGGACTGATTGACACCCGTCCTGCCGATCGTCGTGAGAATTACGTGAAGCGCTGTGTGGGTCTGCCCGGTCAGACGCTGCAGATCAAGGACCGCGTCATCTATATCAACGGCAAGGCCAACAAGGAGCCCGACAATGTGCAGTATACCTATAAGGTGAAGCTGAAACAGCGACTGGACGATGATTTGATGAAGGAATTAGGTATCACAATGGAGGACCTGATGAGTTTGAACACGCAAGGCTACATGCCACTGACAAACCATGCTGTCGAGGAGCTGAAGAAGCTGCCGGACATCGTTGAGAGCATTGAGTTGAACAAGGATGCCAGCGAGCTGGACATCTATCCGCTAAACGGCAATATGCACTGGACACGCGACAACTACGGTCCCATCTGGATTCCCAAGAAGGGCGAGAGCATCGACCTGACGCTGAAGAACCTGCCTGTCTACGAACGTCCTATCCGCACCTATGAAGACAATAAGCTAGAGGTGAAGGACGGTAAGATCTATATCAACGACCAGGAGACCACAAAGTACACCTTCAAGATGGACTACTATTGGATGCAGGGCGACAACCGCCACAACTCACTTGACTCGCGCTATTGGGGCTTCGTACCAGAAGACCATATCGTAGGTAAGCCCATCTTCATCTGGTGGAGCTCAGACCCAGACCGTTCCGGCTTCGGAGGCATTCGTTGGAGCCGTCTGTTCCGTTTCGTCGATAATATCAAATAGTTGAGAGTTTAGAGACATGAAAAACTGGCTGAAGTACGTGATAGCATTTGCATCGGCTTTTGCGCTGATGTTGGCTATTCGCACCTTGGCTGTGTCCATTCATGGTGTCACGGGTAACGGACTGACTCCCCTCTACCAGAACGGCGACCGCCTGCTCATCAACCGCTGCAGCTATGGCCTGCGCATCGAGGGCAACGGTCTGCTGCCCTATAGCCGACTGATGCGCCAACCCGTCAAGAAAGGCGACATCGTGGCTTTCTATGCTCCCAAGGGATTTCCTGAAGGTATTTGCATCGCCCGCTGCAAGGCTGTTCCTGGCGACACCATCCGCACGAAGGACGGCCCACTGCTCGTTCCTGGGGTGAAAACCTGTGCCCAGACGGACTACTACTGGCTGGAGGCTATCAACCGGCAGAACCCGCTGGACTCACGCTACATGGGTATCATCTCTGAGCACGACATCATCGGACGCGTCGTCACCGTGCTCTACAACCGTAACAATACCTTACTGCCATGACGACGGCACTGTTGCAAACCACCTATTTTGGTCCCATACAATGGTATCAGAAGCTCTACCGCTATGACCATTGTCTCATTGAGCAGTATGACTCGTACCAAAAACAGACCTATCGGAACCGTTGCCTCATCGCCACAGCCAACGGGGTACAGGCACTGACGGTTCCTGTAGAAAGTGATAAACGAGAAGTGATAAGTGATAAGTGTTTGGTCAAAGACATACGCATCAGCGACCACAACCAATGGCGACGGGTGCATTGGAATGCCTTGCAGAGTGCTTATAACGAAAGCCCGTTCTTCGACTACTATGCAGATGACCTACATCCCTTCTTTGAGCGGAAATACAACTTTTTAGTCGATTTCAACGAGGCCATCCGTCAGAAAATCTGCGAACTCATCGACATTCAGCCCCAAGTGGAATACACTTCGTTGTATACATTGGCCATCACCCCTCAGACGTCAGCCCTCGTCGACTATCGCGATGTGATTCATGCCAAGCATCCCCAGCCCGATGACACATTCGAAGCCAAACGGTATTGGCAGGTGTTCCAACACAAATATGGCTTCTTGCCTAATCTCAGTATCCTAGACCTGCTGTTCTGCATGGGTCCAGAGTCTGTCTTTTACCTGTAACCCCTATCCATGTTACACCTCTCATCGTTTCTGAACCGTGTCCCTTTACTGCCCTTGGCCCTCTGCCTGGCAGTAGCCATCATGTTCGTCGTAGGACCTGTCGCCAGACAACACCTGGCCGTCGACTGGCCTAATCAGCGCATGGTGATCGAAGCTGTCGTCATCAACGAACCCGTTGTCAAAGAGAAAGTTGTGGTCGTTGACCTATTGACCACGCAAGGAAACAAGAAACTAAAGTGCCGGTTGGTCAGGGATGTGCGCAGTGAACAAATCAAGCTGGGCGATGGACTGAAGATTCACTCTTATATTAATAAGGTGCATGCATGGAAGAGCGGACACTTTGACTACCAACGCTATATGGCCTGCCATGGTTTCTCAGGAGAGCTGCTGGCCAAGCCTGGCGACTGGCAACATAAACAGCTGTCGCTGGCTGATTTGTCGTTGTTGGAGCGTACCAAGCTCCGTTTCCTGATGTGGCGTCATCAGTTGTTGGAACACTATCGGCAATGGGGCGTGAAAGACGAGGCCTATGGCATTGTTGCCGCCATGACACTAGGCGAGAAGTCGCAACTCGACGCCTCGCTGAAAGAAACCTATTCGCTGGTAGGCGCATCACACGTCCTGGCATTGAGCGGACTGCACTTGATGATTATCTATACAGTCATCTCGTTATTCGTGGGTTGGCGACGTTTCCGAACTGCCTCACAGGTATTTATCGTATTGTCGATATGGGCTTTTACCTTCCTGGTGGGACTGTCGCCAAGCGTGGTACGCGCTGCCTTCATGATTAGCATCTATGCCCTGCTCTCGCTGGGACATCGTGAACGCATGTCCGTCAACACACTAATGTTTACCGCTATTGTCATGCTGTTGGCAAATCCCTTATCGTTATACAACATGGGATTCCAGCTGTCGTTCATGGCCGTACTGGCAATTCTGCTCTTTTGTCCGATGCTGGAACGTCTCATTCCCTTGCATATACAAATGGAACACCGCTGGCTGAAAGCCCTATGGGGACTGGCCTGCGTATCATTAGCAGCACAGATAGGCACGGCACCACTCATAGCCTACTATTTCGGACGCTTCGCTACCTGGTTCCTGTTCAGCAATTTTGTAGTCATCCCCTTGGCCACCCTACTACTCTATCTGGCACTATTCAGCATCTGCACCTGTTGGTGGAGTGGTTTGCAAGCGCTAATGGTAACAGCACTTTCAGCTATTGTCGTATTCATGAACAATCTGTTGGAAGGAATCTCGCATCTGCCCCTACGCAGCATCGAGGGCATCCACCTCTCCACACTGCAATTAGGGTGTATCTATCTGTTGATAGGAAGTGGCTATGTATTGCTTAGCCTAAGATATCCAAGATTTCGTTGAAATGAGCGATTTTTTGCAGTCGCTCGTGAGGATATTCCTCTGATTTCTCCAATTCCCACACCACATGATAGGGAATATGAATGGCGTAGGCTCCTGCCGTCAATGCGGGGGCAATGTCCGAACGGAACGAGTTGCCCACCATCACTGTCTGTTCTGGCGCCACACCTAGGTTCTCGCACAACTGGCGATATTCCTTCTCCGTCTTGTTCGACACAGTCTCCATATGTGAGAAATACTGTTCCAGTCCTGAGCGATGCAATTTATTCTCCTGATCCAACAGTTCGCCTTTGGTAAACACCACCAGCTGATAGCGTCGAGACAGGGAGATTTCCTCCAGCGTCTCCTGCACTTCAGGCAGAGGCGTCGTTGGAAACAACAACAGCTCTCGTCCCAAGTCCAGCAGTTTCATCACGATGTCGCCTGTCAACTGCTCATGAGTCACACGGACCGCATTCTCGACCAACGACAGCGTAAAGGCCTTCGTGCCATAGCCTGTCAGCGACAGGTTCTTACGCTCAGTGGCAAACAGGCCCTCGCTGACCTCACGTGCCGTAGCCCACGGACTGAGCAACTCGCAACACTTCTGCTCCACCTCGTCGAACCACGACTGACAGTCCCACAGCGTGTCGTCAGCATCGAATGCCACCACACGGATATCATCCCATCGATTATCCATGGTTATTGCTGGATGATTAGTTCAAACGATGACATTGGCAGGCCGCTGAGTGAACGGACATTGGCCGTAATGGGATTGTCCTTCCATGCGTAGCGGACGTAGCAAGGTGTGATAGCGGTATCAAAGTTTAGGAGCGTAATGACATTGCCCTTGCTGATGGCATCCACATTGTGGAATCGATGATCGTCACCTGCTACCTCAAACGTATAAAGATCGCCCTCTTGTATGGACTGGTCAAGCATGAGTTGGATATGATTTCCGGAAACGGTAGCTGATATCACTTGGGGTGACAGTTTCACCTTATTATTATATAAGAGATGGTCGAAACAGAGTCCGACACGCTCTGCTGCCTCTTTCTTACGAAGTGGGTGGATATCGACTGCCTCGCCCAAATCATTGAGAACAGCCAGTTCTGCGTAGGGGTCAGCTTGGGCTACGGTGCGTTGGGCCTCACGGAGTTGGGCCCAACCGCTGTTCATGGGTTCAGTTTGGGGCGTAATGGGGCGTGGGAAACCCGTCTGTTGACGCCCGTCGTAGTTGGCAAGCTGTGCAATGACAAACGGCATCTGCGGCTCCTGCCAAAGGTTACGCCAGCATCCTATCAGCTTCTTCAGGTAGTCTGCGTATGGGGCAGGATTACCCGTATTTGATTCACCCTGATACCATACAACACCACTGATAGCGTAGGGGGCAAGAGGGTAGAGCACAGCATTATAGAGGGTGGTCGGCAGGTTTTGTAATGAGACATCGCCACCAGGACAGGGAGGCATCTCGGCTCCCAAATGGAATTTCCACGACGGACTAAGGGGAATGACATTTTTCGGCATGGGGTTCTGCGAAAAGCGGTCGTCACCGAAGCAGAGCATATAAGGTTTCTCTGGAATGAAATGTACCGCACCATTCTTATTGATGAAACGGATGGTAATCACGTTGTCACCCTCTTGGAGCAAGCCTTCAGGGATATCGTAGCGGCGTGGTGGATACTGATAGCCGGTACTTCCAATCCTTTTTCCGTTAAGGTAAGTGACATCCTGATCGTAAAGGGTACCCAACAAAAGACGGGCAGGCTTGCCAGCATGTTCCTTATCAATATCTATATGTTGACGAAGCCAGATGCTGCCAACTCCACGCCAACTCCAGTCGTTCTGGTTGATGGTCGTCCAATCGGAGTCCTGACAGGAAGGAAGAGAATATGTCTGTATGCCGTCCTGTTTGTCCAATAGTTCATTCCACCGTCTGCCGGCCTCGCCATTGGCCTGCATCTGAGCCTTTACGTAGTTGTCGTTCTGGAAAAATGCAAGCTTTATAATCTGCTTGGGATAATCGGTCATCAGCGAATCAGCGCTGATCCACGCCTCGATGGGCGTACCGCCCCAACTGTTGACAATGATGCCTTGTGGCACATTCGTCTTTTCGAACATGCGGATACCCAGAAACGAGCCCAAGGCTGAAAAGAGCCAGGCATTCTGCTTCGTCAGGGGTTTCCAGTTGATGGTTGTAGGACGGATATCGTCCTGCACGCCATGGGTGTTCGTTTCGTTCTGAACACGGAACAAACGAATCTTGTTGTTATCAAAATGGTCGATTTCATCGACATATTGCGGATAGACACGCTCGATGGTTACGTCAATATTCGACTGTCCGGAACAGAGCCACACATCGCCCACCAGGACATCGGAAAGTTCAGTTACCTCTCCATCCTCGCCTCTCACCTCTAAAACGTAAGGACCGCCAGCCTTCATCTTCGGCAGGTCTATGCGCCAGCGGCCTGAATCATCAGCCACAGCGGCGTACTCGCGCTTGTTCCAACGGATTGTGACCTTCTCTTGTGGATCAGCCTTACCCCACACAGGGATGGCTTTGTTACGCTGCAACACCATGCCCGACTGGAACAGGCGGGGCAGTTGTACTTTGGCCTCTGTCGACAGGACGCCGACTATTGCCAAAAAGAAAAATAGAATTTGTCGTTTCATTGCTCGATAGTTTTTGCAAATGTAATAAATATATATGAATTAGCGCCCTTTAGGTATAACTTTTTTGATGGATGCTACAAAAAACTATAGTATTTGTAACATAGAAAAACATCGATTTAAGCGAAAATTACTAACTTTGCAACCAAATTTTAACAAAAAACTATTTATTATATGACACCTAACGAAACTCAAGGAGCGAAAGGCTTCTACAAACTCTCCTGGTTGCAGCGAATCGGTTTCGGTTCTGGCGACCTGGCTCAAAACCTTATTTTCCAGGTAATTTGCACCTACCTGTTGTTCTTTTACACCGACATCTACGGGCTGACCCCATCTGCAGTGGCTGTCATGTTCCTGGTAGGTAATGTGGCAAACGTCATCTGGGACCCCATCGTGGGTACGTTAATTGACAAGAGCAACCCACGTTTCGGAAAATACCGTTCGTATCTGCTCTACGTAGGTATTCCGTTGTCGGGATTCGCCATCTTATGCTTCTACAATGGTTTTGCACCGTCGTTGATCTATGCGTACGTGACTTACGTTTCCATGCAGTTGCTTTATACATTTATCAATGTGCCGTACGGAGCACTGAACTCATCGCTGACCCGCGACACGAACGAAATCACCATCCTTACTTCAGTGCGTATGTTTATGGCCAACCTGGGTGGTCTGGCCGTGAACTCTGGTCTGCCTCTGTTCATCGCCCTGATTGCCGGTGCACCGTCCGACAGTCTTCCCAAAGATCCCTCGGCCTGGTTTACCACGATGACAATCTATGCCATCGTCGGTTTCTGTCTGCTGCTGTTCTGCTTCACACAATGTAAGGAGCGCGTCGTCATGGATGCAAAGACCACTGAGGACGTGAAGGTCAGCGACCTCTGGATGGAGTTCCTGCGCAACCGTCCCTTGCGCGTCCTTGCCTTCTTCTTCATCACTGCTTTCGCTATGATGTCGGTCGGCAATGCCGCTGGTGCCTATTTCATCAACAGCAATCTGCACGGCTCGGCTCAGGAGTTGTCCATCTTCATGGCTTTGGGTTCACTACCTGCTTTCCTGTTCATGCCGCTGGTTCCCTGGTTCAAGCGCATGGTTGGCAAGAAGAACATGTTCTATCTCTTCCTGGGTGCTGCCATTGTCGGTATGGCTATGCTCTACTTCATTTCCAAGATGGAGAGCCCCAGCATGATGATGATTTATGTCGCTCAGTTCATCAAGTCGACAGGTGTTATCGTAGCAACAGGTTACATGTGGGCACTGGTTCCTGAGGTTATTTCCTATGGTGAGTACACCACAGGCCGCCGCATCTCCGGTATCGTCAACGCCCTGACAGGTTTGTTCTTCAAGGCTGGTATGACCTTCGGAAGCATTGTCGGTCCTGCCGTCCTGGCATACGTCGGTTATAACAGCAATGTGATTGACCAGACTCCTTTTGCCGAGGAGGGTATCCTGTGGCTCGTCTGCGTCATTCCTGCCATCCTGTTAGGTCTTGCCATGTTCATCATCTCACGCTATGAACTGACTGACGAGGTCATCGACGACATCAACAAGAAAATTGAAGCACGCAATAAATAAGGATATGCAACTGACAATGAATCAGCATAAGAGATGGAGTGGGTTGGTATTGACATTACTCATTACTCATTTCTCATTCCTCATTGGCGCAGCTAGTGCCCAAGGCCTGAAGGATGCCATTGGCAAATACTGTCTGATTGGCGCTGCCGTTAACCAGTGGCAGAGCGACGGACAGGTTCCTGAAGCCGATGCCGTACTCGACAAGCACTTCAACTGTGCCGTTGCCGAGAACTGCATGAAGCCTGAATCGCTGGCTCCAGCCGAGGGTATCTTCGACTTCCGCACGGCCGACAAGTTCGTCAGCTACTGCCAGCAGCACAACCTGAAGATCATCGGCCACTGCCTGGTATGGCACTCTCAAGCCCCCGACTGGTGGTTCACCAATGGCTATACGGCTTCTCCCGCTTCGAAAGAGGTGTTGAAGGAACGCCTCATCAAGCACATCAAGACCGTTGTGGGCCACTACAAGGGGCAGGTGCACGGTTGGGATGTCGTCAACGAAGCCATCAACGACGACGGCTCGTTCCGCAATTCGCCCTACTACCGCCTGCTGGGAGAGGAATTCATCGAAATTGCTTTCCGTACGGCTCATGAGGCCGACCCCGATGCCGAGCTCTATTACAACGACTACTCGATGGCTGGCGCCATGAAGCGCGAAGCCGTATGTCGTTTGGTCAGAAATCTGAAGGCCAAGGGTCTGCGCATCGATGGTGTGGGCATGCAGAGCCACAACGGTCTCGACTATCCTGATTTGGACGAATACGAGAAGAGCATCGACGCCTTTGCTGCCTGTGGCGTAAAGGTGATGATGACCGAGCTCGACGTCAACGTGCTGCCAAATCCAGAGGGCTTCGGCGGTGCTGATATCGCCCAGAACTTTGAGTTGCAGAAGAGATACAACCCTTACACCGAAGGACTGACCGCTGCCAAGCAGAAAGAACTTGATGCACGCTGGATGGACCTGTTCAAGATCTATTACAAGCACCGCGATCAGATTGGCCGCATCAACCTCTGGGGCATCAGCGATGGCGGTTCATGGCTCAACGGCTGGCCCATCAAGGGACGTATCAACTATCCCCTGCTCTTCGACCGCCAGTACAAAGAGAAGCCCATTGTCAACGAAATCATCAATCTTTATAAATAAGTATTATTATGGCAAAACTACCCCGTTATCTATTCCCTAGTGACTATATGGCTGACCCTTCAGCCAATGTGTTTAACGGCAAACTGTTCATCTATCCCAGCCACGACTGGGAGGCTGGTGCTGCTTTCGACGATGATGGCGGTCACTTCCAGATGAAGGACTACCACGTGCTGTCGTGGGATGATATTGAAAACGGCGAAGCCACCGATCACGGCGTCATCCTCGACGTGAAGGATGTGGCATGGGCCGAAAAGCAGATGTGGGACAATGACGTCATCGAAAAGAATGGCAAGTACTACCTCATCTTCTCTGCTAAGGACTACAATGGCGTATTCCACCTCGGCGTAGCCATTGCCGACCGTCCTGAGGGTCCGTTCATTCCTCAGGAGCACCCCATCCGCGGCTCGTTCTCCATCGACCCCTGCGTGTTCAAGGACGACGACGGACAGATCTACACCTACTTCGGTGGTCTTTGGGGCGGCCAGCTGCAGTGGTATCGTCCCATCCAGCATATCAAGGTCGAGAAACCTTCAGAGGCTATCAACCCCATCGAGGCAACAGGCTCTGTAGACCTTGGTCCCGCTCCCGACAAGAAGACACAGCTCTTCGCCCATACCGATGCTCCCGCACTGCCTAGCTGTGTGGTACGCATGAGCGACGACGTGTTGCAGTTTGCCGAAGCTCCGCGCGAAGTCATCATCCTCGACAAGGACGGCAAGCCCCTGAAAGCTGGTGATCCCCACCGCTTCTTCGAGGCTTCATGGATGCACAAGTACAACGGCAAGTACTACTTCTCCTACTCTACCGGCGACAGCCACTTCCTGTGCTACGCCATCGGTGACAACCCCTACGGTCCGTTCACCTATCAGGGTGTCATCCTCGACCCCGTCGTAGGCTGGACCACTCACCACAGCATCGTAGAGTTCAAGGGACAGTGGTATCTGTGCTATCACGACTGCGTGCCTTCGAACGACATCACCCATCTGCGTTCACTGAAGGTACAGCGCCTGTTCTACAACGAGGACGGTACGATTCAAAAGGTTGTGAATGAGTGAGTAAAATGCTAGTTAACGACAAACTTATTATAACTAACTATTATGCTCAGCATCGCGGTGAAATCGTTGATTTCATCGCGGTGCGTTTAACTGATGCCGACGAGGCAGAGGACATGGTGCAGGATTTGTTCCTTCGTCTGCTTCGTGGGCATCAGCTTATTACACCCGTCACCCTGCCATGCCTTGTCTACACTATGGCACGCCACAGCATCGCTGACTACTACCGTCGTCGTCGTGTCAGAGAAGAATTCGAACACTATCTGATAAAAAACACCGATTCCATCGGGGAAATAGAATCGATTATCTCAGCCCGTATGCTCATGGAGCGTATGGAGCGCACCCTGGCCCGACTGCCTGAAGCTTGTGGACGCATCTACCGCCTCCACATCTACGACGGTCTGAAGGTCAGCGACATTGCCCAACAACTCGCCCTGCCCTACAAACAGGTAGAAAACCGCCTCGGCCAGGCCCGCAAGGCTGTCCGCCAGCAGTTTACCAGTCTGACAGCCTAAGGCAGCTCTATTCCTACAGGTACTGGCTCATAGGCCATAAGGGTGGCATGCAAGGTCTTAGCATACTTTTCAAAAGACACATTTTATTATTCTCCAAAAAGCAGGTTCTTCATTTCTTCGAACTCAGGAGCGCTATGTCCGCCAGCAATGCGGCGGCCGGCGGGCAGAAAACCGCAGATGATACGGGTGATGTGCCGTCCGGTGTTAAAGTCCTTAGCCGCTGCTCTTGATATTATTCTTGATGAGTTTGATGTGTACTGCCATAATGTTTATTATACTCTTTTATTTTTTTTGTTACTCATTTTTTGCAAAAGCTTCATATTTTGCTTTAACTTATTTAATATCAGGTTATTAACCTATATGACCCTTTTATGAAAAGCTTCATATACCATCATAACAGCAAAACAAGTTGTTTTGGTGTGAAAAACCTGCCTTTAAGCCATGAAAAGGATGCCTTCTTTGATACCAAAACAACTTGTTTTGCTATTAAGGGGTTATCTCCTTCACCCTGTATGCGGCTCCACCTGTTAGCTTGTGGTACTTATATCCCATGGCAGACAACCTGTGGCCTAGTTCCATGTCCGTACCATTACGGATGGTGAACGTGGGGAATTTCCTGGCCAGCCGGCTTATGATGTCCTTGACGAGCACGGGCTTGGCATCGGCTGGTGTCTCTTCAGACGGGAGAAAAGTCAACTCAATCATCTTCTCGTAGTCGAACACCTGCAGTGAAGGGATGCATAATTGTTATATATTAATAAGTTGATTTTTAAGACCACTGCTTCGTGATGAAGCGGTGGTCTTTTATTGTGTGTTAGCTTGCTTCTGTCCTTACAGGGAAAAGGTCGGGGAAGGGCTACTACTGCTTCGTCAACGTCACCTCGTATATCAGGGGGTACGTCCACGTGATTTAAAGGGGTCAGGGCGGTGCACACGGGCGAAAGCATTGGCTCCTATGCTCGTCACGATGTATTCTGCACCGTTATAGGTTACTTTTTCGGGAATGACTATTGCGCCGGAATATTCTCCAGATGGATTTTTGCGACTTCTGCCGTTTGTGTTTTCTTTTCCGAAGTTTTGTCAATTTAGAATGTGAAATCTACTTTCACCACACCGTCGCCGTAGATGGTCTTGAAGTCGTTCTTCATCGAGATGACGTGGTAGCCGGCCTCGCGCCATTTCGCCTCACGACGGGCACCTTCTGCCAGGTCGGCATGGTCGCGTGCATCATCGTCGGCCACGAGCATGAATGTGGCGGTCTTATATGTCTTATTACCCATGCAGTAGTTGTGCATGGCGCAGTCGCCGCTGCTGTTGCCGAACGACAGCACGGGCACCTTGCCAATCTCTTGCGAGATCTGCAGCACCTTGTTGGTCTTCAGGTTCTTGATGATGAGTTCGTCGGTGCGCACGAGGTCTTCTTTCTGGCTCATGGTATAATCGACACCAGCCTCGGAGCCCTGACTGGAGGACATGAGTTTTACGTCCATGCCGATGACGCGGTTCGACGGGATGCCGATGCTTTCTACCAGTGCACGGCAGATGAAGCGGTCGGAGCCGGAGACGACGTAATAGGTAAAGCCGTTGTCCTTCAGGTAGTCGAACACCTGGAGCATGGGCTTATAGAAACTCTGGCCGTAGGTCATGCCCGAAAAGCCGTTAGCAGGCAGGGCGGCATAAGCTTTGACGTAAGCATCGAACTGGGCCGGCGTCATGCCGCTGTATGCCTTCGCTGCTGCATAGGCATGTATCATGTCGAAATGGTCAGGCAGTTTCTTGCCGTTCCTGACAAAGTCCCTGATAGCCTGGGCTGCTTCTTTCACGTCCTCAGGGGCGATGTCCTTATACGCAGGATCGTCCAAAGCACGGTATTCCAGCAGGTTGTACTCGAAGTACGTCGGGTAGAGTTCGCCCACGAAGGTGCCGTCCATGTCGAACGTTGCGATGCGGTCTTCCTCCTTGATATAGTTCTTCGAATTGGGGTCTGTCACGTCCTTCACGTAGTCCTGCAGGACGGTCAGCGCCTCGCACTGGTTCCACAGCGTGAAGTACTCTTTCGGCTGGGGGGTTACAATCTTTTTGTTGTCATCATCCTTGCTGCACGATGTCAGCACCGTTGCGCCGCATATTACGAGGATGACGGCGAGCATCCATTGTTTCATTTTTAGTGTCATGTTGTTAATGAGTGATTCGAATTTACCAGTCGGACAGCTTAGCCGTCGCCTCGATGCGATTCTCTGTGGCGTCGTCGAGTTCGGGGAAGAAGTCGAGTCCCGTCAGGCGTTCCACGTCGTCGACAGTACATACCGCATCGGCCATGGGCTGTTTCTTGCCCTCGTTGCGATAGACGAAGCCGATGGTCTTTGCCTTGCCCTGGCGGCACAGCACGACCTTGAAGAAGGCATCGGGCACCCAGACCTTATTTTTGCCGATGGTTTTCTGCTCGCCGGACTTGTAGACGGGGCCGCAGACGATGTCGACGGCACCATACTCGCGGGCCCAATCGCGACAGAGTATCTCCAGGTCGTTCCACTCGTATTTGTTCAACCCGTGGTTCTGCGGACAGATATTCGTAAACAGGAACGACTGCTGCATAGCCTGCTTGTCCCATTTGTTGTCGCCTGCCGGACACATGTGCCCTCGGTCGTAGCGCGAATTATAGTAGTCGTTGTCAGTAGCGCGCGGAGACTTCACGTCAGCGTCCTCCGTAAATACCTCGTCGCTGCGCTGGTTCGAGCCGTAGGTGTGCGACTTCGTCAGGTGCCATGCCACCCAGTTGGGTGTCTTCGTCTGGCTGTTATACGACGTCGTATAGCCCTTTCTATGCAGTATCTGCTCCGGACGGTCCTTCAGCGGGGCAGGAATCTCGTAGAGCCTGACTACCCGGGCCTTTTTTACTGCCGCCTTCTCCTCAGGTGCTAACGACTGGACGCGGGCCTCAGCACCATACAGTCCGTCCTTCTGGACTGCCTCGCCGCCCTTGTTGCCCTGACAGGCCATTACCAGGGCCATCAGCCCCAGCAATAAAAATGAAAAATGAATATTTAAAATTGAATTATCGTATCTCTTCATCACTGCTTATATTTTGCGCAACGCTCCGTGAAAAACTTCTTGAAGTCACTCCACTTATAATAAGGATAATTGTCGGCTGGCAGTGGCAGAGTAGCCTCAAGCCCGTTCAGCAGACATTTTACCAGAATGTCGTTGGAGTTTAGAGATGAGAGATGAGAGTTTAGAGATGAGTGTTTAGAGTTGAGAGATTTTTTTGGAGCATAGAATATCAGCTGTATGTTGCTGGCCTTACAGGTCTCCCAGTTCTGGTAGTAGTACTTCACCTCGTTGGGGTCCTCGGGGTCCTTGTCGGCACCGTTGATGCCCATCAGCACGGTCAGCGGTCCGAGGCAGGTGTCGTGCCCGAAGCGCAGGTCGGCCACACGGTCGCTGCTGCCGTCGATGACGGCATCGGCCTTCTTCATGATATCCTGCAGGATGGGAATCATCTGGTACTGTGGTCCGAACACCCACGAGTAAGACCCCAGGTTATCGCGCTCCCACTCGGCAGCAATCTCTTCGTCGGTAATAATGTTACCCAGCATTCCCTCATGGCCGATGCTGGGCAGCGAAGTGTAGAGGTTAATCATGTTGCTGGTGATGTGGTGCAGACGGCCAGGCAGTCCTTCCGTGCTGGTAAACATCCGTTCCACGATGCGGTCTCTCAGCACATCAACCGATTTGAATTGGTCGTGGTGCTGCTCGTAACGGGGTTTCAGCCCCTTGGGATAGTTATGCTTCACGGGGTTCTGTCCGTCGGTAGGTACCACACCGTCCAGCGTGAAGCGCGACGACTGCTCCCTGATTTCCAGCTTCGGGTTACACTGCACCAGTTCCTGGCAGAATGCCGACATACTGATGACGCAGCGCCCGGCCAGCGACGAGATGGCCAGCACGTTACCACCTTTCTTAAATACCTCGGGAAAGTTGTTGTACATGGTTCGTGCTATGCCCTGATGCTGCTGCCAGCCCAGCTCCGACAGTTCGCTGACGCCCGTCTGCAGCTCGTCCTTCGCAGCTATGAATTTCTGTCTGAACGCCTCACCGGCAGGTGTCAGCAAGTGTTTTTCGCTGGCCACCTTCAGCAGCGAGTCCACCTCCTTATACATAAAGGCATTCCAATAGTACCGCGAGCCGTGACGGCCGTAGTGACTGATGTAAAACGCCTTATATCCCTTCGGCGCTTTGGTCAGTTTCACGTTGTCGGTTTGCCCATACGGATAGTCGGTACCGTATGCCTTCCTCGGATCAGCCTTCAGCTGGTCCATCACTGATAGATTCTGGCTCCAAGCCATCGTTGCCGTCAGGAGCAACAGCAGCGTCAACACTACACGAACAATAGGTTTCTTCATCATGAAAGTCGTTATTGATTAATCTGGCTACAAAGGTACGAATAAGTGAGCAAAAAGCCAAATAATATTTGAGCTTTTCTTTGGAAATGTTTCCTTTGGTTCCTACAATTACGTCCGGAGAAACAAAAATTCCGTCCGTGATATAAAAAATCGGACCGACCAAAAGTCAGCCCGATTTATTCTATATTACCTTTAGTCCGTCGCCTTCGGACTCGCAGTCCGACGGGACGGACTAAAAGCCATCTGGCAATGAATCATGGGCGTTCCGTCAGTATGCCATTTCATGGACACCCTTGACGGCACGACCAGAGGGATCATTCATGCCCTTGAAGGCGGCATCCCATTCCAGAGCGATGGCGGTGCTGCAGGCAACTGAAGCCTCTGAGGGTACGCTCTTTGCAGCAGAATCGCTTGGGAAGTGTTCAGCAAAGATGCTGCGATAGTAGTACTCTTCCTTGTTCTTCGGCGGATTGATGGGGAAACGCTCTGCAGCATGCGCCATCTGTTCGTCGCTGACAGCCTCTGATGTAATCTGCTTCAAGGTATCAATCCAGCTATACCCCACTCCATCGCTGAACTGCTCTTTCTGACGCCACGCGACTTCGGCAGGCAGCATATCGGCAAAAGCCTCGCGAACAATCTTCTTCTCCATCGTAGAACCAGGACACATCTTAGCCGCAGGGTTTGTACGCATGGCTACATCGAGAAATTCCTTGTCAAGGAAGGGCACACGACCTTCCACGCCCCACGCACTCAGGCTCTTGTTGGCACGCAGACAGTCGTAGAGGTAGAGCTTGCCTAACTTTCGCACGGTTTCCTCATGGAAGTCCTTTGCTGACGGGGCTTTGTGGAAGTAGAGGTAACCACCAAAGATTTCGTCGGCACCTTCGCCCGAGAGCACCATTTTGATACCCATCGACTTGATGACACGGGCCAGCAGATACATGGGTGTTGAGGCGCGAACGGTAGTGACGTCGTAAGTCTCGATATAATAGATGACGTCGCGAATGGCATCGAGACCCTCCTGAATGGTATAGTTGATTTCGTGGTGAACGGTACCGATATGGTCGGCTACCATTTTGGCCTTAGCCAGATCGGGTGCCCCCTTCAGTCCAACGGCAAAGGAGTGCAGGCGGGGCCAATAGGCCTTGGTCTTTGAATCGTCCTCGATACGATGCTCGCTGAACTTCTCGGCAATGGCAGAAATGACAGAAGAATCCAAGCCTCCAGACAACAGCACACCGTAAGGCACATCGCTCATTAGCTGACGCTTAACGGCAGCAGTCAGTGCATCGTGAATAGCCTCAACACTGGCAGAATTGTCCTTTACGGCATCGTACTGCATCCAGTCACGACGATAATATCTTTTTAATGAAGAATGAAGAATGAAGAATGAAGAATCGGCTTGCGCCGTCGGGTGTGCGGTAGCAAATTCTTCATTCTTCATTCTTAATTCTTCACTCCACAAGTAGTGGCCTGGCAGGAAGGGCTCGTAACGCTCACACTGGCCTTCGAGGGCTTTCAGTTCAGAGGCGACATACACGGTGCCGTCACTGCCGTAACCGATATAAAGAGGTATCACACCGATGGGGTCGCGGGCAATCAGAAACTCGTCTTTCTCCTCGTCATAAAGGGCGAAGGCGAAGATACCACTGAGGTCTTCAAGAAAAGAGCCTACCCCTAACCCCTCCCGAAGGGAAGGGGACTGCTGGCGCCACTGACGGTAGAGTGCTAGAATCACTTCGCAGTCGCTACCTGTCTGGAACTCATACTGTCCGGCATAGCGGCGACGAATCTCCTGATGGTTATAGATTTCGCCATTCACCGCGAGTATCTGTTTCTTGTCGGGCGAATACAACGGCTGACCGCCACTCTCAGGATCCACGATGCTCAGTCGCTCGTGGGCGAGAATGGCTGTACCGCCACAATAGATACCACTCCAGTCTGGTCCGCGGTGACGGATTTTCTGACTCATACGTAATGCCTTTTGACGTAGTTCTGACGTCTGCTCCTTTACATTAAAGATTCCTACTATTCCACACATAGCTTATTACTTTTTGGTTGTTTGAAAATTTGCAAGAGAAGCCTCCCCCCGTCGTTTCGACAGGGAGAGGGAATGTACCTGTAAGGTTAAGGGTGCAGCGTAAACCCGAAGACCAGGTAGGCTTTTTGTGAACAGGGGTTACCCACTACCTGTCCGAAGACAGGAATGGAGAACGAATCCGTCACTTTAATATCCTTCGTGGCTTTCAGCGACACGTTGGTAACAGCAAAGCCTGAAGTCCCATAAGATGTCGTGGCAAAGGGGACGGCGCCGACCGCAGCAGTCCAATCTATGGCAGACAGTTTGAATGGGACAACTACTTCCGCATAACTGCTGTAGGCCCGCTTGCCGTCCTTGTTTATGCCGTCGTTACCAGCAAAGTTAGTGAACCATTGTACAGAAGCCACACCAAAATCGTAACCGATGTTGGCCTCGAAGACATGGTTCGTACCATGTGCATCGTACTTGAAATAGCGAGCGTCCGGGTCGAGACCGGCATCGAACCAATAGTCCGTAATGCCAATGTTCAGTCCGCCAGTAGTGTATGACAGCGTCAGGTCGAACTCCTTGGTATCCAAGGGATCAGTCAGTCCTACACTTCCCCAAGCTGTCAGACTCAGACCCTTGTAACTGACACCGAGGGTGGGCTGTAAGGAAACGTCTCCCAAATCCTGGCCACGCCAAATATAACTACTTACAACATCTCCACTAATCGTTGTTTCAATCTCATCCTGTGCCCAAGCAGCTGTAGCTCCGACGAGCAACAAACCTGCGAGGAAAAATCTTTTTACCTTTTTCATCATTCTTTCCTTTCCTATTATTAATACTATCATTATTACTTATGCTTTAGTTATAGCATAATTCTCCATGTTCGTAAACGTCGAGGCCTTCCTCCTCGATGCGCTTGTCAACACGCAGGCCGTGCAACTTCTTGATGCCATAGAACAGAGCGATACCGCAGGCGGCAGCCCAGAGGTCAATGACGAGGATACCAAACAGCTCTGCGCCGAAGAATCCCCAGCCGTGACCGTAGAAAGCACCATTAGAAGTCGACAGCAGACCCGTCATCAGAGTACCCAGAATACCGCAGACACCATGTACTGAAGAAGCACCAACAGGGTCGTCGATATGCAGCTTGTGGTCGATGAACTCAATAGCATAGACAAGGACGATACCACAGACGAGGCCGATGATTACGGCTCCGAGCGGTGATACGAGATCACAACCGGCCGTGATACCTACAAGTCCTGCCAACACACCGTTGAGCGTCAGAGAAAGTGATGGCTTACCATACTTGAAGTAAGTGAGGAACATTGTAGCGACACCACCAGCGGCAGCTGCAAGGTTCGTGGTCAAGAATACGTGCGAGATAGCAATACGGTTCACCTCACCAGATGCAGCCAACTGAGAACCGGGGTTGAATCCGAACCATCCCAGCCAAAGGATGAACACACCCAAAGCAGCCATAGCCAGGTTGTGACCTGGAATAGCGTTGCTCTTCTTTTCAGCGCTATACTTGCCAATACGAGGGCCAAGAGCAATAGCACCAATCAGAGCCAGCACACCACCTACGCTGTGTACAATAGCAGAACCGGCAAAGTCGTGGAACACATCACCAAAGGTGCTCATCATAAAGCTGTCGGCAGCATCGTTGCAGAGCCAGCCCCCACCCCATGTCCAGTGACCTTCGATGGGATAGATGAACAGCGAGATGACTGCACTATAAATAAGGTACATCGAGAACTTCGTGCGCTCAGCCATAGCACCACTGACGATGGTGGCAGAAGTGGCACAGAAGACGGTCTCAAAAATCAGAAAGCCCTCTACAGGCAGGTCGCCCGAATAGAAACTCAGGTTGCCCCAGTTGGGCATGCCGATAAAGCCACCCAGCGTGTCGCTTCCGAACATAAAGCCGAAGCCGAGGAAGAAGAACAGCAACGAGCCGAACATAAAGTCGACGAAGTTCTTCATCAGGATGTTCACCGTGTTTTTACTACGGGTAAAACCTGCTTCACACAGCGCAAAACCAGGCTGCATCCAGAAAACCAACATGGCTGCCAATAGCATCCATACAGTATCGAGTGATAATCCAATTTCGTTCATAATCCTGAATATTTAATGTGTTTTTTACTTTTTACCCTTTTACTTCTTGTCTTTCAGTACCGTGTCACCGTTTTCGCCTGTACGGATAGACCATGTGTCAATCACGTCACTGACGAAGATACGGCCGTCGCCAACCTCTCCAGTATGAGCCACCTCCAGAATCACCTTTACCGTTGGGTCGACAATGATGTCGCGGCATACGATGGTGATGGCTACGCGTTCGATGACATCAGTACTATACTGCACGCCACGATAGATACGCTCCTGACGGCTCTGTCCAATGCCGTGTACGTCGTGGTACTCAAACCAGTCGATGTCAGAAGAAAGCAAAGCAGCTTTCACCTCTTCGAACTTGGTCTTGCGGATAATTGCTTCAATCTTTTTCATACCTTAATACCTATTAATTAATAAACTAAAACATGACACTTTGTCATTTCTTGGGTGCAAAGGTACGACGTTTTGAAAGCAAAACAACCAATAATGCTTTCATTTTGGTTGAAATAATATACCATTCTTATCTTTTTGCAAACACTAATCCTTATTGACTTACAATCTGAAAGAAAATCATGGTGTTATTCTTACAATTTGTTACTTTTCCTTAAATTGAAGACGTTTTTAGCAAGTCTTTCTTGTGTTTTCCTCCAAATCGCAGTACCTTTGCACCCGATATGAGAGAAAAGATTCCATTCACCAAGATGCACGGAGCAGGTAATGACTATATTTATGTCAACACCTTATTATATAATGTGCCTGATCCTGAGAAAGCAGCCATTGTCTGGAGCGACCGCCACAAGGGAATCGGCAGCGACGGGTTGGTACTGATTGGGAAATCGCCCATACCTGAGGCAAACTTCTCCATGCGCATCTTCAATGCCGACGGTTCAGAGGCTATGATGTGCGGCAATGCCTCGCGGTGTATCGGAAAATATGTCTACGAAAGAGTTCTCACCACACAAACACAAATTAGACTGCTTACAAAGTCTGGCATCAAGACGCTCAGCCTCCACGTTAGCAATGGCGTGGTGGAGAGCGTCACCGTCGATATGGGTAAGCCTGTCTTGGAGGATGAGAACCTCTTTAACCCGCAAATTGCAAAAAGTCCATCTACTCCCCTCGCCCTTTGGAGAGGGGTCGGGGGTGAGGCTGCTCTTTTTGTATCGATGGGCAATCCCCACTTCGTCATCTTTACAGATGATATTGACCAAGTGGGTGAGATGGGTAGCAAATTGGAGAACCACGCTGCATTTCCCCAGCGCTGCAACATAGAGTTTGCTCGAATAGAGGCCGACGGGACTATCCGTACACGCGTCTGGGAACGTGGCAGCGGCATTACGCAAGCATGCGGTACAGGTGCCTGTGCGACAGCTGTATCGGCTTGCATTACGGGACGAGCCGGCAGACACTCAAGTATCGTGATGGATGGCGGTACACTTGACATAGAGTGGCGCGAGGCTGACAATCACGTCTATATGACCGGTCCTGCAACCTTCGTTTTCGATGGAGAAATAGAACTCCCTGAATAAACAACGACAAACTTCAAACAAAAGAGACAATAATATGGCATTAGTAAACGATCACTTCCTGAAGTTACCGAACAACTACCTGTTCGCTGATATCGCCAAAAAGGTTAACGCCTTTAAGGCCATGCATCCCAAAGTTGACGTCATCTCGCTGGGCATTGGCGATGTGACACAACCCTTGGCTCCCGCTGTTATTGAAGCCATCCATAAGGCTGCAGACGAGATGGCAACCCAACAGGGTTTTCGCGGATATGGCCCAGAGCAAGGCTATGATTTCTTGCGTGATGCTATCTTGAAGAACGACTTCCTGCCACGCGGCATCCATCTGGATCGCGATGAGGTGTTTATCAACGATGGCGCGAAGAGTGATACTGGCAATATTCAGGAATTGGTGCGTTGGGATAATTCCATTGGTGTGACAGATCCTATTTATCCCGTATATATCGATTCGAATGTCATGATTGGTCGTGCCGGCTGGAAGGGTGACGACGGTCGCTGGTCGAACGTGATGTATATGCCCTGCAATGCCGAAAACGGTTTTGTACCAAAGATTCCTGATCGTCGCGTGGATGTTATCTACCTGTGCTATCCTAACAATCCAACGGGTACTGTCATCTCGAAGGATGAACTTCGCAAGTGGGTTAACTATGCACTGAAGAACGATACACTCATCTTCTACGATGCTGCCTATCAGGCATACATTCAGGACGACAAGATTCCTCACTCGATTTACGAGATACGTGGTGCACGTAAATGTGCCATCGAGTTCCATTCATACTCAAAAACTGCCGGCTTTACAGGTGTACGTTGCGGCTACACCATCGTACCAAAGGATGTTACTGCTGCCACACTCACTGGCGAGCGCATCCCGTTGAATCCTCTGTGGAACCGTCGCCAGTGCACGAAATTCAATGGCACCAGCTACATCTCACAACGTGCAGCAGAGGCTATCTATACTCCAGAGGGTAAGGTGCAGATTAAGGAAACCATCGACTACTACATGCAGAATGCCAAGAAGATGCTCACCACCCTACGCAGTCTTGGTTTTGAATGCTACGGAGGCGAGAATGCACCTTACATCTGGGCCAAGACGCCAGAGACCAGCGGTTCGTGGCAGTTCTTCGAAGAGATGCTCTATGGTGCACACGTTGTCTGCACCCCAGGCGTTGGCTTTGGTCCCGCTGGCGAAGGCTATGTACGCTTCACCGCCTTTGGCAGTCACGAAAAAACGGATGAGGCTCTCGACCGCATCCGTCAGTGGCTAAAATAACGATAAGTCTATTTATTCCTCTTCTTCCATTGGCAACAGATCCGTAATGGCCATCTGTCTGTTAATGGCAGAATGGAAGGAAATGATGCTCTCTGAGCGCGACAATCCCAAGGGCTGTAGCTTATCATGGATAATGGTCAGCAGATGGTGATTATTGGCCGCATAAATCTTGATAAACAGGTCGTAGTCTCCCGTCGTATAATGGCATTCCACCACCTCTGGAATCTCTTTCAGTTTCTCCACGACGGTATCAAACGCCTCAGGATGCTTCAGATTCAAGCCGATGAAAGCACAGGTCTCAAAGCCGATTTTCTCTGGGTCAATGATAAACTGTGAACCTTTAATGATTCCCATTGAGGTCAGTTTTTGAATACGCTGGTGAATGGCAGCACCACTCACGCCACAGTCTCTTGCCACTTCCAGAAAGGGTACGCGAGCATCCTCTGAAATCATTTTCAGAATCCGCTTATCCAATTTGTCAAGTAATTGTCGGGCCATATTGTCTCATTAAATATTTGCAGTGTGAAAAAAAATCACACTGCAAAGGTACGAACAATTCTCGATATGACCAACAAAAGTCGCAAAAAACTATTGGTATGACAGATACAGGTAGTTGGTTTGTGCCGGATACTCCGCTGCCAACGTATCTATCTGACTGACGGTTGGCACGATGCCGAGTTCCTTTCTCCACTTACGGACCAACAACCCGGCCCGCTCCATTTTCATACGATTCTCCAAACCGATGGCACGGGCTATCTGGAAGTCTGAGAAACCATAGACCTTGGCAGCTCTGAGCAGTTGGAAGACTTCTGGAGACCGCAAGTATTCCATGAACTCACTGGGTTCCATGAACTCAGAAATTTCGGAAAGAATGCTATTCTCTTTCAGCTGCTGGTCAATGTCGACAATCTGCTTCAACTTCTGCAGGAACCAACGGTCAATCTTTGTCAGCTGATGAATCTGCTCAATGGTATAGCCAATCTTCAAGGCCTTAGAAACCACAAAGACACGCATATCTGTCGGCTCGTGTAGGGATTTCGCTATGTCAGCAATCTTGATTTCGTGGTTCTCTACGAAGCCGTGCATCCCCTGACCTATCATACGCAAACCCTTTTGCAGCGCCTCCTCAAAGGTACGACCAATGGCCATCACCTCACCAACACTCTTCATGGCTGATCCAAGTTCACGCTTCACACCGTGGAACTTAGTAAGGTCCCAGCGGGGAATTTTTACTACTGCATAGTCGAGGGCAGGCTCAAAGAAAGCACTGGTGGTTTTTGTTACTGAGTTCTTCAGTTCAAAGAGTCCATAGCCGAGTCCCAGCTTGGCAGCAACAAAAGCCAAGGGATAGCCTGTGGCCTTTGATGCCAGTGCCGAGGAGCGCGACAGACGGGCGTTGACTTCAATGACGCGATAGTCCTCCGATTGCGGATCGAAGGCATATTGCACGTTACACTCGCCCACAATGCCGATATGACGGATAATCTTAATGGCCAGTGCACGCAACTTGTGATACTCGCTATTTGTAAGCGTCTGACTCGGTGCCACCACTATCGACTCTCCCGTATGGATACCCAGCGGGTCGAAGTTCTCCATGTTACAAACGGTGATACAGTTGTCATACTGGTCGCGCACCACCTCATATTCTATCTCCTTCCATCCTTTCAGCGACTTCTCAACCAATACCTGTGGCGAGAAAGAGAAAGCTTCCTCAGCCTGTGACAAGAGTTCCTCCTCGTTATCGCAGAAGCCAGAACCAAGTCCACCAAGAGCGTAGGCGGCACGAAGAATGACAGGGAAGCCAAGTGCGTGGGCAGCCTTCTGCACTTCTTCAATGGAGTTACAAGCCTCACTCTTAATGGTCTTCACGCCAATCTCGTCGAGGCGCTTCACAAACAGGTCGCGGTCCTCCGTATCAATAATGGCCTGAACGGGTGTACCCAGTACCTTGACTCCGTATTTCTCCAAAACACCTTTTTCATAGAGTTCCACACCACAGTTCAAGGCCGTCTGACCACCAAACGAGAGCAGTATGCCGTCAGGACGCTCCTTCTCAATGACACGTTCCACAAACTCAGGCGTCACGGGTTGGAAATACACGGTATCAGCCACATCCTTTGAAGTTTGCACTGTTGCGATGTTGGGGTTGATGAGCACGGAGTGGATGCCTTCTTCCTTCAAGGCCTTTAGCGCCTGGGCACCACTATAGTCGAATTCGCCGGCCTGACCAATCTTCAGTGCACCGCTACCTAAAAGCAGTACCTTACGGACAGTTTTCTGATTGGGCACGTCCGATTGTTCAATTGGGCACGCTCGATTGTTCAACTGAGCACGCTCGATTTGACAACTGAGCACGCTCGATAGTTCAACTGAGCACGCTCGATTAGACAACTGAGCACGTTCGATTGTATTAATGAACGTGTCGAACATCCACTCCGTATCCGTAGGACCCGAGCAGGCTTCAGGGTGGAACTGTGCCGAGAACCAGGGATTCGTCTTGTGGCAGATGCCCTCGTTCGAACCGTCGTTCATATTCACGAACAATGGTTCCCAGTCGGCTGGCAGCGTCTTATCATCGACGGCATAGCCGTGATTTTGTGATGTGATAAAGCACTGTGTGGTACCCACCCGCTGAACAGGTTGATTGTGAGAGCGGTGACCGTATTTCAACTTGTAGGTCTTGGCGCCTGCAGCACGTGCCAGCAGTTGGTTACCCAGACAGATACCCATGCAGGGACGAACAGCCTCACCCCCGGCCCCGGCCTCACCCCTAACCCCTCTCCAAGGGGCGAGGGGAACTTTAATGGCGAGGGGAGTGATTACTTTTTTCGATTCAGACTCCAAGAAAGTCCGAATGTGTCTCACCGTCACCTCGCATTGTTCCGGGTCACCAGGACCATTAGCCAAAAAGAGGCCATCAAAGTCAAGCTCGTTGAAGTCGTAGTCCCAAGGTACGCGAATCACCTCAACGCCTCGTCGTATCAGGCAACGGATGATGTTGGCCTTCACGCCACAGTCGACTAAGACAACCTTCTTATCTGCACCCTCATTATAACGGATAATCTCCTTACAACTGACCTTCTCAACCCAGTTCACGGAGCCATAATCCTCTGCATTCTCCTTACATCTTACATCAGACATCTGACATCCTACTTCTATCCTTCCCATCATCACACCATGTTCCCGCAGCACCTTAGTCAAGCGTCTGGTATCAATACCCGTAATAGCCGGAATCTTCTCGCGCTTCAACCACGAGGCTAGCGATTCCTTCGCGTTCCAATGGGAATAGGTCTCACTATAATCGGCCACAATCAAGGCCTTCGGATGAATTCGCTCACTCTCCATAAACAGCGGTAGACCGTCGGGCCCTATTCCAGTATCGGGTACGCCATAGTTGCCTATCAGCGGATATGTCGTTACCAATATCTGACCCGCATAGCTAGGGTCTGTCAGACTCTCAGGATAGCCCATCATCGCGGTATTGAACACGACCTCGCCGACAACGTCGAAGTTTTTGCCCCCTGCCAGAAGGCCGTCCCCCGTTTGGCGGGGGACTCCTGCATAGCCGAACGACCAGCCGTTAAACACGGTACCATCGCTGAGTATCAATCTTGCTTCTCTTTTCATCATTTATTATTGTTTTTCAGTTTGCAATCAATATAATTTACAAATGCCTTATTGCAGAGGCGTGTGCCGCCAGGTGTAGGATAATGGCCAGTAAAATACCAGTCACCTGGATGATTTGGACAGGCTTCGTGGAGTCCCTCGATACTCTGAAACACGAGTTCGATAGGCGATTGCATGCCCTGGGGGCGAAGCATCTCAACAATCTTTTCGTTAATCTCCTCGACGGTGAAGGGCTCATAAATGGCACGAACACAATTTTGCATTTCCTCTTTCGGCTTTTGCAATTCGCTTTTACAAGCCAGATAGGTGTCATTCACCAGTTGCCACATACCTTTTTCCTCGATGAGTGCCATCGTAGCACGGAAGGCGCAAAACTCCTCCAGTCGCGCCATATCAATACCATAATAATCCGGATAACGTATCTGTGGCGAACTCGAGACCATCACTATCTTCTTGGGATGCAGACGGTCGAGTATCTTGAAGATACTTTCTTTCAACGTGGTGCCACGAACGATGGAGTCGTCGATAATCACGAGGTTATCCACGTTGGCACGCAGCGAGCCGTAGCTGATATCATATACGTGGGCAGCCAAGTCGTTACGCTCCGTATTGGCCGAGATAAACGTACGCAGTTTGATGTCCTTCCATACCACTTTTTCCGTTCGCACCTCACCATGAAGTTTACGAAAACCATCGGTCATACCATAGTAAGCAACTTCAGCTGTGTTGGGAATATATGAAAATACCGTATTGTCCACATCACCGTCGATGGCTTTCAAAATAGGCTGTGTGAGTTGTTCGCCCAGTCGCTTGCGCTCTTGATAGATATCACGGTCGGAACCGCGACTGAAGTAGATGCGCTCAAAAGAACAGGCGCTCAATTGCCGGGCAGGCATGATCTGCTCAATGTGACTCTCGCCATTACGGCGAACAATAAGCGCCTCGCCTGGCATCAGTTCGTGGATATCCTCACATTGCAGGTCGAAGGTCGTCTGCAGTACAGGGCGCTCGCTGGCAAGGGCTACAATTTCGTCGTCACGATAGTAGAACGCAGGACGTATGCCCCATGGGTCGCGCACGCTAAACATCTCGCCACTGCCAGTCAGTCCACACATCACGTAACCACCATCGTAGTGCTCCATCGTCTTCTTCAGCACGTTGCCCATCTCCACATGATTATCTATGTAGCTGGTGATATCAGTGCCCTCAAGTCCTTTTTCCTTGGCTTCTACAAACAGTCGCTCGACCTCGCGGTCCAATCGGTGGCCCATTAGTTCGAGCGTGATGTACGAATCGCCATAGATACGTGGTGACTGTCCCTGCGCTGTCAGAAACTCAAACACCTCGTCGATGTTGGTCATGTTGAAGTTGCCACACAGACAGAGGTTCTTGGCTCGCCAGTTGTTACGACGCAAGAAAGGGTGTACGAATGTCAAGCCACTCTTACCGGTAGTAGAATAGCGCAAGTGACCCATGTAGAGTTCGCCTGCCATCTCTTGCGTTACTCGCGAAAAAATATCTGTGATGGCATCCTTACCCTCGGCCTTCTCGCGGAACATATATTCCGTACCTGGCTCCTTGTTCAGACACACCGAGGCGATACCGGCACCCTCCTGTCCGCGGTTGTGTTGCTTCTCCATCAGCAGATAGAGCTTATTAAATCCATAAGCCCACGTACCATATTTCTTTTCGTAGTAATCCAGCGGCTTCAACAGGCGAATCATCGCTACGCCACACTCATGTTTTAGCAGTTCCATCTTATAATTTTTGCATTTTTACATTTTCTAATTTTTACATTTTTCAATGAAACTCATAAACAACGGATGTGGGTGCAGCACCGTAGAACTATATTCCGGATGGAATTGCGTCCCGATATACCACTTCTTTTCAGGAATCTCCACGATTTCCACGAGGTCTGCATCAGGGTTGATACCCACACACTTCATGCCCTTGGACTCGTACTCCTCTTTATACGCATTGTTAAATTCGTAGCGGTGGCGATGGCGCTCCTTGATAAGTGTTTCCTCACCATAAGCCTCAAATGTTCGACTGCCCTTTACTATCTCGCACTCGTAGGCGCCCAGTCGCATGGTACCGCCCATTTGGGTAATGTTCTTCTGCTCCTCCATGATGTCGATGACGTTATGCGGTGTCTGCTCGTCCATCTCACGGCTGTTGGCATCCTTGTAGCCCAACACGTTACGGGCGAATTCGATGACCATCATCTGCATACCAAGACAGATGCCGAAGGTGGGAATGTCGTTAGTACGCGTATATTCTGCAGCGATGATTTTCCCTTCTATGCCTCGTGTGCCAAAGCCTGGGCAAACCACAACGCCCGCCATACCTTCCAACTTCTCAGCTACGTTCTTCGTGGTGATCTCTTCGCTGTTGATAAAGTGCAACTTCGCTTTCACATCATTGTAGATACCAGCCAGATTCAAACTCTCACGAATGCTCTTATAAGCATCCTGCAGGTCGTATTTGCCCACCAGTCCGATGTGTACCTCGCGCTTGGCGTTGCGCTGTTTGTCCAGAAAGTCGTTCCAAGGTTTCATGGCAGGTGTTTCACCCACAGGGATGCCAATCTTTCGCATGATAGCGGCATCAAGACCCTGCTTTTGCATGTTCACAGGCACCTCATAGATACTTGGCATATCCTCGCTCTGCACTACGCATTCCAAATCGACATTACAGAACGACGCCACCTTCATGCGCATGGAGTCATCAAGGTGGCGTTCAGTACGAAGTACAAGGATGTCGGGCTGGATACCCATGCCTTGCAACTCTTTCACACTATGCTGAGTGGGTTTCGTTTTCAACTCATCCGCAGCCTTTAGGTAAGGCACGTACGTCAGATGAACACAGACGGCGTCACGCCCCAGTTGCCAACGCAACTGTCGGATAGCCTCCATAAACGGTGCACTCTCAATGTCGCCGATGGTTCCTCCCACCTCGGTGATAACGAAATCGAGATCCTCACCTTTTACCTCTTGGCGTAGCATGCGCCTTTTAATCTCGTCGGTGATATGCGGTACCACCTGAATGGTTTTACCCAGATAGTCGCCATGACGCTCGCGGTCAATCACCGTCTTGTAGATGCGTCCTGTGGTAATCGAGTTGTTACACGTAGTATGTATACCCGTAAACCTTTCATAATGTCCTAAGTCAAGGTCTGTCTCCATACCATCCACCGTCACATAGCACTCGCCATGCTCGTAAGGATTCAGCGTACCAGGGTCGATGTTGATGTACGGATCGAACTTCTGAATAGTGACTTTATAACCACGAGCCTGCAACAGTTTTCCGATGCTAGCGGAAATAATACCTTTTCCTAATGAGGAAACCACACCGCCCGTGACGAAAATGTACTTTGTATCCATAAAAACAATTGTATTTTATGGACTGCAAAGGTACTATTTTTCTCGTAATCCGTCAATTACATTTCCTACTTTTCATCTACTTTTTTGTCCAAACTATCAAATTGTAAGCAAAATGCCACCATTTTCTTATAGATTTTTACTTTCTGAAGTAGTTAGGTAGACAGTAGTTAAAGTTCGCAACGCCACACTCTGTACCTTTAGGTCAGAGAAGTTAAGCCAAATGTCTAGTGATAAAAAACAATCAGCCCGAGCGCCATCAACGGCGTTCGGGCTGAATCATTGCAAACTTCAAACATTTTCCGAAATCTCGCTGTAATGAGATTTCAGCGGAGCCCAAAGGCTTTTATCTTATGAATAACAGCTCACGGTATTTTGGCAGTGGCCAGAGGGCATCGTCAACGATAAGCTCCAGCTTGTCGATTTCATAGCGGATGGAGTCGAGTTTCGGCTCCACCTTGTCGTGGTAGGCGATGGCCTTCTCATGCTCGTTCTCTATCTTGTTAGCCAGCTTGCGGGCATTGACGAGTTCCTCGACGCCTTTTTCGATGGCTGATGTGCGCTCAGCAATCTCCTCGATAATCTTGATATTGCGTGAAGACAGTTTCTCGGCCTTGTCGACGGGGAAGATTGCAGCCATATTTTCCACGTTCTTCAGAAGCTGACTCTGATAGCTGGTGGCCACAGGAATGATATGGTTCATTGAGATATCGCCCAATACGCGAGCCTCAATCTGAATCTTCTTGGTATAGGTCTCCCACTTCACCTCGTTACGGGCCTCGAGTTCCTTCTTCGTCATCACACCCAGACTCTCAAACATATCGATGCTTTCCTGGTCGAGGTAGCGCTCGAAAATCTTCGGGCAGCTCTTCTCAACATCCAGGCCACGCTTTCCAGCCTCGAGAACCCACTCGTCAGAGTAGCCGTTACCATCAAAGCGGATAGGCTTACAGGTCTTGATATCCTCGCGCAGTACGTCGATGATAGCATGGAACTTAGCGCTGTGCTCAGTACCAGCAAGCTTTTTCTCGTACTCAGGGATCTTGGCATCCACGCGCTTCTTGAACGATACGAGGGCCTCAGCAACGGCACTGTTCAGGGCAATCATGGCCGATGCACAGTTAGCCTCAGAACCTACAGCACGGAACTCGAAACGGTTACCGGTGAAGGCGAAGGGAGAGGTACGGTTACGATCGGTATTATCAATGAGCAGTTCAGGAATCTCAGGGATATCCATCTTCAGGCCCTGCTTACCACTCATGGCGAGGAAGTCCTTATCGGCAGCCTCGATGTGGTCGAGCAACTCGCTAACCTGCTTGCCAAGGAATGAAGAAACGATTGCTGGGGGAGCCTCGTTAGCGCCCAGACGGTGAGCGTTGGTAGCACTCATAATCGAGGCCTTCAGCAGTCCGTTGTGCTTGTAAACACCCATCAGTGTCTCCACGATGAAGGTAGCAAAGCGCAAGTTGGCCTCTGGGGTCTTGCCCGGAGCATGCAGCAGGATGCCGTTATCAGTACTCAGACTCCAGTTGTTATGCTTACCAGAACCGTTGATACCGGCAAATGGCTTCTCGTGCAGCAGCACGCGGAATCCGTGCTTACGGGCCACCTTCTTCATCAATGACATCAGCATCATGTTGTGGTCGACGGCCAGGTTCGTCTCCTCAAAGATAGGAGCCAGCTCAAACTGGTTAGGAGCAACCTCATTGTGACGTGTCTTACAAGGAACACCCAGCTCGAGTGCCTGAATCTCCAAGTCGCGCATAAAGGCGGCCACACGCTCAGGGATAGCTCCGAAGTAGTGGTCGTCCATCTGCTGGTTCTTAGCAGAATCGTGGCCCATCAGGGTGCGACCCGTCAACAGCAGGTCAGGACGGGCGGCATAGAGGCCCTCGTCTACAAGGAAATACTCCTGCTCCCAACCGAGGTTAGAAGTGACCTTCTTGACTGAAGGATCGAAATAGTGACAGACATCAACAGCAGCAACGTTCACGGCATGCAGGGCACGCAGCAGCGGTGCCTTATAGTCAAGTGCCTCACCACTATAACTGATAAATACGGTGGGGATACACAGCGTATCGTCGATGATGAAAACTGGAGATGTAGGATCCCAGGCTGAGTAACCACGGGCCTCGAAAGTCGATCGGATACCACCAGAGGGGAACGACGAGGCGTCCGGTTCCTGCTGAACGAGCAACTTGCCTGTGAATTCCTCGACCATACCGCCCTTTCCGTCATGTTCAATAAATGAGTCGTGCTTTTCGGCGGTTCCCTCAGTCAGAGGCTGAAACCAGTGTGTATAGTGTGTCACACCATTCTCTACAGCCCACTGCTTCATGCCTGCAGCTACAGCATCGGCAATATCACGATCCAGACGGGCACCATTGTCCATCACGTCGATCATCTTCTCATAAACCTGCTTCGGCAGATACTTATACATCTTCTCACGATTGAAGACCTTCTTACCAAAATACTCGTAAGGTCTCTCACTGGGTTCTTTTACATCGAGTGGCTTCTTTTTGAAAGCTTCACCGACAACCTGAAATCTTAATGCTTCCATAATCTTACCTTTTGTATAAATAATACCTAATTTGCTTACATTTTGTTTATTTTCAAGTGCAAAGGTACGACGTTTTGAAAGAAAAACAAGAATAATTATAACACTATTATTCTTCAATATTTTGCAAAGTAACAATCTGTAAGCAAACCGAATTGTTTTGCTTACAAATTGAAACCAAAAGACCACGCAACCTATCGCATTACCAACATCGCACAGCAGCACACATATTGGCCAATACAAAAATTCTCGCAGACGGAAACCATCTGCGAGAAAGATTGTGCATTATGAGATAAATGCGACGTTTATGTTTTCAGGAATTTGTCTACCTTCTGAGCTGTCTGACGACCTAAGGCCATAGCGCGAACTACGAGGCTGGCGCCATTGGCGGAGTCGCCACATACGAATACGTTCTTTGGATACTCAGGATGCTCTGGCTTGAGGAAGCCCATAGCGAGGAGTACGAGCTCAGCCTTGATTATTTCAGGCTTGCCCTTCTCCACCATAATGGGGCGACCACCCTCTGGGTTTGGCTTCCAGTCAATCTCCTGAACCTTTACGCCCGTCAGCTTGCCATCCTTACCCAGGAACTCCAGGGTATTGATGTTCCAACGGCGTGTGCAACCCTCCTCGTGACTCGAGGTTGTCTTGAGGGTGCGAGGCCAGTTGGGCCAAGGGTTCTGTGGGTCCTCAGGACCTTCCACAGGCTTAGGCATAATCTCAATCTGAGTCACACTCTTGCAACCCTGACGGTGGGCTGTACCAATACAATCACTACCAGTATCACCACCACCAATCACAAGCACATCCTTGCCCTTGGCTGTTACGCGCTCATCTTTGCTGAACTCCATACCAGCCAGCACACGATTCTGCTGAGACAGCATCTCGAGGGCGAAGTGAACACCCTTCAGCTCTCGGCCTGGGGCCTTGAGGTCTCTAGCCGTTGGCGTTCCAGTGGCGATTACGACGCTATCGTAATCGCTGGCTAGTTTTTCTAGCCCGGCTAGATCATCTAGTTTTATGGCTGCGCCATACTTAAACTCTATGCCTTCGGCCTCAAGCAGGCTGATGCGGCGATCGATGATGGCCTTATTCAACTTGAAGTTAGGGATACCATAGCGGAGCAAGCCGCCGGCAGCCTCGTTCTTCTCGAAGACGGTTACCTGGTAGCCCATCAGGTTCAGGTCGTTGGCAGCAGCCAGTCCGGCAGGACCGGCACCAATCACTGCCACCTTCTTGCCATTGCGTTGGATGTCGGTCTTGGGCGTGATAAAACCCTCCTGGAATGCCATCTCGGTGATGGCAGCCTCGTCCTCACGATTGGTTGTTGGCTCGTGGTTAAAACGGTTGAGTACACAGGCCTTCTCGCACAAGGCGGGACAGATGCGACCAGTGAACTCTGGGAAGGGGTTAGTGCTGTTTAGCAAGCGATAAGCCAACTCCCAGTCGCCTTTGTACAATGCATCGTTCCACTCGGGGGCTTTGTTGCCCAGCGGACAGGCCCAGTGGCAGAAGGGCACGCCACAGTCCATGCAGCGCGATGCCTGCAGTTTACGTTCGCGAGTGTTGAGCGTCTGCTCTACCTCGCCAAAGTCGTGGATTCTATCGTGAATCGGACGGTATCCCGCCTCCTGGCGGTGTATCTCTAAAAATGCTTTTGGGTTTCCCATTTTACATTAAAAATTAATCATTAAACATTAAATTCGCTTCGCTCAGAAACATTTAACATTAAATGTTAATAGTCGCGCTGGATATTGGCGATTTTCTCCTGGAGCTTTTTATTCTGCTCCTCTTGCAGCACGCGCTTGTACTCGATGGGGACAACCTGGATGAAGTCCTGAACGTAGCGCTGCCAGTCGTCGAGCATGCGACCTGCCAGGGCAGAGCCTGTGTGCAGGTAGTGCTGACGGATAAGCTCGAGCAGCTCCTTGCGAGAGACGCTATCCTCGACCAGCGAGAGCTCCACCATATCCATGTTGCAGAAGTAGTCGAAGGTATGGTCGGGGTCGTAGACGTAGGCCACGCCACCACTCATACCAGCAGCAAAGTTACGTCCTGTCTTGCCCAGCACTACCACACGTCCGCCAGTCATATACTCGCAGCAGTGGTCGCCAGCACCCTCGATGACAGCGATGGCACCTGAGTTGCGCACGCCGAAGCGCTCACCCACTTTACCATTGATATAGAGTTCGCCTGAGGTGGCACCATACAATCCGGTGTTACCAGCAATGATGTTGTCCTCGGCATGGAAATCCTCACCACTTCGGGCTGGAGGCAGAATAGAGATGCGACCGCCTGAGAGGCCCTTTCCGAAGTAGTCGTTACACTCGCCCTCGAGCTTCAGGTTGACGCCCTTCACGGCGAAGGCACCAAAGCTCTGACCGGCTGAGCCTTTGAACTTGATGTTGATAGTATTATCGGGCAGACCCTCCTCACCATATTTCTTGGCGATGACGCCAGAGAGCATGGTGGTAACGGCACGGTCGGTATTCTTGATAGCGTAGTCGAGTGTTATCTCCTCGCCATCGTTGATAGCCTTCTCGGCAGCCTTGATAATCTCCTCGTCCTTCACACCAGCAACCTTAGTGAATGCGCCACGATCCCAATAGAGAGCCTTTTCTGTCTCAGGTTTGTGGAGAAGGCGACCGAAGTCGATGGTCTTCTGCTTATCGGTAGCGTTGGTAGTATCCACCTCGATGAGTTCTGTGTGGCCGATAATCTCCTTCAGGCTCTTCACGCCAATCTCGCTGAGGTACTCGCGCACCTGCTCGGCCAGGAAGGTAAAGAAGTTCACCACGTACTCAGAACGGCCTTGGAAGTGCTTGCGCAACTCTGGGTTCTGGGTGGCCACACCCATGGGGCAGGTATTGGTGTTACACTTACGCATCATCACGCAGCCCAGCACAATCAGAGGCAGCGTACCAAACGAGAACTCGTCGGCTCCCAGCATCGCCATGATGATCACGTCCTTGGCAGTCTTCAGCTGTCCGTCGGTCTGCAGGCGAACCTGATTACGCAGGCCGTTGATCACCAGCGTCTGCTGAGTCTCAGCCAGTCCGATTTCAGGCGAGATACCAGCGAAGCGCATAGAGCTTGCAGGCGAAGCACCTGTACCGCCCTCGGCACCAGAGATAACGATGAGGTCGGCCTTGGCCTTAGCCACACCAGCAGCAATGGTTCCCACGCCACTCTCGGCTACGAGTTTCACGCTGACGGCAGCTGTGGGATTGATATTCTTCAGGTCGAAGATGAGCTGAGCCAGGTCCTCGATACTGTAGATGTCGTGATGAGGTGGAGGCGAAATCAGCGAGATGCCAGGGATAGCGTTACGCGTCTTGGCGATAATCTCGTTGACCTTGAAGCCAGGCAGCTGTCCGCCCTCACCAGGCTTAGCACCCTGTGCCACCTTAATCTGTATCTCCTCGGCATTCACCAGGTACTCGGCTGTCACGCCGAAACGTCCTGATGCAATCTGCTTGGTCTTACTCGAAAGGCTCACGCCATCCACCTCTGAGTGATAGCGGGCGTTGTCTTCACCACCCTCACCAGTATTACTGCGTGCACCCAGTTTGTTCATGGCGAGTGCCAGCGCCTCGTGGGCCTCGATGCTCAGCGCGCCGAAGCTCATGGCACCTGTTACGAAGTGCTTCACGATGCTCTCAACGGGCTCAACCTCGTCGATTGGTGTTGGCTTGGCAGCCTTCTTGAACTTAAAGAAGTCGCGGATGAAGATGGGGCTCTCCTTCTCATCGACGATGGCCGACCACTGCTTGAACTTCTCGTAGTTGCCCTGACGGGTAGCCAGCTGCAGCTGTGCGATGGTCTCAGGGTTCCAAGCGTGCTTGATACCATCCTTGCGCCAAGCGAACAATCCCAGGTTCTGAAGGGGTTTGAGGTTTGATGTTTGAGATTTGAGGTTTGCCTCCTCATGCAAGCGGATAGCGTCGCGAGCAATCTCCTTCAGACCTACACCACCGATGGTGCTCACCTCTGTGCCGAAGTAGCGGCGCAGCAGGTCTTCGCTCAAGCCGATGCTCTCGAAAATCTTGGCACCACGATAGCTGCGGATGGTAGAGATACCCATCTTACTCATAATCTTCTTCAGACCTTTATCCACAGCCTTGATGTAGTTCTTCTCGGCTGTAGCGTACTCCTCCTGAATCTTGTGATGCTTCACCAGATCGTCGAGGATGGCGAATGTCATGTATGGGCAGAGTGCGCTGGCACCATAACCCAGCAGCAGGGCTGCGTGCATGGTCTCGCGAATCTCACCGCTCTCAACTATCAGGGCTGTCTGTACGCGCTTACCCACAGAAATCAGATAGTGGTGAACGGCACTTACGGCCAACAGCGATGGGATAGCGGCGTGCTTCTCGTCGATGTCGCGGTCAGAGAGGATGATGTAGTTTACACCCTCGTCAACGGCTTTCTCAGCGTCCAGACACAAATGATCAATAGCCACCCTCAGGTTCTCCCCGCCCCTTTCAGGGGAGGGGTTAGGGGTGGGGTCTATCTCGAACAGCATTGGCAGCTTTATTGTCTTGAATCCCTTATATCGGATGTTACAAAGTATGTCGAGCTGGGTATTTGTCAGCACGGGCTGTGGCAGGCGCACCATCTTGCAGTTGCTGGCATCAGGCGTCAGGATGTTGGTTCCTACAGCACCGATGTACTCCGTCAGACTCATTACCAGCTCCTCACGGATGGGGTCGATGGCAGGGTTGGTGACCTGAGCGAACTGCTGACGGAAGTAGTTGAACAGCACCTGTGGACGGTCTGAGATAACTGCCAGCGGTGTGTCGTTACCCATGGCAGCTACAGGCTCCTGACCTGCTGTGGCCATTGGGATGATGGTCTTGTCGATATCCTCCTGACCGAAGCCGAAGGTGATGAGTTTCTGCTCGAAGTTGCTCACTGAGTTATCCACCTTACGACCACTCTTCAACTTCTCCAGCTGTACGCGGTTCTCGTTCAGCCACTCGCGATAAGGATGAGCCTTGGCCAGCTGCTCCTTAATCTCGCCATCGTAGTATATCTTACCCTCCTGGGTGTCAATCAGCAGAATCTTACCTGGCTGCAAGCGACCCTTCGATACTACGTCGCCTGGCTCGAAGTCCATCACGCCAACCTCACTGGCCACTACCATCATACCACCCTTGGTGATGGTGTAGCGACTGGGGCGCAGACCGTTTCTGTCCAGCATACCGCCTGCATAGCGACCATCTGAGAACAGCAGCGCTGCAGGACCGTCCCATGGCTCCATCAGGATTGAGTGGTACTCGTAGAAGGCCTTCAGGTCCTCGCTGATGGGGTTCTTGTCGTTGAAGCTCTCTGGTACGAGGATAGCCATCGCCTGTGGCAGACTCAGGCCGCTCAGCATCAGGAACTCGAACACGTTATCCAGGCTGGCAGAGTCGCTCATACCCTCTTGTACGATGGGGCGCAGGTCCTTGATGTCGCCCAGGGCCTCGCTGCTCAGCACGCTCTCGCGAGCCTTCATCCAACCGCGGTTACCACGAATGGTATTAATTTCTCCGTTGTGTGCCAACAGACGGAAGGGCTGAGCCAGCTTCCACTTGGGGAAGGTATTGGTACTGAATCGTGAGTGTACCAGCGCCAATCCACTTGTAAAGTAATCGTTCGACAGATCAGGGAAGTAGCGACGCAGCTGTCCGCTGGTCAGCATTCCCTTGTAGATGATATTCTTGTTCGACAGCGAGCAGATATAAAAATCATCGTTGTCGATACGGTTCTCTATGCGTTTGCGTACCTTATATAATATACGCTCGAATACGGGCACCTGCTCGTCGGCGATGCCAGTAACAAAAATCTGCTTGATGTCGGGCTCAACTTCGCGAGCAGCGGCACCCAGCACTTCAGGGTTAGTAGGCACAGCGCGCAGGTGCATCAAGGTCAGACCCTCGCGCTCAATCTCCTCAATCATCACAGAGAGGATGTCCTGCTGCGCCTTCTCGTCTTTTGGCAGGAACACCAGACCTGTTCCGTACTTACCCTTCTCAGGCACAGGAATACCCTGCAACAGGATAAACTCGTGCGGAATCTGTACCATGATACCAGCTCCGTCGCCAGTCTTGTCGCGAGTCTCAGCGCCGCGATGTTCCATGTTTTCCAGCACCTTCAGTGCATTGTCCACCAGATCGTGACTCTTTCCGCCGTGGATGTTCACTACCATTCCCACGCCGCAAGCATCGTGCTCATAGTCGCTCTGATAGAGTCCTTGATTCTGTGTTTGAAGTTTACATTTCGTCATATTATCCTTACTTTTACTATCACTCTGCTTAATTTTCGCCGCAAAGGTATGACGTTTTGCAATTATAACGCCTATTTCTCCGACGTTTTTATCTACTTTTTTCCAAAAAGTAACAATCTGTAAGCAAATCACCCCGTTTGCTTATAGATTGAAATCGGAAAGAGATCCGATAGCACTAAATATCTTATTTACCTCCAACTGCATGGCCACAATTATCGAACTTATGCTGTCAAAAAGCCAAATAAAAACACATTATTCATTGTTATGTCGCCAAAAATGATTACTTTTGCACTCAAAATCGATTGAAATGAGTAATAACGAGCATCTGATGCTAAATGCCAACCCCATTGTGGTGGCACTGCAAAAGCCGTCGGCAGCATTTACGAAGGCCGACATCATCGACTATATTGTGAAGAACGGCATCCGCATGGTGAACTTCATGTATCCGGGCGGTGACGGAAAGTTAAAAACGTTGAACTTCGTAATCAACGACCTGACATACCTGGACACCATCTTGACGTGTGGTGAGCGTGTGGACGGCTCGAGTCTCTTCTCGTTCATTCAGGCCGGATCGAGCGATTTGTATGTGTTGCCCCGTTTCCGCACGGCGTTCATCGACCCCTTCGCCGAGATTCCCACGGTGGCCATGCTCTGCTCGTATTTCGACAAGGACGGCAACCCGCTGGAGTCGTCGCCCGAGCACACGCTACACAAGGCCTCTGTCGCCTTCACGGAGGTGACGGGTATGGAGTTTCAGGCGATGGGCGAACTGGAATACTACGTCATCAGCGACGACGAAGAGGTGTTCCCCGCGCAGGACCAGAAAGGCTATCACGAATCGGCTCCCTATGCGAAGGCTAATGAGTTTCGTACCCAGTGTATGCAATATATCGCACAGGCTGGCGGACAGATCAAGTACGGCCATTCTGAGGTGGGCAACTTTAATTTGGACGGCAAGAATTACGAGCAGAACGAGATAGAATTCCTACCCGTGCCAGTGGAGCAGGCTGCCGACCAGCTGATGCTGGCGAAATGGATTATCCGTAACCTGGGTTACCAGCTAGGCTACAACGTGACCTTCGCCCCCAAGATTACCACTGGCAAGGCCGGTTCCGGGCTACATATCCACATGCGCATCGTGAAGGACGGCAAGAACCAGATGCTGACTAATGGCGTGCTCAGCGAGAATGCCCGTAAGATGATTGCTGGTATGATGGACCTGGCACCCGCTATCACGGCCTTCGGCAACAAGAACCCCACGAGCTATTTCCGCTTGGTGCCCCATCAGGAGGCTCCTACGAATGTGTGCTGGGGTGATAGGAACCGCTCGGTACTGGTTCGCGTACCCTTAGGCTGGTCTGCCGACGTTAACATGGCTGCCTTGGCTAATCCGCAAGACACTTCCCTCGCCACTTGTCCCTCACCACTCACCTCTGAGAAGCAGACCGTTGAGATGCGTTCACCAGATGGCAGTGCCGACCTCTATCAACTGTTGGCAGGTCTATGCGTGGCTTGCCGTCATGGTTTCGAGATGCCCAATGCCCTAGAGGTGGCTGAGAAGACCTACGTCAACGTGAACATCCACGCTGCGGAGCATGCCGACCGTCTGGCCACACTGGCACAGCTACCTGACTCGTGTGTGGCCAGTGCCGACTGTCTGGATCGCCAGCGTAAGGTGTTCGAGGAATATGGTGTCTTCTCACCAGCCATGATTGACGGTATCATCGCTGAGCTGCGTGCCTTCGACGACACGACGCTCAGAAAGAATATTGAAGGCTATCAGGAGGAAATCCAGAAACTCGTCACACGGTACTTCCACTGCGGATAGAAAGAGAAACTAAACTAGAATGAAGATTGAAGCGGTTTTACAGGAGCGGATCCTGATTCTGGACGGGGCCATGGGCACCAAGATTCAGTCGCTGGGACTGACGGCAGAGAGCTACCATCAAGGGCAGTTCGCCGGATGGCCCGTGTCGCTGGTGGGCAACAACGACGTGCTGTGTCTCACGGCTCCAGAGGTGATCCGCACGATTCACGAACAATATATCGAGGCTGGTGCTGACATCATCACGACAAACACTTTTTCGGCCAACCGCATCAGTCAGAAAGAGTATGGTTGTGAGGAACAAGCACGTGAAATGGCACTGGCCGGTGCCCGCATTGCGAGACAGGCCGCTGACGCCTTCATCCATCATCCATCAGACATCAGACATCAAATATTCGTCGCCGGTTCCATGGGCCCAACCTCGAAGTCGCTCTCGCTGGCTTCCGACATGAACGACCCAGGCAGCCGGAGCATCGCCTTTGAGGAGATGGCGGCCGCCTACGAGGAGCAGGCCGAGGCGCTGATAGAGGGCGGTGTGGACCTGTTGCTGTTGGAGACATGCTTTGATGCACTGAATGCCAAAGCGGCCATCTACGCCATCGAACACATCAACGAACGGCGAGGCACGGTGATGCCCCTGATGGTGTCAGCCACCATCAACGACCGCAGCGGACGCACGCTGACGGGTCAGACGCTGGAGGCTTTCCATATCAGCATCAGCCACTATCAGAAACTGTTGAGTTTCGGACTGAACTGCTCGTTTGGCGTGACGGATCTGCGTCCGTTCGTCGAGCAGCTATCAAAGCGAATACCCGTCTTCCTGTCGCTATATCCTAATGCCGGACTGCCTAATGAGATGGGTGAGTACGACGAGTTGCCTGCTTATACGGCCAGCCATCTGCGCCAAATGGCGGAGAACGGTTTGCTGAATATTGCGGGCGGATGCTGTGGAACGGACGAGGAGCATATCCGCGCTATCAGTGAAGCCCTGAAAGGTATTAAGGCCAGACAGTTGCCAGATTGCGACAAGCGCATGTGGCTGTCGGGACTGGAAGCGCTACTGGTAGATAAAGAGACACAGAACTTCACGAATGTCGGTGAACGCACCAATGTGGCCGGTTCAAGGAAGTTTGCCCGACTGATAGCCGAGAAGAAATATGACGAAGCGCTGAGTGTGGCTCGCAACCAGATAGAGGGCGGTGCACAGATTATCGATATCAACATGGACGAAGCCATGTTGGACAGCCAGCAGGAGATGCAGACCTTCTGCCGATACGTTGCCAACGACCCCGGTGTGAGTCGTGCGGTGCTGATGATCGACTCGTCAGACTGGGCTACGGTCCTGGCCGGACTGAAGAATGCCCAAGGCAAATGCATCGTGAATTCCATCAGTCTGAAGAACGGCGAGGCGGACTTCCTAAGCAAGGCCCGTGAGTTACTCCGGCTGGGTGCCGCCGTGGTGGTGATGGCCTTCGACGAGGAGGGGCAAGCCACGACCTACGAGCGCAAAACTGCTATCGCTGAACGCGCCTATAAACTGTTAACGGGCATTGGTTTCCCACCACAGGATATCATCTTCGACGTGAACATCCTGTCCGTTGGAACGGGACTGAAAGAGCACCAGGCCTACGGGGTGGACTTTATCCGTGCCGTAGGTTGGATTAAGCAGCACCTGCCAGAGGCGAAGACCAGCGGTGGCGTGAGCAACCTGTCGTTCAGTTTCCGCGGTAACAACAAGGTGCGCGAGGCCATGCACTCCGTATTCCTCTACCACGCCATCCGCGAAGGACTGGACATGGCCATCGTGAATCCGGGCATGCTGCAGGTGTACGACGACATAGAGCCCACGCTGTTGAAGGCCGTGGAGGACGTCATCCTGAACAAGGACGACGAAGCTACGGAGCGCCTGATTGCGCTTGCGGGTGAATTCCTGGCAGGTTCTACCACCGTTCCCGCTGGTTCTCCGGCGGGTCCATCGTGGCGCAGCAAGACAATAGAGGAGCGGCTGTTGTATGCCCTGAGCAAGGGTGACAACAGCCATCTGGCTGACGACATTCCCGAGGCGTTGCAGAAGTACGGCCGTCCCATCGACGTGATAGAACAGCCGCTGATGCAGGCCATGGAACACATCGGCCAGCTATTTGGCGAAGGCAAGATGTTTCTGCCGCAGGTAGTGAAATCCGCTAAGGTGATGAAGGATGCCGTAGCCTTGCTGCAGCCCTACATCGACAAAGAGCAGGGCACGCAGAAGACGGAACGTCCCTGCGTGGTGCTGGCCACAGCAAATGGTGACGTGCACGACATCGGCAAGAATATCGTAGGTATCGTGCTGGGCTGTAACGGCTTCGACGTTGTGGACCTGGGAGTCATGGTGCCCAACGAAACCATCTTGGAAGAGACGCAAAAGCGGAAGCCCTGTCTGGTAGGCCTCAGCGGACTCATCACTCCGTCGCTGAAGGAGATGGAACAGTTGTGTCAGCTGTTCCAGAAAGAAGGTCTGCGTGTACCCATCGTAGTGGGCGGTGCTACCACGTCGCCAGTGCATACAGCAGTAAAACTGGCTCCGCTATACGACGGTTGTGTGGTGCATGGCGGTGATGCCTCGCAAACCTCCCTGTTGGCCAAACACCTACAAATGAATGCCGAGACAACCATTGCCCAAATCAAGGCTGAGCAGCAGACGCTACTTGATGCCTACGAGGAGCACCATGCCCCACTGACGCCCTACGCAGAAGCTAACCTTAAGGCACCAGTACTGAACCACGGATTAAACGGATCTTCCGAAGCATCCGATTTTTCAGGTTCTATTGCTGTCACGGACCTGTTGCCGCTTATCGATTGGCGTATGTTCCTGTTGTTCTGGGGTTTCAAGGGCGAGACGCTGCAACAGCTGCTGGTAAACCCAGAAGCTGAACGCACACTGCAGGAGGGCAAGCAATATCTGCAACGCGCCATTGAACAGGACGGCATCGAGGTAAAAGCACTGCTGCGTTTTGTACCTGCCAAGCGCAGGGGCAACGATATCGTGCTCGCTGGTTTAGCCAGCGAGAAAGGTGACAGCACTGTACTGCCCATGCTACGCAGCCAAAGCACCACAGGGCACTACCGGTGTCTGGCAGACTACTATGACGAGGAGCACCCCACTCCGCTGGGACTATTTACCATTGTGGCACGTCCCAAGGCACAGCCTGCCGACGAGGCCGAGCGACTGATGAGTCACGCCCTCTGTGCCCGACTAGCAGAAGCCTGCGCAGAATGGCTAACGCAGAGTTCCGTATGTCGCGATGGTATCGCAACAAACACAACGGCTCCGCTCCGCGTCGCCTTCGGCTACGCCACCTGTCCTGACCATTCGCTGAAACGCATCGTGTTCGACCTGCTAGTTGTGGAACGCCAGCTGGACGTGACACTAACCGACCACTACTCAATACAGCCTTCAACGTCTATCTGCGGACTCTTCATCTGTCATCCCGAGGCCCGCTATTTCCCCGTGGGACGCATCGACGAGGACCAGTTGGCCGACTACTGCCGGCGACGCGGTATCAGCGTGGCAGAGGGCGAGCAGCTGTTATCTAAATATATTGCCCATTAATGCGATATATCGATATTACGATATTTCGACATAACGACAAAAAAGAAAAATAAAATGAAAGTTATCGACATTCTGAACAGTTCACAACATCCGTTTGCCAGTTTCGAGCTGGTTCCTCCTCTGAAGGGCAGTGATGCTACCCGACTCTACGACAGCATCGACCCGCTGATGGAGTTCGAGCCACCGTTTATCAACGTCACCTGCCACCGCGACGAGGTGGAATACGTGCCCAACAGCGACGGTACATACACGAAGATGACGCTGGCAAAACGTCCTGGAACGGTGGCTATCGTTGCCGCCATTATGCGCCGCTATCCGCAATTGGAGATTGTGCCGCACGTCATTTGTGGTGGCGCCTCGCGCAGCAAGGTCGAGAGTGAACTGCTCGACCTGCACTTTCTGGGCATTCAGAACGTCGTAGCCTTGCGTGGCGATGCTATTCCAGGACAGCGCTTCTTCATTCCTGAACCTGATGGCTTCAGTCACAGCTCTGAACTGGTAGGAATGATTCATAACCTGAATCAGGGACAGTATCTCGACCCCACGGTGAAGAATGGTCTGCCAACGAATTTCTGCGTAGGTGTGGCAGCGTATCCCGAGAAGCACTACGAGGCCGCAAACCTGGATACCGACATCGAGCACCTGAAGGAGAAGGTGGAAGCTGGTGCCGACTATATCGTTACACAGATGTTCTTTGATAACAGCCAGTACTTCCGTTTTGTCGAGCAGGTGCGAAAGGCTGGTATCACAGTACCCGTCATTCCTGGTCTGAAACCCATCTCCAGCCAGCGACAGATTGACCTGCTGCCCCGCTCGTTCCATATCGACATCCCACAGGCATTGGTCAGCGAGCTAAGCAAAACAAAGAGCCCACTCGACGCCTATCAGGTAGGCATAGAATGGGCTATAGAGCAAAGCCGCGACTTGCTGGCTAACGGTGCCCCTGCCATCCATTATTATACGATGGCTAAGACGGACAACGTTCGCCAGATTGTGAAGGCGGTATTCTAACCAAATTTAATCGTTCCCTGCACGATATTATCCTGCTGTGGAGCCTCTTCCTTCTGAGGGGGTTCCTCACCACTGGCCTGCGAATAGATGCTGTCCAGGATTTCGCGGGTACGTTTATAGGTCGGAGTCTGTTCGACGGCTGAGATGACGTCGTCATTATCGAGGTCCTCAGGGCGGAACAGGTAGATGTGCGGACGGCGCTTGTAACGCTTGCTTTGTCCGTCGCCACCATAGTAACGGTTACGACGATCCTGGCGCTGGGCCTCCTTCTCCTGCTCGGCGGCAATACGGGTAGCCTCCTCCTGGGTGTTACGATGCTGACGATGGCTTGACATGCCATCGACGCGGTCGATACCGAAGCCGGTTGCAAGGATGGTGACCTTGACCTTTTTGCCCAGTTCGGGATCGGTGGCCAGTCCCCACTTGATTTCAAAATCGTTACCGAACTTACCCATGAAGTCGTTGACATCGTTCATCTCCTCCATCATCAGCGAGCCGCTACCATCCTTATTGCCGGCAAATGAAATGCTGAGCAGGATCTTCTTGGAGTTGAAGACATCGTTCTCGTTGAGCAACGGAGAATTCAACGCGTCGTCAATAGCTTTCTTGACACGGCCCTCGCCCTCGCCAAAACCTGTCGACATGATGGCTACACCACCATCCTTCAGAACGGTCTTCACATCGTTGAAGTCGAGATTGATTAATCCGTGAACGGTAATAATCTCGGCAATAGACTTTGCAGCCACACTCAGTGTGTCGTCAGCCTTGCCAAAAGCATCGAGGACGGTCAACTCAGGATAAATCTCGCGCAAGCGCTCGTTGTTAATCACCAACAGGGCATCGACATGCTTCGACATCTCCTCGACACCATCCAGTGCCTGGTCAATCTTACGATCGCCTTCGAAGCGGAAAGGAATGGTGACGATACCCACCGTCAGAATACCCATCTCCTTCGAGACGCGGGCAATGACAGGAGCTGCACCAGTACCCGTACCACCGCCCATACCAGCTGTGATAAAAGCCATACGCGTGCCGTCGCTCAGCACATTTTTGATGTCGTCGAGACTTTCCTCGGCAGCAGCACGGGCCTTTTCAGGACGGTTACCAGCGCCAAGGCCCTCTTTACCCAACTGTAGATGTACAGGAACGGGTGAGTCGTTCAGGGCCTGATTATCGGTGTTGCATAATACGAAGGTCACATCGTGAATACCCTCGCGATACATATGGTTAACGGCATTACCGCCACCGCCACCAACACCAATTACCTTGATGATGCTATTCTCTTTTTCCGGCTCGCCAAAATCGAGCAATACATTATTATCTGCCATAATACTTCTTTTCTTCGTTTCGTCCCTTACTCATCTTCTTCCTTGACTATCTCGTTGGCAGCTCGCTTCAACCAACGGCCCAACTTGTTCCAAGTGCTATTCTCCTTACGGATACGTTCCTGCTCGCGGGCTTCCTCCTCGGCTTTCTCGCGGGCTACGCGCTCTTCTTCTTCCTTCTTCTGACGAGCTTCTTCCTCTGCACGACGAATCTCATCAGCAGTACGAACCACCCCGGCAGGAGTCTCTGAGGCCTGACGGGCCCGACGCTGCTCGAGCGTCTCTGGGGTAATCTGCGGACGCTGGCTGGCAAAGAGGTCGTTGTTATAATCCAGATCGCTGCCGGCACAATTAATGTCACCCTTGGCCAGCAAACCAAGCACCGTATTCATCATACCATCGTGGGCATTGATGTCGGCAATCGACGAAGTGATGGTCTGAGTGACAAACTTGGCAATACGAATCTTGTCGATATGCGTATAGTTCTGGAAGGCTTTCTCGATGTCCTTCAGATTAGCACCGCCACCCGTAAGGATGACTCCGCCCAAAAGCTTGTCGCAGTATTCTTCAGGAATCTGGCACCACACATTCGCGATGATTTCCTCCAGACGACCTTCGACAATCTCGATGAACTTACGCACCTCGACCTGACGATCCTGGTCAATGGAGTATTTCATGTTGTTGTCAATATCGTTGTTGTCCGTAAAGGCTGAAGCATATTTAAGCTTCATCTTCTCGGCATCGCTCTCCTCCATCTGCAGCGAGGCAATATCCTTGGTGATATTGTTGGCACCCAGAGGAATGACAGCCAAATGGCGCAGCACGTTCTTCGAATAGACGCTGACCGTCGTGGTGTCGGCTCCGAGGTCTACCAAGGCACATCCTGAACGGCGCTCAGCCTCGGTGAGCACGCTGTCGGCCAGTGCCAATGGGGCAAGATACATCTCTGCTACATTGATTTCGGCAGTCTCGAAACACTTGTTCAGGTTCTTGTAGAATGCCTTACGCTGCAGGATATTCAGGAAGTTACCCTCAATACGCGAGCACTGGATGCCAACGGGATCGAGCTGGTATTGTGAGTCAACCTTGTATTCCTGTACGGCAGCGTCGAGGATTTCCTGATCAGGATATTTCATGTTACGATTAGAATCCATCAGTTCAATCACCATGTCCTGTGTGACCTGTGTTCCTGCAGGCAGGTCCTTGGAAATCAGATTGCGAATAGAGCGGATAGACTGTCCGCCAACACCCACATACACCTGTGTGATACCCGTCTTGAGCTGTTTCTCCAGACGGCTGATGATGTTGGTCAGGCACTGGGCAGTCTTGTCAATGTTGTAAACCACACCTTTACGGATGAATGAAGAGGAATCTTCCTTGACACAGGCCAACACCTGAATGCTGCCGTCAAGATTCTTCTTTCCCGCAATACCGGTCATCTTCGATGAACCCAGTTCAATAGCTACGATAAATTCCTTTGGCATCTCTCTTTATATTTGATTCATTTTCTTGTTTTTCTTACAGATAATCTGGTTGTCAAATTCCAGACTGATATACGAATACTTATTCCAACCCGCCTTGGACAGTCCGTATTTATAGAACTTCTCAAGACGACTGAGCTTCTTGTCGAGATTTGTAGGCTGACCGAGATAGACAATATGATCACCCACACGGGGTATCAGTTCCATAGAGCCATCGACCAGTATGTTGAGTTGTTCCGTCTCTGCACGCCACATCTTATTCTGAATCAGGAAATTACCCACACCAGGAAGAACGCTCTTGGCATACTTTCGTGTCACATGTCCCGTCACCACTACCAAGTCGCTGGCATGCTGCGTATTAGGCATGATGTTGCCATGGGTGTCGACATAATAGTCATCACCATTTTCTGCCTTGACTCGGACCACAGGCAGTCGCTGTGACAAAGTAATGAACACACGGCCCGTTTGGGTCTTATAGCACTGAACACTCTCAACGAGCGGGTTCTTCGATAAGTTCTCCTCTATCTTACGTCCAGACACCTGACTCATCGGATCGCCCAAGGGATAGAGCCGGGCATGCTGAAGCTGGGACTTTATTTCGTCTGGGTTCAGAAATCCCTTCACCTCACCCTCCTTTACGTCAATCTTTACTTCAGAGCACACATTGGAGAGTTCGTCAGGACGATTGAATGTTGTGATGGCGAAGACAAGATAGACTGCCAGGGCAAGATCTATCAAGATGATGAATGATTTCTTCCAAGTGATACTCATATCGCGTTGTTTATTTCTTACTGTTCAATATTCTGGTTATCTCGGGCACCATGTTGTCGAGGTCACCGGCTCCCAGCACAATCAGTACGTCAAAGTCGCGGGACTTGACAAATGACAGCACATCATCCTTACGGATAATTTGCTTCTCAATACCCGGACGCAGGTTTTCGTAGATAAGCTGTGAGGTGACGCCCTCAATGGGCAGTTCACGGGCAGGATAAATCTCCGTTAGGATGACCTCATCAAGCAGGCTCAATGCCTCAGCAAAGTCCTTATAGAAATCACGAGTACGGGTATAGAGATGTGGCTGGAAGATTGCGGTAATCTTCCGGTCCTTATAGAGTTCACGAATGCTACGTGCGCTCTGATAGATTTCCTTCGGATGGTGTGCATAGTCCGACAGGAATACGTGGCGGTCGTTCTTAATCTTGAAATCGAAACGACGGTCCACACCGCCATAGGTCTTCATGCCAATACGCAGTTCCTCTGGCGTACAGCCTGCCAACTGGGCCATTGCCATAGCAGCCACACCATTCTCGATATTGATGGGAACAGGCTGTCCCAACTGAATGTTCTTGACGCTCTCAATGGGTGAGACAAAATCGAAGGTAATCTCACCATTGGCGATGCGGATATTCTCAGCATGGAAATCTCCTTCATTTAATGCATAGTCATAGCGATGCACACCATCAGGCAGACTTTCCTGCATCTCCAAATCACGATGGATAATCAGGGCACCTTTTGGCTGAATCAGTTCCGTATAGTGGCGGAAACTCTCCAAGTAAGCCTCCTTGGTGCCATAGATATCCAGATGATCGGGGTCTGTAGACGTAATGACGGTCATATAGGGTGACAGCCAGTGGAACGAACGGTCGAACTCGTCAGCCTCGATGACTACATAATCGGAATTGGAGAGGATGTAGTTGGTGCCATAGTTCTTCGAAATGCCTCCAAGGAAAGCGTTACAATCCAGATGGCTCTGGTGCATGATATGGGCACACATGGTCGACGTAGTTGTCTTACCATGGGTTCCTGCCACACAGAGTCCCTTGTGCTGACGGGTCAGCGTTCCCAATACCTGAGCGCGCTTCTGTATCTCAAAGCCATTCTCACGGAAGTATTCCATTTCCTGATGGTCAGCAGGAATGGCCGGCGTATAGACTACCAGACACGAATCGGCTCTGCGACAGGCATGGGGAATATCGTCGACATTCTCCTCATAGTGAATGAGAGCTCCTTCCTTTTCCAACTGACGGGTCAGCGTGCTTGGCGTCTTGTCATAGCCTCCGACGACCACTCCACAATGAATGAAGTAGCGTACGAGGGCACTCATGCCGATGCCTCCTGCTCCGATGAAGTATACTGATTTAATATCTTTTAATTCCATATTCGGTCTTTTCTTAACGTTTTTGACTGGCAAGAGTTACTACTTCCTTAGCAATAATCTCCGCTGAAGCGGGCAAGGCCATCTTCAAAATATTCTCACTGAGGCTCTTCAACTTAACATCGTCTTGAACGGTATCAATTGCCAACGGAATAAGCAGAGCCGGAGCTTCCATATCCTTTACATAAAGGGCAGCATCCTTGTTCACCAATGCCAGAGCATTCTTGGTCTGGTGGTCTTCAGCCACATTGGGTGAGGGCACAAGAATGACAGGCTTGCCCAACAGACAGAACTCGCTGATAGAACCGGCACCAGCACGGCTAACCACCAAGTCAGCAGCCTTATAGGCAGCACCCATATCGCTAATGAAATCGGTAACAACAAGGTTGTCAGTTTTCGGTTCCTTGGCCAATTGCTCTGTAATCTGGGCATGATAGTACTTACCGGTCTGCCAGATAAACTGAACATTGCTCTGACGGATCACATCAAGATGCTTCAAGACACTCTCGTTGACCGTGCGGGCTCCAAGACTGCCTCCCACAATGAGGATGGTCTTCTTTGTGGCATCCAAACCAAAGGAACGAAGGGCTTCCGCCTTGGTCTGGGTAGTCTCCAACAACTGTTGACGGACAGGGTTTCCTGTTAGTAGGATTTTCTCTACCGGAAAGAAGCGTTCCATGCCCTCATAAGCCACACAAATCTTGGCGGCCTTCTTAGCCAATAGTTTATTGGTGACTCCTGCATAGGAGTTCTGCTCCTGAATAAGACAGGGAATACCCATCGCTGCAGCCTTGTTCAGCGTAGGACCGCTGGCATAGCCACCGACTCCGACAGCAACCTGCGGACGAAACTCCTTGATGATGTTCTTAGCCATACGCTGGCTCTTCCAGATCTTATAGAGGACCTTCACGTTCTTCAACAAATTCTTTCGATCGAAGCCCTGAATAGGCAGGCCTTTAATCTCGTAACCTGCTGCTGGCACGCGCTGCATTTCCATGCGTCCCAAAGCGCCAACAAACAGTATCTTTGCATCAGGGTGCATCGCCTTGATGGCATTGGCAATAGAAACAGCCGGGAAGATGTGTCCGCCCGTACCGCCACCACTGATTATCACTCTTAATTCGTCGTTCATATAAGTTGTATCTAGAATACCGTGCAAAAGTACAAATTTTCCGTTAAATCATGCTATCTTTGCCTCTTTTTCTTTCGCTTTCTTCATTTTTGCTGATCTACTGACGCTCAAAATGGCTCCGATATAAGCACAATTGATGATGGTCGATGTTCCTCCCTTGGAGATAAGAGGCAGAGGCTGACCGGTAACAGGTGCCAATCCGACAGCCACCATCATGTTGAAAGTCGCTTGGATGACAAGCAGCAATCCGAGCCCCATAGCCAGAAAAGCAGGGAAATTATTCTCGCAACGACTGGCAATACGGGCACAACGATAGAGCAGAACAATATAGAGGAACATTACTGCAAAGGCACCCGCAATACCCAGTTCTTCGATAACGATAGCATAGATAAAGTCTGAGAAAGCCTGTGACAGGAAGTCGCGCTCTGTGCTCTGACCAGGCCCCTTACCAATAATGCCACTCGAAACAATAGCAATGTTGGCATGAGCTACCTGAGCATCTTTGTCGAGATCATACTCCTGCGGCGTTGGCTTAGGCTTGCCAAATTTCATGAGACGGCTCTTCCACGTATCAGCACGATGGAACATCTTCTCTACGAAGTTCTTCTTTTGCTTAGGCTGGTCGAGTTGTTCCGTCTTGGTCGTCACCTTCTCTTCATCACTGATATCGTGACCTACCAACATCACCATCGACAAAGCCACAACGGCTATCATGATAATGGCTGCTGCCAACTTTCCCAATTGCTTGATTGGGACGAGTCCGATGAACATCATCAGGAAGACCACAGCAAAGAGCATCGCTGCTGTAGAGAGGTTCTCCAGTCCTATCAACACGCATGCGGGCAACAAAATCCAAAGAATCCACTTGAAGGCTTTTTTGTCAGCACCATTCTCACGTTGCATGGCAGCAAGAATCTGTGCTACAGCCAACACAATGGTTCCTTTGGCAATCTCTGACGGCTGAAAAGTAAAACCAAACAGATTGATCCATCGGCCGGCATCACCAACCTTTGTTCCTGCTAGCAATACCCATAGCAGCGTGACTACAGAAATCAATATCAAGAAAGGAGTCATCAGTTTGAAGTACCGACAGGGGATATTCAACGTGATGATAGCCACCACCACACCTGCCAAAATGGTAAAGGTGTGATAAGCAATCGGTCCCACATAGTTCTGACTCTTATAGGTCAGTCCGCTGGAAGCAGAGAACACTTCCACGATACTGATCATGCAGAGGAAGAAGAACACCATCCAGATGACCTTGTCGCCCTTGAAGATATTGCCTATTTTCTTATTCATTTATCTATTTTGTCGAAATGTCGTAATATCGTCTTCTACAGGTTCCGTGCCAACTCCTTAAATTGTTCGCCACGGTCTTCCATGTTTTTGAACAGGTCGAACGAGGCACAGCAGGGTGACAGCAGAACGGTCATTCCAGGCTCAGCCATCTCGTAGCAAGCCTCGATACACTCCTTCATGGAGTGGGTATCGCGGACCGGAATACCCAGCGAATCGAAGTTGTCGTGCAACTTCTGGTTGTCAGCACCGAGATATACCAATCCGGCACATTTTTCCTTGACCAATGGAATAATAGGACCATAGTCATTACCCTTGTCCTTGCCACCGATAATCAGAATGGTCTTGGTCTTCATTGACTCCAAAGCATACCAGCAGGCATCAACATTGGTAGCCTTCGAATCGTTGATATACTGTACACCACGTACCATACAGACCTTCTCCAAGCGATGCTCCACACCCGGAAAATCACTGAGCGACTTACGGATTACCTCTTTCTTGATACCGGCAACATCAGAAGCGATACCAGCAGCCAAAGAGTTATAAATGTTATGCTTACCCGTCAGACTGAGGGCCTCCTGTTCCATATTGAAAGGCTCCGGCTGTTCAATCTTATACTGTCCCTCCTCGATATAACCGATACTGCCTTTTTCTTTCAGCTCAGAGAAAGGATACTGGATAGCCTTAATATCATACTTTTCCAATTCCTTTTTGATAATCGGGTCGTCATTCCAATAGATGAAGGCATCCTGAGGAGTCTGATTCTGTATAATGCGCATCTTGGCATCCACATAGTTCTGCATCTTGAAATCGTAACGATCCAGATGGTCAGGGGTAATATTCAGCAGGATGGCCACATTGGCACGGAAATCATACATATTGTCCAATTGAAAAGAAGACAATTCAATGATGTAGTATTCATGAGGATCTTCAGCAACCTGCAAAGCCAGAGAATTACCGATATTGCCAGCCAGACCGGCATCATAACCAGCCGTCTTGAAAATATGGTAGATAAGACTAGTCGTTGTGGTCTTACCATTAGAACCCGTAATACAGATCATCTTCGAGTTGGTGTAGCGCCCGGCAAACTCTATCTCGCTAATGATATGGATACCCTTCTCCTTAATTTTGACAATCATCGGAGCAGTGTCGGGAATACCAGGACTCTTGATAATCTCATCGGCATCCAGAATCTTTTCCTCTGTATGACGGCCTTCCTCCCAACTAACCTGGTGGTCGTCCATCAGTTTTTTATACTTGTCGTTGATTTTCGACATGTCGCTCACAAACACGTCAAAGCCTTGCTTCTTGGCCAGGACAGCAGCACCTGCTCCGCTTTCACCAGCTCCTAATATCGCTATCTTACTCATTTTTATCTGATCTTAAGTGTGATAATTGTTAATGCAGCTAATATGATAGTGGTAATCCAGAAACGAATAGTAATCTTCGACTCATGGAACGGGCGATGAGGCCAGCCTTTCAAAATATAAGTACTGGTGGGGTCGAGTTGTGAGTCGAGCTTACGGAAGGTGTCGTGGATGGGGGTCGCACGGAACACGCGCACTCGCTTGCCCTTGCGTTTCTGTATCTTAAACCACTGCGTCTGGATGATTACACTCAGACTTTCTACGAAGAAGATTCCACAAAGAACGATAAGCATCAGTTCTTTATGGACAATAATTGCACAAACACCGATGATGCCGCCAATAGTTAACGATCCGGTATCGCCCATGAAAATCTGGGCAGGGAAAGCATTGTACCAAAGGAAACCAATCATCGCTCCGATAAAGGCAGAGAGGAACACAACCAGCTCCTGAGAACCTGGAATATACATGATGTCAAAATAGGCAGCGTAAACGATATGCGACGAGATATAGCAGAGTATCAGTAACGCGACGCCTATTATTGCCGAGTTTCCCGCACACATACCATCCATGCCATCGTTCAGATTGGCACCATTCGACACTGCCGTAACAACGAGGATGGTCATGATAACGAACAATATCCAACCCGCAGCAACCTTATACTCTCCCAAGAAAGACATCACATTAGAATAATTCAGCGTATGGTTCTTGATAAAAGGTATCGTGGTTTGCAACGACTTGACGGCCTCCGGCTTATGCTTCACTACAATCTCCTTATTCTGCTGTTGGGGTTCCGATACATTCTCACGGACAACGGCATCGGGGCTAAGCCAAAGAGTTAAACCAACAATGAATCCGATTGACACCTGACCGATAATCTTATAAAGTCCCTTCAACCCTTCCTTGTTCTTTTTGAAAATCTTGATATAATCATCCATAAAACCAAGGAAGCCAAGCCAAATGGTGGTACCAATCATCAAGAGGAGATAGGTGTTTCGCATACGTCCCAACAACAATACTGGTACCAATATACTGACAATGATGATAATACCGCCCATAGTGGGAACTCCTTTCTTTTCCACACCAAACGGGTCGATACTTGGATCACGGGCTGTCTCGGAAATATTGCGACGTTTCATCCATTTAATAAAGTATTCACCAAACCATGCCGAGATTATCAGCGACAAGATCAATGCCAACAACGAACGAAACGAGATGTACGACCAAAGGTGTGCACCAGGGATATTGTATTGTTCTAAAAATCTAAAGATGTAATATAGCATATTGTTACGTTATTTCGTTATTCCGGTATTCTTACATTTCGATATTCCGAATGATTACGACTGAAAAATCTCTCTCACAATCTCACGGTCATCGAAATGGTGTTTCACACCCTTGATTTCCTGATAGTCCTCATGGCCCTTGCCGGCAATGAGAATAACATCACCCTTCTGGGCCATCATACAGGCTGTACGAATAGCCTCCTTACGTTCAACAATGCTCACCACCTTCTTCATCTGCTGGGGAGTGAGTCCTGCCAACATGTCGTTGATAATGTCCTGTGGCTCCTCGAAACGAGGATTGTCAGAAGTAATAATGACACGATCACTCTGTTTGACGGCTTCTTGAGCCATCAGCGGGCGCTTACCCTTATCACGGTTTCCGCCAGCACCACAAACGGTGATAATCTGTCCGCCCTTGCCGTCCAGCACTTCATGAATGGCATTAAGCACATTCTCCAAGGCATCAGGAGTGTGGGCATAGTCAACGATAGCAGTTACTCCTTCCTGGGAACGGATGGGTTCCAATCGTCCTGCCACACTCTTCAACGTACTGAGCACCAACAGGATATCCTCGGGCTTCTTACCCAACATCACAGCAGCACCATAGACTGCCAACAGGTTAGACACATTAAACTTTCCAATAAACTGCACCCCAACCTCACGACCGTCAACCTCCAGATACATACCTTCAAAATGGCACTCTATGATGCGGGCACGGAAATCGGCCATCGTCCGGGTGCTATAAGTCTTCACCTGTGCCTTACAATTCTGTACCATCACGCTTCCATTTTTGTCATCGGCATTTGTAATGGCAAAGGCATCCTTCGACAGCCCATCGAAGAAAGCTTTCTTGGCATCACGGTAGTTCTCAAAGGTCTTATGATAGTCCAGATGGTCACGGGTCAGATTGGTAAATAGTCCGCCCGCAAATACCAATCCACCGATACGCTGCTGAGCAATAGCATGACTAGAGCATTCCATAAAGGCATATTCACAGCCAGCGTCCACCATTTGGGCCAATAGTTTGTTGAGCTCAATGGGATCTGGCGTGGTATGGTCGGCAGGGATGGCCTCATCCTCAATATAGTTGCATACCGTAGAGAGCAGACCGCATTTATGTCCGAACTTACGGAACATATTATATAATAAGGTGGCGATGGTTGTCTTGCCGTTGGTTCCCGTTACACCGACCAGTTTTAGCTGTTTCGAAGGTTCACCATAGAACATGGTTGCGACAGGACCTACAGCAGCCTCCGTCGACGCAACTTGCACATAGGTGACCCCAGGCTGCAAGTCCTCAGGCAGGTCTTCACATAATACGGCAACAGCACCCAACTCCAAAGCTTTGGGAATAAAGCGGTGACCATCGGTCTGTGTTCCCTTGATAGCAACGAACAAATGACTCTTTTCTATTTTACGGGAGTCAATGTTCACGCCAGTGATGTCTATCTCCTGATTGCCGATAATGGTCTGAGGAGTGACATACTTCAATAGTTCTATCAGCTTCATATATACCTTATTTAATTAATTCAAAACCAACACGCACTCACTACCCTTGACGATGGTCTTTCCAGCAGGATAGCTCTGTGACTTCACCTTGCCACGACCATGCACCTTAACCTTTAAGCCTCTGCTCTCCAACAAATAGACTGCATCCCTGGCTCCCATACCTGTCACGTCTGGAGTGACATTCTCGCCATACACCTTGGGCGACTGTTTCACGCTATTGCTAACACCCAACTCACCAAGTATGAAATTGGCTGATGCGACATCTCCTATCTTCACGTCAGGAATCACAACAGAGTTTTCGTCATGGGCATCGTCCACACTCATCTTAAGGTGTCGGGCCATCACGCCCTCAGCAATATGGTGGAACACGACACCACTCATGCCACCACCCGAAGCAGGCAGACCAGACTTCTTAATACACACAATACATGTGTAACGAGGATTGTCGGCAGGGAAATAACCTGCAAACGAGAGCCAGTATTGTACCACACCACTCTTATAGCCGGACTTACCTTGCGAAACCTGGGCGGTACCAGTCTTACCGGCAACCTTAAACAACGGCGAACCAGCCTTACGTCCCAGACCTTGGCTCACCACGTGTTCCAGAATTGTCTGCAATGTCTTGAGAGCCTCCGGCCGGGCAATGCGTTCTTTGATAACCTCTGGTTCAAATTCCTTGACAGTTACACCATTTTTCACAATCTTCTTGACAAAACGCGGACGCATCATCTTACCATTATTGGCAATGGCATTATAAAAAGTTACCGTATTGATAGGAGCGATCTGGGTCTCATAGCCTATCGACATCCAAGGTAACGTAGTGGCATACCAATTATCATCATAGCGTCCGTTTTTCTTACGTTTTGGCATACGAATGAGTGGGGGGCGATAACCAGGAAGAATATTTTGTAGCTTCAAGTCTTCACCAATGCCCACGCGGTAAAGTCCTTTCACATAACGCTCTGCCTCGCTATGATAGAACTTGTCAATCACATGGCTCACACCGATATTTGAGCTAACCTCCAACGTACGTGCCACATTAATGTCTCCATAACCACCGCGACGCCAGTTGTGGTCTTTCATCTCACGGCCATACATCGGCATGACGCCACCACCCGTATGGATGATATAGCTGGTGTCTTGTGGGTTCTTGCCCAGCACGCCATCATCGAGGGCCACCAGAATAGAGGCGGTCTTGAACACTGAACCCGGCTCACAACGATAGCTGATAGCGGAATTGACTGCTTCTATATATTGGTCGTTTTCCGTACGCATCATATTGACAATCGCCTTGACATCACCTGTTTCCACTTCCATCAGGATGGCTACACCCATCTCGCCATGCACCTCGGGTTTTTTCAGCATATCCAACAAGGAACGTTCTGCCAAGTCCTGCATATTGACATCGATAGTTGTCACGATATCACAACCGTCAACAGGCAACGTCACGGGAATATTCATATATTTGTTCAGCACCTTACGGCGACCGGTAATACCGGGAATACCACGAAGAATAGAATCGTTAGATAGTTCCAAGCCATAGTAGGCCGAGTCCTTGGCACCATACAGTCCACCAATGGTACGTAAGGCCAGCGAACCAAACGGACGACGACGAGAATTATAGGTCTCATAGGTAAATCCGCTCTTATAGCGGGGCATATTCAAGAAAGGCAATTCGCTAACTTCTACGAAAGTATTATAGTCGATGCGGCGAGGCCAGATATTCCACCAACGCGAACCCTTGCTGCCGTCTTTATTGATCTTATGACGACCTTCTTCCAAATCGTGCTTAAATTCTGCCGCACTCTTCTTGGGGAATATCCTGTTCAATCCCTCACACAGCGAATCGACCTTGTCCAGCCATAGCGAATCGTCCTTCGCAAAGGCAGCAGCCTGGAAATCAATGAAAATCTTATATTCAGGAATAGAAGTGGCCATCAACTGTCCGTCACAGCTGAGGATGTTGCCTCGATTCGGCTTCACACTGACGCTATCGCGTTTCAGGCGGTCGGCAACCTCCGTCCAATACTGCTTCTTGGCAGTCATAATATAGAGGGCCTTGCCAATAACGGCAATTCCGATGATTGTCAGCAGTACTGCAATCATCATGTAGCGAGGCATCACCTTATCATTGTTAAAACTACTCATCTCCCATTACTCATTTCTCATTTTTCACTTCTCTTTTCATTCAGGTATCTGAATGATATAGGGCGGCTGGTCGGCCTGATGCAACAGCGAGTCCTGGTTTTGTTTCAAAATATCCAGCACATGGCTCTCGCGACACTTCTCTGTCAGTGTACTTGACGAAGAAAGAGCCTTATACTTGGCACCTGTTAGCGTCTTCTCCAACTTATCGATGGCTATCATATCCTGCTGGCACTGGTAACGGAAAGCGACATAGACGATGGAGAACACAACGATGAGCACAAACAGCCATATCTGCGAACGGACCACATCTGTTGTCAGCAAGTCACCACCCAATATGGTACGCAGGTTCAACTGACCGGAAGGTTTCGGATCTTCCTCAGTAGCAGACTCCTTAATCAGTTGAATAGTCTCTTTGAGCGAACTCTCTTCTTGCTTCTGCTCTTCTAATATCTCGTTTTCTTCTACCATATTATATTTTCTCCGCTATTCTCAATTTTGCACTACGACTACGAGGGTTGCGCTGCTGTTCTTCGTCACTGGGCACCGTGACCTTATTCACCAACCGGTAGGGTGAAGAAATCCGTCCAAAGAAGTCCTGCTCCACCTTACCCTCTGCATTGCCAGCTTTCATCACATTCTTGACGATACGGTCTTCCAACGAGTGATAGGTGATGATGCTCAACCGACCTCCCTCACGGAGCAGGGCCGTAGCTCCTTTCAACATATCTCGCAGGGCATCCATCTCGTGGTTTACCTCTATACGCAAAGCCTGATACAACCGGGCCATATCCTTTTTCTCTCGCTCCGAACGCATCAGAGCTTCTGTAGCCTCTGCCAGCTGTCCTGTCGTCAAAATATTCTGCTGACGACGATAGTCACTGATGGCTTTGGCAATGCGGCGGGCATTCTTCAGCTCTCCGTAGAGATAGAAGACATCAGCCAGCTGCTCCTCACTATAGTTGTTCAGAATGTCTGCTGCTGTCTGTCCTGCACGCTTGTTCATTCTCATATCCAGCGGGGCATCAAAACGGAAGGAGAAGCCACGAGTTTCATCATCGAAATGGTGACTCGACACACCTAGGTCTCCCAAAAGACCGTCAATCTGTTCCACTCCGTAATAGCGCATCCACTGGCCGATATACCTAAAGTTGCTACGAACAAAGGTAAATCTATCATCATCGACGATATTTTTCTCTGCATCAGCATCCTGGTCAAAGCTGTACAGACGACCGTTCTTACCCAGTCGCGACAGGATTTCCTTCGAATGACCGCCACCGCCAAAAGTTACATCCACATAAATGCCGTCGGGCTGGATATCCAGCCCGTCGACGCTCTCTTGCAAGAGAACAGGAACGTGGTATGTTTCAGCGGTCGTTAACATTGTTCGTCGTTATTGGAAATATCATTCCTGCTCAACCATCATGAGCTGTTCGAGGGCATTACCGAAATCTTCAGGTTTCATCTGCTGTTCCTCAGCCTTACGGCTACTCCAGATCTCTATCGTATCGTCCATACCGATAAATTTGACATCCTGATCAATCTCCGCCATACGCAAATAGCGCTTGGGAATCAAGAAACGTCCATTGCCGTCAAGGGTAAGCAACTCTACTTCCGACACAAACTGACGGAATACCTGCTGCTCCTGACGGTTCCATCGGTTAAGACGGGCCCTCAGCATATCCATCTGCTCATTCCACACGCTTTCAGGATATAGCACCAGACAAGACTGGAAAACGTCCTTGCGTAATACAAGGCGTTCCTCACCGCCCGCCTGCAAAACCTTGCGGAAGGTGGCGGGAAGGAAAGCACGTCCCTTCACGTCAAGTTTAGCCTCTATGTTACCTAAAAATCGCATGTGTACCTCTTATATTTTATGAGTTTGGGTGCAAAGGTAATGATTTTCCCCCACAATCCCCCACTTTTCTCCACTTTTTTTAGTGAATTTTTTATAAAAAGTTACTTTCTTGCACATTTTTCTGAAAAAGTGCAATCATTTCTGAATAAAATGCATTATCTTTGCATCGTTTTAGGGACTTTTATAGAGAAATGGCAGAAATTACATTAAAGACCATTGACATTGATCAGATACTCAAAAACAAGATGGGCTCCAAAGCTAATTGGATTCCCAGTCCACTTGTTTCGTGGCTCAAGCGTATTGCGCACCAGGATCAGGTGAACGCCTTTCTCTGGGAGTCACGCGACAAAGTCGGCACTCCTTGGTTGGAAGCTTGTGTAGAGTATCTGCAGATGACCCTTCAGGTGGAGGGAGTGGAAAATCTGCCATCCAAAGACGACGGACGGCTCTATACCATCGTGTCCAATCACCCCTTGGGTGGTGCCGATGGTGTGGCTCTGGGAGCTATCATAGGACGCCACTTCGATTCGCGGTTCCGCTATCTGGTTAACGACCTGCTGATGTATTTGCCAGGACTGGCTCCACTCTGCATCCCTATCAATAAGACAGGGCACCAAAGCCGCAATTTCCCTGCAATGGTGAAAGCAGGATTCGAAAGCGATAACCATATGCTGATGTTCCCTGCGGGCATCTGTTCACGACGCCGCAAAAAGGAAATCAAGGATATTCCCTGGTCGAAGACATTTATTTCCAAGAGCGTAGAATACCAGCGCGACATAATTCCTATCCATTTTAGTGGGCAGAACTCTAAGTTCTTCTACCGCCTGGCAAATTTCTCCGACCGTTTTCTGCCCTTTAACCTTGCTATGCTCTTCCTCGTTGACGAAATGTATAAAAACGTAGGAAAGACCTTCCGAGTTACCATAGGTAAACCCATTCCCTGGCAAACCTTTGATAAAAGCAAGACACCATTGGAATGGGCTCAGTACGTACAAGATATTGTATATTCACTTTAATATCACTATAGCCTCTATAAATTGTAAACCCTATAACTTCAAACAATGGAACAACCCATCATCGCCCCCATTAGCAAGGAAGTCCTCAAGAGTGAGTTGACACCCGACAAACAGTTGCGAATGACCAACAAGAGCAACAACGAAATCTACATCATTACGGCGCATAACGCACCAAATGTGATGCAGGAGATTGGACGTTTGCGAGAAATCGTTTTCCGCGAGGCAGGCGGAGGCACAGGCAAGGAAGTGGATATCGATGAATTCGACATCTGCGATAACTGTTACAAGCAACTTATCGTGTGGAATCCGGAAGAGGAAGAGATTATTGGAGGCTACCGCTATCTTCTGGGGTCTGATTGGGAATACGACAAGAATGGACAACCCATTCTGGCCACGAGCCACATGTTCCATTTTTCCGAGAAATTTCTAAAAGACTATGCTCCTTGGACGGTAGAATTGGGCCGTTCGTTTGTTTCAATCCCCTATCAGTCGTCTAGAATGGGTGCCAAGAGTCTATTTGCCCTCGACAACCTCTGGGACGGTCTTGGAGCACTCACAGTCATACGTCCTTCCGTAAAATACTATTTTGGCAAAATGACCATGTATCCCTCTTATATCCGCAAGGGACGTGACATGATACTCTATTTCCTCAAGAAGCATTTCGACGACAAAGAACGGCTGATTATCCCGATGAAACCGCTGGAATTGGAAACTGACCCCGCTGAATTGGAAGCACTTTTCAGAGGAAATTCCTTCAAGGAGGACTATATGATTCTGAACCGCGAAATCCGCAAGCTGGGCTATAACATCCCACCATTGGTCAATGCCTATATGGGACTCTCGCCTACGATGAAACTCTTTGGTACAGCCATCAACTATGGTTTTGGTGATGTCGAGGAGACGGGTATCTTGATTGCCATCGATGAAATATTCGAAAGCAAGCGCAAGCGCCATATCGACTCGTTCATTCAAGAACACCGCGAAGAACTGGAGTTAACATCCGGCGCTAACAAGCTGATTTACAAAAACAAAGACTAAAACAAACAAAACATGCTACGACTTTTCTTATTAGGGGCTCTTATGCCCCTATTGGCTCATGCCCAACACCTTGACAGCCTCCACCTGATGGTCGATGCGGAGGCTCCGGCCAACACACCCTTTACGTTCCGCACCTTCCAAGAAGCTGCCACGCATTTTGTGGACAATACCACCGTTTATATCCGTCCGGGGGTCTACTGGATTGATGACCCTGACGACCCGACGGTCAAGGTGGGCAAGAATGGCAGAGAACCTTTTGGTTTGGTAGTCCGTTGTCCTCGGCTGATTATCGTTGGAATGGGCAAAAATCCCAATGATGTAGTGTTGGCATCCCAACGCGGACAGACACAAGGAGCCATCGGCAACTTCACCATGTTCGACTTCTGGTGCGACTCACTCAAGGTAGAGAATCTCACCATGGGAAACTACTGTAATGTCGATCTCGTCTATCCTCTGAATCCTAAATACAATCGTCCCAAACGCAGTGAAGCCATCACGCAGGCCCATGTGGGATATATACATGGCGAATCGCTCGTCGCTAAGCGAGTACGTTTCATCAGTCGCCTCAACCTAAACCCACTGAATGGGGCTCGTCATTCCTATTATGAGGACTGCCACTTCGAATGTACCGACGATGCCTTGAACGGCAACGCCATCTATCGCCACTGCGATTTCGACCTCTACGGACAAAAGCCCTTCTGGAGCACTTTTGGCAAGGGCGCCATGTTTATCGACTGTGATTTCTATGTCAAAGGGAGCAACCGCGAAATGTATTTCTGCAAACAGGGCGGACCCGTCGCCGTTATCGATTGCCGTTACCAGGCTCCTTCCGACAGCATCTATCTGGGCTGGACGGCCTACCCTCAGCCTTGGTTGCGCTGCTACCAGCAGAATTTCACGCTGAACGGGAAACCCTATCAGATAGGTACCCGCCATCCTCAGAATACCATTGTCCTACCCGACACAGTCTCACTTACATCACGTGACATTCCTTATCTGAATATCAGTCGCCACGAAGCAGAACTACGCACTGGCGACACCCCTTTGACACTGGCTTGCAGCGACTCAAAACCGGTAAAATGGCGCGTAACGGACTATTTTGAGCAATACGTCACGCTGATGCCTATAGGCAGAGAGTCCGTTCAGGTTGTTCCGACAAATCCAAGCGGTAAAACGGTCGATTTCTGCGTGATGGCCACCACCCCCGACGGTCGTGAGGCTGCCTGCCACCTGACGGTTCATCCGCGCCTGCTGCCGGCACCGGCTTTCCTGCGCCAGCCCACTCTTCAACTTAAGAAAGGTGTGGCACAGCTCATCTACGACCTCAACTTACAAGATCGCTGTGACGAGTCTGAAATTACTTGGCTTCGCGACGACATTCCCGTTAGCGTCAACAAAGTCCAGCCGTTGGCATTAGCCTACCCTGAATACAAGCTGTCCGCTGCCGATAACGGCCACCGCCTCAGCGCCCTCATGACACCCAAGCTGCATGGCAGTCTGACTGGTGACACCCTCCGTGTAGATGCCCCCAAGGTCATCAAAGGCCAAAAAAAGACGAAACACCTCGAGACCGACTTCCATGACCTCCCCTGTCAGTGGCAGCCACAGGTACTGCCCGGCTATTGGACGGTGAACGGCTATAAGCCTGCTGACACTGCGGAATACGATTGGGCATTCAATTCCCAAAAGCCCATGTGGGAATATAAGGAAGGCTTCAATGGTGCCGTTGGAATGGGCCTTTTGCAAGCCCAACGCGGAGCACGCTTGATGTACACGCCGTTAGAAAAGCGGTATGGTGACATGCACCTGACGCTACAGGTCGACCCCACCAAAACTGCAGGTCAGGAACGCTTACTGGCTATGGCCTTCGCATCATCCGCACCACAAAACATGCCAAGGCTGTCGACTTCTATTTAGTGAAGTACGACAACGGACAGATTACCCCTCTGACGGAGGCCGTCTCGTCGACCTGTTATCGCACAGGATGTACCATTTCTATCGATTTCATCGGAAACCGTCTGACTGCCCACGTCTCTACAAAGACACCTCGTCCAGCCGATTCTACTCTGCCCCACGAAGTATCGCTTTTTGCCGATGTTACCCCCAACAACTTTGGTGGTATCCATATCCAGCACACAGGCTCATCAGGTGGTGAAAGCACTACGATGCTCCACTACCTGAAAGCCGAGTGGAAATAATCATCAAGCGATGTTAGATGATGGGCAGGGAGATGCCGTTAATCTTTTGATAGACATCGAGGGCATAGACATCGGTCATGCCTGATATATAATCAATAATGGCCATGAGGCGCGTCTCGAGGTCATCGGCATTGATGTCGTATTGTGAAGATACACGACCTATGAGCTGTTGGGAATAGTAACGCTCCGGATTCATCACCGCCTCAGTCATTTTGTCCATCAGGGTAGCCATAATCTGGTAACCCGAGAGTTCCACATCGAGCACCGGTCGGCTCTTGTATATCTTCTCCACCGACAGCTTTGCACAACGCTTGTAGGCATCGCGCTGCAAAGGACTGATCTGGTCTATTAAGCTACCTACGAAGGTGCCGTTCAGGATTTCTTCCTCATGCTCTACAAAGGTGTTGACACATTCGTTCTCCAATTTACCGATGACGCAGGCCCGCAGATAGACCACCTGTTCGTTTTCATCGGTCAGCTGTTCGTCAACGATACGCTGCTGGATACGTTGCTGCGTCTCTTCGTCGAAGAAGTCGAGGAAGAGACGTGATACCGTTTCGTACGACAGGATTTTCAGTTTATGAGCATCCTCCAGATCCATTATCTCATAGCAGATATCATCGGCCGCCTCCACCAGATAGACCAACGGATGTCGCACATAGCGTAAAGGTTCGCCAGGTTTCGATGTACAAATAATGCCCAATTCATCGGCAATACGCTGGTAGTTTTCCTGTTCGCTGATAAAAAATCCGAACTTTCCCTTCTTGCTGGGAGCCATCGATGAATAGGGATACTTCACGATGCTGGCAATGGTGGAATACGTCATCACGAAACCACCCGGACGACGACCTCTGAACTGGTGTGTCAACAAACGGAAGGCATTGGCATTACCCTCGAAATGGGTGATGTCCGACCAGAATGCCGGCGACACCTTCTCTTGAAGAAACCGTCCTGCCCCTTCCGTAAAGAACGTCTGAATGGCCTTCTCGCCAGAATGTCCGAAGGGCGGATTGCCTAAATCATGCGCCAAACAAGCCGTAGACACTATCTGTCCGATTTCCTCGAACAAAGTTCCTCGCAATTCAGGGTGGCGCTCCTTCATCAGTCGGCGAGCCACGTCATTACCCAGTGACATACCCACACTGGCCACTTCCAGTGAGTGCGTCAGTCGGTTATGAACGAACACACTGCCCGGCAACGGGAACACCTGCGTCTTGTTCTGTAAGCGGCGAAATGGTGCCGAGAAAATCATGCGATCATAGTCGCGTTTGAACTCCGTGCGGTCGTCGTGCCGTTCCGTATGCCGATACTCCTGACCCAACCGCTTATTCGATATCAGTTTTTTCCAATCCATCATATCTTTAATAATTCCTTAACTCTTCAACTCCTTACTTCTCAACTCCTAATATTCCACATACGGTTCCAATCGGCGAATAACCTCTGACGGGAAATCTTTCGACAAACGCAAATCCTCCAGACTCTTGATGTCACCATGCAACCGCCGATAGTCCACAATAGTCTTTGCCATATAATAGTTGATGTATGGATGCTTACGCAACTCCTGCAGACTAAGCTTGTTGACATTCAACTTCTTGGGCGAGGCATGCTGGATGACAAAATATTTCTTTGCCTCCTGCGGGAAACCCTCTATCTCGTCCAGCTGGTCGACACTGACGAAGCCACCCAGCCACTTGCCGTGACGCACTATCTCTTTGGCATAATAAGCCCCGATGCCAGGCACCTTGCGCAATTCCGCCGTATCGGCCGTATTCAGCACAACATGTTCATTTTCGCCGATTTTAACAGGATAATGCAATGTCGTATCTCGTCGAGTTTCACCATTCCCAACGCTCCCATTTCTACCATCACTCCCATGACTACCCACCAGTGTTGCTGCCGGCAAATAGTCATTAGAAATCTGAATATAAGGCTCCAACTCACGATACTGCTTGACTGTCAGTCCATAGAGTCGGGCAAAGTCCTCCTTTTTTCGATACACACCCCCATTCGCTCTATATTTGTAGATGTTCCTTACCTGCCAGGGTTGCAATCCCAAGCGCAGCAGCTGTGTGCTGTCTGCTGTATTGGGGTCGAAAGGGAAACGCTCTACGACCTTCGAAGGTACAGCGTAGTAACCAGGCCCACTAGTATCTCTAGTCTCACTAGTATGACTAGCCCTGTAAGTAAGACTAGAATCACTAGGACCAATTGCATTCGTTGTCTCTGGTCCTGTCTCGCCGCCAAGCCAGAGACCAAGCAGTGCTAGCACCCCGACACACACTGCTCCATACGCTATCCGACGATCGTTACGGTTCATATCAGTCCCAGCTGATGAAGGAAGATGACCAAAATAGCCAACGGGCAGACATACTTCACCAAAAAGATGTACAGGTGGAAGAAGCGTCCACGGAGTGTTCCCCAATTGGTAAACTCGTCGTGTACCACCTGATGAGGCACTGCCCAACCGATAAAGATACACGTCAGGAATCCCACCACCGGCAGGAAAATCTGTCCCGTCACAAAGTCAAAACAATCGAACAGCGGCTTGGTCAATACCGTAAGTCCGTCGACAGCCCCCAGCGACAACGAGCAAAGGGCTCCGATGACAATAGTCGTCACCGTCACGACGAAGGCTGCCTTCTTACGGGTGATTACCAATTCCTCGTGCAGGAAAGCCGTCGACACCTCATGCAGCGAGATGAGCGAGGTCAGTGCCGCCAGTGTCAGCAAGGCAAAGAACACCAGCGAGATGACATATCCCAGCATGGGGACACCCGAAAAGGCCTGCTGAAACACGTTAGGCAGTGTGATAAACACCAACGATGCCCCTGAGTCCGGATTCACGCCCACGGCAAAGGCGGCAGGAAATATCATCAGTCCCGCCAGAATAGCCACCATACTGTCGATTACACTAATCTGTACGGCCGACCCAGTCAGGTTCGTATCCTTCGAAAAATAGCTGGCATACGTACACAGGCACCCCATGGCGATGCTCAGCGAATAGAATGCCTGTCCCAGCGCGCCAAGGAACACGTCACTGTTGATTTTCGAGAAGTCCGGTTTGAACAGGAAGTCGATGCCCTTCTCGGCTCCGGGGAGCATGCACGATGCCACCACGATAACCAGTAACAATATAAATAAGGTAGGCATCATCACCTTCGAGGCCCGCTCGATGCCGTCGCGCACACCCTTTTCGATAATCAGGTACGTCAATCCCAGCATAATGACTGTCCACAGCACCGGTTTCACGGGGTCGCTGCTCAGACTGGCGAAATACTCCTGGAAGTACTCCGGCGAGCCCGTCATGTGGCCTATCAGCGATGCCCAGATATACTGTCCGCACCATCCTGCCACCACGGCATAGTAGCCCGTGATGAGAAATCCCGTCAGCACGCCCATATAGCCGATAATGGCCCATGGCGTGCCACCCGCCATCTTGCGATAGGCCCGTGCCGTATTGGCCTGTCCGTGACGACCCACGATGAATTCGCTAATCATACAAGGAATGCCCAACAGCAACACACAGGCCACATAGATGATGATGAACACGGCACCACCATTCTGTCCCGTCATATACGGAAAGCGCCACACGTTACCCAGTCCAACCGCCGAACCAGCTGTCGCCAAGATGACTCCCAGCTGACTTCCGAAGCTGACTCTTTTCAATTTTGACATCTCATTCTTGCTCATAATCGCTTGCAAAGTTACAAAAAACTCTAAACTCTAGACACTAAACTCTAAACTTTTTCTTACCTTTGCACCCAAAATCGAACAATATGACGCAAAAATCTCATTCCTCACTCCTCATTCCACATTCCACATTTAGAAAGTACCCATTTTCTATCTGCTGCATCGTCCTTATCTGGATCCTGTCGCTCACCCCTATCTTCCCTGAGACACCATTCGACGATGTGGCATTTATCGACAAGTGGACCCACCTGGTGATGTATGGCGGCACATGCAGTGTCATCTGGATTGAGTACCTTCGCAGCCACACCCGTCTCGACTACGAGAAGCTGTTCTTCTGGGCCTTCCTGATGCCCATTCTGATGAGCGGACTGTTGGAACTTCTTCAGGCCTACTGCACCGGTGGCCATCGCAACGGCGACTGGCTCGACTTCGCCGCCAATTCCCTCGGTGTCACCTTAGGGGCCGTGTTTGGGTTGGTAGTCAACTTACTGATTTTTAAGAAGAGACAGTAGCGTTAGGGTAGCGAGACAGTAGCAAGGGGGAAGCTAGGGACAAGAGAGATAGAAGAGTTCTAGAAGATTGGCAGAAGACTTGATGTTCGATAAATCTTTGGATTTTTTTGATTTTCGGCAAATTATTTATTTGGATTTTTTTGATTTTCGGCAAATTATTTGTTTGGATAATTTCTTTTTTGTATATTTGCACCCAGAAAATCGAGCAATTATATGTATTACGAGAGGATTATAGACCGATATTTAAGTGAATGGGCATCACGCCCTATACACAAACCTATTCTATTGCGAGGTGCGCGACAGGTGGGTAAGTCCACTGCTGTAAAACATCTGGGCGAATCATTTAAGTATTATGTAGAGATTAATCTGGAGAAACAGCCAGACTATATTGAGCTGTTTAAGAAAGACCTTGATGTAAAGCGCATTGTGCCCCAGATGGCAGCCATGTGCAGCACTCCTATTGTGGTCAACGAGACATTGCTATTTATCGACGAGATACAAGAGAGTCGACAGGCCATTATGGCATTGCGCTATTTCAAGGAAGACATGCCCGGTCTACATGTTATTGCCGCTGGCTCATTATTAGAATTTGTGCTGGATGACATCCCTACCTTTGGCGTTGGCCGCATACATTCCATGTATATGTTTCCCATGACCTTCGATGAGTTCTTGCTTGCCAGTGGCGAACAGTTACTCATTGAGGCACGTAGGCAAGCCAATGCCGACTCTCCATTACCAACGCCCTTACACGATAAACTCGTGGGGCTTATTCGTACATTCATGCTAGTAGGCGGAATGCCAGAGTCGGTTGTAAAATGGGTTGAAACCCATGATTATCTGATGTGTCAGGAGGTACAGGATGACATCATATCAGGCTACAAAGCCGACTTCCCGAAATACAAGAAAAAGGTCGACCCTCAGTTATTAAGTGCCACCATGAGGAGTGCCGCATCGCAAGCCACTAATAAGTTTGTCTATGCCCAAGTGCCTGGCAGTTATAAGACTGCCGAAGTAAAAAAGGCTCTTGAACTGCTTATCAAGGCCGGTATACTGATACCTGTTACACATACCAGCGGAAACGGGCTGCCTTTGGGCGACGAGGCCGACGAAAGCATTCGTAAGATGCTGTTGCTCGACACGGGACTGATGCTGAGATTGCTGAATATGCAGATGGGTGATACTACTGCAATAACCACCCATATCCTTACGTCGACTGCAGCCGACCTTGTTAACAAGGGTCCTATGGCCGAAATGTTGGCAGGTCTAGAAATGCTGCATTACCTCTCGCCTAACCTGCATCATGACTTGTATTATTGGGTGCGTCAGGCCAAGAACGCAACAGCCGAGATAGACTACCTTTTCTCTAAAGACATGCAAGTGCTGCCCATTGAAGTAAAGGCTGGCGTTCAGGGAGGCATGAAGAGCCTTTGGGACTTTATGCGCGATAAGAAGCTGACGCGTGCCATCCGTAGTTCACTTGAGAACTTCGGAAAGTTCGATTACGTAGACCTAAAAGCAGATGGAGCTATCAGGCATGTAGTTATTTTACCACTTTATGCCCTATCACAGCGATAGGGCATAAAGTTACATCTTCTTACCAATCTGGACGTTCGTGTTACCCGTCACTTCGGCGTTGTTACCACCACCGTAGACGTTGCCTCGGATATCGACACCCACAACGTCTGTCTCAACATCTTTCTCTTCATAGTACTTCGTACCCTCTTCAGCAGTACCAGTAGCTGCGATATACCTATACGGACTTGCTATCGTCCCTGCTCCAGAACGGGTGTAGAGACCGAGGTCTTCTAAAGAAGCACCTGCATCCACAGTCTTCTCCACATAGCTCTTTACAGACACCTTTTCCAGAGTTCCGATATTGACGGTGGTATTACCCTTGACTGGTGCAGCATTACCACCACCGAATACTTGGCCAATGGCGCCAATCTTGCCTTTTGCATGATTCGGCAGTTCTACATCATGTGTTGTTGTTCCATCAGAATCTGTAATCGTTATAGTCTCTCCTTTATAACCGGTAGCATCGTATACGTATCCTTCCACTTCATATTGGGAAGACTCGCCTACATATTCTTTCCAGGCACCTTCAACAACGCTTACGTTCACCGTCGGATTGCCAACCATCACGGCAGTCTTACCATATCCTCCGCCATAGACAGCACCGATACTGGTAAACGACTTGACGTTGACCTGAGGATCAGCATATGGAGTTGTGAGATTGTCACATTCCCCGTCAGCAGTATTGTCTGAAGCAGACTCACGAGGCTTCCACACCAATTTACCGCCTTCCGTCTTCTGTTTGTAGCCATAGATAGAATATCCTGCCTCGTTACCACCGCCATACAATTCACCAATGATAATCGGTTTACAGCCAACCTCTTCGACATTCACCTTGATTGCACCACGAATAGTACCGCTCAGATTGTTACCACCAAACACACGAGAGAAACGACCGTTGGTAATGGTCAGCGATACGTTGCCTTGGATGTCAGCAGCTTCAGCACCACCATAGGCTGCATTCAGTCCAGGAATACAAGCCATCAGCAGTTTGGCCTCTGCATCCATAGGGGCACTCTTACCACCACCGTAGGCTTCGTCCACACAGAAGTCACAACCACCTACTTCCTCCAGCATGGTGACAGCGGTCTGACGCACGTTACCCTTCGTGTTCGAACCACCAAACACACGATGAATCGTACCGCCATAGATGTTCAAAGAAGCCTTACCTGAACCGTAACCATAGTTATCAGCTCTATCTTTAGGAGTCTGCGCATTAGTAGCATTATCCGCGTATGCATGGAATCCCACGTTAGCACCTGGATTCGGATCGCCATTGGGCAGGTCGTCCTTACCATTACCACCACCAAATGCTTCCTCTATCTCATACGTGCCGTTAACCGTCAAACTCGTAGCAGGAGTAGAGGCTGCATTACCTCCACCATACGCATATCGAATACTTGTCAGTCCACAACCATCGATGATGACGTTGGTTGAGTAGGTCGTATTTTTACCATCATCACTGGTTGTGGTTGGATTGGGGCCTATAGGCTTGTAGGCAGCCAAGTTGCCACCACCATAGACGGCGTGTACGTCATACTTGCTTTCGTTAATAGCCTTCTTGATGTTGTCGAGGGCCGTCTGCTTATTCTCATTGGTAGCATTCGTATATGCGTCAGTATTAATTCCCAATTCATCTGCTACCGCAAGCAGGACGATAGCCTTCATCTCAGCAAGAGCAGCCTGCTTCTGCTCTGCAGTAGAATTCGCATTGTCATAAATTGCTTTTTGCGCATTATATTGTGCTTCCTTTTCTGTTGGTGTTTCTGTTGATGAATTCAGCGCAGCAATACTTGCCTTTAACGAACTCAGTGTTGTCATATCGTCTAAGTCGGCAGTCGCCTTAAAGAACTTCGTGGCAATATCATTTTTCGCAGCATTCTGCGTACCATAGACATGAACGGTAACGGTCTGTTGGGGCGATGCATTCGTATTGTTACAGCCGAAGATATCACCCCTTACAACGCAACCAGTTGCAGTGCCGATATTATCCGCATCCTTACCTTCGCACTGTTGCTTGTTCAGGTTCACCTCAACCGTCTTCGACACACCATAGTCTTCCGACTCATCACCAGCATCCGTCGTACCCATACAGCCGCCATAGACGTTCTGATGGATGATGCCACCGTTCAAGTTAACTATGATATGTCCATGAGACTTGGCCTCGTTGACTTCTGTTGTCGCAGGATCATCGGCAACATCAGCCTGCATCTTGCCGTAATTCTCATTATCAGCCATCGCGAAATAAGTACCCACAGAGGCCAGACGTCCACCACCATAGACAGAGCCCTTCATGGTACCACCTTCGATATTAACTACAACATCACCAGCAACCACACCAGCAGTCTTTGCCGTAACAGAGCCCTGTCCGCCGCCAAACACGTTGCCGTCGAAGCCAGATGTACCGTCACAACCAATGACAGTTGTCTTATTCTCTGCCTGACTGATGGTTGTCGTGGCATTGGCCAGTACGTGACCATCCTCACCACCACCATAGACAGAGCCATACACCGTTCCGCCAGTGACGTTGACAGTAGTCTGTGCCACATTCGTACTGGTGTTGAAGAAGATACGCTTGTCGCCCATACCGGCACCATAGATATGGCCTATTGTGGGCAGCGCCTCTATCTGCTCTTTGGTGCGTGGCACGCCGACAGTACCGCCTGTCATCGTGACGGTAACAGCACCCTCGACATCTGCCATCTCGCAGCCGCCATATACATTATTTAATATCTGGCCGTCAGAGATAGTCACCGTAGCTGTGCCTCCCACCTGTCCTGCAGAGCGCAGCCACTTGCCTGGGGCGTAGGGATAGTAACCAGAACCTCCACCAAACACATTACCATAGAACGTATGGCCGTCAGTAGCTGTAGTAGCACCACCCTCAGCATTATATCCCGTTGTGCCGGCATACTGGTCGTAAGGATGACCATTGGCTTCATACGTCCAATGAGCTGTAGACTTAACAGAAGAATTCCATGTGGTATAAGCACCTTCAGCACCTTCGCCACAGCCTATCTGTCCGCCTTGTATCTTTACCACAGTATTTTCCCGCACATGGCCGCTCTCACTACCGCCATAAACGGAACCCGTCACCAGACCACCGCTGATAGTCACATCCGTATTATCGACATAGACAACCCGCTCCAGATTGGGATAGTCCGCAAGGTCGTGTACCTGACCTCTAGCACCACCAAACACATGGCCAAAGTCATCGGGACCACCAGTCTCGTTAATCATCTTTGCACCAGTATTACCTACCGTGCCTCCACTGACAGTAACGGTACACTTGCCACCTGAAGTAACACCTGTTATCTTTCCTGGCACATGGATGTCTGTACTGGCTTCACGGGTAAACACACCCACCGAACCCATGGCACCACCGCCATAGACGTTATGCACCACATGACCACCAGTGATATTGACCTCTGTGTTGCCCTCTACGATTCCTGCCAAGCGGTTGAAATACGTTTTTGTCTTTTCATTTTCAGTACCGGCATTCTCCTTAACGGTATACGTGTCTGTACCGCAGCCGCCACCATAAACGTTGCCACGATAGGGGTAACGTGCACCACCGTCTGGGTCTTCTGAGTCGGTGATACCGATGGTACCCTTCACGATATCTACTACCGCATCTGTGAAGGTATGTCCGTTCTCACCGCCTCCATAGACGGAGCCTTTAATCGTAGGACCTGTTTCTAAGGCTGCATCACCAATCGTAACCTGCGTACTATGTACCCATGCCTGTTTGTCGGTAATGCCACCTGGCTGTCCCACGTCACCACGCGACGAACCGAACACCATACCATTCTCATGGCCATTCGTACCGATGGTACCGCCAGTAATGGTGACAGTACAAACACCACCAGTTGTATTCTCTTTGCGAGCCGTAGGCAATCCTGTTGTATTATCGTAAATAAAGTCGCCCACTGAACCGTATGCGCCACCACCATATACATTATGGTATATCGTTGGTGTTCCACTGATGGTAACGGTAGTTGTTCCCTTCACCAGTCCTGCTGTCACATTGTCATTCTTTCCTTTACCACCACCATAGACATTACCATAATCAGCACCTCCAAGGTACGTTCCATCTTCCTTTTTTGTGCCAATAGTGCCGCCAGTCACTTTCACTTCAGTATTGCCATCCACGCCAGACTCCTCACCACCGCCATAGACACTACCGCCGACAATAGTTGTTCCTTCAATGTTCAAAGTAACCTTACCCGAAACCGTACCTAAGTTATCAAGGCTTTCTTCTGTAAAAAAGTATTTTGTACCATCTGTATCCGTTGCAGTAGGAGAAGATGTGGAAAGGTTCGTACCATTGATGGTTGTCTTATTTGTCCAAGTATAGGTAGTGCTGGTACCACTATTCTCTGGGGTTGGGGTAATAATACCCGTATAGACATTAATCGTAGGAGGCGTCTTGTCTTTTTCATAGATGGTGACCTCAGGAACACTGGCTGAATAGCCTGCACCAAAGACCGAACCGTCAACACGGGTGCTACCAGAAAGTGTCGATTTGACATCCCCCTGAACACCACCAAGGTTTCCACCTCCATAGAAGTTAGTTAAAACCTTGCAATCAGTAAGGTTGTTGATAATAGGCCCTGTATCAGTTTTCGAGAACTGGGCAACAAACATATATGTACGGAAGATGGCTTTTTTAGCATCGGTACCTGTCGACGTATTTACAATTTCCATTTCATAATCAGCATGATAACCAATAGGAGCAGTGCTACGGTATGTGCGAGGAGTAGGAGTATAAAATTTCAACCTTCCTCCTCTGTTTGCAGTGTCGTCATCCCAACTAATAAAAGTACCAGTAGGAGTGGCATCAGTGACCGTAGCGTCTGCTTTATCATACTGCATATAGCTGGTACCACCATTACCTCCTCCATAATAGACGCCGAAAGTGGTGCCAGTAGCATTAGTGGTCACAGTATTAATTGCAGAAGGAGCCAGATTACTAAACTTGGGTCCACCACAGTATTTGGTTACATAACTGTTGTCGATAGTGACATCAATAGAACCTGTAACATACTTATCGCCCAAAGTGCTGCCACCATAAAACTCTTTAATAATGGAGTGGTTTACCTTAAAAATGACATTACCGGCAATACCCTCCTTTCCAGCAGCAGCCACCTGTTTGAAATTGCCACCATCTATATAGCAATGAGGACTGTCTGGATTGGGTGTAACACCATCGTTGTAGTTACCTGTAAGGTAGAGATTGTTTATTATACCACCAATGACATTAACTGGGCAATGGCGAGTGGGGAATTTAGCATCCTTATTGACGTGGGCTCCAGGAGTGAATGACGGTATTCTTACATTACCGCCAATGATGATGTAATCAATGTTATCATTAGCGGTAGTTTTTGATTTGGTTCCCTTGGTATATTGGTCGAAGATACCACCATTGAGGATGAGAGGTGCATCTACTGTACGGGCACTATTGCCATACTCAAACTGACCGAAGTGTATCAACGAAGTCTCCGTCACCTCAAAATGACCAAGAGGGCGATAGCAGCCAAGAGAGTAATATTGTTCAGACCCATCCTCCTTCATAGCCAAGCCATATTCAACCACTGGCAGAAAATCAAAACGGATGGGGCAGATACTCTGTCGATTTGTACCAGTTCCTAATTGCCAAATAAGACAGTTGTCTGGCTCCTCATCTAAATCGAAGTCGGCACTCATAATGGTGCACGCGACACCATTACTTCCTATATCATTACCATTTACACGATACTGATGGTTACCCACCAGCACAATAGCTTTCTCATAAACACTGCTACCAGAAGGTATATTGTCTTTGATATTCCCTGTTACCACTGTTTTTCCGTTAGGAAGTGTTGTTGAACGACGACCTGCCGGAGCAAATTCATTACCCGCACCAACTCCTGACACTCGGTCGTAACTATTATTTGCACCGTTATCAAAATAAGTCGCAGTTGCCCACTTTGCTGTGATGGTAATCTCCGACACTCCGTATGGCACATAGTAGTAACCACCTTGAGCAAAGACACGGTTTTCATCTTTAGTTGTGCAGTAGCGATCTGTAAAATTATATCCCGACTCAGCATCTGTTGAGTAAGTGTGGTCATAAACGACTTTATCGTTTTCTACTTTTTTGGTGTTTGTAACATTTGCAACACCTTCTGTTGTGGCAACACTAATTGTCCATCCAACAACTACATTATCCCCATAATTACCGCCATAGCGGCTATTCCACTGGGCAGCTTTGTCTGTTGCCGAAGCATTTGGGTCAATCTGAACAGATGGATTGCCGAAAATACTGTTGTAATAGGGAAGCTGTATCTTACCATAGCAGAAGTCATTATTATCAATGTCCATAGCAGTGATGATAATATCCTTGTCAGTACTATCATCACTGGGATTTTTTTTGATCTTGACAGAAATTGTACCCAGCGATCGTCCATCTGTTTCAGGGGCAGCATTAGGATTCTTCATTTCTGTATTCGTAGAAGAACCGCGACTAACCCATTGCTTGGTTTCTGGATCTATACGCTGAGGATTCATTTCATCTGGTCTTGGAGCCTGATTGACAACCGACGGATATCTCCCCGCCTGCTTCAATATAGGATAAGGTGCTATGCTGGGGTCAAGCACCCACTTAGCCATCAGCGAAGTATCCTTTGGCACTGCCTTAACATCAGCGATAGTCATAGTGCTTGGAGCAGATTCAGCCCCTACCCACCAGCCACAAAGTTCGCGGTTGCTATTGAGCAGGTAACGATAGAATTCATACTGAGTGAGGTATTCCTCTTTGGCTGGCCAAGAACAGTTGTAGTGTGCATCATCAGCCAAGCCTAAACTAGCCTCAGCGCGATAGAAATCATAGTTATTGATACCATTGGCTCCTTTATTCAGCATCTTAGCTCCACCATAAACAGGGTAACGGTTATCACCATTTGTGATGTTTCCATAGAACATACAATTTACCACTGCAGTCTTCAGCCTATAGTATTTACCACCATTAGTCTGTGTTGTTGAACCGTATGATACACCATCAGTTTCATACACCTTTTCATTATGTCCCACGATACCTGCCACATCTGTACCACCAGTGATATTGGCATAGCTAAAACAGTTGATGACACGCGAGTCGTCTTTCAACCATCCTACCAAACCGCCACAATAACCATCTGTACTTTTAACATAAGATGTTTCGGTGCTAGCATCATATTTATTATCACTTGGAAGGATACCACAGTTATAAATACGACTATAACCACTTGCAGTCCCGGCTATAGCACCAACAGGACCAGCTTGTGATATTTTAACGTATTGCAAATTAATATTCTTCACCACACCACCATCTAGTGTAGTAAATATCGGCTTTTCTAAATTGGAAATTATATGATAGTTTCCATCCAGAGAACCAGTAAAATTAGCTATACCCGTAAAGCCCGTAGCATCTATATCTGCGACTAATTTGTATTTGCCAGCAAGATTGCTTCTTATTTGATCCAAATCATTAATAAGAGTAACCTCACCAATTGTTCCCTCATAGAATGTTACCGTAACATAAGCTGCAGTATATTTAGAAGGCAAATTAAACGAATACGATGTCCCACTACCCGTTACCTCCAAAGGATCCATCAAACCAGGTGCTCGTTGGGGGGCTGATGACGATGGTGACACGATTGGCTCTGCAGTAATCAAGTTCGCAGAAATTGAATAACCAGTTGCAGGTTCAACAGTTAACGTCACCGTATGGTCAGTTGTTCCCGTCACACTACTGATACTGACCGTTCCACCTTCACCGGGAATCTTATCAACATAAACAGTAATACCGTTATTTGTTAGCGTTTCTACAGCCCACGTCTCACTTGCTGCCACAATGAACAAGGCAACTAAAACAAAGATGTTTCGTATCGTATGTATCATATCTTGCATTATATCGTTCTAATTCTATTCGTCGGTTACTTTATTACTATCTTCTGTCCATTCATGATGTATAAACCCTTCTTGGCTGGCTTTCTGCTCAGACGACGCCCATCGAGCGTATACCAACGGGCATCTCTGTCGTCGTCCATCTTCCATCTTGCATCGGCAATATCTGTCATAACGTCAAACTCGATGAGCAATGGCGCGCCAGACGTTCCACCGCCACGAGGATTGGGATTATCTAAATAGAAGCTGCCTGCCGGCAATATTCCATCGGTAGTAAGCACAAATCGTCCTTGGTAATACTTATATACCTCACCAAAGGCTACTGGCAGGTCACTGGTAGCCTTCTTCAACAGATTCGCGCTGTAATCACCAGGGGTTGCCACATATTTAGGCGTTGCAGTATAATTGCCCTCTGCTGTCGCATCAGGCAAATCTGTCAGCAACAATACAGGGACATCCTTTGGCACATAATCCACGTCCAACTTTTGGAGAGTCACTTTGTGATTCGTCATATTGATATGCGTCACTATCCAGGCATCCAAACCTGCAATATCCATATCTGTAGAAGTCATATAGGGTGTCACATCCTTAACATTATTGCCGCTTGCTTCGCCTGTTTCGCTGAATGTCAGACTTATACGCATCACCTTAGCCCCACCATCATAGTTGTTAATTCCCGTAATAGTCCAAATCTGATTGCCCTCTTCTTCCGTTGGGCCCGAGACGGTAAAGTCTGTATCCAACGTAAGATCTACAGATGTTGGACTTGTACGCGTCACAGTAACGACATCATTTCCATCAATATTGATGACTATTCCTGCAGCCGGCGTTGTACCATCACCGAGGCTCTTCTTGTTGATTGTCAGATTTGCTGGTGTATATGTGATAGCATAGTTATTTCCAGCAGTAAGCGTATTCTGGTTGATGGCATAAGTGCCAACATCCTCACCAGCATCACGAGACAAATCACCAATGATGGCATCGGTGCCAATAAGGCCTTCAGAAGTATAGGTCAACGCAGGGTCGGCGTCGCCATATTCCTTCGTTTTGGCATCAGCTGTTACCGTTAATGCTGCAGGACTGATTGTGACAGTTGTATTTTTACCATATACGATATAATCTCCACCATCCACATCATTTACCAATATGGTATAGGTTCCTGCATCTTTAACTTCCGTCAGCTCAGTATCTTCACCCTCTTTTTGATATTTGACCTCATACTCCGAAGAGGCAATAGGAGTCTCCCCAACTTTTACACTGCTAATCGGATTTTGTACTGCTCCAGTATATGTGTAAGATTCTGTCGTTAACGCAACAGTGGGGTTGTATATAATCGTATTTTTTACTACATTAGATTTCTGCTTTCCGTCAGCGATAGCCCTAACCTTAATGGTGGTAAAGCCCGCATCTGCTGTTGGCTTACTTGACGAACTATACTTAAAGTTGGTTTCTGATTCTGTAGCTGTTGGAGTTGCTGGCAGCGTAGTACTATTATTTTTGGTATAATAGAACTCTGCGCCATCCGCTTCCTCTCCATTCGTTATCGTAATATGACCATCTATATCACATGTTACCACAGGATCTGCCCAAACATTAGTATAGTTGGTTGATTCAAAAGTCCATTTTACATTATTTGCTGTTGCACTTCTGCTCCATGTCGTTTTCAGGATATCTGTATTAGCATCATCTCGCCATAATCCAAAATATTGGTTGTTATAGAAATTCTTATGAGATGCATCAGCATAGGAATATCCTTTAGGCACTATGTAGCACGCGTCAGTTGTTGTGGATCGAACCATGACAAATTGGAACCTTTCCTCGTTTCCTTCGTTTTTTTCAGATTCGTCTTTCATGGAAATGACATTTTCCTGATCATCTGTTAAACCGATATTGGGATTAAAATACATGTATTTGTCTGAAGCTGCATTGATGATATAATAATAGGTCAGCCAATTATCCGATGCTGCAACCTTGAAAATCCAAGGATTATCAGTATAGTCCGAACTGGTATTTGATGTCCTAGCATACCCATCTGAGGAAGATGGTGGAACGATAAAATATCCGTTATTACCTACACTCTCAATATGGTAATAATGCATCACTTCATCAGTAGATGCACTGAATGGTGGAGCAGAGAACAGATTCTTCTGATCGGCACCCTCATTGCAAGCCTTGAGTCTCCAAAGCTCTAATCCGTTACTCTGTTCATAGTATTTAAGTGTCTCAAGTGTGACATTATATTCACTGCCAGTATTACCATCGGTAAAATTTTTTTTCTTATCTTTATAAAGGGTTTTGAACGCACTTTTACTTAAATCACTAATGGGGATTAAGAAGAAATCACCTGTATTGTAACCATTTTCGACAATACAGAATTTGTTGTCATCTGCTGATGCATCATTCATTGCGAGGGTTGTCTCAGATATAATCTTCTTATTGTTATTTTTTGAATTAACAAGATAATAATAGGGCACGCCACCTGTTGAGGCTCCTGCATTTTGAAGTGTCCACTGCATGGCATCACTTGCAAGACTACTAGTATTAACTTTTGTACCATCACCTGAAGGTACTAGATAGTAGTCTGAACACTCCTTACTCTGAACGAGGAAAGGTCTTGCGCTGCCCCAAAGAACAGCCTCGTCGGAGTTTGCAAAACCAGACTTTGTAGCGAAAGCCCTAACTTTAACGACTCCACTGGCAGAAATATTAAAACTAGTAGAAACATTGCTTGACGATGAAGTCGAAGGGGCAGTACCATCAGTGGTATAATAGATGGTTATACCTGTTTCAGATGTATATGGATAAGAAATATTAATCTCATAGCCAGAGTATTTGACAATAGGTGTTGCACATGGTTGGGTACTTGTTAGAGGTTCTAGTTTCCATTGAGAGCCAGGATTTACTTTATTATTTGTTGCATAATCATACACACCTATAATACCTGTAGCTAATCCATTTTGTGGTACATACATGCTCCAGTTATCTGCTTTGACATTTAGTGATTTGCCACTTGCGTCTGTCAAAGTACCACCTGGTCTATAATCTGCTGGATAAATCTGATAAGAGCCGCTTTTGTCTATAATATAAAATTTATATATATCAGAGTCATCTGCCTTGTTTTCAAGATGAACTACCCTACGGTTGGTACCACCATCATAAGCTGTTGATGAAGTCGCATTCGATGCCAAATACTTGCCTGTTTTATAATGGATAAGATAGTAACAATTAGTCGCGCCAGACACAGCTTCAATTTTCCATAAAGAGTTCTGATCTTGATTCGTCTTGAAGGTCGTCAAATAAGGATGGTCTACATTATTATCATGATAAGAGCCGATAGCAGGACATAAATAGAAACTATTTGCTGGATCAGAACTATTATAAGAATAACTTGCACCATCTGCTTTCGCTGCATTACTAGCAAGATAATAGAATCCTGGAGTAATCTGTCCCCACACCTCACTCACTCCCACAACCATCATCAGGAGCAGGGTTACGACGAGCCGTAATCTCGTCGGGCACGGGCCGTAAGCTCGTGAGGTACGAGCCGTAATCTCGCTGTAGGCATACTCTAGGCTGCTCCTAAGCTGCTCCCAGGCTGCTCCTAAGCTGCTCCTAGGCTGCTCCATGAGCCTGCTTAGAGCTTGGGTACACCTTGGGTACACCTTGGCTACACCTTGGGTACACCTTGCCACCATCCTTGTTACTTGCTTTGTATGTCTATATGTCGTACTCATAATGTGTGTCATATATTATGATGTTGCTTTTATTTTTTCACATTTATCACTGGGGAACTGACCCCGCTTGAGACTGGGTTATTACTTTATATCTGCGTTGCAGGGCAACGAGAACACTTCGTTCTGCCAAAGGGTTCAGGCCACGAAAGGTCGTATGGCATTTTAGCTCGTCAAGCGGCATCTCAAGAAGCAGTTTAGCAATGCACTCATCAGCAAACGAGTTAGAAACCACGTTGACACCCGTGAAGTCAAGGATGACTTTTTCGCCAGCATTTATGAGTGCCAATAGCTCCTGGCGCAGTTTCTGACCCATATCACGCGTTCCAAAGTCTGTTCCGTAGTCTAAAAACTTGAATTCTACCATAACGATTCTATTTCGTCTGATTCCACAAATGTTTCATTATATTCTTCCGCAACATCTGTCCGATGGTCAACAATCTGGTTGGGATCAATCTCTACACCTGTGCCTAATTCCATATAGATGAGCGTCCCTTGCCAGAAACCATTCTCTATGACAGAGGTCAACCCATCTTTTATAATCAACTTATGGCTTCCCGAATGGAGAATAAACTCCTTGCCGATACTTTCGACAAGTCGTGACGTGGTATATAAACCGAAGCCCAGACCCTTACCATCTGTTATCTTATCTTCAAGACACATCTTAAGTGCTTTCTCCTCAGTAATCTCTCTATATTTCTCGTTCTCCGAAAGCGATGCACGAACGCCCATACCATCATCTGCAATCAGAATACTTAAGGTCTTTTTGGTGTTGTCGTAATAGGTCATCGCTGTTCCTAAAGGCTTGCCAGAATGAATATGAACGTTATCCATCATTTCATACAGACAATAGCTCAGGGCTTGGAGGACACTAACCTCTATCTCAAAGTGGGATGTCATTGTCGTAACGACATCCTTGTAGACTGTGTTTAATGTCTGTGCATCAAACACGTCTATTGAGACTTTCTCAGCTCCCTTAAAATACTTGTCTAAAAGAAATGCTATATCCATATCTCACATCCTATATTTCTCTCACTTAATCGTCACCTTGTGTGTGTAATGACCACCGGCGGCACGGATGATGTAGACACCACTGTTGTAGATCGGCGTCTCGATGGTCTCGCCCGGTTGGATGTCAAAGGTGCTAATGCAGATGCCACTGGCCGAATAGATACCCACATCGGCCACGTTTTGCATGTGCGACGTCACCACAATCTTATGCTTCTTGGCAAAGAACTCCATGCTCTCCGACACATGGTCACGCTGCTCCTGGCCATCTTGGGTACCGATGGATTCCGACATGCTATTGAACATGATGTAGCGAGGTGCCGGACTGCTGGAAGGAGGAGTCGGTGCAACAAAGTATGGACGGAAAGCGGTAATCTTCACATCTGCCGATGCCGTCTTCTTGAATCCAGCGCCTTCATTATCGAGTAGGTATGCATCATTACCAGTAGCTATCTCAGGATTGTTCAGATAGGTAGCCTTGAAGGTGTATCCACTCTCAGCCACATCCGCCATCTCATCTTCGCTCACACCGATAGTGGCACCTGGCGCAGAAGCAAAGGTTATGGTCTGCTTGCCCTTACTCACAATTTCACCATTCTGATAGCGGTTCTTCGGCTCCCATTGGCCACTCAAGTCGAACTCATAATAGCTTACGCCTGGGAAACCTGTAATGTATGGTTTGCCTGCAACAGCATAAGGATAATCCGTGACAGGATACTTGCTATTCAGATAATCCTCGCTATAATACTGCTTCTGATACTTGTCCTGATTCTTGTCCAAATAGGTGTCCTTGCTATAGTAGTAGTCCCAGAGGAAGGTATTCGTATAATTCTTCGTATTCGAACCAGCAGCCAGCGGATTGAAGTCGACAGTAAAAACACCCTCCACATCTTGATTGTTGGCATCCTTCTTCTGCTGAACATTACCCTTGAACTCACGCAACCAGTACTCATGACCTGCAGTGCTGCCCTGATAGAAGTGCGTAAGCTCACCCTTATCCTGCGTCGTGACAATCTCCGGCGAGAATGGCAAACTGATAGCCTCCCAACCCTTGGTCAGATCGACATACCTCATATCCTGCGGATCGCGCTGATACCACATTCGCTTACCTGCAGCAGTACCTGTGCCAGCCTTGAATTGATAAGCGATAGGACAGTTGAAGTCCTCCTTATCCACGAGGAAATGGTCACGCTGTGCCTCATAGACACCACTCTCCGTGAGCTGTACCCAGTGGCTCTTCACACTCTTGGTGTAAGGATCGTCCGATCTGGGAACGGTATGGTATTTACTGTTCGTCTCGCTATAGGCGTTGTCTGTCAATGCACTAACGACTCCATCCGTTGTCGTACCAGCCTTAGAATATACCAGCAGGTTACGCGTCAGATTCACGCTCTCGAATGCAGTGATTCCATCATCGTCGAGCAGAGGCAGGAAGAAGTGGTCGCTGTTCCAACCTTCCTTGTATCCACCCGCAACATCACCATTACCTCCAGTGAAGTCGATGGCTGTCATGTCCTTATAGGCAATGATATTCGCATTGTCTTTTTGCGTTGCTGCAAAGACAGCATACGGATTGAAGTGAACCACACCTTTTGTATTGGAACGGAAGTAAGCCGGAGCACGATAGACACGGTTACCATCTTGTGATGTCTGTATGCGCTCGTTGCTCTTGACAATACGCGACGGATAGCCTTGGTGAGCTCTACTGTCGACATAACCATAGGTAAGTGTCTGTCCGAAGAAGAGATAGTCATCAGGCCAGATAGGCACGAAGTGTGTGGTCGTTACAGCGTTCTCTCCTTCACCCACCGTTACCGTCCTCATGCGGAGGTCGTTGCTCTCTGGGATGGTACCACCAGCATAACGGTAGTCACCATCATAGAAGCGGTTCTTAGATGGCATAGCTGTTGGGATAATAGCCCGTAGTCATATTCTCAGGCAACGTTCCATCAGCATTAGGCTTCAAGTACTTGTAGGAAGTATTGTCGGTTCCTGCACCAAGATTCGTACCCTGATAGTAGCGTTTGTTCAAATAGAAACCATTCAGGTTGTATGCCACTGTACCATTATAGAAGGCCTTTTCGGGCATTGCTGTGGCAAGACCAGCTTTATAGGCTTTCGTATTCGGATAATAGCAGTTGGCCAGCAACTTCCTGTTGCCATCCATCTGCGAACCATCCGTTCCGCCATTGAACACTGCTTTCACATCTGCATCAGGCGTACCTGTGGTATTAATCCAGCAGTTCTCCACATAGCCGTCGCCATGGTCGGCAACACCAGCACCTGTGAACGAACCGGTAACACCAAGGTTATAAACCTCACCACAGAGATGACCAAACAGCGAATTATTGAGTCCGCTGACGGTATAGCCATCACCATGCAGAATGCCTTCGAAGCACTCACCTGTATCGCCAGTGGTATTATTATTACCAATTGGCATCCATGTGGTGTACGCCTTCGGGCTGACATTGCTGCGCAGGAAGAACTCGAGGTTTCGACTTGCACGGATATGGTTGCCTAACAGTGCATGATCCTTCAATGCACCATTAGTAGTGATGATGCCGTTGGCATCGGTCTCAACGGCGGTACCATTGATCTTGCCTACGCTGAGGTCAAAGAAGTCCTTCAACAGGTCGAGCTCGCTCTTCGTTGCATCCGACTGGCACTCGCGATTATCGATGTAAATCTTGCAGTCGCGATCTACGTCAGAACGATCCACATAGAGGTGATGCTCCTTGTCCTGCATAATCTTGTCGAGGTCGTGGTAGTTAGCCACAGAGAGCGGCACAGAGTTCGAATAGGTCTTACCCAACCAAGTTCTGGAGTAGAAGGCCACCCAGTTCTTCTGGTTTTGATACCAATAAACTGGTGTGACGTTGTTCTCAAACGGAATACCGTTACGATGGTTGGTAGCATCATCGGGCGTTGTAAACAGCTCCCAACCACTGTTGAGCACCTCGTAGAGGCCTGGGTTCACATCCGGACGACTGAGGCCAACGGCATTACCTGGCAATACCAAAGGAGGCTCCTGCAACTGTCCAATAATCGGTGCACCACTCTCCAACTGCAGATGGATGTTGATAACGTGCAGCTCGTTGGTCTTCTTCACACCACCATCGTCCTCATCTTCGTTGTAGGTGTACTGATAGACTACGGTGATGATCTTCTCCTTCATCACATCGTAAGCATTCGACTCACGAGAGACGTAGAGCGTCGTGGTCTCCGTCGGTTCCTTACCCTGAATGATGAAGTACTGCTGGTAGTTGGGAACAAGTGCCTCGTTCTTGTAGTCAGCTGGCGAAAGAAGTGTTCCCTCACTGACATTCGTCGTTCCATCTTGCTTCGTGTATCCCTCGTAACAATAATAATAATCTCCTGCCGTCGCAATTGCTACAGGATCTACACTACTTGTATTAGCATCATAGACATCCTTATCCACCACCTGACCGACACCATAAGGCACACCAAGGTATATAAAGTTACTGTTGGTGATATAAACCGGTTCATTGACTTTCGTCGTAGTTACGTGCGCATAATGCTTCTTATCGTTACGGATGGTCTCATACTCATCGTTCTGGATGGTGGCTCCTTCTGTGTCTTTTGTGAATGATTTATGACTATTATCATTATAATAGATATCCTTAGTCTCATCGCCCACATACACAGCCTGATACTCAACCTTCACCTCATCAGTATAAGGCGTATGGAAAGCCCCAACTGTAGATTCATGGCTCGGCGATGAGGTGACATCCGTATTGACTGCCAGATAATTGGAGTTCACCAACAAGTCAAGAGCATCAAAATTATAATCGAAATGCTCACGGTCGTCAGACGATAACGAGCACCATGCATCAATAGCGCCATAGTTCGTTCCTGTGTTGAATTGTTGTCCGCCATAGGTGCCGTTTTCTGTCAGGATGTATGCATCAGTAAGCGCAGCGTCAATTTCGTTCTTGACTTTTGTCTTATCAGCATCAGATCTTGTATCGTCAGCATCTATGGCCGCTTTGATGTCGGTAATCTGGTCAACTGTCTTCAACTCACCATAAAGCATGAATTCGTTTTTCGACAACTTTACTGTATTTGTAACAAACAGGGCTAAGGCGAACGAACTTTGGGCACTGCCTATAGCACCCCATTCTGTTTCTGAGATAGCTGCACCAGGATTCATCGTCTTCTGTTTGTCGCCATACGTATAGGTTACCGTCTTCGTAGCCACGTATGCACGCTTCATCTTGTCCTTACCTTCTCCGGCATTATCGTATGCCGCCTTGGTAATAACATCACCAGCCTTATACTCACGCTTACCATAAACATCTGAAGCAGTAGGCGTAAACGTAGGACCTTCGCGCCAAGCATCAATGATAGCCTGTTTGGCAGCATCTGTCGTAGCAGCATCAAGCAATGCCTCGTACTCTTTCTTAGATTTCTTTTCCGTGCCGTCGACTTTCGTATAATAGTCATCCCACTTCGATGGGCTGTTCATGTCGAAGGTCAGCACATAACCTGTTTCATGACTGATATTGTTCGACGAGCGGAATACTTCGAATCCATCCTCAAAAGGCTCTCCACTGGCATCAACCACGATATGTGTTCCCGATTGGAATGCGGTGTAATCCGTATCATCCATCACATAAGTACCGGCCTCGTACGTATCACCGTCCACCTTACAAGTCACGCAGTTGACATAAGTATTTGGCACAAAGTACTGGCGGTCTGATGCCGACATCTGATGCCAATCCCACCAGCTGATAACATCGTTCAACTTGTAGGTGTCACTCTCGTTGTTCACCGTTACTTTGTCAATCGGATTGCCCTTAGAGTCGCTAATCGATCCAATCTTCACTGGAGCATCACCATCATTGGCTCCTGGCATCTTGTAGGCATAGAGGTTAGGCTTTACATTCAGCAACTGCAACTGTCCGTGCGAAGCGGCAGTAATGGTCAGCGGCAGATGCACCTCCTTCGAGTAGGCATTAGCAGAACCTGTATACGCCGACACCTTCTGTTCGTAGATATACACATCACCCTTCACATACCAATAGTGAGCATCGCATTGTTCGTGGGGTAACAGTCATCGACAATACGCTTCTCGTGGTGGATAAAGTTACCAGAGGTCTGCCATGCTTTGAAATCTGTTACTCCTTCATACACATAACGCTTATAAGTAACGGCTTCGTTATTTGTCTGTTTGTTGTAAGGTGAAAGAATTACATTGGGTATGGTGGAAACGTAGGTAGGCTCGCGATGTTCATTCTTGGCATAGACGAAGCCACCGCCCACTAAGTCGCGCTTCACATTGATGAGGTCCAGCTCGACGACGCCCGTCACATAGCCATACTCCTTATGTTCCTTCGTACTTTCTTCGGTCGTCAACTCCAAAAATACACCTGATGCTAGGGCCACCTGATTGTAGCTCTGTCCCTTGTTACGGTCACTACTGGTATGATTTGAAGATTTATAAGAATAATAGGTCTTGTCCTTTTCCTCTACACCGTCTTTATTTCTATAATAATCTTTAAAATGTACGTCACTGGTCAGGTTACCTAAATAGTTCACCAGACTGTAGATACCGAAGTAGTTGCCATGAATTGACGAATCATCATCTGGCATAAAGCGCTGCTGATTGAGCGACAACTCACCCACACGGTTGATGGTATAGTCGATATCCTCGCCCACTTCGGCCACACGGTCCTTCGCACCCTGCAGCACCATGCGTGAACCGAATACACCGCAAAGGTCGGCACGCTGGATAGTGTTCAGCAGACGACCAGCATAGATAGAGCAGAAACCATAAGGATTGAAACTGCTCTTAGCCAAATCGGCAACACCCGCTTTCGTACTATTCGCCAATTTTAAATATTCTTCTTCAGATAGTTTGCTGCCTTTTGCATAGAATTGGTCATCAATCCAAACACCTTTTTTCCCTTCATTTTCTTCAGACTCCGCAATACACTCATACTCCAACTGGAAGTAGGCACGCTCACGGTTGGACAAGCCACGATACTCATCGATGGTAATGGTCTGCTGCAGTCCGTAGTAGTCGGTACCGTAATTGGTGATGTTCAGCTCACGGTAGCCGTCCACCATCGAGAGGTTGCCACCACCATAGATACCACCCGTATGCTCCGTACCCACGGTGATGAAGTCACGATGGAAGAGGTCATAGAGTGTAGCAGTGGCATTACCATAGACGGTTGTAGCATTGGCATAGCTCTGGTCACTATTCGATGACACGTTACCACCACCGAACACAGCATTATGGATATGTACACCGCGTTCCACAGGGTCATCGGGATTCACTTTGCCATCAAGGTAGTCACCTGTAAACAACTGGGCCCATTCTCCAGTCCAGTTGCCACCCGACTTCGTTTTTTCAAGTTTGTTCAGATCATCCGTCTCGAAATATTCATATTGCTCCTTGTGATTGCCATTAATTGTAGCACCATTCGCATCTCTTACCTGTAGCCAAGGAGCAATGACTACCTTACAATCCTCTTCCAAATCACCAGCTTCATTATAATAATAGATGTGGCCAGGCGAGTGCGTGCTAATCTTCTGCTTTGTTTTTGTGCTTGTAATATTAGGGCTATAGACATAGCCGATATCACCGCCACCGAATACGTTGCCGTAGCCATTTGCAAGACCTTCATCCGTACCTATTTCACCACCGTGGATATGCACCTCGGTCTGACCAAACACATAGCCGTCGGTATAGAGCGTACCTTCCTGACCGTATCCATAAATATTGTAGCCCTTGCCACCACCGAACACATTGCGCTGTACATGGCCATTATACATCTCAATGTTCGTCTTACCAGCTTTGTAGATGCCTTTTAGAGTACGGACAGAATTGCTTGTACCACTAGGATCAACGGCACCACGACCAATGGTCGCAATCTCACCACCACCGTGCACGCTGTTACGAACAACACCGTTCCAAATCTTAACATAGGTCTTATCGACACTGCTTCGGACATCATATCCGCCACCAAAAAGGTTACCACAATCGACCAGTCGAGTGTTAGGTACAAATACACCCTGTACCTTGTGCGTCTTGTCTTCTATCATAGGATAATAACCACCAGGCAGGTCGTATTTGGCAGATACTGCGACAGAATCAGTAGAATAGCCGTAGCCTATGTAGCCGTTGTTCAGGGTGAGGTTTGCCTTGCCAAACACGGCACCACCCTCACCACCACTATAGGCATTACGCTGGATGGCTGGCAAGCCGTTGTAGACACCATAATCGTTAATAGTTGCTTGGCTATCCACTTGCCGTAGTGCTGCCAAGAAATTGTCTTCTTTCTGGTCATTACGTATACCAATGACAACATGGGTCTCACCAGGTCGGTCCTCGTCTTCTTTATAATCACCAGTCCAGCCGTCTTTTGTATAAACCATCGACGTGTAACCCACATCACCCTTCCAGCCGCCACCATAGACATTACGCAAGGTACCGCCTGCAATGTAAGCGGTGGTGCCAGCAGTAAAATTCTTTGCTCCAAAGGCATCGTAAACGGCACCAAGGGTACCAGCGGCATAGATGTCTTTATTCACTTCGCCACCAAGAAGAGCAATATAAGTAGTACCATAGACATCACCACTTCCTCCCATACCTGTACCTTCCTTACCAAGACCACCACCATAAGCATAGTTTCCGACATAGGCACCCTTATGGATAATGACGTTGGTGTTGTATCTGTAGGTCTTAGTTTCCCTGTCGTCAATCTCAGCCGTTCTTGCTAAAGCATTGGTCAGGTTGGTCTTGGCATTAGTCTTATAGCTGGTACCATCAGCAGTAATGGTAAAGTTTTCAGGGTCTAACCCTCCACCGAGCGTCCAAGCTGCCTTCCATACTTTGTCCCAGTGATTATTATAATCATCATCCGAGATGGAACTTGGCTTAGTAATGCCTTCAGGCTTGGTCGATACATAAGTATTCATGTACTTCTGCACACTCTCAGCATTGAGTACACGTCCAGCCTCACCACCACCATAGACCTCATAGACCTCGGCACCATCCTTCAGATTAATCTCAGTGTATTCCGACCAGGTCTTTGGACCATAGCCTGCACCATACACCGTGGCCGTGGTCATGCCATACTTATAACTGTCTTGCCTGACGGGCACATCAATATTGATTCTACCAAAGATGGTGCGGCGCTCACTGTTGTTACCACCATAGATGGCACCCTTCATCAATTCGTTACCCTTCTCAACGGTTGTCTCTACGCCTGTCTCGGTATTCGTCTCCTTTTCAGTTCTGACAGGATTGTATATCAGGCTGGCAAGTTCACTATGATACTCCACATTAGCCTCATAGACATCACAGGGCAACAGGGTCTCTGTACCGTATGCGCCACCAAAGATACTACCGATATTGATGGTGGAGCCAACAGGAACATTGACAACAGTGCGACGAGTAACGCCCTCCTTATAGCTGGCACCGTAGGCTGCACCGATTGTACCACGGGCAAGGTCGATGATAGCAGAGGTCTTGTCCTTGTCAGCATCGGCACCCAGTGTCTCGTCCATGCCGACACCACCCCATGCTCCTGCACCAAATACTTCCATCGTTTCGTACTTAGTACCGAAAGCGTTAGGAATATCGATGAGCACATAGCTGCGGTTCTGCATGATGTCACGGTCTTTCTCACCAGAATAGCCCTGACCGGCACCAAAGATTTCACTAACCTTGTTGTAACCGTTGACATTTTCCTCGTTGTCAGCGGTAGGACGGAAATTGACAATGGCATTATTCAGACGGGGTTTGGTAAATAGAGGGTTATTTTGAGCATCCTTTAAAGGCTCGCCATTCGCATCAGTATATTCCTTGAACTTCCGGTCCTTATAATCGTAAGTACCGTAGCAGCCTGCAAAGATACCGATGGCACGTCCCTGAAGATACTCCGTATAGGCAGAGGCCTTCAGTACGTCGGGATGAGCATTGCTGGTAGCACTGTATTTATGCACCATCGGCTTGACGTCATCACGCACCCGACCAACGAAATCCACCTCACGCATAATCTTACCACCCAGGTCGTTGCCGCCATAGGTATAGTCTCGAATCCACGGGAAACCGCTTTCGTAGTAATCATCCTTATCAATCAGATAGGTCTTGTTATCTGTATCTTTGGTTGTACCCAGTTTGCCCATCTTATCGCTGTATGCATCCTTAACCATACGACCGATGTAGGTCTCAGTATGTCCAAGGATATCGGCATTGCAACTACCGGCAAAGCTATTAAAGATACGCCCCTTACCCAGATTGATGACGGTGTTGCCGCAGATGGGGCCAAAGAAGCCACCACCATACATGAATTCGCACTCAGCCATTTCGTCACTGCTGTTTTCCTTCTTCGAGACACCATTAAATTCTCCCTTCAGGTTAACGTAGCAGCTGTAACTAGGATTATAGGTATAGTGATTACCTTCGAATTCATAGTCGTAGTTCTGAGTCGTATTGTTGAGAGGATCGTCCACTGTCACAGCAGTACCTGCTTCCTCCAAAGACTTACCGATGACGCCTCTCTCACTGCCACCGAAGATCTGGAACACATAGCCCTTGTTCAGGTTGACAGTAGTGCTACCCCAGATTCTGGCATCCTTGCCATAACCGCCTCCAAATACGTTGAGTGCCTTACCAAGCACATCCATACCCTGCTGACCAAGAAGGACTCCCGTGTTGCGCTTAAGAATCTTAAACCGCTCCTGTTGCGTCTGGTCGGAGCCATAGAGACTCTCCTCTTCGCCCAACTCGTTGGTTTTCACTACATCGAACAGCTTTTCGCGCTCCATCAGGGTCTCGTTGATGTTGATGACCACATTGCCATTAACAATACCACTATTATAGCAGCCGCCATAGATGTTACCACCCGTCAGACGGCGGTTCAAATCGTCATCTGTACTTTCAATAGGTGACGTCAATTCGCTTGGTGGAATGGAGTTAACCCTAAGTCCTGTTTCGGCGTTAATGGTATTCCATACCAACTCGGTTCCGTGGTTGGACATCGTGTAATACGTCTTCCCTGACTCTTTTTCCGTGGTCGTGGCAATGAATTCTCCGTCGCCCAAAGCAGAGGTGTAGTACTTATTCCCAATAATCAAATTTTCGTTTGCTGCAATAGATGTGTAGGTAGCATTCCATCGCTTCGGCTCTATTTTCAGGCCACTTAGATCAATTATCAGTTTGTTTCCCGTCTCACTATTAGGTGCCTCAAGCACGCCTCCCTCATAGAGTGCATTCAGTTTTGTTGTCTTATTCGCATCAGACCATTGCTCAGGAATAAAGGCGTTGTTACAACCGCCTACGAACTTGTCAAAGATGACAACCTTCTTATTGAAGTTGAATTCTACTTCACCCAGGAACTTCATGCTACCGATATTGCCACCACCGAACACGGAACCAAAATAGGTAGAATATGGTTTATAGTCTTCGTCGTCATCACCGCCATTGGCCTTACTTATATCGAAGGCAACGCGCGGATGGACCCTCATGGCCACACCATCCATATAGGCAGCAAAAAGATCCTTATCCGTCAGGTCTATAGAGCTGAAAGGCTGTTCCGAACCAGTAACAGCACTTTTGAATGTCCTCAACACGCCTTCTAATTCCGTATCAAACTTCACATTCGTCTTGATCATGTTCTCGCCGTTATTGCCAAAGAACACATTATCGGCATAGACATACGAGCCTATCTTCAACTCTGCTGCTGCGGTCGTATTTCTGTCATTGCGCAAAGTAGCACTGTTACCACCACAATAGACGGAACCTCCAATCACAGTAGGCTTTGCAGCCGTTCCAATCAGACGGATAGAAACAGCCTCAGCATTAGGACGGAAGACATTCATGGCCTCAACAGACTTCAACTTGTCTGATGTTGCAGTAAGATTAGCTTCATTCAGTACTTGATCGGGATCATAGTACAGGTCTCCATAGGTATCATCGTCCTTAAGTTTTGGGTTGTCCGTATAGGGATACGAGCCGTTACCACCGCCATAGACATCACCATTGATGCTACAGTGAATGCCGACAGCATTACCACCAAAGACATTACCTGTAACATCGTTACCACCATATACGTTATTGATGTCGCCAGCAGTAATCAGCACACGAGCAGAATAACCGGCAGGGAAAGGAGTTCCTTCGATAGTTTCCTTCGTAATGGCTTTTTGAGTCTCGTTAGGATCAACATCGGCCATACGGCATCCGCCATAGACATTGTCCACCTTCATGCCTTCAGATTTTACAGCAATGTAAATGCCGTTTGGATGAGTCATTGCACCCTGGTTACCACCACTATAAAGATTTCTAACCTTGCCGCGTTTCAGGTTCCAGGTAGGACGGATGGCCATCTCTGCCTTATTGTTACCGCCAAACATACGGCCAATCTGGTAGGCATCGCTCGATGGGCTCGAGAGGGTGGTGTTGACTCGCATCAACTTGAAGCGGGCGTCGTTAAGAAGTTCGTTGCCGTCTTCATCCTCTATACTGCTAACCACCTTGCTGGGGTTGTCCAGGCAGACAACAGTATTTTCAGTAATCGTGGCATTGTTACCACCAGCATAAGCATAGACGATAGAGCCGCCAAGGATTTCCAAGTAGGTCTTGGCGAGTTCGGGTTCTGACAGGATATTAGTACTGGAAGCCACCTCTGCATGAGTTACTTTATCCTTAACAATGGTACCCGTTCCTGTGGTTTTCGGCTCATAATCATAGTAACCATTACCACCACCAAAGAGTTGGCCAATATATATTTTCTTAGCGTTACTAACCTCTTGTACTTTACCTCCAACGGTCTCTGTCTTGGTAGAGATGCGCACAAAGGCGTTCCAATCGGTGCCAATGTTGTTCTCTGTCGCTTTAGTAAGGATGGGCTGATTATTATCATCAACAGGTAGCGTCGTTGACGTGCCAATTTCTCCTGCAATATCATTACCGCCATAAACGTAGTCGACCAGAATATAGTCAGAGGCATGTTCACCGTCGAGATGTACAAAGGTAGAGCCACCGACATTAGCCATACGGGCACCAGCGAAGACAGCATGCAGATTACCGGAATATACAGTAACCTTTGTGCTACCACCCGTATTACCAGCATTTCCACCTCCATAGATGCTACCACCAATGGATATCTGCGCCTGCACTGCCGTTGCGGTGAGGAGCATCATCAAACTTATTATGGTATCTTTAGCTCTCACTTCTTTATTCTTTATTATCAATTCACCGTTATCGTCGGATTATCCAAATCCGGATCAGACAGCACATATAAATAGGTGGGATTCACCGTTATACGAATGGTATGTCGTTTACCGGGTTTAAGATCGCTTTCCTGTACAATAGGTGTAAATATGTTTTCAGCATTACAATTTTCTCGAATCAGGTTAGTGCCGCTTTTGTCATAGACATCATAAACAGCAGTCAACTTGAGTTGCTGGTTAATGGCTGGAGCATAGCAGGTAGCCAGATCCTGAAAAGACGTTGTCAACAATTTATCAGATTCATTGGCTCCAGTCTTATATAATGTGACGGTATTACTGCCTGTGTCATTATTAGGAGTACAGACCACAGAGGTCAGTGGCGAGGTGTTGGTAGTGTTGGCGGTCAACGTCACCACTGCATTCACCGTTTTAGAGTCCATCGTACTGAGAGTAACCGACTTTAACTTAATCTTACGCAGTTGGCTATAGCTTTCGGTAACACCTATTTGATACTGATAGGCACCAAACACGTGGTCGAGAAGCAGATAAGCATACTCATTGCTCGGGTCAGTATTGAAATTATAGAGGAACTGGCCTTGCTTGATGTCTATATCGTTGATAGCGGCCACACCTGTATCATACTTCTTCACACCAACGATGACACAGGGATCCTGCGCTGTTAGCGATTTAATGCGATTGATCGTGAGCTTAGCGCCGTCCTTGTATTCCTTGCCATTTAAGCGTGAGGTACTGATATCGGTAGATGTCTCACTACCAACAGGCAGGAAGCCATATAGATAATAGTTGGCATTAGGATTCTCAATCGTGATATTCGTCTTCCACTGGTCTTGGTCGAGTGTAAAGATACGTGCAGCAACAGTTGTTCCCGTTTCCGGAGTGATGAAACCGATGATATTTGTACCTGCCACAGGGGTGTATACCTCAAAATTAGTTGGTAGTGCCCTGCGACTGGGCGCTTGAGCGATGGGGACCTCATCCAACTGATGAGCATAGAACCTCAGGTTCAGCTGTCGGTCTGAAGACGACTGAGGACTCTCATCGCTAGAACAGGCCGTCAGCCCCACCACTGCCGTCAGACAGAAGAGGAAACCTATTCGATATATGTTCTTAACGCTCATCATGTTTTCTTCATTATTACCAATTATATATTGGATGATCGATAGTCTGACCAGTATCCCACTTTCTGATACCTGCCTGTACCTCCGTAAACAGACGAATCTTGTCACTGTTCAAACTGGGCAGCGAGTTATAGGCCTTGGAGAGTCCGGAGATGGTAACCTGAGCTGTGGTCATATAGTCTTTCGTAAAGATACGCTTACTATAATCCTCACTAGCAACAGCCAACACGATAGAGGCAACCATATAGAATTTGGTGCCATTGTAGATAATACCGTCTTCACATTGGAAATCCTTACCACTATTATTCAGAAATTCCAACACCATCTTTACCGATTTGTCGTTTTTAGTCTGAAAGACAAGAGTATAGACAGGCGTTGAGAAGTCTTCACTCTGGAAATCACCTAAGCAGATGCCTTCATTGGCAATACTCTTATCGTAGATGACATATTCCGGATCCCTCGTAGGATCATAGCCATCAGCCGTCTCGTCAGGATAAAGTGGCGACAAGGTGTAGTCCTGCTTCGTCTGACCACCGACAAGGATAGCTGTCAGGGGGAATGTACCTTGAGTATTTGTAGTGCTGCCCGCTAATGGCACGACATCTGTCTGTGGGTCAGCATTATAGCCTAACAAGCCTGTTCCGCCTGAATATTCTTGTGGAACAGCCTTGATTTGCGTCTTCAGACAGCTTACGCCATATTGCAAAGGCTCTGTTAGTGCTACCGAACGGGTATCAGCAGATACGACAGTGCCTGTGCCATAATCATCAAGGATGTCTTCCCAAGTCTTATTGTTTGCATAAGAACTCGCTTTGCTCTCTGTCGAGGTTTTGATGGCGCTTTCTACATAGTAGCACAATTCAGCAGGATAGGCGTACTCGTTGTATCGGTCTGTATTTTGATATACAAATTTTGAATTTTCAGGATTCTCAGAGTAATTGATCCATTGGATGGTGGCAATACCATCAGGCAGGTCTACTGGGAATTGGTAATCATCCTTGAAACTAATGGACTTCTTCGGAGAGCCATTGGTAACAGCTACATATGTCTCATCCTCGATAGCTGCAACAATATTGTCTACACCTGCAAGACCTTGAATGTCACTATAGAGCATATTCACCCATTTCTCAAGATTCCTGCTGGAGCCGGCAATAGGCAGATAGACGCCATTATTTTTATTTTTAAAAGATTCTAAACGAGGTGCCAATACTTCATCTGTCCATTCTGTTACTTTAGCAATATTGGTGAGATAGGTCGCAATACCTGCTGCTCTGCCATTATCTGAATCAGAATTTTTAGCGGCGATATCACCTTGATTAATCTGATCCGGACTAAAGGAGATATTTGCAGGAGTATTCTCTGCGAGCGCAGGAAGCATCGACACGATACTGCCATTCAGGAACTTTTCATCTGTCACACCCGTTTGAGCCGTCACAGGGTCCTTGGGCTTGGCATAACACAAAAATGATTTAGTACCTATAATGATATCCAACGCATTGTTCAAGAAATGACGGTTGTTATCTGCCGTATATGGCGACGTACTCAACGGCAGGTTAAAAGGAACTCCAGCATTGCCATTTCCATCAAAAGGCATCATCCAGACATTCTCAATAGGCCGAAAGCCTTCGCGTTGCGTCGCCGCAATAGACATACGGGTAGTGGCGAGTTGAGAAGGGGATACGCACAAAGCCAGTTCGACGGCGACCTTGCCGTCCGCCGGAGTGGGCTCTGGGATGGGTTCCGAGAGGGCAGCGTCGTCGGACGTGCAGCCCACGAGGGCCAGGAGGGCCAGGAGGGCTGTTGCGCGCGTTCCTATTATATAATATAAATATTTCCTTCTCAGTATGCTCATCTTCAAATTGTTACAATTCCCATTCGTGATGTCCGCCGTCGTTCCAGTTGAGGGTGACGCTGACACCTACCGTCTGGTCGTCGGTGGTGACAGAACCGTCAGGATGTGCCTTGACCTTGATAATCATGAGCTGGCCGGCTCGCAGGGGGCGTCGGATGTAGAGGACATTCTCCGTAGTTGTGCCGTCGTGGGTCGTCGTATAGATGCGGAACTCCCACAGGCTCTTGTCGGAAGTCGGTCCAACGAAAGGATCGGTCGTCTCAATGACGACACGGGTGGAGGCTTCTGTCGGCTCTGGTTCACGCGACGGGAAGTTCACCGTACAGAACGCCACCTCGCCACTGTTCTGTGCCTGCACAGGATTGGCAACGACCAAGGGAGGTTTGTTGCTATAGATAAAGGCACTGTCGGCGATGTTGAAACCGGTTGCAAAACCTGTAGCATACACCTTCATCTCACGGATGCCACTGCCAATGGTGTCGACCACGAGGGCTGCCGCACAGTTGGCCATATAGAGGTGGACATTGAACTGCTGGTCGACGCCTTCGAACACCTCCATGGACTGACGGGCGGTAAAGATACCAGTAGTATGGCTCTGAATGATTTCGTCCGACTCGCTACGTAGCACAGGGGCTTGTGGCTGTGAGGGATTCTGCAACAAGGTAGACTTATGACAGCGCTCGTCGTTGGTCAGACTGACCAGCGGATTATCGA